>NZ_VFUA01000185.1 GCF_006440735.1 Mesorhizobium sp. B2-7-1 | reverse complement strand
CACCCAGCCCCACCCACTTCCGACGTGCGCTGTTCCAAGGCGCCGGCAGTGCCGGCAAAGTGGTCGGCATGGACGAGGTTCGTCCCTGCCTTGTTCCACGGGACCTCCAGCGGCGAGATCAAGGAAATCGGGACTTCGCGGGGGTGAGCTTCGAAACTGTGCCATTGCGGCTCGCCGTCCAAGCTCCCCCACAGTCCGACGCCGGTCCCCGCCACCATGGAATCCGGCTCCCTGGGCGCATCGAACAGGTGTGTCCCGTCCAGGAAGCACCTTGCCTGCCCGTCCCAATCGAGGATCTGGACCGAATGGAGCGAGCCTTCATGCAGCACACGCGCGGCGTTAACCGCAATCACCTTCTCCCGGCCCTCCTGCACATGGATCAGTGCGCACCCAAAGCCCGACAGCTTTAGCAGCCAAAAATCTAACTTGTCCGAGAACCGCCAGACCAAGCCAGCCCTATCCGAAGCTGCACGCACCTCAAAGGTAGCATGGATCAGTCCCGACGGACGGCCGGGATCGAGGACGGTGAGACGGCCATCCTCGTCCTGCACAATGCACCACCTTCCCCCGATCGCCGCAACCTGTCCAGCAGACTTCGCCCCTCCCGAATCGGCCGCGTGAGCGGTCCCGAACGGTGCTGAAAATTCCGGGATCCGGCCGACATGCACAGCCTGCACACGCGTGTCGACCCGAAAACCTATCTGGCCGAACGCCGCTTGGTGGACGCCGGCAAAAAGCTGCCTGTCCTTGTTGAAGGCATCGATCGCGATCGGACGCATCATCGGAAAGGCGGCCACGCCATGCGCCGGCTGGTCGGCCGCCGCGTAGCAGACGGCCCCCTGCTGCCGCAGCACCACGATATAATACATATGGATATTCTTCAGCCGGCGAAACGCGCTCAGGCAATGCTTTCCAACACGGGCCCACAGCTCGCCGTTTTCACCCTCGGCCGCATGCACGATGAAACCGCAACCGTCGACGACCGGGTCGATCGGCGCCTCGCTGGAGAACCAGCCTACGGCTAAATTCTCATCGATGTTCGGCCCGCGATAGGTCCAGGACGTACTAAGGGCCCACCAGAGAAAGCGGCGAAGGGTGAGCCCCTTGCGGGGCGAGCGGATCAGCGCGACCAAGCGGCCAGGCCATGGATCAATCCCCGGTCCTCGTAGCCAGCGCCATATCCGCCTGGCAAAATCGTCAGGCAGTCGCGATCCCTGCGACGTGTTGTGGCCGTTCGTCACCGACACCAGCAGTGTCAGACCGGCCTCTCGCCGGAAAGGGCCGTAGGAGACGCCTTGCCGTCCCCAACCTGGCCTCATAAGCGGCTGCAGCCGCAGCGCGCCGTGATCGATCGCAATCTGTCGCTCGGCGTCCCGTCCTCGGCGCATGCCGCCCTTTGTCGCCGGCGTCCCGATCACGCCGCCGCGTGAGCAGTCGTCCTCGAAATTATCGATGACGATCGCTTCCAGCCGGGCGCCGCCCGCAACCGCCTTTCCGGCCGCGTCCAATCCGTCGTCATGAAGCTGTAGGGATGTCCTCACATCCTCACCGGCTGCGCAAGCAGATGCAGCACCTGCCAGGCATCGTCGGCATAGGAGGGAGGCAACGGCGACAGGGTATAGCCGGCCGCGGTCAGGACATCGGCGATCTCGCGCGTCTTCCGGTCAGCCCCCTCTTTCGTCTCATCGTCCACCTCGCACAGGATCCTTGGACGATGCACCCTCAAGGTCTTGGCCATGCCGCGGAACACGTCGACCTCCGCGCCTTCCACATCGACCTTCACAAGGGTCGGAGGCCGAAGGCCATGCATCGCGATGGAATCGTCGAGCGTGGTCATCTCGACCTCGATGCGCCCATTCATGTCCGGAGGCGTGGACACGGCGGCGAGCGTCGCGCCGCCCAGATGGCGCGCCAGAAACAGCTCCGCCCGCCCGGTCTCGGCTCCCACGGCCTCGGCGAACACGTGGACGCCAACCAGCCCGTTGGCCTCGCAACTGCGCGTGATGGCCGCCGCGTTCCGCGGCACCGGTTCATAGGAATAGACCTGGCCGACGGGGCCGACACGCCGGGCCGCGATCAGTGAGAAGAAGCCGATATTCGCGCCGATGTCGTAGAACACGTCGCCCGGCATCAGGTTCGATACGATCGCCTCCTGGACGGGAAGCTCGTAGGTGCCCTTGGCAAAATTGGGATCGGCGCCGCGCGAAAAGACACGCAGCCCGGCGGCTTCCCCTGCGGCGATGGTCGGCATTCCAGAAAAGACATCGTGAAGCTTGGCCGCCAACTTCATAGCATCCATCCAACCAATTCAGTTCACCCAACTGCGCTGGCATCGAGGATGACAGAACGAGCCGCTGCCTTCGAGTTCTACATCCGTCGCTGCGCTCATACTTCCGGCGATACCCAATTGGGTAATGCGCGGCGGCGAGCCCCTCTTCACATGTTGAGGTGGTACCGAGTGAACATCTCGTGGTCGCCGAGCTGCCGCGCCAGGAAATCGCCGGCGCTCACGTCCTCGAGCACTGGCCAGTCATCCTGTCCCGCCGGACGCTCCATTTGCGACCGATGCGCCATCAACGCGTGGCGCTTCGCCTCCAGCACGTCGCCAACGAAGGCGCTGGAATTGTATAGCCGAATCGCCCGCAGGCCAGCGAAAGTACGGATCGTTTGCCGCAGCGCAGCGCGGTTCAGGCCAGGCGCATCGCCGTGCAAGCGAACCCAAGGCCACTGGTGCCAGTACCAGATCGGATATTCGAACAAGGTCGTTGGCCGACCATAGAGTCTGAGCGCCTCGCGCACGCCGGCGTTGGCGGCGACGTGATCGCGTGGCGGCTCCTGTGCATGCGTGACGAATACGCTCTGCGGCCGCCATGCGTCGAGGAGCATGGCGATCCCAGCGGCGATCTTGCCAAGATGGTGTTCCGCGCTGCCGTCCGGAACGCGCAGAAAAGTCACGCTGTCGGCGGATCCGCCCAGCCGCCGGACTGCTTCGATCGCCTCTTCCTCACGCATGGCCCGCAACCTTCCAGGATCGACCCGATCTCGGTGCGATGCCGATCCGTCAGTCACGAACACAAACCGAACGTCAGCCCCCGACCTCAGCTTCTTGATGGCCACGCCTCCGCATCCCAACGTCTCGTCGTCGGGGTGGGGAGCTACGATGATCGCAGACGATCGCCAGTCGGCTACTTCAAAAGGATGAGACCCCAGACGCATCGCCCTATCGAACATAGCGCCAATCGTATGCCTGACGTCACGCATCCATGCCCCCGCTTATCCCTTCTCCCGTATGGCCCAGCACGATTTCCACATGTTAGCAAAAAACGATAGGTGGCGAGGGGTGGGAACTAATGAAAGTAGGAATCCTTGCTGGCGGACTGGGAACGCGGCTGGCGGAAGAAACCGAGATTCGGCCGAAGCCAATGGTCGAGATCGGAGCAAAGCCGATCCTCTGGCACATCATGATGCATTACTATGCTTACGGTCATCGTGAGTTCGCGGTCGCGCTGGGTTACAAAGGCGAATACATAAAGCGCTGGTTCAGCGACTATGTCGCTTATGACGGGACGTTGACCGTTAGCGCGGCGTCCGGACGGGTGAAGCGCCATTCGAACTCGCTTCCCGACTGGTCCGTCGACCTCGTCGAGACCGGCCTTCACACGCTGACCGGCGGTCGCATAAAGCGCCTCATCGAGTGGATAGGCGACGAAACCGTCATGCTCACCTGGGGTGACGGCGTCTCGGATGTGAATCTCGACGAGTTGCTCGACTTCCACAGGTCGCACGGCAAGCTCGCGACCATGACGGCCGTGCGCCCGCCAGCGCGCTATGGGCACATCGAGTTCGACGGCGACCGCGTCGTCGACTTCACCGAGAAGCCGCAGGCGTCGGAAGGATGGATCAACGGCGCGTTCTTTGTGCTCGAGCCCGGCATCAAGAAATACATCGATGGCGATGACGTCATGTTCGAGCATGCGCCGATGCAGCGTCTGGCGGCCGACGGCCAGTTGATGGCCTATCGCCACGAATCCTTCTGGCAATGCATGGACACCATCCGCGAGAAGCATCTCCTTCAGAAACTATGGGACAGCGGGAACGCGCCCTGGAAGACGTGGAACTGAACGATGAAAGTTCTGGTTACAGGCCATCTCGGCTATATCGGCTCGGTTCTGACCCCGATGCTTCTCGAACGGGGTCATCAGGTCACCGGGCTGGACAGCGATATCTTCCGCTCGTGCACGTTCGTCGGCACGCTCGCCCACACACCCCTGATCGAGAAGGATATCCGCGACATCGAGCCCGACGATGTCGCAGGCTTCGACGCCATCATCCATCTTGCAGGGCTTTCCAACGATCCGCTCGGCGACTATCGCCCGAACCTGACCGAGGAGATCAACTGCGGCGCTTCGGTAAGGCTCGCCCAGCTTGCCAAGAAGGCCGGGGTGCGGCGTTTCCTCTATGCGTCGTCCTGCAGCAACTACGGTGCCGCCGGCGATAGCTTCCTGGCCGAGGACGCGCCTTTCAACCCGGTTACGCCCTATGGCGTATCGAAGGCCAACGTCGAACGGGCGGTCGCGCCAATGGGGGATGAATCATTCAGCCCGACATTCCTGCGCGCTTCGACCGCCTACGGGCTGTCGCCGCGCATCCGCTTCGATCTCGTGGTCAACAACCTGACGGCCTGGGCCTATACGACCGGCCTGGTATACCTGAAGAGCGACGGCTCGCCCTGGCGTCCGATCGTCCATGTCGAGGATATCGCACTGGCCTATATCGCCGTGCTCGAAGCCGAGCGGAACCTCGTCCACAACGAAGCGTTCAATGTCGGCCTGACCACGGAGAACTATCAGATCCGCGAGATCGCGGCCCTGGTGCAGGCGATCGTTCCTGGAAGCCGCGTGGAGTTCGCGCCGGACGCAGGCCCGGACAAGCGCTGCTACCGTGTGGACTGCTCCTATATCGGTCGTCGCCTGCACGGGTTCAAACCGCAGTGGACGGCCCGCCGCGGCATCGAACAACTCTATGACAGCTTCCGTGCCGCGAACCTGGCGCTCGAGGATTTCGAGGGCGAGCGCTTCAAGCGCATTGCCCATGTACAGAAGCTGATCCGCGACGGCGAACTGGACGGCGACCTGCGCCGCACACCGCAGTTGGCGATGGCGGTGTGAGCGGCGGCAAGGAGACACGGCAATGATGATTCCCGGCGTGGCATCGGTAACCGAACGCGTCTGCCGTTCCTGCGGCGGCAGCCATCTGGATACGTTCCTCGATCTCGGCACGACCCCCCTTGCCGACCGGCTTCGCCCGAAAGTCGACGATGGCGAGAGGGAACCGGCCTTCCCGCTTAAGGTCGCTTTTTGCACTGACTGCAGCCTCGTGCAGATCACGGAAACGGTGAACCCGAAGATCCTGTTCGCGGATTCCTATCCCTATTATTCCTCGTTCTCCCAGGCGCTGCTGAATCATTCGCGTGAAAATGTGCTCGATATGATCGAGCGTCGCGACCTGACCGCGGACAGCCTCGTCATCGAACTGGCCAGCAATGACGGCTACCTCCTGAGAAACTATGTGGAGGTCGGTATCCAGGTGCTTGGAATAGACCCGGCCGACGGCCCTGCGGCGGCGGCCGAAAAAACTGGCGTCCCGACACGCCTGGCGTTTTTTACCCGCGAACTGGCCGAGAAGCTGCGCGAGCAGGGCCTGCAGGCCGATGTAATCCACGCCAACAATGTGCTGGCTCATGTCGCCGACACGAACGGCTTCGTTGCCGGTATCGCGCGCCTGCTGAAGGACGACGGTATCGCGGTCATTGAGGCACCCTATGTCGAGCCGATGATCGACCACTGTGAGTTCGACACGATTTACCACGAGCATCTCTGCTATTTTTCGGTCAGCGCGCTGGACAGACTGTTCCGGCGGCATGGCCTCTATCTCAATGAGATAAAGCACCTGGCCATCCATGGCGGCTCGCTTCGACTGTATGTCGAGCCGCAGGAGCGGGTCGGCGCAAGCGTGCGGGACCAGCTTGCCCACGAGAAGGCGCGCGGGATCGACGCCATCGGCTACTATCGCGATTTCTCAGCTACGGTCGACAGGTTGAAGGTCGAACTCTCCGAATTGCTGCGTCGGCTCAAGGCCGGCGGCGCCTCGATCGCGGCCTATGGCGCGGCGGCCAAGGGCGCCACCTTGATC
>NZ_VFUA01000184.1 GCF_006440735.1 Mesorhizobium sp. B2-7-1 | reverse complement strand
CCCCCTCACCCGGATTGCCAGCCGAATTGCGAAGGGCAATTCGGGGCAATCCGACCTCTCCCCGAGGGGAGAGGAGGTAGCCAGTTTGCAGCGTCGGGATGCGGGTTCCTCCTTCTCCCCTTGCGGGAGAAGGTGTCGCCGAAGGCGACGGATGAGGGGTGTTCCAGGGAACGCCGACGTCTCACTCCGCTGGAACACCCCTCATCCGTCTCGGCGCCACGCGCCGATCCACCTTCTCCCGCAAGGAGAGAAGGGAAGGCGCGGAGTGGCCAGATGAGACGGCTTTTTCCGCTCGCCGTGCTCGCCATGGCGCTTCTGTTTCCAGCACAAGCGCTGGCCGCCGAAATCCGCGAACTGCCGGGCGCCGTCATGTCGCTATGGTGGGCACTTCCCTTTGCCGGCCTGCTCTTGTCGATCGCGACGGGGCCGCTGCTCTTCCCGCATGTGTGGGAGCATCACTATGGCAAGATCGCCGCGGCCTGGGCCGTGCTGGTGGTCGTCCCGCTGGCGGTCGCGTTCGGGCTTCCCGCGGCGGGCGAAGCGGTGCTGCATACGCTGCTCACCGAATATATGTCCTTCATCGTCCTGTTGTTCGCGCTCTACACGATTTCCGGAGGCATCCTGCTTGCCGGCAACATCCACGGCACGCCGCTCACCAATGCCGGGCTGCTGCTCATCGGCGCGGCGCTTGCCTCGGTCATCGGCACGACCGGCGCCTCGATGATCCTGATCCGGCCGACCCTGCGCGCCAACGACAACCGGCCGTTCAACGCGCATGTGGTGATCTTCTTCATCTTCCTTGTCTCGAACATCGGCGGCTCGCTGACGCCGCTCGGCGATCCGCCCTTATTCGTCGGCTTTCTGCGCGGCGTCGATTTCTTCTGGACGACCGCGAATCTGTGGCGAGAGACGCTGTTCACCGGCGGCCTGGTGCTCATCGTCTTCCTGGCGCTCGACATCGTGCTGCATCGGCGCGAGGGCGGCATGCCGAAGATCAAGGACCCTACGCCGGACACGAAAGTGCGCCTGCGCGGACTGGCCAATTTGCCGCTGCTTGCCGGCGTGATCGGCGCGATCCTGCTTTCAGCGAGTTGGAAGCCGGGCATCAGCATCCCGATCCTCGGCGTCAGCCTCGAGCTGCAGAACCTCGCCCGCGACGCCATCATCCTGGCGCTGGCCTTCCTGTCCCTCAAAGTTTCGTACAAGAGCCACCGCGAGGCGAACGGCTTCACCTGGGGACCGATCGCCGAGGTGGCGAAATTGTTTGCCGGCATTTTCGTCTGCATCGTGCCGGTCATCGCCATCTTGCGGGCTGGCCATGAAGGCGCGCTGGCGCCGCTGGTGGCGCTCGTCACCTCCGCCGACGGCCAGCCGAACAACCTCGCCTATTTCTGGCTGACCGGGGCGCTGTCATCCTTCCTCGACAATGCGCCGACCTATCTGGTGTTCTTCGAGCTTGCCGGCGGCAACGCGCAGCACCTGATGACCGAGGCTGCCTCGACGCTGGCGGCGATCTCGGCCGGCGCGGTGTTCATGGGCGCCAACACCTATATCGGCAATGCGCCCAACTTCATGGTCTATGCCATCGCCCGGCATCGCGGCTTCAAGATGCCGGGCTTCTTCGGCTATATGATGTGGTCCGGCCTGGTGCTGATCCCGACGTTTTTGATTGCCGGGTTTTTGTTTTTCAGGTGAGCTGGAAAAGCCATCGCCGAGGAGCGACCGTCGAAGGCGAGCCATTCGTGGGGGACAATGACCATGCAAGCCGAAAGCCTGCCCTATCTGTCAGCCGAGCTCCTCGACCGCCTGACGATTTCGACGTCCGAGGTGGTCGACGAAATCGAGCGGCAGATCATCGGTCAGAGGCAGGGCGAGGTGTGGTGCGCGCCGAAGGCCGTGGTGCGGCCGGGCGACGACCGCTACATCATGGCCACTCTCGGTGTCGCGACCGAGCCACCGCTGCTGGCGACCAAATCGCTGGTGGTCAATCCCCGCAACGCCCAGCGCGGACTTGCTACCCTCAACTCGATCGTCACCCTTCTCGACGCCGAGACGGGACTGCCGCTTGCCGTGGTCGACGGCAATTGGGTGACCGAGAAGCGCACGGCCGGTCTAAGCGCCGTCGCGGCAAGGCGCCTGGCCCGGCCCGACTCGGCCAGCGTCGCGTTCATCGGATGCGGCGTTCAGGCGCGTGGCCATCTCGAGGTCCTGGCAGACCTTTTCCCGTTGCGGGAGATCAGGGCCTTCAGTCGGGGCAAAGCCAGCCGCGACGCATTCTGTCGTATGGCCGAGACGCGCGGTCTTACCGCGATGTCCTGTGATAACGCCAAGGCGGCGGTCGAAGGGGCCGACATCGTGGTGACGACGGTCACCCTGGTGCCTGAGCCCACACCATTTCTGGATGCGCGCTGGCTGAAGGCCGGCGTCTTTGTGACGATGACCGATCTGGCCCTGCCCTGGCTGCCGGAAAGCATGGCTGTCTTCGATCGCATCGTCATCGACGACCTGGCGCAAGAGGCGCAGGTGAGCAAGCCGATGGTGAAGTCCGAGCTCGTTGCAGGCGACTTGATGGGTTTGGTCGGTGGCGATGTGGCGGGCCGTCAGAGCGCAGGCGAGCGAACCGCTTTCGCGTTCCGTGGCATAGCGGTTGGCGATCTCGCGCTGGCCGGCCTGGCATTCGTGCGCGCGAAAGCGGTCGGCGCGCTGGACAATTAGGCCCGCGGTCCGCCTCAGCCCACGCCGACATAGCGCCGAACCGCCGAGGGATCGGCGCGCAATGCTTCGACATCGACGGTCTCGCGATTGCGGCCGTTCTCGATGAAACAAACCCTGTCGGCCACCGACAGCACGGCATCGACGCGCTGCTCGACCAGGATGGTCGAGACACCAAGCTCGCGCAGCTTCGCTACCGTCTCGCGGATCTTGGCGATCATCGACGGCATCAGCCCCTCGGTCGGCTCGTCGAGCAGGAGCACCTGCGGCTCGAGGCAGAGCGCGCGGGCCATGGCCAGCATCTGCTGCTCGCCGCCGGACAGCGTGCCGGAACGTTGCCTCAGCCGCTCCCTGAGCAACGGAAAGAGATCGAGCACGCTCTCGCGTGTCTGCTTGCCCTTGCCGCGCGCCATCAGGCCGATCTCGATGTTTTCCGCCACGCTCATCTCGGCGAACAATCGCCTGCCCTGCGGCACATAGGCGACGCCGGCCTTCGGCACGTCATGCGCAGCGAGCCCGGTCAGTTCCTTGCCGTCCAGTTTGATCGAGCCGGCGGACGGCGGGACCAGCCCCATGATCGCCTTCAGCGTCGTCGTCTTGCCGGCGCCGTTGCGGCCGAACAGGCAAAGCACCTCGCCCTTGTTCAAGACGAGGTCGAGGCCGTAGAGCACCTGCACCTCGCCGTAGAAGCAATCGAGGCCGGAAATGGTGAGCAGGCCGCCATTGGTTCTAACGGAGTCAGCCATGGGTCGCTCCGAGATAGGCGTCCTGCACCTCGGCATTGGCGCGGATCTGCTCCGGCGTGCCCTCGGCCAGGATCTTTCCCGAATTGAAGACGGTGATGCGGTCGGCGAGTTGCATGACAACCGGCATGTTGTGCTCGATCAAAAGCACCGTTGCGTCCCTGGCGATCTCGCGCACCAAAGTGATGAAATTGTCGATCTCGCTATCGGCGAGCCCCTGCGTCGGCTCGTCGAGGATGAGCAGGCGCGGCTTCAGCGCCAGGCCCATCGCCACTTCGAGCAGGCGCTGGTGGCCATAGGACAATTGCCCGGCCAGCGTGCCGGCGCGATCGGCAAGGCCGGTGCGCTCGAGCGCGGCCATGACGCCGGTCCTGACCTGCCCCTTGGTGCGGCCGTCGGTCAGCGTGCGCTGCACCGGCAGCGCGACATTGTCGAAGGCGGTGAGGTTGGCGAAGACGCTGGTGATCTGGAAGGTGTAGGCGACGCCGAGGCGAACCCGTTTGTAGGCCGGCATGGTGGTGATGTCGGCGCCGTCGAAGACGACCATGCCGGAGGACGGCCGGATGCGGCCCGAGAGCAGGCTGACGAAAGTGGTCTTGCCGGCGCCGTTGGGCCCGATGATGGCGCGGATCTCGCCCGGCATCAGCGCGAAGTCGACGCCGTCGACGGCGCGCAGTCCGCCGAAATTCCGAGCCAAGCCTTTGGTGGTGAGCAGCGGCATCATGACAGCCACCCCAGCCAGCGCTCGCGGATGCTGCCCATGATGCCCTTCGGGGCAAACAGGACGAGCAGGATGAGCGCCACGCCGACGATCAGGAGATAGGCGGAGGTGAAGCCGCTGGTGATGTCGGTTACATAATACATGAACAGCGTGCCGATCAGCGGCCCGAGCGTGGTCGCGGCACCGCCGAGCAGCACCCAGAGCAGCGGCAGGATGGAATATTGCACGCCGGCGAAGCTCGAGCCGACATAGCCGAACAGCAAGGCATAGGCGGCGCCCGACGCCGCGCAGATGGCGCCGGAGGCAACGACCGCGGCAAGCTTGTTGGCGACGGTGTCGTAGCCAAGCATTTTTGTCCGTTCCTCGTTCTCGCGGATCGCGACCAGCACGCGGCCGAAGCGGGAACGGACAATCGCAAGCGTGACGAGCAGCACGACCGAAAACAGCGCCAGCGCGCTCATATAGCGCACGGTCGGCTCGGTCAGGTCGAGAGATGCGCCGCCGATCGCGATCACCCGCGATGACTGCTGGATGACCAGGCCCTGGTCGCCGCCGGTCCAGACGGCGAAATAGAGGATGAGCAGGTAGAAAACCTGGGCGAACATCATGGTGACGATCATGAACGCCACGCCGGAAGTGCGCAGTGCCAACAGGCCTATGACCAAGGCGAGGACTGCGCCGCAGGCGACACCGGCCACAAAAGCTTCCGGCACACCCCAGCCAAGGTGGTAGACGGTCAAGCCCGCGCCATAGAGGCCGGCCGAGAAGAACATGGCGTGGCCGAGGCTGAGCAGGCCGACGTAACCGAAGAGCAGATTGTAGCCCATGGCGAAGACGGCCAGCGCCATGATGCGGGCGAACAGGCCCTGGTGATAATCCGGCAGGACGAAATTCAGCGCGAAGAGAAGCGCGATGACGCCGATATGCAGGGCGTAGGTCTTTGCCGGCGAAGCATCCCTCATCTGGACGTCGACCCGAACAGGCCTTGCGGACGGAACACCAGCACCATGGCGACGACCAGCGTGGCGATGATCTTGGCCAGCGTCGGCGAGAAGAACATCGAGATGATGCCGTCGGAAAGGCCGATCAGGATGGCGGCGACGACAGTGCCGCGCAACGAGCCGAGACCGCCGATGATGACGACGATGAAGGACAAGAGCAGCGGGTCCTGCCCCATCAGGTAATGCGCCTGGCTGATCGGCACGATCAGCACCGCGGCGATCGCGGCCAGCATGGCGCCGACGGCGAAGACGCCGGCATAGACGCGCTCGACCGGGATGCCGAAAGCCTGCGCCGTCTCGCGATCATATTGCGTGGCGCGCATGATCAGGCCGATTTTCGTGCGCGTCAGCACCAACCAGGTGATCACCAGCAAAATGGCGGAGGCGGCGACGACCGACAGCTTGTAGCCGGAATAGCCGAACCAGGGCAAAAGGATGCGATAGCTGAAAGGCGGTTCAACCGGGCGCGCCTCAGGACCGTAGAAGGTCAGCGCCAGCTGCTGGATGATGTAGAGCATGCCGATGGTGGCGACGATGGTGCCTTCGGGATTGTAATTCAGCCGGCGCAGCACCAGCCGTTCGGCAATGAGCGCAACCAGCCCGACCAGCAAGGGCGCGATCACCAGCGCGGCAACGAAGCCGATGGCCGGATGGCCCGAGATCGCCGTCGAAACCGCCCAGGCGAGCACCGCGCCCAACATGAAGAACTCGCCATGCGCGACGTTGACGACGCGCATGACGCCAAACACCAGCGACAGGCCGAGCGCCGTCAGCGCCAGCACGGCGGAGGTGACGAGGCCTTCGAGGGCGGCGAGGAGGAGATGGGGTCCGAAATGCATTACACGCAGGCAGGTGCCAAGCGCACCCCTCTCTGCCCTGCCGGGCATCTCCCCCTCGAGGGGGGAGATTGGCTGTCCCTACCGCTTTCGCCAATCGCAAAGGCCGATAGGTGGCCGCCTTCGCACGAGCTGCTGATCTCCCCCCTCGGGGGGGAGATGTCCGGCAGGACAGAGAGGGGGGCCTGGGCGCTCACGCTGGTTGGAATGAACCTACA
>NZ_VFUA01000183.1 GCF_006440735.1 Mesorhizobium sp. B2-7-1 | reverse complement strand
ACCGGCAAGCTCAACGCTTCCGTGGTAGCGGTGGACCTCAAGCCGCTGATCGAGGTCGGCGTTGAACGGCAGGGTCGATTTCTGGCTGAACGGCGTCGTCGGCCATCCGCCCTTGGCGGAGGCGAAGGACTGATCGCCGAACAGCGAGACCGCCAGCGGGTCGAGGTCTAGCTCGTCGAGCGCCAGCGCTCCGGCAAGATGCGGCAGCCCGTCCTTGGCGTCGATGTTGACGTCGCCGGAGACCGCCGCCTTGTTGATCGAACCGTTGAGACCGCTCAGCACCAGGAGCCCATTGCCGAAATCGGCATCGGCCGAAAGCGACGTCGACGTCCCGGTTCCCATGCCGGGCAGGCCTACCCCCGTCGTCATCAGCCACGGCTCGATATCGGCGGCATCGAGATTGACCTTGCCTTTGGCGGTGGCGCCTTGCGCCGCCGCGGCGACGGTGCCGTCGAAGCTCGCCTTGAAGTCATCTGCCGTCAGGTTGAAGCTGGTCGCGAGACCGCCGGCGAGCGAGCCCTTCGCCGAGACGTCGGTGTTGGCGTGGCCGAGCATGCCGAGCGGCAGCGCCGGCAGGCCGTAAAGAGCAAGCAGCGTGGTGGCATTCTCGTTGCGGGCGTTGAAGGTGATCGACACCGGTGCCTCGGAGAGCTTGTCCGCGGCTCCCTTGCCGGAAAGCGAGGCCGAGAAGGCCGAGCCGCCGGCCTTGCCCTGGGCTGAGAGCGCCAGGCCCGTGGTGCCGTCGCCATTGTCGGCGGCGCTGGTCAAAAGGTCGATGCGCGCGTCCTGGAACAGTTCGGGATAGGCCGCCGCGCGGCTGGCCAGGCCCTTGAGCACGCCACTGTCGGGATAGTGCTGGGCCGCGACATCGATCAGCGGCTTGAGGTCCACCGCTACCACGGAAGCGTTGAGCTTGCCGGTCGGGCTCTGCGGAAAATCCTTGACCCGGCCCGTGGCGCTGATCGAGGCGCCGGCCAGGCCGCCGATCGAAAGTCGGTCGATCTCGAGCAGGCCCTCGCGCAGCCGCAGCGCCGTGTCGACGGTGTCGGCGCTCAAGCCGCCGGCGCTGACCGGACCCGCCTTGATCTGGAAATCGAGGTCGCGATCGGAAAAGCGGTTGGCGCCCTTGTCGCTGATGAAGATCGAGGCGAAGGCCGCTAGCCCGTCCAGGTCCATTTCGCCGCCTGTCAGCCGCATCAGCACCGATGGCCTGGCGCCGTCCGGCTGGCTGGAATCGATGCTGCCCGAAAATTTCGCCTTGCCGAGGATGAGTTCGAGATCGCTGAAGGACTGCCGGTTCTCGCTGAGATCGACCTTGGCCTTGAAGCCTGCCGCGGGCAGCCGGCGGATGGCCTCGTCGACATCCTTCGACAGCCAGGCGGCAAAGCCGGAAGGCTGTCCGACGGCCAGCAGCAACGAACCGGTGAAGCCGAAATGGTCCTCGACGCTGAGCATGCCGTCGGCTTCGAGCGTCGTGCGGCCAGGCAGCGTCGCGGCAAGCGACTTCACCGACCAGCCGCCTTCGACCGGCTCGGCCGACAGCCGCACGTCGCGCACCGTCGTGTCGCCCGCCACCACCGCCGGCAGCCTTACCTCGACCGTGCCCGGTATCGTCGGCTTCGGCATGTGCTGCAGCGTCTGCTCGAATGCCGCCATGCGCTGGTCGAGCGTGAAGCCGGCGCCGGCGGCCGCGCCGACGGCCTCGTCGAATTGCACCTGCGCGCCGCTCGCCTCGACCGCAAAATGCGGCTTCAGGCCGAGATCGACCGATGCCTTGCCGTCGGCGGTATAAGGATTGTCGAGCGGTCCGGTCTCGAAGCGGAACTCATCGACATTGAGCTTCTGGTGGTCAAGCGCGAACTTGCCGTTCAGCCGGAAGCCCGGGTCGGGCTTGCCGGTGCTGATCTTGACCGGCTCGCCACCATTGCCGCGCAGCTCGGCCGAGTTCTTGTCCGCACCGGAAATCTTGAACTGGCCGGAATAGACGGCCGCACCCTTGACGATGCCGGCATTGCCGTCGGTTTCGATGATCAGCGGATAGGCATCCGGATCCGCTTTCAGCCTGAGCCGCATCTGACCGTCGGCCTCGAGCTTGCCGGTGGAAGCCGACACTTCCGCGCGCATGCCATCGAAGCGCAACGTGCCGTCCATGCGCCAGGGTCCGATGAGCGCCTTGGCTGAAATCGTCGAGTTGATCTCGGAGATCACGTGACGGCGTCCGCCAGCGGCATGGCGCAGTTCGATCTGCCCTTCAGTCACGGTCAGCTTCTCGATGGCGATCTGACCCGGATCGAATGGCGTCGACGGCCGGATCGCCCAATCGACCTTGCCGTCGCCGGCGACGTCTATGGTCGCCTTGGGGCGCACCAGCCGCATGTCGAAGATCAGCACCTCGCCGCGCAGGAAGGGCGCGAGCTCCGCGTCCATGGAGAAAGTCTCGACCGTCATCGCCGGCTGACCTTCTGGCCCGCCCGCGACCTCGACATTCGAGAAGGTCACCGAGGGAAACGGCAGCAGCCGCGCCGTCGCATCGCCCTTCACCGTCACCTTGCGGCCAAGGATAGCGCTCGCCTCGCGCTCGAAATCGCTCCGGTAGCCCGTCCAGTCGATGAAATACGGCACCACCAGCGCCGCGCACAGCACCAGCACGAACAGGCCACCGAAGATCACGAACAGGCGGGCGAGCATCTGTTTCCCGGGTTGAAAGTCAGCCGCACTCTACCTGCATCCGCGTGTCGATAAAGAGGCAATTCCACCATCGACGGCTTGTGATTGCCGAGCAGCGTCCGCTGTTGCGCGACCGCAAGCGGTCGCGATATCTTTTTCCGGACCATCCCGCCCCAACGGCCATGTCCTGGCCGTCTCATCTGAACCCAGCACGGAGCATTCCCGATGTCAGGCAAGAACTGGGATAGAGTGCCCATCGACGCACAGAGCGTCGACGCTCCTCTATCGATGGCCGCGATTTTCCTGGTGGTGACGGTCGGCAGCGACAAGGCCGCGTTGTCGAAGGTCGCTTCGGTGCTGGGCGAGCTTGACGACCTCGTCAAGAATGTCGGCTTCCGCGACCTATCGGGCCGCCTGTCCTGCATTGCCGGCATTGGCGCCGGGCTCTGGAACCGTCTGTCGCCCAACCGGCGGCCGCGCGAGTTGAAACCCTTCGCGCCGATCGAGGGAGCGGCGCATTCGGCGCCCTCGACACCGGGCGATCTGCTCTTCCACATCCGCGCCGAGCGGCCCGATATGTGCTTCGAATTCGAGCGCATTTTGCTGGACGGCCTGGGCGACGGCGTGACCGTCGTCGACGAAGTTTCGGGCTTTCGCTATTTCGACGCGCGCGACCTTTTGGGCTTTGTCGACGGCACCGCCAACCCGACCGGCCTCGACCTGCCTGCTTCCGCCTTGGTCGGCGACGAGGACGGCGACTTCGCCGGCGGCAGCTATGTCGTCGTGCAGAAATACCTGCACGACATGGCCGCCTGGGGAAAAACGCCGACTCATGTCCAGGAAGAAATCATCGGCCGCACCAAGATCGACAACATCGAGATCGATGACGACGACAAGCCGCGCAAGTCGCACAAGTCGCTGGCCACGATCGAGGACGACGCCGGTAACGAATACGACATCCTGCGCGACAACATGCCGTTCGGCCGTCCGGGGCAGAACGAGTTCGGCACCTATTTCATCGGCTACACGCGCTATCTGTGGGTGATCGAGAAGATGCTGCAGCGCATGTATGTCGGCGAGCCGCCCGGCGCCTATGACCGGCTGCTCGACTTCTCCACCCCGCACACCGGCACGACCTTCTTCGCGCCGACACGGCCCATGCTGCAGAAGCTGGTCGAGGGGGCGGCGGAATAGATTTGGGCGGCGGGCTATCCCGCCGCCGGCAAAATCTTGCCCGGGTTCATGATGTTCAGCGGATCGAGCGCCTGCTTGATCGTGCGCATGACATCGACGCCATGGCCGAGCTCGTGGCGCAGGAAGCCGACCTTGCCCTGGCCGATGCCGTGCTCGCCGGTGCAGGTGCCCTCCATGGCAATGGCGCGCATGTTGAGCCGGGCGACGAATTTCTCGGCGAGCGCGATCTCGGCCGGATTATCGACATCCATCAGCACCAGCACGTGGAAATTGCCGTCGCCGGCATGGCCGACGATCGGTGCTACCAGTCCCATTTCCGCGATGTCGGCTTCGGTCTCGGTGACGCATTCGGCAAGCCTGGAGATCGGCACGCAGACGTCGGTCGACAGCCCCTTGGCGCCCGGGCGCAGCGTTAGCGACGACCAATAGGCATCGTGCCGCGCTTTCCAGAGCTTTGTTCGCTCCTCGGCGACACTGGTCCACAGGAATGGTCCGCCGCCATTCTCCTCGGCGATCATGCCGAACGTCTCGGCCTGTTCGGCGACTCCGGCGTCGCTGCCGTGGAACTCGACGAACAGGCACGGGCTCTCCGGATAGTCGAGCTTGGAATAGTTCTTCATCGCCCTCATCTGCAGCGCGTTGACCAGTTCGATGCGCGCCACCGGAATGCCCATCTGGATGGTCGCGATCACGGTGTTGCAGGCCGCCTCCAGGCTCGGAAACGGGCAGACGCCGCCGGAGATCGCCTGCGGAATGCCCTGCAGCCTCAGCGTCAGCGAGGTGATGATGCCGAGCGTGCCTTCCGAACCGACCAGAAGCCGCGTCAGGTCGTAGCCGGCCGAGCTTTTCTTCGCCCGCTTGCCCGTAGTCACCGTCTCGCCGTCGGCCATGACGGCGGTCAGCGACAGCACGTTTTCGCGCATCGTGCCGTAGCGCACTGCATTGG
Organism: Mesorhizobium sp. B2-7-1; assembly: GCF_006440735.1. Lineage (GTDB taxonomy): Bacteria > Pseudomonadota > Alphaproteobacteria > Rhizobiales > Rhizobiaceae > Mesorhizobium. The sequence continues at coordinate 1,573 of NZ_VFUA01000183.1, read as the reverse complement.
TTCCAGAGGCGCGCGTCGCCGCCATGCCGCCGAGCGAGGCGTTGGCGCCCGGATCGATCGGAAAGAACAGGCCGGTGTCGCGCAGGTGCCTGTTGAGGTCCTCGCGCGTCACCCCGGGCTCGACGGTGCAGTCGAGATCCTGCGGATTGACGGCGAGGATCCGGTTCATGCGCGAGGTGTCGATGGAGATGCCGCCGCCCGGCGCGTTGGTGTGGCCCTCGAGCGAGGAGCCGACGCCGAAGGCGATGACCGGCACGCGGTGGGCGGCGCAGGCGCGCACGATCTCCTGCACATCCGCGCTCGTCTCGACGAAGGCGACGCCGTCCGGCGCCTGGGTCGGGATATAGGTGGTGGTGTGCGCGTGCTGGCCGCGTATCGCCTCGCCGGTCTGGAAGCGCTCGCCGAAGCGCTGCTTGAGGATGCCGAGCACCGTGGCGATGCCTTCCTCGTTTCGTTCGACCGGGTTGAGGTCGCTCAAAGCCATGAATTCCTCCGCGAATGGACCAGCGGCCACCCTTGTTATGCAGCTATGGATGATGCCTAAAGCAATTCGAGGACAAGTGCCAAGCGGTTAGGCTCGGCGACTTTGCGCCAGAACAACGAGAATCTTAGCAGCCACGCCCTGTCCAGCGACGATCAAGGAAAACCAATGACGATCCCTGCCCCCATCATTTCCCGCCCATTGGCGATCGAGAAGGACTGGATCGACTATAACGGCCATCTCAACATGGCCTATTACAACGTGCTGTTCGACCGCGGCACCGACGAAGCGTTCACAATGATGGGAGTGGACGCAAACTATACCAGGGAGCGCCACCTCAGCGTCTACACCGCGGAAGTCCATGTCTGCTACGTGCGCGAGCTGCATCTCCACGACACGGTCATGGTCTCATTCCAGCTCATCGATCATGATGACAAGCGGTTGAGAACCTATCAGGAAATCCGCCATGTCGACGGCTGGCTCGCCGCCACGTCCGAAACGCTGTCGCTGCATGTCGACATGGACGGACCGAAGGTCGCTCCCTTCCCTGCCGATGTGATGGCCAAGTTGGAAGCCGTGCGCGCCACCCATGCGGCGCTGCCGACGCCGGAGCGCGCCGGCCGCTCGATCGGCATCAAGCGCAAGAGCGCTTGAAGCACCCGAACGCCCGCGTTAACCTTACCAAGGTTTTAACGTGAACAAGTCGGTTGAGTCCGTTGAACGACTCACTGGCGCGTTCGAAAACCGCCCCGGGTTTGCGCGCGGGCGGCTGGCGGAATGCGGTGCGAGGACAGTGCATGAAAACCGACATCAAGGTCGAAGTGGAACGGTTGGCGGCCGATCCACGCATTACCGACTATGATTTCTGGCGATCGCTGAAGAACGTCAACAACGAGATCTTCCACATCGCCAACAACAACGAACCTATCCCGTTCGACATGATCCGCTGGCGCGCGATTCTGAAGCAGGCGCGCATGAAGCGCGGCCACGCCTGACCTTCCTGTTCCTGCGCAATTCCGAACCGCGCGGCGCTTTCCGGGATTGCTCTATCGGCCCGTTACTTCTGCTTGAAGCCACCCAGCGGCGAGCGCG
>NZ_VFUA01000182.1 GCF_006440735.1 Mesorhizobium sp. B2-7-1 | reverse complement strand
AGCAATCAGAACCAGCCAGCAAGAGACAGTGCGGCCATGCCTGAACCAGACCGGATCATCCGCCTGAAAACCGTCCTTTTCCGCACCGGTCTGTCTCGGTCCACGATCTATCGCAAGATCGCCGAAGGCACCTTTCCACGCCAGATACAGATCAGTATCCACGGTGCAGGCTGGCACGAGTCCGACATCAGTCGCTGGATCACCAATCCCGTCTCGTGGCGTCCGCAAGACCAGGGCGACAAGTTCTGATGAGGGTGATGCACCCCGCGCGGAAAGCTGGCCTTCATCGAGACGCAGCGGTCACGGCGGCGAGGCTATTGCTTGAGCCCTATGTGCCATGTCCATTAGGAGCGCCGCCGAGGCGAGCAAACATGGCAAAGTCGGCCTCGCGCCCATCAAGATGGGTTGCTCAAGCAGGGCAACTTCGGAGCGAGCCGCACACAACTGACCGCCTATCTGCTTTCCGGTCCGTATTCCTTCGGAGCAGACTGCTTCCTCACCGCCTATAAGGGCCGTCAACCAACGGTTGCCCTATCGTTTTGGCGATCGTCGCCGGATCAGTATTTATGGTGGTGGCCGAGGTCATCCAGCACCGAGCGGATATGCGGCCAGGGGAAATCGGCGGGACGTTCCCAATGCTCACCGTCATGCAGGATAACGAGCAGCTTAGCTAAAATGCCCTCCATGGAGGTAGCCCCTGTCTGCGGCAGATTATCCAGAAGTTCGCGTTCGGCTATTTCGGATTGCCGTATCAGTTCATCTGCTCTCGAATAGCCGATCTCAGCATCGGCGGCATCCCAACGCGCCTGGTGTGCCGCAAAGTCGGCAACCGCCCTGCTCCATTCGACTTCAATTTCAGGAGAGTAGGCATCGTTCAGGCCTTCCATGGAATGGAGCGTTAACTCCGTACCATCGGCAAGCCGTACCTTTGCGTAGGGAAAGCCGACCGTCCTAGCGAGGTGTGTCTCCAACCTTTGCTGTTCGCGGCACAACGCCAGTGTCTTGTCATGGAAATCCTGCCAGTTCCCGCACAAAACAAGCGCCGGATCGGCGGCGCCGCTACCGCCCGTAAGTTCGGCGGCCCGCGACCTTACCTGGAACGGCCATGCCAGTGCGGCCGTGGCCGTGCCCGCCAGCAAGCGCCGCCGGGTGATAAAAGACAAACTCATGCTATTGTCGGAATCATCCATGATCCGAGCTCCATACGGCTTGGGTTGTGGTCAGGCCGCGTCGAGTGTTCGCTCACTCGATGCGGCCGCTTTCTAAAAACGAAAGGATTGTCTGTTTTTAGAAAGCCACTGTCAAGGTTTTCCGAAAAGGCTTGCGATTTTCGGAAGTTATCACCAGTTTGCGGCATGGATTCTTCTCAATGTCGCGCCGCACGAGCACTGTTGAAATGGACGCAAGAGGATCTTGCCGCGCGCTCCGGCGCTAGTGCTGTTACCATTCGCAATTTTGAAAACGACCGTTCTGTTCCTCAAACTGGAACGCGATACCTCCTCCAAAAAACGCTTGAGAATGCCGGCATCGAGTTCATACCTGAAAATGGCGGTGGTGTCGGTGTGCGCTTGTCACGGCGTTCCGAAAGCTCGTAGCTCGGTGACGTCGAATCCTTTGACCAAGGCACAGCGCGTTCATTCGCCGACAATCATTTCGACGCGGCGGCAGTTAGGTATCAACCGAGAGGGCTTCGACGATCGCCCTCTTTGCTCGTCGGGGCGTGATTGAGCGAATCCTTGCTTTCACGCAGCGTCCATCGAGCCGAACGGCGCGACCCCCGCGCCACCTTTGACAATTCCGGCTAGTCGATCGGCCCAAAGTTCGAGTGCTTCTCGCTTTTCTCTCATGTAATCGTAGCGCGCATAAACGCGGCTGGTGATGCTGGCCTTCGTCGCGCTTACGTGATTCAAAACGTGGGCAATAATGAAGGGCGAGATGCCTAGTTCTTCCATGTGCGTTGCCGCCGACCTGCGAAGGTCGTGTGACGTCCAAGGCTCAACGCCCAAGATCGTCGCTGTTCCGCGCTTCATGACCTCGTCACGCTTGATCGCCTTGGCGATCGCGGCGCCGGTCACAGGCGCACGGGCTCCAGGTCCTGGCAAGACGAAGGCCGGCATCGCCCTGCCCTTACGTTCGGCGAGCGCCTTCACGTCGGCAAGTTGGTCGCGAATGATCTTGACGGCCATTGGCGATAGGGGGACGGCATGCTCGCGCTTGTTCTTTGAACGCGACGGCGGAATTGTCCACAAGGCGGCGTCGAGGTCGAGCTCGTCGACCGTTATTCCGCAAACCTCGCCTACGCGCTGCGCGGTGACAAGACACAGGCGAATGACGCGCCGCGTCGACTCCCGCATATCCGCGTCTGCCAAGGCTCCCCACATGGTTCTGATCTCGTCGACAGATAGCACGCGATCGCGTTCAACTGTCTCGGTGGGCTTGCGCATACCCTCGACGAGATTCTGATCAAGATCGCCGCGGCCTCTAGCCCATCGGATCATGGCGCGAACGTCTTCGAAGAGTCTGTTCGCCTCGACGTGGGCGCCGCGATCCCTTACGGCGTCGATCGCCTTCGTGATATCGCGGCGATGCAGCTCGGAAAGCTTGACCTCCCCAATGCAACCCGCCGAACAATCCTCCAACTTCTTACCGTCGGCGTCCCGGCCAGATACATTCTTGCGAAGGCGGCGAGCGATCTCGTCGCCCGAGCGCTTCGTCGAGGCGTGACGCTTGACGTAGTTCTCGACTAGGTCTGCAACAGTCTGGGAAACCGCCAGCGACTTCTTGTCGGCGACCGGATCGCCTCCATCTCCCACCTTCGCACGCGCATCCCGGGCGCGCTGACGGGCTCCCCTGTCACCACCAAGCGGTATTTCCGGATAGGAGCCGAGTTTCAGCCATTGGCGCTTGGCCGGCGGCCCATAGACTAGATACCAGGACTTCGTCCCACCTGCCGACACACGCAAGACGAGCCCTTTTACCAACGTGTCGAAGTAGTCGACCTTTCGGCCAGAAGTCGCCTTCGCAGACTGGCAGAATTTGTCCGTAAGCTCGTTCTGCGGCATCCGTCCCTCGACCAACCGGTTCGCGTGATCTACACAATGATCTACAGGAATCCACGCGCTTTGTCGAGACGCGATGCGACGACGCGAGATGCGGAAGAGCGAAAAAAGCCTTTTATTACATCATCTTCTGATGTTTCAGGCCGTCGCAAGACGGTCCAGAGAAAGTCAGCGGAAAACCTCTGTTAACCGGTTGGTCGCTGGTTCGAATCCGGCCCGGGGAGCCAAAATTTTCTCAAGGTATACAGAGTTTTCAGGAAACGGCCGAAAATCGGCTGACCTACGGCCTGTGCCCGACATGGCTAGGCACCGATCTACTCGGGAAACGCCCGGCGAGGACCAGCATAGGACGCGCTTCGCTCCGTCACCGCAGTTCCCAGTCATAAGCGGATGTCAGGTTTAGTCGCAATATATTAGCAACAGCTTGTATTTCTCGATGCGCAGGCAGATAATATCGATCGGGCATCTGAGGGACTGTCCGATGCGTTGGCCGTTGTTCGTCATCGCGCTCATCATTGGCTTCATCCTCTGGGACCGCTTCGAGAACGACGGCACCTATACCGCCGAAATCGAACGGAGTTTCCATGAGGCATCCCTGGACATGCCAGGCGGGTGGAAGCCGCCGGTAATCACCTTCAACCGGGATATGCTGAAGCATTGAATCAGGGTTTCAGAGTGTGGGGGGAACCGCGGCGCAAGGAGTTGCTGCGGTATTGTCTCCACCCATCCCGCATGGGCCAGATTCCCTTACCCATTGTGCCGGCGAATTTTGCTTTGCCGCTCGGCCACCATGCCCTAGCCTCGCTGCGGAAAACCTCGCCGACAGCCGATAGCCGGACCTTTATGCCGTGCCCCTGAAAGCCACCGCCCATATCGAGGCCATGTCCGCTTTCGCGCTGGCGAATTTCGGCGGCTACGACCGGCCGACGCTGGCTCAGAACGAGAGCGCGTTTCCACCCAGCCCAAGCGCCATCGAAGCCGGTCGGGACGCAGTGGCGCGCAGCCACCTTTATCCGGACCCGGACTGGACCTTGCTGCGCGATGCGATCGCCAGGGCCTATGGGGTCGAGCGCGATCTTGTCCTGTGCGGCGCGGGCTCGATGGAGCTGATCGCCTGCACCATCGCGGCCTTCGCCGGTCCCGGCGCGGACGTGCTCAGCACGGACTATGCCTATAATTTCGCGGCCTCGGCGGCCGCGCGCGTTGGGGCGGCCTACGTCAAGGCCGCGGAGCGCGGCTATGAGGTCTCGATCGACGCGATCCTGGCGGCTCTCACGCCGGCAACGCGCATCGTCTTCGTCTGCAATCCGGGCAACCCGACCGGCACGCGCATCAAGAACGCCGAGCTCCTGCGCCTGCGCGCGGCCCTCCCCGGCGACGTTCTCCTGTTGATCGACCAGGCCTATGGCGAATTCGACGACCAGGATCCGCAAGCCGTCTTCGCGCTTGCCGGACGCGGCGACACTGTCGTCCTGCGCACTTTGTCCAAGGCGTACGGGCTAGCCGGCGCGCGCGTCGGCTGGGGGTTGTTCGCGCCCCAGATCGCCGCCGAAGTGCGCAAGATGCAGAATTCCAACCAGGTCTCGACGGTTAGCCTCGCCATGGCCGTCGCGGCTGTCGAGGACCAGGCCTATACGCGCGGCATCGTGGCGCTCACATCGGACATCCGCGATCGCTGCGCGCAAGGCTTGCGCGCCGCCGGATACGAGGTCCCCGAAAGCCGGACGAATTTCGTCCTGGTGCGCTTTGCCGACGCCCTGGCAGCGGCGGCCGCCGACAAGGCCTTGCGCGGCGCCGACATCATCGCGCGCGGCCTCGCCGGTTATGGCCTGACCGATTGCCTGAGGATAACAGTCGGGCCGCAGGAGATCATGGACCGCGTGCTGCGTGTCCTGACCGCCATGCGCGGCCGCCAATCCTGGTAACGGCTTCATCCGAGGGGATTTCATGACGTCAGACGCGCCTTATCTGCCCGCCCGCGATTTGATCGGTTATGGCGAGCAGCCTCCGCAGGCTGAGTGGCCGGGCGGCGCGAAACTGGCGCTCAACATCGTCGTCAACTACGAGGAAGGCGCGGAATACTCGATCGGCGAAGGCGACGGCGTCTCCGAGGCGATCCTGTCGGATCTTGCCGTGTCGCCTGCCGTGCCCGGCCTGCGCAACCGCAACATGGAATCGCTCTACGAATACGGCTCGCGCGTCGGCGTCTGGCGCCTCATCTCGCTGTTCCAGGACAAGGGCGTCGTTCCCACCTTCTATGTCGTCGGCCGCGCCCTCGAGCTCAACCCAGCCGCAGGCAAGGCGATCGCCGAACTTGGCAGCGACATCGTCTGCCATGGCTGGCGCTGGATCGACTACGCGCCGCTCACCGAAGAGGAAGAGCGCCAGCATATCGCCATGACGGTGGACACGGTGCGGAAGATCACCGGGATCGATCCGGTTGGCTGGTACACCGGTCGGCCGAGCCTCAACACGCGGCGGCTGGTGGTCGAACATGGCGGCTTCCTGTTCGACTGCGACGACTACAATGACGACCTGCCCTATTTCGTCAACGCCGGTGCCAAGCGGCACCTCGTCGTGCCGCACAGCTTCGACAACAACGACAGCCGTTTTTCGCGCGGCTCGGGCCTGGAGACGGGCAGCCAGTTCTTCGAATATGTCAGCGACGGCGTCGACTGGCTGCTCAAGGAAGGCCGAACGACCCCGCGCATGATGACGGTGTCGCTGCATTGCCGGCTGGCGGCGCGGCCGGGCCGCATGATCGGGCTGGAGCGCTTCCTCGACAAGATCACCGCCAACCCCGACATCTGGGTCTGCCGCCGCTCCGACCTCGCCCGGCATTGGCTGAGCCGGTTCGGCGGCTGAAGCAATTCCAGGAAAAGTATGAAGCGGTTTTCCGTCCGGAATTGCGTCACGAAGAATGGGCCGGCGCCGCGAGCCGCCGGCGAAGGTTCTATTTGTTCGGCACTTCGTAGACCTTGCCGTGCCAAGGTGCTGCATCGATCTGGTCGAGCGCCATGACGTAGAGCATCTTCTCATCCGGTCCGAAGGCGAAGTTCGGCATCGATGGCGACGGTACCGAAAGCGTGCGCAACAACTTGGCGTCCTTGTCGACGACTATGATCTTGCCTGGCGCGTCGAGCGAGCGCGGGCTCTGGCCGATATACATCTCGCCTTCCTTGTCCATCTTGATCCCGTCGGGCCAGATATGCGGCTGGTTCGGGAAGAGATCGTCCAGCCGCACGAAAACGCGGCGATTGCTTAAGCTGTGGTCGGACGAAACGTCGAATTCGATGATCCGGTTGTCCTCGGTCTCGACCAGATAGAGGATCTTGCCGTCGTTCGACATGACGAGGCCATTGGCATTGTGCAGGTCGCCGGCGACCTTCCTAACGCTGCCGTCCTTGCTGATGTAATAGGCCGAAGCGTCGATCAGCGGGCCGCCCTTGCCGGAGCCGGTAAAATAGACGCCACCATCCGTGTCAGGCGCAAAATCGTTCGGTCCGCTGAACGGCTTGCCGTCGGTGTCCTTGTCATAGGCCGGCAGCGTCTTGCCGTCGGCCGCCCTCCGGACGCTC
>NZ_VFUA01000181.1 GCF_006440735.1 Mesorhizobium sp. B2-7-1 | reverse complement strand
GCCGAGACGGAGAGGGGAGCGCCCTACGAAGCCCCTCTCCGTCCGCTTCGCGGCCACCTCTCCCCACATCCGTGGGGCGAGGAACCTTGATCCTGCGGCGCCTCATTCCTTCGCGCCCCCCCTCTGCCCTGCCGGGCATCTCCCCCACAAGGGGGGAGATTGGCAGTTCCGGCGCCGCGCTCTCTTTTCAAACAAAAAAGCCGCCGGGTTGCCCAGGCGGCTTTGATTTCGCAGCTTCGACGTCAGCTCAGTTCAGCTTGGCCTTGACGTCATCCAGCGCCGACTTGAACAGGTCCGCGCCGGCCTTGACGTCGACCTTGGCGGCGAGCAGCGCGCGGGCGGCCTCGACGGCAATGTCGACGGCGCTGGCGCGCACTTCGCTGACAGCCTCGCGCTCGGCCTGGCTGATCTTCTGCTCGGCAAGGGCGGTGCGCCTGGCGACATAGTCCTCGGTCTTCTTGGCGGCCTCGGAGGCAAGCAATTCAGCCTCACGCTTGGCGGCGGCGACGATGTCGGCGGCCTCCTTCTCGGCTTCCTTGCGCTTCTGCTGATACTGGCCGAGCAGTTGCTGGGCCTCTTCACGAAGCTTGCGCGCTTCCTCGAGCTCGCCGCTGATCTTGGCCGCACGGGCGTCCAGCGACTTGGCAAGCATGCCCGGCACCTTCAGATAGATGATGGCGCCGAGGAAGATGATCAGGGCGATGGTGGCCCAGAGCGTGGCGAGTGATGTGGCGTCCATGATCCCGCTCCTCACCGGCTCGCGGATTTGACCGCGGCCGCGATCTCGGACTTGTCGGTCTTGCCACCGACAAGCGCCTCGACGATGGCCGACGTGGTGTCCTCGGCGATCGTGCCGACTTCCTTCATCGCCTTGGCCTTGATCGAGGCGATGCTCGCCTCGGCCTCGCCAAGCTTCTTCTCAAGCTCGGCCTCGAGCTTCTTGCGCGTGCCCTCGGCTTGCGCCTTGGCGGCGTCGTTCGCCTGCTGGCCGATCTTGTTGGCGTTGACCTTGGCTTCCGCCAGTTCCTGCTCATAGGCGGCAACGGCAGCATCCGCCTCGCCCTTCAGCCTTGCGGCATGGTCGAGGTCCTGGGTGATGCGGTCGTTGCGGACATCGATGATGCCGCCAAGACGCGGCATCACAACCCGTTTCAGGAACAGGTAGAAGAGCCCGAAGGTGATGACCAGCCACAGGATCTGCGACGGGAAGGTCTTGGCATCGAATGGCGGGAACGCTTCATGCTCCGCGGCAGGCACGGCAGTGCCCGCATGCGTATCGCCCTCGGCCGCGGCCGGCGCTGCTTCTTGCGCATAGGCAGATGTCACGAACATCTCATTCCCCTGTCCATGGAACGGGGCCGCACCATGCGGCCCCTTTCGTCAGCGCCGGTTCTTACTTGAAGACCAGGAGCAGAGCGATCAGGAGCGAGAAGATGCCCAGAGCTTCGGTCACGGCGAAGCCGAAGATCAGGCGGCCGAACTGGCCGTCGGCAGCTGACGGGTTGCGGAGCGCGCCCGAGAGGTAGCTGCCGAAGATGTTGCCGAGGCCGATGCCCGCGCCGCCCATGCCGATGCAGGCGATACCAGCGCCGATAGCAGCTGCTGCAGTTGCGTCCATTTCAAAACTCCTGTGGTTTGCTTGTTCGTTGCAGTTGGTACGTTGGGTATGCTGGCGCCGGGGCGCCGGTGAAAATCAGTGGCTCGGGTGCAGGGCGTCGTTCAGATACATGCAGGTCAGCACCGCGAAGACATAGGCCTGCAGGAAAGCGACCAGCAATTCGAGCGCGGAGAGCGCAACCGCCATTGCAAGCGGCAGGACCGAGCCGGCGATGCCGACGGCGCCAAAGGCGCTGAGGCTGACGACGAAGCCCGAGAACACTTTCAGCGTGATGTGGCCGGCCAGCATGTTGGCGAAAAGACGAACCGAGAGGCTGACGGGGCGAGAGACGAAGGAGATGATTTCGATCGCCACCACCAGCGGCAGAAGATAACCCGGCACGCCATGCGGCACGAACAGCTTGAGGAAGCCGAAGCCGTGCTTGGCGAAGCCGTAGACGACGACGGTGCCGATGACCAGGATCGCCAGCGTGAAGGTGACGATGATGTGGCTGGTGACGGTGAAGAAATAGGGGAACAGGCCGATCAGGTTGGCGACCAGCACGAACATGAACAGCGAGAACACCAGCGGGAAGAACTGCATGCCCTGCTTGCCGGCGGCGTCGCGCAGCATGTTGCCGACGAATTCGTAGGCCATCTCGGACACCGACTGCAGCCGGCCCGGAATGAGCGCGCGGCTGGCCGTGCTCATGTAAAGGAAGGCCGAGGCCAGCACGATCGTCGCGACCATGAACAGGGAGGAGTTGGTGAAAGAGACGTCGTAGCCGCCGATATGCAGCGGGATGATCGGATGGATCTGGAACTGGTGGATCGGGTCGACCTTGTCAGCAGCAGCCACTTTAAATCCCCGTCAAAGCCACAACCGGCTTCTTAAGTTCACTTCGGCGCCTTGCGGCGCCCCACTTCATTCTTTCGGCTCGCGCGGCTTGCCGCCCTGGCCGAATTCGGATGCAAGTCCCGCCGAGCGCAGGACATTGAGTATACCAGCGCCAAAGCCCAGCAACAGGCCGACGATCAGACCCCAGGGCGCCGTTCCCGCCAGACGGTCGATGATCCAGCCCAAGCCGACACCGACGACCACCCCGGCGATGAACTCGCTGGACAGTTTCAGCGCCTGACCGTAACCGGGCGCAGCTCTCGCTTCGTCTTTCCCCTCGAGCCGGTCCGTGCGTCTTGTCGCAAGCGATGCTTCAAGATCGCGCCGGCGGCGCTCAAGTTCGTCGTCGCGGATGGTGGCTTCTGGCTGCCTGCCGCGGCCGGTTTCTCCGGTTCCGTCTGGCCCGGTTTTATCGGCCATCGCAACCCCCCTGCCCGGGCAGACGATTGCCGTCCGTCCGCTTCTAAAGTCGCCGGCAACATAGTTAGAGGGTCCGCCCCCGTCAAGCCACGGACCGAACTTCCAAGCGATGTATTTTCGACAATTAAATCAACCACTTAGAGAGGTGCGACATCGTGCCCTTCACGCCCGCGTGAGGTGACGGGGCGAATCCGCGCAACAAGGCGCGCCCGCCGGGGCATGCCGGCTGCCGAAGGAAGGATGGCCGGGGCGGTCATTTAGGCGGCTCGGCTCGAGCCGCCCAGCCGGCTCGGCTCGAGCCGCCCGAGAGCTCAGCTCCAGCCGCCGCCATAGGTGCGGTAGAAGATATGCAGGCCGATCCTGGTCATGCGCTGCATGGCGCGCGCCCAGCCCGGGTGGACGTAGTTGGCGTAGTAGTGCGTCGACGAGCCGACCTCGGGAATGAAGATCTTGCCGGCGGTCACGGCCATGGCGACCTCCTGGGCGGTCTTGTAGGAAGCCTGGTCGGTGATGGTCTTCTTCCTGCCGTCGCAGGCGAAGGAGAACTGGCAGCGGTTGAACCAGTCGTCGTTCTGGTAGACGACACCGCAGATGGTCTTCGGATAGGCCGGGTTGCGGACGCGGTTGAGGATCACCTGCGCCACCGCCGCCTGGCCGCGGACGGGCTCGCTGCGCGCCTCGAAATAGATGCCCTTGGCGAGGCATGCCTGCTCAGGCTTGGAAAAGACGCTCGCCGGCAGCGGGTTCTGCATCCAGGCGTGGTCGCCCTTGCCCATCGGCGGAATGAAGCGGCCGTCGTTCGGATCGTCCTGCAGCAGCGCCTCGAAGGGCGAAGCCTTGGCGTAGTCGGGCGCGGACTGCGCATAGGCGGTGGCGAGGATATCCGGCTTGTCGTTGTTGACGAGGGCGACAAGCGCCGCCGGCAGGTCCGGATCCGGCTTCTTGTCCTCGCGCAGGTGGAAGGCCTGGGCGATCTGGACTTCCTTGCCCTTGATGCCGGGCTTGGCGAAGGTGAGCTTCAGTCCGCTGTCCATCGAGGGACGCAGCAGCGAGGAGGTACGCTCGAAAATCGAGCCGGCGCTGAAGTTCTTCGGCGGCGCGACCGGCGCCACCTTGACCAGACGGCCCTTCTTGTCGGCGCGCATGACACGGTCTTCATCGGGCGTGGCGCCGGCGACATTGCCCTTGCCGCGAAAAGCCACCGTGCCGACGCCAGGCAAATCCACGCCGGAACCGGAGAGCGAGCCGGTGGTGACGGAATCGACGAACGGCATTTCGGCGGCATGCACCGAGCCGGCGGCGGATTTCTCGATATAGGCATTCCAGCGGACGTTGGACGATTCCGGGCCGGAGATCAGGCTTGCCATATCCTGATAGGCGACGGCCGACGGAAAGCCGATCCAAATGCCGAGCCCGAGCACCAAAGGAGGAAGAAAGGAACGTTTTTTCGCAACGGCGGCGGCGGCAAGCCGCATTGAAACGCGTCGATGCACTGAACTCTCCAGAACGCTACTGACCCCGGAGAGCCAAAATGAAGCATTAACCTTGATGCGGGGTTAACGGCATCGATCGTGTTCTTTTCATGTTTGAGGAAAGCCGGCTTGCTGTTTCCCCAGCTGACCGACGGAGAATCAGGCATGGATGGGGGTTGAATCAGGTTCGTATGAATCAAGCCTGGCGCAGGAAAATCGGCCAGGCGATCGCCGCGCAGATCGCCGCCGCGAGCCACACGCCCGGCCACGCGAAGACCACCAGCAGCCATGGAATGGCGATCGGCACCAGGCAGAAGCCGATGAAGACGAAGCTGTTGGCAAGGCTGAGCGCGGTGCCGACATGGCCGGCGCCGGCAAGCGTGGCGAGCTCGGTGTAGGCGACGCCGTGCCAGGCGGAAACGGAGATGCCGGCGACGACGACCATCAGCGGAAGCAGCGGCAGCAGCAACGGTGTTCCGGCGGCGGCGATCACCAGCAGCCAAAGCGCCAGGAAGGCAAATGCGCTCAGCGCGCTGCAGACTTTCAGGAACGGCCGGCGGTTGCCATGCCGGTCGGTGAAGCGTCCGCTCCAGACGCGCATCACCATGGCGCCGGTCTGCACGGCGGCGAGGCTGGCGCTGGTCACCCATGTGCCCATGCCGGCGGAATCATGCAGGAAGACCGAGGCGAAGGTCAGCACGGCGACCTGCGGGAAGCAGAGCAAGCCGATGGCGGTCGAGATGCGCCACACCTCGATGTTGCGCAAGGGCGCCGGGCCGCTCGTCGCGGCGGCGCGACCGCTGCCTTCGGCCGGCGGCTCGTGCAGCCAGCGCCAGGCGAACCAGGCCGACAGAGCGGAGACGGCCGCAAGCAGGCCGAAGACCGCGGTGAAGCCCAAGGCCAGCGCCAGGGAAGGCAGGACGAGAGCGCCCAGCCCGCCGCCAAGCGGCACCGCCGTCTGCCGGATGCTCATGGCGAAGCCGCGCTCGCCCTCGCCAAACCAGCCCATGATGGCGCGGCCGCTGGAGCCGTTGACGCTGCCGCCGAGCAGGCCGGCGACGAGCAGGCTCGCCGAGAGCAGCGTGACGCCGGGAATGGCTGTTTTCGTCGGCACGACGAGCATAGCCATGATGAGCAGCCATGCCGCCGTCGCGCCGAGACCGGTCAGGAGCACGCGGCGGTCGCCCCAGCGATCGGTGAGCACACCCCAGGGCAGTTCGCTCAGCGCCACGCCGAGACCGAGCAGCCCGAGCGCAAGGCCCAGCGAGGCATTTTGGAGATGGTAGCCCTGGCGCATGATCACCGCGGTTGCCGGAATGCCGGAGAAGGTGGCGGAGAAGCCGGCATTGGCGGCGACGCCGATGCCCAGCACCCTCCAGCGATGATTGGGGCCGAAGGCGCGGCTGGCGGAGGTGGCCGCAATATCCGCGGCGGGCGGCCGGCAGTCGTTTCGTGTGGCGATGGCGGACATGGTTCCATTCCCGTGACGGCCGGCTGACGGCTTGACGGACCGGATGTAGCGCCATAGCTTCATCCATAAAATCAGGAAGTTTTTGACCAACACTCCTGAAAATCAGGACAATCTTATGCGCCGCGTCACGTTCGACCTCGATGTCCTCAGAACCTTCGTCACCGGCATGGAGCTGGGCAGCTTCGCCAAGGCCGCCGAACGGCTGGGACGCTCGACGTCGGCCGTCAGCGCGCAATTGAAGAAGCTGGAAGAGCAGGCGGATACGCCGATCTTCCGCAAGGCAGGACGTGGCCTCGCGCTCACCGAAGCCGGCGAAACCATGCTCGGCTATGCGCGACGGCTGATCGAGCTCAACGACGAGGCGGCCTCCGCCATCCGCGACGTCGAGCTGGAAGGCTGGGTGCGGCTCGGCTTGCAGGAGGATTTCGGCGAGGCCGTGCTGCCCGACGTGCTCGGCCGCTTCGCCCGCGCCCATCCCAAGGTCCGGATCGAGGCGCGGATCGGACGCAGCCACGATCTCGCCGAGCGCGTCCTGTCAGGCAATCTCGACATCGCGCTCGCCTGGCATGACGGCACGACCCTGCCCTACAGCCGGCATGTCGCCGATGTGCAGGCGCGCTGGATCGGCCCGGCCAAGCCGATCGAGGCCGCTCCGCGCAATGGCGAGCCGCTGCCGCTGGTGGTGTTCGAGGCGCCGTGCCTGTTGCGTACCGTCGCGACGGAAACGCTCGACCGCGCCGGCATGCCCTGGCGCATGGCGTTCTCGAGCCCCAGCCTCGGCGGCATCTGGGCGGCGGTGGCGGCGGGACTGGGTCTCACGATCCGCACCGATATCGGCCTGCCGGCCAATGTCAGGGCGATCGCGCCGGGCGTGCTCGGGCTGCCGGCGCTGCCGATGATGGCGCTGCATCTGCATCAGAAGGACGCCGAGCTCGACCCGGTAGCGACGCGGCTGGCGGAGATATTGCTGCAGGCGGCGCTGGGGGCACTCCCGGAAGGGGCGCGGACCGGTGAGGGGTTGCGAGAGGTCGCGTGAGGTCTTGGCCGGCGCCTTTCGGCTTCGTCATGTATGGACGGCCCCTCTTGGGCAAGAGGCAAAATAGCGGCGGCGGCGCAAGTCTGGAGCGGTCATGTATT
>NZ_VFUA01000180.1 GCF_006440735.1 Mesorhizobium sp. B2-7-1 | reverse complement strand
ATCCGGGATTTCTGCCGGAGGTTCCCATAGCTACCGAGCCCTCGGTTTTGCGGTCTTCCGCTGCATCGCGGCGATCGTCCGAAGATTTTTGTTTTGGTCCTGTTCCGACCATTGCTTGATGAGGTTTGCAAACGATGCTGCATGAGTTCCCTCGACCGCTGCGCCCCAGCCGTTGACAACCCATGGGCCGATCTTGCTGACCGGAAGACGCCCGAGGTAGCCGATAAGTGGTTCTCTGAGTTCTACCCGCGTGCCGCACAGAGCAGCCAACCCCTCTGCCGCAACCGGACGCGCCTCAAGGTCGGGCACAGCGTCGATTTTACTTATCAATCCCTGGAAGACACGTTCAGCATCGCTTGGGGAAAGAGCGCCAAGCTCTGCTTTCGGTACCTGCGCGATTGTGAGGCTGACGGAGGATAAGCGTTCGATCAAATCTTCCAGGGGCCCCAATATGAGGCTGGCCGTAAACGCGGCACGACGATCACGGCTGACAAATACATATGGCCGAAGATCGATGCCTGCGAGTGAAGGTTGAATTTTCGCCCAACGCCTGGCCCATTCGATATTCGGCCACGTCTCCATTGAGGACTCAGTGATCGCCCCCTTCTTCACGGGGCCTTTCTTCGAGGTCCCCTTCTCCCCGCCGCCCTCAAGTTCGGCCATGATGTTCGAGCCTTCGGCCGCAGCGTCGAGCGCTATCGCGTCAAAGACCTCAGGGGCGAAACGCTCGGCGAGCATCAGTTTCGCCAACACCGCCTGTTTTATTTCGTCCTGAAAACCACGCTCCTCAGCAATCGCCACCCTGAGCGCCATCGTATTCACGAACCGCTTGATCTGCCGTGGGTTGCCTCTTGCTCCCTCGGTCAGGATCGGTGTGATCTCGGCTGCCACCTGCAACGCGGCATCCAGCTCGGAAGGCAACGGCTTCAGTTGCTTCCCAATAGCAGCACGATCAAAACCGGTCCCCAACCACGGGCGCTTCAAACTTTCACGCGCGACCTCTAAGACCTTCCCGAACTCGTCCGAGGACGGATCGACGCCACTGCTCAGATACAGCAAGAGCGTGAGATAGACCTTCGTCTCAGCCGATCCGAGTGCGGGCATTCGAAACGGAACCTGGATCAGTTTTTCCAGATAGCTGCGAGCGTAACTGTTCGGCCCCGTGGACGCCGGCAGGTCCGGGAAATGGTTGCGGACGGCGTATTCGATCATGCCCTCGTCTGCTGCAATAACGAAGGCCGCATTCGGGACGAAGAGAAAGAGACGTATGGCTTCCAACGTCGCAATCGCGGTCGTCGGCAGGCACCGATCGAGATCATCGACCAGCACGATCAACCGATCTATGTCAGCGCGCTCCAGCAGTTCTGCAAAATCTTCTCGAAACGCATGCATGCGCTGCGGAGCTGTTTCGGCTGGAGAAGACGCCTTGAAATGATCGGCTGCGCCCGCCAAGACCTTGTTGAACATCTCTCCGGTCAGGGCTGCGGATGGATTTGCGATGACACCCTGGGCAACACTACTAATGCCCCGAATGATATCTTGATTGGGCAAGCCGGTGGCAAAACTCAGCGCCGCGCCGCCCACTGTACGGGCAACTTTGAACCAGTTCACGCTCTTCAGGACTTCGGCGGCCTTGTCCGCGACCTTCGTTATCCCGGACCGTTTCTTTAACAGCTCCGCTACTATGGTTTCGATCAGCACCGCCTTGGCGTCATCGTAACCTTCGAACAGCCAGCCATTGAATCGGACGCACAGAGTTCTGTCGTCCCCGCCAAAAGCTGTTTCCACCATAAGCAGGGTACTTGATTTGCCCGCGCCCCAGTCGCCGTGAAGGCCAATTGTAAGTGGTTCTCCGGAATTTGCTTTAATCAGCGTGACTACGGTCTTGGCCACCGTCTCATAGTAGAGGTAGTCAACGGCGGTCTCGTTGTCGGCAATTATCATATGGCGGCCCCTCCAAATTTAGTAATACTCCAATTTCACCCGGCGTTCTCGTCCCAAATTGACAATTCCCATCTGATTTGCTCTCACCATGAAAAAGAGGCTGGTCGCATGGCAATTGAAGACATGCAGTCCAAATAGATAGGTCTAGATTAGGGAAATAAAAGTCACGTACCGCAAGCTGTGTGCTGCCATACAGCACGCTTGCGTATCTTCAACGCTTTCGCGAGAAAGGGACTGCCACTCCCTGAACGGCAATGACCCTAGTTGCCGCGCATCCGTTCAATCTCTTCCTCAACGCGAGCGTCGAGCGCAGATGTGGCTTCGTCAATCCAGCCGCGCACGGCTGAAGTTTCATCCATAAACATCTGATACTTTCGAAGCGCCCTGTGCGGATTTTTCTCCCCGCGCACGCCCAGGAGACGCTTGCGCCAAGAAGGAATGGGATCATTCCGATATTGAAATGGATAGTGCTCGCCAATCCATTGAACGTAACCATGGACACTTTTGCCTGGTGGCGGATTGGATCGTAGGAAGGCCTTTCCAGCATCGCTGAATGTCACCGGCCACGCCTGACAGTCGATCACAATTTGCTCCCGCGTCGGACGTTCGTCACGCGGATAGCCACCCTGTAGATACTTGATGAAATCGTCCTTCTCCGTAATTACGCGGTCCATGTGCGATGCGAGATGTGCCCTTAAGGCCTCATCGCTTCCGCTCACTTTGCTCGCCAACAACGAACACCCGGCCCTGTATTCCTCCCAACTGCCGGGCATGAAACGCCTATCATGGTTCGGAAAATATTTTTTGGCACGCTCAGGAATCTTCAAATTTGAGCCCCAGCCGATCCCGATGGATTTCAGGGTTGCCAGCACATCACATGCGACAGAAAAGTAAAACCGACTGAGCGCCGGAAGCAGCTCTTCATGCTTCACACCGATATGATAGACCTCGTTCCTATAGCCATGCGCTGTGAAGATCGTCTCGCCAACCTCCTGCGAGAAATGGCCCATCAGGCGTGCGAATTTCACCTTCGGCTCAAAATTGCGCCCAAGCGCATCCGCGAGTTCACGTTCGTATTTAAATTCTTTGTCGCGGGACCAGGACCTGTTTGAGCCGGCTTGCCGCTCGGCAATTTGATGCAGCGTTATCTCGATCGCATTGTCCGTCAGCATTAGCGCAAAACGTGCATTATTTGCATCGCCCAGCATCAAATGATCGTAGGCAAGGTCCAGTTGTTCGAGATTTGCCGCAAGCTGTTTGAGCATTCGAAAAGCGTACCAGAGACGACAATATTAGGCGAGCTTTTGAGCTTGGCTGCCATTTTCCGCAATGTACGAAAAACGGGCTCTATGGCTTGCCATCTAACCCCAACACGGTTTCAGCCCATAGGGGCAAGATTGGGCTGTCGGAACGACTCTATTCCAACGCTACCGCAAATCCAGGCCACGCCGAATGAAACGTTTGCAACGCGTCCGAGCGTATCCTGTCGAGCCGCTCCCCCATTGATGGTTCGACCATAAAAATAGTGCAACTGGGATTACCGCAGCCACAAGGCTTAATCGTGCCATCGCGCAGGCCCGAGACGAACGTGCGTCGGAGTTCATCAACCAGCTGGATCGCCCGCGTGACATGCCTTTTCGCAACAGGATTCCGCAGATGGTGAACAGAGGGAATACGGCGAATGTCCTCTCCCTCTCGGGTTCGCCACAGGCCCGTATTTAGCGCAGCGATGGTATCCTCAACTGCCTGCTGGAATGCATGAAGCGAACATTCTCGGAAAAATGGGGTCCGAAACGCGGGCCGATCAAAAACGGCAGCCATCTGTGCCAAAGACTCCTCGTCCCCGAGGCTGGGAAAGTCATCTGCGAAACTTCGGAGCTTTTCGGCGCCGTCGGGAAAGGCTTCTCCCATACAGAAGCGGCGCAAGAGATCTTCGCCGATAAGGCGAAGATTCTCCTCGAAATCCGCACCCGACCAGATTGTCAGGTGATTGACACCACACTTGTCACTAAAAGCTTTTATCGCATTTCTGCGCGCTGCGGACACCGTGCCTCGCGTCACAAACTTAAAGCTTGCAATGCTAGGATCGAATGATAGAGCCTTATCAATATCCATCTTGGCTTTCGCCTGCGTGAGACTGCCGCGATTGACACATTGGATGACGGCACGCCTGAAGTTGCCCACATCGTCGGCACACTCTCCCACGATATCTCGGCCCTGATCGCTACCGGTTTGGCCGTACCATTCGACTTCACGCCATCCTGCACGGACATGATACGCAAAAACGAGCCGTTCAAATTCGGCACCACCAAAATCTTCGAAATGTATTCGCTGAACCAGCTGTGCGATCGGCACACGAGGTGTCATCGCTGCAATCTGCCTTCGATGACCAAAAGTCCGATGCCATTCGTGGCGGCAAAATCCTGAGCGCGATCGAGCGCTTCATCCTTGCGCCAGTCGAATGGCCCACTGCCGCCGTAATCTCCTTTGGCGCTGTCAAAGAAATAGCCCTTTTCGCCGAAGCCATCACGGTGAACAACAACCCGAACATGCCGCTCTTCGGGGGGGCCTTTGCCAGGTTCCAGGTGAACGATGCTAACCAGTGGAAGACTCCTTATAGATTCGCCCCAGAATACCATGTTCGCGAAATCTTCTCGACCGTGCCTAGAAGCAACCAAATCACTGAGTCTTATTCATGCCTGCTTCGGTTAGAAACTGAGATTCGAGCATATCAATCGCTGTCCGTAGCCCATTAAACGAGAGGCCTTTGGCGTGATCAACGGCTTGTGCCGGGAGTACCGATCTTAGCAACTGGTCGCAACCATTGTCGTCCCGCCAATGTTTGAGCCGTCTCTCTTTGAACGAGTTGCCCAAGAGAAACGCGCTGCGACCATATATAGCGTGGATAATATAGTAGATTGACCAGAGGCGAGGACTGACAAAGGGTCTCTCCTTGGCTGCCTCGTTGGCCCCTGCACGTGTCAACTTGTCGATAGGCACATTCGGGCTTTTGTATTCGAGAAGCGCATCCATCAAAGGAGGCGTCTCCTTGCCTTTGAAGTAGTCGTCCATTTCCTCTGGCAATAGGATGGAGTCGATAAAAACAACGGTACTGAACTCGCTGCCAAGGCCTCTGACTATCTCCCAGAGACGTTCGACAGCCGCCATCTGACGGCTGGATAAATGCCCAGCGCTGTGGGTGGTTTGCACGGTGATGGTATTTGCATGGACAGTATGCGCGGCGAAACCGCCGCTCTGGCCGGTGGCTACGACACTTTCCACATAGACTTGCGCCACCCGATCAGCTTCGCCCTCCTCTACTGGTTTCGCGTGGTCTTCGTGGTCGCGCTTCAGGCGAATAAGCCGGTCAACTGTGTATGACTCTTTGTCATCGTCAATGACCGTATGGTGCGTCGGGCACATTAAGATGAGATTCTCGAATGCGTGCCTCTCCTCTGGAGGTTGATCTGGATCATGTCGCGAGCTGCGAAGCCGGGCTCCTTTGATGTGGCAAATCTCACCGACCAGCGTTTCACCGATAGCCATTGGAGCGTTGCATTTTGGAAAAGCGCAACGGTTTCCCGAGAGGGCAAATAGGCGTTTGATATCGCTGGTGCTTGGCGAGTTGGCGCTCACGATGTTCTCAGAATCTAGATTGTCCAAGGTGATCGTACCCGCTTCTGCCGCTGTTTCGAAGCGATAAGAGCGTTTCAATCCAACGCAGGCTCATGTTTAAGGCTGCACCGGCCTAAGCCTGAAAGGTCACTAGCTCAGCCCTTGACATTTGGTGGCAAATTTGCCAACATGGTGATAGATGATTACGTACCGCGATACCAGGCCGGTATCATGGGTTAAAGCCGCCCTAAAGGCATTCGAGGATTTTCCGAAGGACGCCCAGGACGAGGTCTTGGCGGCTCTCACGATCGCCGCCGACGGTGGCTTCCCCAGCAACGCGAAGCCGATGAAGGGCTTAGGACCTGGCGTTTATGAGGTGGCTTTACGTCACCGTACCGACGCTTATCGCGCGGTCTACACTATTCAGTTTGAAGGCGCCTTGTGGGTTGTCCACGCCTTTCAAAAGAAGTCGAAGAGCGGAATCAAAACACCCAAACAGGAGATCGACCTGATCCTTGATCGGATAAAACGACTGAAGGAGATGCTGAGATGAGCACGAAAAAAGAAGACAACATGGAATTGGTCCACGGTAGCGGCAACGTGTTTCGCGACTTCAATCGCGATGACGCCGACCTTTTGCAGGCCAAAGCTCTTATGGCGTCCGAGATCATTAAGATTCTGGACGAGCGCAACTGGACGACGCGCAAAGCGGAAGACGCCACCGGGATCAACCATGCTGACTTTTCCCGTATACGTCGCGCCAACCTCGGACGATTCACATTGGACCGCCTGATGATAGTTCTGACCTCACTTGGACAAGAGGTTGAATTGTCTGTGAGCGTCCGTCCTCGCGCGTCTGTTGTTAGGGCCGAGCCCGCCGGCATATAGCTGAACTCCCGGAGAACTACGATGCATCCTTTAGCGAAGCGGGCCGTCGGCAATCTCCAAATCGACCTGCAACTGGCACTTGATTTCTTCCTAATCTACTCCCGCTTTGAATATGCCGCGAAAGATAATGGTCACGTCCAAAAATCAGCGACACCGATCGAACTCAAACTCGCCCACGGCAGTTTAGCGGGACGCATCAATTCCGATTTTGAGACCCGGATTGCATCGGATGACACATTGAAAAAAGCCGTTGCGTATTACGAAAACGAACCCCCGAAAAAGCAAATTTGGGACGGCAAGAAACCGGATTGGAAAGAAACAGTTCAGCAAGAACCCATGCGAAGCGAAAGACTTTTAATCTGGTTGACGCGTGTGAGGAACAACCTATTTCACGGGGGCAAAGGGTTCGCACCGGAATCCAAAAAGATCGAACGGGACACATTCCTGCTTCAACATGGGCTGGTGATCATCCAGGCGGTACTGGATTGCGATGAAGACATGAGAAACTCATTCTCATCCTATCAGTAAGCTCGGGCTAGCTCTTTAGTGAGACGATCTCACAGCGTTCAGCGCAAGAAGCCGCGATAAAATCTCGTCGTCTTCCAAATCGGATGGCCAGCCATAGGCTGCGGCAACAGCCGCAGCGAGTGATTGATGCGCCTTAAAGCACGTCGCCTTTTAAAAGATTCGGGATTCCCTGACTGACGGTTTGATGATTCATTGCGGTGGAAGGGAGAAC
>NZ_VFUA01000018.1 GCF_006440735.1 Mesorhizobium sp. B2-7-1 | reverse complement strand
CACGATCTTGGCGAGCGTGCCTTCGTCGACAGCTTCGACCTCCATCGTCGCCTTGTCGGTCTCGATCTCGGCGATGACGTCACCGGCGACGACCTTGTCGCCTTCGTTCTTCAACCATTTGGAAAGATTGCCCTCTTCCATCGTCGGCGAGAGCGCGGGCATGAGAATTTCGATCGGCATGTCCTTGCCCTCTCCTCAGAGTACGATGTCGGTCCAGAGCTCGGACGGATCCGGCTCGGCGTCGTGCTGGGCGAATTCAGCGGCGTCGGCGACGATGTCGCGGACGTCCTTGTCGATGGCCTTGAGCTCGTCCTCGCTTGCCCATTTCTTGTCCATCAACCGCGCCTTGACCTGCTCGATCGGATCGTGCTCGGAGCGCATCTTCTGCACTTCTTCCTTGGAGCGGTACTTTGCGGGATCGGACATCGAATGACCGCGATAGCGGTAGGTCTGCATTTCGAGGATAAGCGGGCCGTTGCCGGCGCGGCACCATTCGGTGGCGAGATCGGCGGCCGACTTCACGGCGCGGACGTCCATGCCGTCGACCTGGATGCCGGGGATCTTGAAGGAAGCGCCGCGATGCGAGAAGTCGGTCTCGGCCGACGAGCGCGACACAGACGTGCCCATGGCGTAGCGGTTGTTCTCGATGATGTAGATCACCGGCAGCTTCCACAGCGAGGCCATGTTGAAGCTTTCATAGACCTGGCCCTGGTTGGCGGCGCCGTCGCCGAAATAGGTCAGCGAAACATTCTTGTTGTCGCGGTAGCGGTTGGCAAAGGCGAGACCGGTGCCGAGCGACACCTGCGCGCCGACGATGCCGTGGCCACCATAGAAATGCTTCTCCTTGGAGAACATGTGCATGGAGCCGCCCTTGCCCTTCGACAGGCCGCCGCGGCGCCCGGTGAGCTCGGCCATGACGCCGCGCGGCGACAGGTCCATCGCCAGCATATGGCCGTGGTCGCGATAGGCGGTGATCATCTGGTCGCCTTCGATCAGCGCCATCTTCATGCCGGTGACGACAGCTTCCTGGCCGATATAGAGGTGGCAGAAGCCGCCGATGAAGCCCATGCCGTAGAGCTGGCCGGCCTTTTCCTCGAAGCGGCGGATCAAGAGCATATGCCTATAGGCGGAAAGCTCGTCTTCCTTGGTGAAATCGGCCGGCTTGGGCGCTGACAGATTATGCTGTTTGTCGGATCTGGATTTGGCGGGCGCTTTTTTGGCGGCGGTGGCCATGCGTCACTCCCTGTTGGCGTCTCTTTGCGGACATTTGGGGAGATCGATCGCCTCCCCACCGATTTGCGGGAAGCTAACACGCAAGGATGCATTGCGCCATGCTGAAAAATGCATGGCTGGCATGCATCTAAGCGATTAAAATCATTGAAAATAAAGACGATTAACCGGAATTCAGTTATTTCGTCGGGGTGGGCAACATGATGGTGATTTCGTCGGGGTGGGAGAGATTGAGCGCCTTTCGGGCCTGCTCGTCAAGCATATCCTTCTCCAGCGTGCCTTCATGCATCAACTGGACCCGGCGCTCGAAGTCGATCCGCCGCGCCTTGACGGCATCGAGCTGCGCCTGCAATTCGACCGTCCGGGCCTCGAGCCGATATTTGGAATAGATGCCGAATTCGCCGTGATAGGCATGGAAGCCGAAATAGGCCAGGAAGAGCACGCAGAGCGAGGGGATGATCAGCCTGCCGGTGTTTCTCTGCTTGTGCTGACGTGTCCACATAACCCGAACCCTCGCGGCCGCGAACGCAAGCGGCCATGAGTCCTATTTCGCCCGATTGTGCTTAATGGACGGTTACGGGCGACCTGTCGCAGGACCGCCTGAAACGAAAAAGGGCGGGAATGCCCCGCCCTTTTCAAACCGTCCGAACAGGCCGGATCAGCTCTTGACCACCGACTTGCCGGCGTAACGCGCCTGCTTGCCAAGCTCTTCCTCGATGCGGATAAGCTGGTTGTACTTGGCCATGCGGTCCGAACGCGACAGCGAGCCGGTCTTGATCTGCCCGCAATTGGTGGCGACCGCGAGGTCGGCAATGGTCGAATCCTCGGTCTCGCCCGAGCGATGCGACATGACGGCGGTGTAACCGGCCTTATGCGCGGTCTCGACTGCGTCGAGCGTCTCGGTCAGCGAGCCGATCTGGTTGACCTTAACCAGGATCGAGTTGGCGACGCCCATGCGGATGCCGTCGCGCAGCCGCGCCGTGTTGGTGACGAAGAGGTCGTCGCCGACGAGCTGGATCTTCTTGCCGATCAGGTCGGTCAGGATCTTCCAGCCTTCCCAGTCGTCCTCGGCAAGGCCGTCCTCGATGGTGATGATCGGATAGTCGGCAGCCAGCTTGGCGAGATACTTGGCCTGCGCCTTCGGATCGCGGGTCTTCTTCTCGCCTTCATAGACATAGTTGCCGTCCTTGAAGAACTCGGTCGCCGCGCAGTCGAGCCCAAGCGCGACATCCTCGCCCGGCTTGAAGCCGGCCTTCTCGATCGATTCCATGATGAAATCCAGCGCTGCGGGCGCGCTCTTCAGGTTGGGAGCAAAGCCGCCCTCGTCGCCGACATTGGTGTTGTGGCCGGCGTCCTTGAGCTTCTTGCGCAGCGTGTGGAAGATTTCCGAACCCCAGCGCACGCCTTCGCGCAGCGTCGGCGCGCCGACCGGCAGGATCATGAATTCCTGGAAATCGATCGGATTGTCGGCATGCGCGCCGCCATTGATGATGTTCATCATCGGCACCGGCAGGATGTGCGCCCTGGTGCCGCCGACATAGCGGTAGAGCGGCAGGCCCGCAGCTTCCGCCGCAGCCTTGGCGACCGCCAGCGAAACGCCGAGGATGGCGTTGGCGCCCAGTCGGCTCTTGTTCGGCGTTCCGTCGAGTTCGATCATCGTCTGGTCGATATGGATCTGGTTCTCGGCTTCCATGCCGCCGATCGCCTCGAACAGCTCGCCATTTACCGCTTCCACGGCGCGCTGGACGCCCTTGCCAAGATAGCGCGGCCCGCCGTCACGCAGCTCGACTGCCTCATGCGCGCCGGTCGATGCGCCCGAGGGCACAGCGGCGCGGCCCATCGAGCCGTCTTCCAGAACCACGTCGACCTCGACGGTCGGATTGCCACGGCTGTCCAGGATTTCACGCCCGACAATGTCGATGATGGCGGTCATTTGCGATGTCCCCGATTGATCGATTGAAGCGTCGCGCCCCTCTTAGCCAAAGCGGAGCAAAAGGCAATCGGCGGGGCCGCAATTATTGCCGCGGGCGAGAGTCACGAAGCGCAAATTTCTGTCATCATAAGTCATGCGCGCCGCAAGGCCTTCTCATCTATGGTCGCGTTCGCGCGGGGCGAAACAGGAGGAGTTTCGCCATGTCCCAGTTGAGCGGTATCGTGAGTTTGTTCCTGATCGCCGCGGCGTTCCTGACGTCGTGCGACGACCAGAAACCCCAGCAAAGCTCGGTAGAATTATCGACCCTCCAAGCGGCGCCGTAGTTCAAAACACCAAAGGCCTCCGGGTTTTACCCGGAGGCCTTTGGTGTTAGTGCGCCTATTCAGCGGTCAATGCCAATAGGGCTCCACATGGTAATACTGGAATGAGGCATCGCGAGCGGCTTCGCCGTCGGCGCCGGTCAGTTCCTCGATCGAGTATGCGGGCGCGGCCTGCAGCTGCTCCTTGGTGAATGGCACGATGTAACCGCCTTGATCCTTGTCATAGTCGAGGGTCGCCCACGGGACCGCGTGGTACTTCTCGCCCATGCCGAGGAAGCCGCCGAAGCCGATCACGGCGAACATGATGCCGTTCGACATCTTGTCGAGCATCACGTCCTCGATGCTGCCGATGCTCTTGCCTTCGGTGTTGTAGACAGACGTGCCGATGACGCGCGAGGCGGCAATGGCTGCGGTGTGCCCGGACGGGGTGGTCATGGTGGTGCTCCTCTTTGTCGTTCCGATATGGTGACAATGAGGGGCGCGGACGAAGGTTCCGGCTTGCTGCCTAGAACGGGTCGCCGTTTCGCGGAACGGCGACCCGTTCTATTTCTTTGTTTTGACGCAATTCCGGACGGAAGCCTACGGCGAAGGCGCCGAGCCTGACCGCTGACACTTTTCCTGTCATTGCTCTAGTTGTCGGTGAGGATGAAGGTGACCTTCATGTTGACCCGGTAAGCGGCGATCTTGCCGTCCTCGACGACGATCTTCTGGTCCTGGATCCAGGCGCCCTCGACGTTCTTCAGGGTCTTTGCGGCGCGTGCGATGCCCTTCTCGATGGCATCCTGAAAGCTCTTCTTGGACGACGACGTGATTTCGGTGACGCGGGCAACGGACATGGCTTCCTCCTGCCAAGACGCTCAGTTACGAAAACGAGCGTAGCGCCGGCTCGGTGCAACCACAAGCCGGCGCGGGATTCGCTAGAGCCGGCTGGAATCAGAGGCCTTTGGCGATGCGGTCGAAGGCCATCAGCTTTTCCAACAGCGCCGGCATGTCCTTGAGAGGCACCATGTTGGGGCCGTCCGAAGACGTCGAATTGTCGGGGTCCCGATGGGTTTCGATGAAGACGCCGGCGACGCCGACGGCAACGGCCGCGCTTGCGAGTGTCGCGACGAAGCGCCGCTCGCCGCCCGAGGAGCCGCCCTGCCCGCCCGGCTGCTGCACCGAATGGGTGGCGTCGAAGATCACCGGGGCGCCGATCTCGGCCATGATCGGCAGCGCGCGCATGTCCGAGACCAGCGTGTTGTAGCCGAAGGAGGCGCCGCGCTCGGTGGTCAGCACATTCGGATTGCCGGAACCGGTGATCTTGGCGACCACGTTCTTCATGTCCCAGGGCGCGAGGAACTGCCCCTTCTTCACATTGATGACCTTGCCGGTCTTGGCTGCGGCGACCAGCATGTCGGTCTGGCGCGACAGGAAGGCCGGGATCTGCAGGACATCGACATGGGGTGCGACGATCGCGCACTGCTCCTCGGTGTGGACGTCAGTCAGCACCGGGAGCCCAAACTCGCTGCGCAGATCGTCGAAGATCGGCATCGCCGCATCGAGCCCCGCGCCGCGCGTCGCCGACAGCGAGGTGCGGTTGGCCTTGTCGTAGCTGGTCTTGTAGACGAGGCCGATGCCCAGGCGTTGCGTCAACTCCTTCAGCGCGCCGGCCATGTCGAAAGCATGCTGGCGCGATTCAAGCTGGCACGGGCCGGCGATCAGCGACAGCGGCGCATTGTTGGCGAAGACGACCTTGCCGACGGTTACCGATGCATTGGGCGCCAGGGGCTTGCTCATGGGATCTCCCGGAAGATGAAGGCGGCACCCTGCCCGGGCGCCGGCGCAACGACGATATTATCGCCGCTCATGTTGTGATCGACAGCGCCTGCCGCAAGCGCGCGTATGGCCGAAGCTTTGTCGCGGACCGAGAAAACAACCGCCTCGAACCGCAAATGCGACGAGGACTTGGCCGTCAGGCCGAAGCGCCGCACGTAAGTTTCAGGCGTGACGACGCTCAGGATTGCATTCGGCAGCCGCACCGTGTCGCCCGCCCCAAGCTCGTCGGCAATTGCGTCGGCGGCGATCGAGACCAGCCCGATCTGCGCGGCGGGGGCGTCGCTGACCGCGACCACTTCGACGATGCCGGTCACGCCATTGGCGTGCGCCTGAAGCGCCGTGCGATCGATCTTCGGCGCGTTGACGCGCTCGCAGGCAAAGAGGAAGGCGTCCGACGCCTCCTTGCCGGCCGCGAAGGCCAGCCTGAACGATGCCGTATCGCTCTTGCCGTTCGTATCGGTGAAGGCGCGTGAAAAACCCAGCATCTCGCCAGCCGACAGGCCGGCTTCGACAAAGCGCCTATGGTCGGCATCGGCGCTGCCGGTTCCAAGCACGACGGCGGAAAAACCTTCATCGCCCAGCCGCTCGCGATAAAGGCGGTCACGCGCTACGAAGACATTGCCGGCCGCGATCGCCTGTCCTGCTGCCTGTTCACTTCCTACCGCCAGTGGCTCGAGATAAGTGCCGTCGGCGAAAAAGACGCAGGCATTCTCCGTGCCGAAGGGGTGGATGCCCTTGGGCGCGACGACAAAGCCGAGCGAGGCCAGACGCGACCGTACGGAATCGAGGCTTCCGGTCGGCAGCACGAGATGGTCAAGCGGATGGGCGGAGCTTATGGTCATGCCGGGGCGGTGTGCCCCATTCCGGCCGGCTGTTCAAGAGCGCGGAGCCGACGAAGCCTTGCCGGTTCAGGCCGCCGCCACGACATCGGCCGAATAGCGCAGTTCGCGCAGCGGCTTCACCCTGCTGGTCGTGTCGGCATAGATGGGATCTGCCTTGTAGGCGGCAAGCGCCGCCTCGTCCTCGAACTCGGCATAGACGACGACATCGATCGCGTTGGAGAACAGATCGACCTTGGTGTTGAGCGTCACCTCGAAATGCTTCGAGTGTGGAATCTTGCCAAGCGCCAGCAAGCCCGAGCGCACCGCCTCGACATCTTCCCTGCGCCGCACGCTGAAGAAAACGATGTGCCGGATCAAGCCAGCCTCCCTTGTTTTCGATTCAGCGGTGTTTCTGTGGGAGCAATGCCCAGGCGTCAACCGGCAACGATGTCGCGCCCGCGATGCGAAACCGGCGGGACCTTA
Organism: Mesorhizobium sp. B2-7-1; assembly: GCF_006440735.1. Classification (GTDB taxonomy): domain Bacteria; phylum Pseudomonadota; class Alphaproteobacteria; order Rhizobiales; family Rhizobiaceae; genus Mesorhizobium. The sequence continues at coordinate 76,167 of NZ_VFUA01000018.1, read as the reverse complement.
CCCGGTGACGTAGCGCACGATGCGCGACATTTCCCGCACGGTCACGTCGAGGTAATGGCCGCGATTGTAGAGGCCGTCCCAGAACAGGAAGAAGGTGATGGCGGCGATGACGATCACATAACGCATGGCTAAAACTATCGCATGTGAACGGCCGGAACCAGAGTGGCGGCGAGAGCGATTGGTCCAGTTCACCGATTTTTGCCTGAGGCCGCGTTCCGTCAGCGACCGCTTTGCTGGAAGACGCCCAGCCTATGGGGTGCGAAGCCGCACGCTTGTGAGGCGACGTGATGAAACCGCGATCGGGCATCGGGCATTTTTGCTGCCAGCCGATACGAGCGCGACGTTCCGAAGCGCCGGCCGGCCAGGCAACAGGAGGCCTCCATGAAGCGCGCCATCATTGCAACAGCGCTGGCGCTTGCCGCAATCCCGGCCAGCGCCGCTCCAAGAATATCCCGGCCAACGGTCACCAACGACCCGTTGGGCGCAAACACCACCGCGACACTGACGCCGGGTGTGGGCGACCTGATCAACAATGTGCCGACCTCGTCGATCACGGCGGTCCATCACCCGAAGGGCATGGCGCCGTTGACGGTACCCAGCGATCCGCTCGGCACATCGATCCAGCCGGTGTTTCCGGGACCGCTCACCACGCCCGCGACGACCAGCGCGCCATAGCCAAATCGGAGCAGCCTGACAGCGGCGATCAAGGGGCTGGTCAAAGCGTGATGCGGTATCTGGCGAAGCCTGACTCGCCATCGCCCGCCGGCTCGATCTTCAACGACTTGACCTCGGCGATGAAATCCTTGGCCCTGGGTCCGGTCTCGAAGACGACGCTGGCGCCGGGCAGCGGCGCGAACGACCAGTTGTCGTCCGCCGACGGGTTGATGGTGCCCTTGCTGACGACATAGCGCACGATCACGTCGCGGTTGGTGTCCGGCGCCTCGTAGATGATCTTCGAAGCATTGATGTCGGGGAAATTGCCGCCGCCGCCGGCGCGGTAATTGTTAGTGGCAACAACGAATTTCGCTGCCGGATCAATCGGTTTCCCGTCGAATTTGAGGTCGACGATACGGTTGGAGCCGGTATTCGCGGCGCCGCCCTTGGCATCGTATTTCGGCGCCTGCGACAGGTCGATCCTGTAGGTGACGCCGTCGATGACATCGAAATTGTAGGACGGGAAATCGGTGTTGATGAGTGGCTGATCCGCTTTGCCCGGCTCGATATGGTTGAAGATGCCGGCAGACATCTCCAGCCATTCCTTCACCTCGGCGCCGGTGATTTCGACGGCCCGCACCGTGTTCGGGTAGAGATAGAGATCGGCGACGTTCTTGATGGCGATATCGCCCACGGGAACGTCGGTATAGTAGTCGGCGCCGTTTCGGCCGCCGGCCTTGAAGGGTGCCGCCGCCGACAGGAGCGGCACGTCCTTCCACTCGGTGCTCTTCAATATGTCCTTGAGATACCAGGTCTGCGCCTGGTTGACGATCTGCACGGACGGATCGTCGGCCACCAGTGCGAAATAGGAATAGAGCGGCGCCGATGTCTTGCCGACGGGGCGGCGGACATAGGCTAGGGTCGCTTCATGGTCCTGTTCCAGCGCGGCGATGATGCGCTTGTCGTCGCCGACGGTCGCCTTGTTCTTGTTGTCGACGCGCTCATAGATCGGCCGCGCTTCGGAGGTGGCCGACACAACCCGCCATTTCGAGCCGTCGCGCTCCAGAAGCAGGTCGATGAGGCCCATATGCGAGCCCCAGAAGCCGCCCATGACGGCCGGCTTGCCCTGCAGCGTGCCCTTCTCGGTGTCGACGCCTTGAAGCGCCTGGAAATCCTTCTTGCCGGGGAAGACCAGATGCTGGTGGCCGGTGAAGACCGCGTCGATGCCTTCGACGCCGGCGACGAAGAAGGAGGCGTTCTCCATCTTGTCGCCCTGCTTGATATCGATGCCTGAATGCGAAAGCGCGATGACGATGTCGGCGCCTTCTTCCCTGATCTGCGGCACCCAGGCCTTGGCCGCCTCGACGATATCGCGCGTCTGGACGTTGCCTTCGAGGTTCTTCAGGTCCCAGACCATGATCTGCGGCGGCACGAAGCCGATGACGCCGATCCTGATCGGTTGCTCGGCGCCCGAGCCATCCTTGATCTTCCGATCGAGGATGACATAGGGCTTGAGGTACAGCTTGTCGTCGCGCGGGTTCGTGGCAAGCGTAGTGCCGCGGATCAGGTTCGCGCAGACGAAGGGGAAGTTGGCGCCGGCCAACACCTTGTCGAGAAAGGAGAGGCCGTAATTGAATTCATGGTTGCCGAGTGTCGAGCATTCGTAGCCGAGGACGTTCATGCCCTTCATGACGGGGTGCAGGTCGCCATCCTTCATGCCTTTCTCGTAGGCGATGTAGTCACCCATCGGACTGCCCTGCAGCAAGTCGCCATTGTCGATCAGCATCGAATTCGTGGCTTCCTTGCGCACGGCGTCGATCAGTGAGGCTGTGCGCGACAGGCCCATCGTGTCGTTCGCTTTGTCGGCGTAGTAATCGTAAGGCAGCAGGTTCACATGGATGTCGGTAGTCTCCATGATCCTGAGATGCGCCTGACCGGCCGCGGCTCGGGCGGAGAACGGGTGCAGCATGATCAGCGCGCCGCCGGCAGCGGCGCCGGCCAGGAATTCCCGGCGGGAGAATCGGCGACGGGAGACGGGCAGTCGTGACATTCTCTTCTCCTCTTCGACAACGCGACAACCCCTGCCCCAGCACGAAGCATGGCGCTGAAGGCGCCGTGAGTCCACGTGCGCGAAAAGCCTTTCGATCACGAGAAGGTGACGCGTCGATGAAGCAGGGGATGGCGAAGTGATCAGCTTTTGTCGTCGTCGCCCTGGGTGATCAGGCGCGCGCTGCGCTGACCGGTCAGGTAAATCCATAGCCAGCTAAGTGAGACCGCTAGGCGGTTGCGGAAATCGATCAGGAAATAGATGTGCGCTATGCCCCAGAGCCACCAGGCGAGCCAGCCGGTGAGCTTAATCCAGCCGAAGTCGATGGCGGCGGCGCGCTTGCCTATCGTCGCCAGATCGCCGGCATGCCGGTATTGGAAAGGATGCGTTGCCGTGTCGCCGGCGAGCCGCGCCCTGATCGTCGCGGCAACGTGCTTGCCCTCCTGCTTGGCCGAGGGCGCCACGCCCGGCACCGGCTTTCCATCCGGCCGCAGCACATGCGCGGTGTCGCCGATGACGAAGATGTCTGGGCTGCCCGGCACCGTCAGGTCGGGTTCGACCATCACCCTGCCCGCCCGATCGGCCGGCACAGCCAGCCACTCAGCCGCCGGCGAAGCGGCAACGCCGGCCGCCCAGATGATCGTCCTTGCCGGCAGGCGTTTGTCGTCGAAGACGACACCTTCAGCATCGAGCCTGGTGACCGGACGCCCGAGCTCGACGGTGACGCCGAGCCGTTCCAGCGCCTTGCGGGCGTAATCGGAAAGCTGCGGCGCGAAATTGGCCAGGATACGGTCGCCGGCTTCGATCAGAACGACCCGCGCCTGGCGGGTGTCGATGTTGCGGAACTCGCCTCGCAACGTGTCATGCGCAAGCTCGACAATGGTGCCGGCGAGCTCGACGCCGGTCGGTCCGCCGCCGACGATGACCAGCGTCAGCAGCGCCTGGCGCTTCGCCGGGTCGGTTTCGCGCTCCGCCTGCTCGAAAGCGAGCAGGATGCGGCGCCGGATCGTCGTGGCATCCTCGAGCGTCTTCAGTCCCGGCGCGAAGGGCTCCCATTCGTCATGGCCGAAATAGGCATGGCGCGCGCCGGTGGCGAGCACCAGCGTGTCGTAGGGGACCGAGCTGCCGTCGTCGAGCAGCACGCGTCTGCCGGCGCGGTCGACGCCGGTGACATTGCCGAGAAGCGTCGTCACGTCCTTGCGCCTGCGCAGCAGATGACGGATCGGCCAGGCAACCTCCGAGGTCGCGAGCGACGTCGTCGCCACCTGGTAAAGCAGCGGCTGGAAAAGATGGTGATTGCGCTTGTCGATCATGGTGATGCGCACCGCGGAACCAGCCAGCGCGCGCGTGAGCTCGAGGCCCCCGAAGCCGGCGCCGACGACTACGACTCTATGCTCGGTTTCGTTCATTTCATTCCACCTCGCCAGGTGCAATTGCCGCCTATGATGTAAGTATTTTTGTGCGTTGCAACAATATTGAATCGGGCAATGACCATGCCGGGGAGTCGTCGCGCGGCGTCGTGAATGCACATGCGACTGCCTCGGCGCAGGTATAGCGTGAAACAAAACGACAGGAGCCAGCATGGCTGACAACCGCGATGACGAAGCGCCGGGACAATACGCCTCACCGCCCTGCTTCATGCATGAGCTCGACCCGGAATACCGGGAGCCGCTTTCCGACTGGACGGATGTCAGACGCTGGCGCAAGGCGGAGCGCGAGCGGCTCATCAATGCCCGCCTCGCCGTTTCAGCCGATGCGCGCGCCGCCATGTCGGCGCGTATCGCCGACGGCCTCGACGCGCTGATCGGAGACATAGCCGGCCGGATGGTCAGCCTCTACTGGCCATTTCGCGGCGAGCCGGATTTGCGCGGCTGGATGGCCTCGATCAATGAGCGCGGCGGCCGCACCGCGCTGCCTGTCGTCATCGAGAAGGGACAGCCGCTGGTCTTTCGCGCCTACAGACCGGGCGACCGGCTGGAAAAAGGCGTCTGGAACATTCCGATCCCGGCCGAAGGCGATCCGGTGCTGCCCGACATCGTGATCTCGCCGATCGTCGGCATCGATCCTGGCAACTACCGGCTGGGCTATGGCGGCGGCTTTTACGACCGTACGCTCGCCGCGATGCCGTTCAGGCCGCTGGTCATCGGCGTCGGCTACGAATTGCAGCGCATCCCGACCATTTATCCGCAGCCGCACGATGTTCCGATGAGCGAGGTGGTGACGGAGGCGAATGCCGCCTAAACCATCCAGGCCCAGTCGATCGGATAGTGGAAAATCGGGGTGAAAGTCACGCCAACCGCCTCCATGTCCCTGCGACCGTCGATGGCCATCTCCTTCAGCGTGTTGAGTTGCGCCGCATGCTCGTCGGTATCCCAGACACTAACTTGGACCATCGAGCCCTTCGGCGAGACGCCTGAGTAAAAGTGGAGGAGCCCCGGCAGCCGTCTGACGGCCGGTATTATATACTGCGAGGTCTTCTTGCTCGCAGCGTCGACTTCGGGGAACCGAACCGGGTCGAAGGTGGCGCGCGAGATGCGGACGACGGAGGTTGCCGGCAATGACTCGGCCAGAGTGACTCTTTCTGTCATGGTCCAGCCGCTGCCTCTTTAATTGTGCCGAGGCCGGACGCTAAGCAATTCCAGGCAACGCGTGAAACGGTTTCATCCGGAAATGGCGTCAAAACAAAGTGAACAAAGAGAGCGAGAGGTCGACTGTTCCGTCAAGCGATGAACCTCGCTAGGCCATCTCCGGCCGCAGCCCGACCGCCGTGCGATCGACGATCTCACGCAGCGCGAAGGACGAGTTGATCTTGGTCACATGCGGCATGGCCGACAGCCATTCCTTGTGGATGCGCTCGTAGTCGACGAGATCCTTCGCCGCGATGCGCAGGATGTAATCGTATTCGCCCGACATCAAATGGCAGGAAAGCACGTTCGGGCAGCGCTTGATCGCCGCCTCGAAATCCGACAACGTCTTCTCGAATTGCCCTGACAGCGATATGTGCACGATCGCCGTCATCTGGTGGCCGAGCGCCGAATTGGACAGCCGCGCGTGGTAGCCGCGGATGGTTCCGGACTTCTCCAGATTGTCGAGCCTGCGCGAACAGGCCGATTGGGAAAGGCCGACCTTTTCGGCAAGCGCCGCATTGGGGATCCGCCCATCCTTCTGCAAAGTCTCCAGAATGGCGATATCAATCCTGTCGAGCCGCATTTTTCGTGGTTCCTGCGAATTTCCAGTCGTTTTGCGCAACGATTATCGAAGAGCAGCCATTGCCGCAAGTGCATTCGCAAACACATACGCAACGATTCGTGGTTGACTGCGATTATTGCGTGTCACCTCCAAATCGCGCGGCGTTCTGGAGCTGATGGCATGCACCAATGACAGGGAGAGCGCCCCTTGAAAGGGCGCGGACAGGAGAAGAACGATGCGTGTCGGCTGCCCCAAGGAAATCAAGAACCATGAGTATCGCGTCGGCCTGACGCCGGGCTCGGTCCGCGAATATGTCGCGCATGGCCATGAAGTGCTTGTCGAGACCGGCGCCGGCGCCGGCATCGGCGCCGACGACAACGCCTATCGCGCCGCGGGCGCGACCATCGCCAAGACCGCCGCCGACGTGTTCGCCAAGTCGGACATGATCGTCAAGGTCAAGGAACCGCAGCCCAACGAATGGGTCCAGCTGCGCGAAGGCCAGATCCTCTACACCTATCTCCACCTCGCTCCGGATCCGGAGCAGACCAAGGGTCTTCTTGGCTCAGGTGTCACCGCCATCGCCTATGAGACCGTAACCGACGATCGCGGCGGCCTGCCGCTGCTCGCCCCGATGTCGGAAGTCGCCGGCCGCCTTTCGATCCAGGCCGGCGCCACGGCGCTGCAGAAAGCCAATGGCGGCCGCGGCGTGCTGCTCGGCGGCGTGCCCGGCGTGCTGCCCGGCAAGGTCACCGTGCTCGGCGGTGGCGTCGTCGGCCTGCATGCGGCCAAGATGGCCGCCGGCCTCGGCGCCGACGTCACCATCATCGACCGTTCGATCCCGCGCCTGCGCCAGCTCGACGACATCTTCGGCGGCCGCGTTCATACGCGTTACTCGACCGTCGAGGCGCTGGAAGAAGAATGCTTCTCGGCCGACGTCGTCATCGGCGCCGTGCTGATCCCGGGCGCCGCGGCGCCCAAGCTCGTGACCCGCGAAATGCTTTCCGGCATGAAGAAGGGCTCGGTGCTGGTCGACGTCGCGATCGACCAGGGCGGCTGCTTCGAGACTTCGCATGCCACGACCCACGCCGATCCGACCTATGAGGTCGATGGCGTGATCCACTATTGCGTCGCCAACATGCCTGGCGCCGTGCCGGTCACTTCGGCGCACGCGCTCAACAACGCGACGCTGCATTACGGCCTGCAGCTCGCCGACAAGGGCCTCAAGGCGCTGGTCGACGACCACCACCTGCGCAATGGCCTCAACGTCCATAAGGGCAAGATCACCAACCGCGCCGTCGCAGAGGCGCTCGGCTACGAGATGGTCGAACCAAAGGCGGTCCTTGCCGCCTGACAAATCCGCAGAGATTTCCTTCCGTCGCCCGCCGGTCATTCCGGCGGGCTTTTTCTTGCGCGCAAACTGGTCGCGCCAAGAAACCGGGCAACAAAAAAGCGGAGCAAAAGCCCCGCTTCCTCGAGTGTTGGGACCTGCCGCCGGTTCATCCGCGGTCGACAAATCATCAACGACCCTTTTCTAGCGCAGTCGTGCGACGGGAATACGACAGTCCGGAAAGGCCCGGTTCCCACCTTCCGGGCCATTATGCGTGCTTGTGTGAAATGCTTCACATTCGCTCCGCGCGAAGGACGCCTAGACACGGGCCGTTACTGGCGGCCTGAGCTGCTTTCCGAGTCGGACAAGTCCGGCTCGGACAGCACTGGTCGACAGCTTCTGTCAGACCCTCCAACGGCCCGCCTGACCATCGGCTGGCTTCTTTTTGGGTCATACCGGTTTGGGATCAGGCCCGCTCGATGCGGCATTGATAGCAATTGTTCCGGGCCGAGCGGACATGGATGTAGGCGATGTCTTCGCGCCCAAGTAGCGTCTGCGCGCGGGCGGCAATGTCGTCGGTCGGCGTCACGGCGCCGCTGCCATAGACGATGCGATCGTCCTTGCCATAGCCCCTGACGATGTAGTCGCTGCTTTCGAGCATCTCCGGCAGCGCATCGCCTTCCGCAGCGCGCTCGCATTCCTCGGCGTGCAGGAAGATAGGGCCGGTTTCGGCGTAGGGCTGCAGTTCCGGGAACGGCCGGTAGGCGACGATCAAGTAGCCCTCGCCCGCGGCGACATTCTTCAGGCAGTGCCTGCAGGGCACGCCGTCGCCGTCGGAGATCTGGCGCTCCGGGGCGCGGCCGTAGGCATCGGGCGCTCCCCGCTGCAAGGCGCGCACGGCTTCGGTCGGCAAGGCTTTGAACTGGATGCTCATGGCAAATCTCCGGGTGTCGATTTCCGGAAATTATGCCCTTAGGGCGGTGTCTCCCACCCGATTCCTGACCGACCGCGCGCGCACGTGAAAGAGCCCGGCCGCTTTGAACAGGCCGGGCTCCGTTGTCGGTATTATCGCTTCGTCGTCAGCGCACGAAATCGTCGAAGCGGCGCAGCGTCACGCGGCGGTTGCGCCAGTTTTCCTGCTGGGTCTGCACAAGCAGGAATTCCTCGCCGTAGCCGACGGTGTCGAGCGCGTAGGCCGGCACGCCGAACTCACCCACCAGCGTGCGTTTCAGCGACGCTGCGCGGCGTTCGGACAGGACCTGGTTCGATTCGAAAGAACCCACCGCGTCGGTGTGGCCTTCGATCAGGATGCGGGCGCCGCGGTCGCGCCGCAGGATGCGATGGAGCGCGTCGGCAATGATTTCGACCTTGCCATATTGCGAGGGAGCGATAGCGGCCGAGCCGAACTCGAAATTGATCGACTGGATGTCGATCGAACGCGCCATGCGCCGCAGGTCAGGCCGGCGCTTGAACTCGCGAATGGTGACGCGCTCGTTCGGGCGCAGCTTCTTCCTGGGAGCTGCGTCGAGCTGGCGCTCGATGGTCGCGGCCGAAGGCGTCGTCGCCTGCGCGGATGCCAGGCTCGGCATGGCAATTGCCGCGATCATGGCTACGGCGAATGTACGTCGGGTCAACATTGTCTTTTCTCCTATAAGCTCGGCCTCGTAATGCGGCCGGACAATGGCAAAGACAGTCTGAAGCGGCGATGAACGGGATGTTCAGTCGGTGGGACTCGCCGCTTTCCGCCCGAAACTGCTTGAGCGGCTTAGCCTCGCATGACGCTGGCCGAGCGCTCGGCGAAGGTCAGCGGATGCACGACCTCCTTCTTCTGCGCCACGGGGGCGAAGCCGAGCTTCTGGTAAAGCGGAAGCGCCGCCGGATGGTCGAGCGTGCAGGTCTGCACGGTGACGCGCCTTGGCCCATGCGCCCAGGCAGCCGAGATCGCGGCGCCGAGGAACCAGCGGCCGATGCCTTGGCCGTGCGCATGCTCCATCATGCCGAAATAGGCGAGCTCCACTTCGTCCGGCAGATGCGGCTTGAGATCGAAGAAGCCGGCAGGAGCGCCGTCGAGATAGAGCACGCGGATGTCGCGGTCCTCGCGGTGCAGGCCGGCGGCAAGCTCCTCGTCGCTCAGTCTGAGCACATTGACCCAGTGCCATTTGCGCCCGACGCGATCCATCAGGTAGCGGTAGAAATGAAGCGGGATATCTTTCGTCTTCAGCAGCGCGATCTGGCGGTTGTAGGGGATTGGCGGCGAAACCGCGGGTGCGGCATGCATCTCCAGGAAGGTGACGGTGACATCGATATCTTGCAGCGCGCCGTTTTCCATCATTCTTTCCCCGTCACCACCGGCGTGTCGCTGAGACCGCCCCATTCCGTCCAGGAGCCGTCGTAAAGCCGATTGTTGGCATGGCCAAGCGTCTCCAGCGCCAGCGTGATCGCCGCCGCCGTGATGCCCGAGCCACAAGACGTGACGACCGGCTTCGACAGGTCGATGCCGGCGTCCTCGATCACCTTGCGCAAGCGGTCCTTGGACAGCAGCTCGCCATTCTCGGCAAGCGCCGTGATCGGAACATTGTGTGCGCCCGGCATATGGCCCGAGCGGACGCCCTGGCGCGGCTCCGGATCGGTCCCGGCAAAACGGCCGGCAGAGCGCGCATCCGCGACCTGGCTCTCTCCGTCGCCGACAATCCTGCGCATCTCGTCGAGGCCGACGACCCGGCCCGCATCGAAATCGGCATGGAAGACGCTCGGCGCGATCTTCGTCGGCTCCGCCGTCACGGGTCGCCCCTCTGCTTTCCAGCGGTCGATGCCTCCGTTCAGGATGTAGACCTGGAAGACGCCCATGACACGGAACATCCACCAGGCGCGCGGCGCCGAGAACAGGCCCGGGCCGTCATAGACGACAATGGTGTCGTCGGCCGAAACGCCCATGGCGCCGACATATTGGGCGAAGTGCTGCGGCGAGGCCAAAGTGTGCGGCAGTTTCGAATCCGGATCGGAAACCGCATCCTGGTCGAGGAAGCGCGCGCCGGGAATGTGAGCGGCATCGTATTCGGCGCGGGCATCGCGCTTTTGCGCCGGCAGGTACCAGGAGGCGTCGACGATGGTGAGACCCGGCTCGCCAAGTTGCTTTTCCAGCCAGTCGGCGTCGACGATGAAAGGACTATCCTGCGCCATTTTTGTTCTCCCTGCCCCACCTTCGCGCTTAGAGCATGATGCCGAAGAATGTAGAGCGGCTGTCAGGCGACATCATGCTCTACCTCCTTGATTTCGAACGATTTCAGGTCGTTTCGAGCCGAAATCATCCGGCGGTCAGTTCGCCGGTATCGGCCCGAAGCGGATGCGGAAGCGGCGGTTCTCGCGGCCTTTCTTCTCGATCTTGCCGATATGGATCTCGCCGACCTCGCCGGTCGACTTCACATGGGTGCCGCCGCATGGCTGGCTGTCGATCGAGCCGTTGTCGCCGATGCAGACCAGACGGATTTTTCCCGTGCCGACGGGAGGGCGGACGTTCTTCGATTTCACCAGGCCGGGATTGGCGGCAAGCGCCTCGTCGGTGATCAGCCGGGTGAAGATCGGATGATCGGCGCGCACCAACTCCATCAGCCGGGCCGTCACATCCTCCTTGGTGAAGCCGGCGTCGGGAATGTCGAAATCGACACGGCTGTCGTCCTCCGCGACCGCCGCCCCGGTGATCGGAAACGGACAGACCACGGTCAGCAGGTGGCAGGCGGAATGCATGCGCATCAGGAGATACCGCCGCTCCCAATCGATCAGGAGCTTTAGCCTTTCGCCGATAATGGGCATCGCCTGCTCCGGCGCCGGCACATGGATGATCTCATCCTTGGTCTCGCCGGTGATGCTGGCGGCGATCGCAATGCGGCTGCCATCAGCGCGTTCGAACATGCCGGTATCGCCCGGCTGCCCGCCAGACGTCGCATAGAAGACGGTCCGGTCGAGAAGGATGCCGCCACGGTCGTTGATGGCGACCACCTCGGCCTCGGCCGTCTTCTGATAGGCGTCGTCGCGAAACAGCGCCTCGGTCTTGCGCGCCATCATGCCACCTTTTCGAACGGCACGGAAATGCCGGTCTTCTCTTCCATCCAGCCCGGCACCGGAAGGTTCTTGCCGCGCAGGAACTCCGGATTGAAGAGCTTGGATTGGTAGCGCGTGCCGTAGTCGGCAAGGATTGTCACGATCGTGTGGCCGGGACCAAGCTCGCGCGCCAGCCGGATGGCGCCGGCGATGTTGATGCCGGTCGAGCCGCCGACGCAGAGCCCCTCCTCCTGGATCAGGTCGAAGATGATCGGCAACGCTTCTTCGTCCGGGATCTGGTAGGAGAAGTCCGGCATGAACCCGTCCAGGTTGGCGGTGATGCGGCCCTGCCCGATACCCTCGGTGATCGAGTTGCCGTCGGATTTCAGTTCACCGCTGGTGTAGAAACTGTAGAGCGCGGCGCCCAGCGGATCGGCAAGCGCGATCTTGACGTCCTTGCTCTTGCCCTTGAGCCCGAGCGCGACACCGGCGAGCGTGCCGCCGGAGCCTACGGCCGAGACGAAGCCGTCGATCTTGCCGCCGGTCTGGGCCCAGATTTCCTGCGCGGTCGTGCGGACGTGGCCGTCGCGATTGGCGACATTGTCGAACTGGTTGGCCCAGATCGCGCCGTTGGGTTCGGAGCGCGCCAGTTGCTCGGCAAGGCGGCCCGACAGTTTTATGTAATTGTTGGGGTTCTTGTAGGGCACGGCCGGCACCTCGATCAGTTCCGCGCCCAGGATCTTGATCACGTCTTTCTTTTCCTGGCTCTGCGTGTCGGGGATGACGATCACGGTGCGATAGCCGAGCGCCTTGGCGACCAGCGTCAAGCCGATGCCGGTGTTGCCGGCAGTGCCTTCCACGATAAGCCCGCCTGGTTTCAGGAGCCCGCGCTGTTCGGCATCGCGGATGATGAACAGGCCGGCCCGATCCTTCACCGATTGCCCTGGATTCATGAACTCGGCCTTGCCGAGGATTTCACAACCGGTCGCTTCCGAGGCCTTGTTGAGCCGGATGAGGGGCGTGTTGCCGATCGCTTCGATCACAGAACGGGGCATGCGGGATTCCTTCATGTGTGCGGCGAGACCCTAAAAACCGGACGCCGCGGTTTCAAGGCAAGATTTTGCCTGGTCCAGTCGCATTCCGGATGGTGCAACGCTCGCGATCATTTCAACGCCACGGGCCAAAACCGCTCTTTTCAATCGATTTCTCCGCCGCTAGAGCAAACCGGAACATTCACAGGACATCCCATGGCACTCTACCGGGCCAATCCGAAAGACGGTGTCGCCTGGATCACGGGCGGCAGCAGCGGCCTTGGCCGGGCGTTGGCCAAGGATCTCGCCAATCAGGGCTATGCCGTCGCGGTAACGTCGCTGCCGGAAGATCCCGCCGACACGCTGATCGTCGAAACGGCGCAAATGTCCGGGCATGCGAGGTCCTTTCCCTGCGACGTGACCGACGAGCACGGCATGGCGCGCACGGCCGCCGCGATCGAAGAGCAAATGGGGTCGATCGTGCTTGCCGTCTTCAACGCTGGCAACTACATCGCCACCCCCGGTGAGAATCTGGTGGTGCGCGACTTCCACCGCTCCTTCGCCGTGAACTATTTCGGCATCGTCAACGGCGTGGTGCCTGTCGTCGAGCATATGCGCGTGCGCGGACGCGGCCATGTCGTTCTGGTCGGATCGGTCACTGCCTATTCCGGTTGGCCTACCACGGCGGCCTATGGCGGCACCAAGGCCGCGATCAACATCCTGGCGGAGTCGCTGAAATACGACTTCGACAAGATGAACATCCGTATCCAGGTCATCAATCCGGGGTTCGTCGACACGCCTCTGACCGAAAAGAACAAGCTGCCGATGCCGGGCCTGATGCCTGTGCACCGCGCGTCGCGCCGCATGGCGCGCGGCATCATGAAGGGCGGTTTCGAAGTCACCTTCCCGTATCACGTAAGCTGGCCGTTGAAGTTCCTCGCCCTGCTGCCGCGGCCGATCTGCCGGTTCGTCATCGGACTCACCACCCATTGGTGGGGGCGGCCGTTGCATTTCGACCGCAAGCTGCCCGGCAGCAAAGATCCGTCCCGCGACAAGGCGACATGAGCCGGCGAAACAGCGATTGCCCGCCGGCAGGGACGGCCATAGGTTGGGAATCATAGCTTGGAGACTGTAATGGGGCGGCGGATCGTGCTTGCGGTGCTTGGCCTTGCAGTCATCCTGGTCGCGGGATTTTTCCTCGGCCCGCGCGTGCCGGTCGACACCACAATCCGTTTCAATCCATCGGTGATCGGCGACGACCCGCAGGCCTATCTGGCGCGTGAGGAGGCTGCCGTGCCCAACATCCGCGACGGGCTCGACAAGGAGATCATCTGGGCGAACCCGATGGTCCATGTGAAGACGCCTTTGGCCATCGTCTACATCCATGGCTTTTCGGCCTCGAAGGGCGAGGTCCGCCCGTTGCCGGACGATGTCGCGGACGAATTGGACGCCAACCTTTTCTACACGCGGCTGACCGGCCACGGCCAGGACGGCGAGGCCATGGCGCAAGGCAGCGTCAACGCGTGGGTCAACGACTATGAGGAGGCTTTGGCGATCGGCCGCGCCATCGGCGACAAGGTGATCGTCATCGGAACCTCGACCGGCGGCTCGCTGGCGGCATGGGCCGCCACGCAGCCGGGCGCGTCGGACGGTGTCGCGGCAATCGCTTTCATATCGCCGAATTTCGGCGTCAAGGCGTCCGGTGCCGAGTTGCTGACCATGCCCTGGGGCGGGCAGCTCGCCGAGCTTGTCGGCGGCAAAGAGCGCAGTTTCCCCGCGCGCAACGCGCTCCACGAAAAATTCTGGACCACCAGATATCCCATGAAGGCGGTGCTGCCGATGGCAGCGCTCACCAACCTTGCCTATGAGGCGCCGGTCGAGAAGGCGACGATCCCTGCCCTGTTCATCTTCTCAGATTCCGACAAGGTGGTGCAGCCGGACCGGACGCGCGAGATCGCCGGGCGCTGGGGCGGTCCGCACGAGCTGGTACCGGTCGACGACACAGGCGACCCGGACAATCATGTCATTGCCGGCGATGTCTTGTCGCCGCAGACCACGGCCTTTCTCACCCAGCGTATCGTGGTGTGGGTCAAGGCGCTGATGCAGCAGCAATCAGGCCAATGAAATCGGGCCGGTGAAATGAAAACGGCCGGAGCATGCTCCGGCCGTTTCTGTTCCTGGTATCCCGCTGGAACTCAAGCCGCCCTGTTCGCCGGACGCTTGCCGCCGAAGCGGCGCTTGTTATTGCCCTTGAAGCGCTTGAAACCGTCGGGCTTGATCGAGCCATTCGGCTTGGCGGCCGCCGGGCGCTCGCCCTGCGGCTTCGGCCCGCGCTCGCCGTGAGGCTTGCCGCCGAAACGCTTGTTATCGGCACCATTGCCCGGGCGGCGACCGTCGCGACGGCCGCCGTGATGCTCGCGGTCATTGGCCGGCTCGAAATGGCGCTCGGTCTTTTCCCGGGGGTCGCGCTGCGGATCCGGGCTGCCAAGATGATCGGCGATGACCGGCAGCTTCATGCGGATGATGCGCTCGACCTGCCGCAGCTTGGCGTTTTCCGAAGGATCGCAAAGCGTGATCGCAATGCCGTCCCTGCCGTTGCGGCCGGTGCGGCCGATGCGGTGGACATAGCTTTCCGCTTCGTCCGGCAGGTCGAAATTCACGACATGGCTGATGCCGGGCACGTCGATGCCGCGTGCCGCGATATCGGTCGCGACCAGGATGCGAACCGAGCCATCGCGGAAATCGTTGAGCGCCTTCTGGCGGGCGTTCTGTGATTTGTTGCCGTGGATGACCGCGGCTTCGAAGCCGTCGCGGGCAAGGTCCTTGGTGACGCGGTCGGCGCCGTGCTTGGTGCGTGAGAACACGATCACCGCGCGCATCGCCTCGTCGGCCAGCATCTTGGACAGCACCTGGCGCTTCTGCTTGGTGCGGGCAAGCACCACGCTCTGCACGATCTCGGCCGCCGCCGTGCTCTGCGGCGCGACCTCGATGCGGACCGGGCTCTTCAAAAGACCCTTGGCGAGCTCGGCGATCTCATCCGGCATGGTGGCCGAGAACAACGCTGTCTGGCGGTCCGGCGCGGTCGCCTTGGCGATGCGCTTGACGTCATTGATGAAGCCCATGTCGAGCATGCGGTCGCCCTCGTCGAGAACGAGCCATTTGGTGTCGGCAAGGATAAGATCGCCTTCGCGCACCAGATCGGTCAGGCGGCCCGGCGTGGCGATCAGAACGTCGACGCCGGGGGCGATCTTCTTCACCTGACTGAAGCGCGAGACGCCGCCGAGCACGAGCGCGGTCGAGACATGCGCGCCCTTGGCGAGCACCTTGATGGTGTCCTCGATCTGCACGGCGAGTTCGCGCGTCGGCGCCAGGATCAGCGCGCGCGCCGTCTTTGGCCGGCGCTTGGTGCCGAGGCCGATGATCTTCGACAGGATCGGCAGCGCGAAGGCCGCCGTCTTGCCCGAGCCGGTCTGGGCGATGCCGAAAATGTCACGGCCTTCCAGTTGCGGCGGGATCGCCTGCACCTGGATCGGCTTCGGCTCGGTAAAGCCGGCGGCAAGGGTCGCCTTGAGCAGCGCGCCCGAAATTCCCAGAGCGGCAAAGCCCGACAGCTGTGTGGCAGAACCGTTCAGTTCTGCTGTGTTTTCATTGGTCAAAATAATCTTCTTTCAAGCGGCCTCTGGCCGCAAACATCAAATGGCGGCAGGGCGCAACCTGCCGTCGAAACAATCATCAGGAAACGACAAGGCGGCGGACGTATCCGTCCGCTCGGCTGCGCTGTCGTGCCCGCGGGCTTCATGCCCCGGGACTTTTTCACCGTCTTGCCGATCGACCGGGGCCGATTTGGCGGAAAGAGGGAAAACAGACGCAACCAGTCTCATTCGCGGAGAAAGCCGGACAAGCCGGCCCAAGCGCCTATGCCGCTGCATATGGCCGAGTCCGGCCCGAAATGCAAGAGGGTCATGTTGCATCGCAGCAAAAACCCAAGAGCCGCGACGATATAGGGCGTACCTGGGATCACCAGTTCTCGAGTTCCTTTGATCTCGCCACCCCGCCCGAGAAAGGGGTTGCCGACAATAGCCGAGCTGTCTTTGAATGGATCTCATTGACGACCCGCGCTGCGGCGCGTGGGTTGTGTTGGCCGATGTAGTCGCCGATTGATGCAAGTTCGATCAAATAGTGTCGGGTCCAGACAATCCGCACAGATCGTTATGCCCGACCGTATTTGTTCAAAACGGCGGCTATCTCTTCTTCATCTCCGAAGTCGCCACAATCGGCGGCCTCGATCCCGCCTGAATGCCGGCGATCCACTTTTCCTGCCACGCGAGCGAGCGACCGTGGGACAGGGCATCTTCAATGATCTGATCGCGAGTGAGTGTTGAACGCGAGGTCAGCATTTCGATCCTGCGATTCAAATCCTCGGATATTTCGACATTGTTCTTCATCGTTTCATTCTGCCATACACAGCTCCCGGCTTCCAAGATCGCTCAAGAAAGGCAGCGCTTGCGCTAGCTCGCAGGCATCTTTACCACGAAAGCAGCTTCCCATTCAGGAACCGTGCGATGAAAGATGTGCTGAAGGAACTCGAGCGTCGCCGCGAAATCGCCCGCATGGGCGGCGGCAAGGACCGCATCGAGGCACAGCACAAGAAGGGGAAGCTCACCGCCCGCGAGCGTATCGAAATCTTCCTCGACGAGGGCTCGTTCGAAGAGTTCGACATGTATGTCGAGCATCGCTCGACCGATTTCGGCATGGAGAAGACCAAGATCGCCGGTGACGGCGTCGTAACCGGCTGGGGCACCGTCAACGGGCGCCCGGTCTATATCTTCGCCAAGGATTTCACCGTGTTCGGCGGCTCGCTGTCGGAAGCGCATGCCGAGAAGGTCATCAAGGTCCAGGAGATGGCGCTGCGCAACCGCGCGCCGATCATCGGCCTTTACGACGCTGGCGGCGCCCGCATTCAGGAAGGCGTGGCGGCGCTCGGCGGCTACGCGGAGATATTCCAGCGCAACGTGCTCGCCTCCGGCGTCATCCCGCAGATCTCGCTGATCATGGGGCCTTGCGCCGGCGGCGACGTCTACTCGCCGGCGATGACCGACTTCATCTTCATGGTGCGCGACACCTCCTACATGTTCGTCACCGGGCCGGACGTGGTGAAGACGGTGACCAACGAGACGGTGACCGCGGAAAGCCTCGGCGGTGCTTCCGTCCACACCACCAAATCCTCCATCGCCGACGGCGCCTACGACAACGACGTCGAGGCGCTGCTGCAGATGCGCCGGCTGGTCGACCTGCTGCCGGCGTCGAACACGGCCGAAATCCCTGAGATCGAGTGCTACCAGTCGGTGGCCGACCACGACCTCTCGCTCGACCGGCTGATCCCCGACAATGCCAACAAGCCGTACGATATCAAGGAGCTGATCCTGAAGGTCGCCGACGAAGGCGACTTCTTCGAGATCCAACAGAGCTTTGCCAAAAACATCGTCACCGGCTTCGGTCGGGTCGAAGGCCGCACGGTGGGTTTCGTCGCCAACCAGCCGATGGTGCTGGCCGGCGTTCTCGATTCCGACGCCAGCCGCAAGGCGGCGCGCTTCGTGCGCTTCTGCGACTGCTTCTCGATTCCGATCGTCACCTTCGTCGACGTGCCGGGCTTTCTTCCCGGCACTGCGCAGGAATATGGCGGGCTGATCAAGCATGGCGCCAAGCTGCTCTTCGCCTATGCCGAGGCGACCGTGCCGAAGATCACCGTCATCACCCGCAAGGCCTATGGCGGCGCCTATGACGTGATGGCGTCGAAGCATTTGCGTGGCGACATGAACTACGCCTGGCCGACGGCGCAGATCGCGGTGATGGGCGCCAGGGGCGCGGTCGAGATCATCTATCGCAAGGATATCGGCGATCCGGGGAAAATCGCTGCCCATACAAAGGCTTATGAGGATCGCTTCCTGTCGCCCTTCGTCGCCGCCGAACGCGGCTATGTTGACGAGGTGATCATGCCGCATTCGACCCGGCGCCGCGTCGCCCGGGCGCTGCGCATGCTGCGCAACAAGGACATGCAGAATCCGTGGAAGAAGCACGACAACATCCCGTTGTGAAACGACCTCCATCAGCCGAAAGGACGACAACCGCCAACATGAGCGCTGAGACGAAATGCGAATAACGCTTGCGGCCCAGGGCCTTATTCCGTGCAAAGGCTATGGCGGCATCCAGCGGCAGGTCGAGTGGCTGACCACGGAAATGGTCAAGATGGGCCATCAGGTGACATTGATCGCCGGCCCGGGATCGTCACATCCGCTGTGCGAGGTCCGCCACGCGGTGACCAATGACGAGTGCCGCGCGGCCGTTCCCAAGGATACCGATATCGTCCATCTTCACGCCTGGAAGGTCGAGGTCCCCTTCCCGACGCTCAACACCGAGCGCGGTCATCTGCCGGATTACCCGAGGCCGCAGCCGAACTGGAGCTTCATCAGCGCCCGCCATGCCGAGCTGCATGGCCGCAAGACCTTCGTCTATAATGGCTTTCCGGTGGATGCCTATCGCCTGGCGCCGTCGAAGAACGACCATCTGTTTTTCATGGCGGCCATCGCGCGGGCCGGAAAGGGCCTCAACCGGGCGGTGGATCTCGCGAAAAAATACGATTTCAAGCTCGACATCGCCGGCGGCTCGCGCTGGAAGCTGCTTGGCCGCAGCAAGACCCGCCGTGAGGGCGTCTTTTTCAAAAGCCTGTCGTCCCGCTTCCGCTATCACGGCATGGTCGACGGTGAGCCAAAGGTGCGCCTGCTGGGTGAGACCAAGGCCTTCCTGAACCCAATTTCCTGGGAAGAGCCTTTCGGCAACGCGCCAGTCGAATCCATGTTGTGCGGCACACCGGTTTTGACGACGGCACGCGGCGCGTTGCCCGAAACCGTCGATGCCGATACCGGCCGCTTCTTCGACACGGACGAGGAGTTCGCGCGCGGTTTCGGCGAAATCAGCGGTTTGTCGGCGCAAAGATGCCGCGAATCCGCGGCAGACCGGTTTCCGATCCAGAAGGCCGCAAAAGCCTATCTGGAGCTCTACCACCGCATTCTTGATGGCGAAGCGCTTCCGTGAGACATCACGCAAGTGTCTCCCATCAGCGGCGGCCGCTTCGGATCGAAAAGGTTTCGCGCATTGCGCCCCATCCTGGTTTTCTGCCTGCCGGCGATCGGTGACTTCATCCGTTGCCACGCGGCCGTCCGGATCATCGCCGAGCGTTTTCCGGGGCAGCCGATCGATATCGTCACCTCGAGGCTCGCCGCTCCGCTGGCGCGGCTGATGCCGCATGTCCGCAAAGTCTGGATAGCGGAGAAGCACTGGAAGCCGGGACTGAAAGAACGCGCAGGTCTGGCGCGCGAAATCCGCAAGGAAGATTACCAGGCGGCCTATTTGCTCACCAGCAGCACGAAGGCTTCGCTGGTGCCGTGGCTGGCCGGGATACCGGAGCGCATCGGCTATCCGCGCGAGTTCCAGTTCGGCATCGTCAACCGGCTGCCTGCCGGTTGGCTGAAGTCGATGGTGGCCTTCGGCCCGCGCAAGGCACGGCTTGCAGAACAGGTTTGCACAATCGCGCGTCTCGGCAAAAGGCCGGCCGAAGACGGACCGTTGCCGGCTCCGCAACTGGTCGTTTCCGCAGAGGAGCTTGCGGATTGGCGCCGGCGCAACGGGATCGACCCGGCGAAACCGGCGATCGCACTCTACACGTCCGACTTTGCCAACAAACGCTCGTGGCCGATAGAGCGCTTCGTCTCGATCGCGCGCGACCATGCTGCTCGCGGCTGGTCGGTTTGGCTGATCGGCGGGCCGCGCGAGCGGCAGGCTGCCGCGGAAATCAAAGCTCATTTGCCCGAGGCGATCGACTTCACCTCGACGCCCGATATCGCGGAAGCCATGTGCCAGATCGCAGCCTCGACCGTCTTTCTCGGCGTCGATGGCGGCATCTCTCATGCCGCTGGAGCGCTGGGCGGTCCATGCGTGCTCATATACGGTTCGAAGCGGGCCTATGTGCACGGTCCGGTGAACGAACAGGTGATCTTTCTCGAACCGCCGATTTCGACACCGGGTTGGGTGGAGAACACGCGCGCCGTGAGCGAAGACAGGGTTCGCGAGGCGCTCGCGGCAGCGATCCGCAAACACGCGCCGCAGTTCGCCTGAACTATTCCTCCGCGGCTGCCCCGAAACCCGTGCCCATGCCCGCGCGCGCCGTGGTCGCCCATGGCGTGGCATGGTTGTCGATGCGCATCTGGAAGATGAAATAGGTCGGCGAGCAGAAGCCGATGCCCTTGACCTTGGCGGCGCCCGGCGTGTCCGCCGGCAGCGACTGGCACATATAGTCCTCGCGGCAGAAATGCTCGGCCGAGCAGGCCGGCCGGTTGCCGCGGTTGACCGCGCCGCCGAGACACTGGTCGAAATTGTTGGTGGCCACGCAGATGTCGAACTTCTTGCCGCCGACCAGGCCGCAGATTTCACTCGGCATCGGCTTGCCTGCCTTGAAGGCGGCGAAGCTGCGGTCCTTGTCATCGCAGGCGCGGTAGGCGAAGCCTCCTGGAACGCCGATCTTCGGCGGCCGGCAAGTATAGGCGGTGCGCGAGATCGCCGGCGCGGGGGCGGCGAACTGGCCGGTGATCTTGTAGCGATCGTTGAAAGGCTGCGCCGCGTTGCTGGCAATCGAGCCGGTCAGGCATGGGTGGCCTGAAAACATCTTGTCGCTGTCCTTGGGCAGCAGGCACTGCGCCAGTTTTGTCCTCACCTCCGAAGCGGTCGCGATCGGCGTGCAGACCGTGCCGGCGCCGCATTGCCAGGTGCTACCGAAGCGGCTTGCGTCTTCTGGCACCAGGCACGGCATCGCCGTTTCGGCCGGCGCATAGGAGACCTCGCCAGTGTCTTTCCAGGCGGCGGGCGGCGCGAAGGAGAGCGGGCGAAAGCGGTTGGGTTCCCTGCCCTCGGCTGTCGCCTTGAGCCACGCTTCGCGGCGCGCGATCTCGGCATGGAGATGCGGCGAGATGCCGACCTCAAGACGGTTGAGCGGCGAGGTCGTGGCATCGTCGGGCCCTATGAAATGGAAGCCGGCGGTCGAACCCGCCTGATGGCAGCCCTGGCAAGCGCCGTTGTCGAGCCGCTCGACCAAAGCGTCCGGCGTGCGCGCCAAGGTGAATTTCGAATAGTCGAGCCCGACGAACTCTTTGGGATCGAACAGCGGCGTGAACGGATGATTGGCCTGCCTTGCGCTGCCGAAGGTCGACCAGGAGATGACGTTACGGGCGAGGAACTCGTCCGGGATTTCGTAGACGCCGAGATCGACCGCCGCGGCATTGGCGCGAACATAGTCGGCGAGCCGTGCCTTCAATTCTGCATCCTGCGCAAGCCGGGCCGTGTCCGGCGTATTTTCCAGCGGTTTCTCGCCGACCGTCGCGCCGTCGATACTGAAGATGCGCATCAGGTAAGCGGCCTGCCCGCCGAACTCGGTTTCCTGGCCGGAAGGAAAGCGAACCACCTGCGCGTTGAGCTCGAGCTGCTTGAAGGACAGCGAGGCCTTTTCGAGCGGCCCGCCGGTCAGCCAGCCGGCATCGACGGTTTCGTCGAGCTGCGGCGACCAGCGGCCGGCACCCCCCGTACAGCCGCCGTCGGCGTCTTGCGCGACGCGGTATATGGCGCTGAAGTTGAACGGCAGGCGCGAGGCCAGCTGCTTGCCGTTCTTCTTGAACGAGTAGGCCAGGCGATAGATGAACCGCACCTCGCCGCAGCTCGTCTCATTGCCAAGCGCCGCGAAATCGCGCCGGTCGAGCCGGTTAACGACCCCGACCAGGCGGAAACGCGCCGCGTTCGTCTTCAGCCAGCGTATGTCGATGATGCGGCCGACATTGCCGTCGGTCACTTCATAGAGGGTGCGGCCGCCGGCCTTCACGTCGGCGCGCAACGCCGCAACGTCTGCCGCGACAGTCTCGACGATGGCGTGATAGGCCGGTGCGGAATCGTAGAGGGTTTCCAGGTCGTCCTTGCCGTCGACACCGAAGAGGCCTGCGAAACCGTATCCCTTGGCGTCGAGCGTGGCGAGCACGCGCGGGTCGTCGACGATGGTGACCGGATGATCGGCGGGGCGCGCCGATTGCGCGGCGAACAGCGCGGGGAGAAGGGCCGCGATAAGGAGCCCCAGCCGTTTCATCGGACAGTGGTCTCCATCAGTTGACGCAGAACCGGCACCATAGCCAGGGGCAGGTCTTCGGCTATCAAACCCGGCCCAAAGCGGCTGCCGGCTTCGGCATGAATCCAAACCCCAGCGCAAGCCGCTTCGAAGGCCGGCATACCTTGCGCGAGAAGCCCGGCAATGATGCCGGCCAGCACGTCGCCCGAGCCGGCGGTGGCAAGCCAGGGCGCGCCATTGCTGTTGATCGCGGCACGGCCATCCGGCGATGCGATCACGCTGTCGGCGCCTTTATAGACGATCACGGCGTTGGAGCGCTCTGCGGCGGCGCGCGCCTTGGCCAGCTTCGACATCGCCTTGTTGCCGGCAATGTCGGCAAACAGCCTGCCGAACTCGCCCTCATGCGGCGTCATGATCAAGGCCGGCGCGTCCGGCCTGCCGGCCGCCTCGAACAGCGTCGAGGCCGCGTTGCGGAAAGACGTGATGCCGTCGGCGTCGAGCACGAGGCCCTCGACGCCGCCGTCCTGGCGGTTTTTGGCGAGCACGGCGAGCGTGAAATCGCGTGCCTTGTCGCCGATGCCGAAGCCGGGGCCGAGGACAAAACTCGATGGCCGGCGATCGCCGATAAGGTCATGCACGTCCTCGATCGCATCGACCTTGCGTAGCATGATGGAGGTCAGATGCGCCGCGTTGACCTGCATGGCGTTGGCGGGCGAGAGCATGGTGACGGCACCTGCCCCGCTTCGGGCTGCCGCAAGCGCCGAAAGGCGCGCCGCGCCTGTCACGGATGGTCCGCCCGAAAAGACGCTCGTGTGGCCGCGCTTGTATTTATGCGCGTCGATGGCCGGCGTGGGAAAGTCCGCGATCCAGAGTCCAGGCCGGTTCTCGAAGGTTTGCGGCGCGATCGCGTCGATAATCTCGTCGAGAATGCCGATATCGGCCAACACGATCTCGCCGCATCGCTCGCGGCCAGGCAGAAGCAGGTGCCCAGGCTTCTTTCGCGCGAAGGTCACCGTGAGGACCGCGCGAAATGCCGAGCCGAGGACTTCGCCGCTTTCGCCGGATACGCCCGAAGGCAGGTCGATCGCGACGACCGGGAGGTTCATCCCCGTTACGATGTCGACCGCGCCCTTGGCGTCGCCGGTGAGAGGCTTCGACAAGCCCGCGCCATAGATCGCGTCGACAACCAGCGAGCCGGCTTCCGCGGTGAAGGCCGAAAGCGGGTGCCGCTCCAGAGGGCAGTCAGCCCCCGCGAGCGCGGCGTCGCTGCCTGCCCGCGGTTCGCCCGACGCCCACAGGGCCACATCGACGCCGGCCTCGGCCAGCAGCCGCGCCACGACATAGCCGTCGCCGCCATTGTTGCCGGGGCCGCACAGCACGTGGACCCTCTTCGCGCCAGGGTAGCGCGCCAGCGCGACGGCAGCGGCCGCCTCGCCGGCACGTTGCATCAACCCATAACCGTCGAGCGGCCCGGCAGCGATCGCCAACCGGTCGGCCTCGGCCATTTCGGCCGGCGATAGAAGTTCATTGCGCATGGGATTGCCGATCTCCATGCGATCAAGCATTGTCCAGTTTTCGGTTCGAAGCAAACCAGCGCGACCGCGCATCTGCTGCGCGTCCGGTCGCATCCGGGAGGGGTTCCGCCTGCAAATTGCGCTGTCTGCCCATTTTTTGCGCAGACGTGAGGAGGAGCGATGTATAGGGTTTGGGCGTCCATGACGCATCCGATGCAGCGGATGACGCGAATTTGCATCCGGACGCGGCATAGGTTCGAAAAGGCCCCTCGCCGTCCGCACTCCTCGGGATTGGCACGGTTCGTGCTTGATGGAGGCGCAAGCGGGGCACACAACCCGTCTTCTTGGCAGTGGAGGCCACTTTTTACATGAAAAAGATCGAAGCGATCATCAAGCCATTCAAGCTGGACGAAGTGAAGGAAGCGCTTCAGGAGGCCGGACTGCAAGGCATCACCGTCACCGAGGCCAAGGGTTTCGGCCGCCAGAAAGGTCACACCGAGCTTTATCGCGGCGCCGAATATGTCGTCGACTTCCTGCCCAAGGTGAAGATCGAAGTGGTGCTCGGCGACGAGGCCGTCGAAGGCGCCATCGAGGCCATCCGCAAGGCGGCGCAGACCGGCCGTATCGGCGATGGAAAAATCTTCGTCTCCAACATAGAGGAAGTCGTGCGCATCCGCACCGGCGAGACCGGCATCGACGCCATCTGACCCCAACCCATTCCAGACGTCATCACACAGGGAAGAAATGACATGACGACAGCCAAAGACATCATGAAGCAGATCAAGGACAACGACGTGAAATTCGTCGACCTGCGCTTCACCGATCCGCGGGGCAAGCTGCAGCATGTGACGATGGATGTCGTCGAGGTCGAGGAAGACATGTTCGCCGACGGCGTCATGTTCGACGGCTCATCGATCGCCGGCTGGAAGGCGATCAACGAGTCCGACATGGTGCTTATGCCCGATACGGACACCGTCCACATGGATCCGTTCTTCGCCCAGTCGACCATGGTCATCCTGTGCGACATCCTCGATCCGGTCTCCGGCGAGGCCTATAACCGCGATCCGCGCGGCACGGCCAAGAAGGCGGAGGCTTATATGAAGTCAGAAGGCATCGGCGACACCATCTATGTCGGCCCGGAGGCCGAGTTCTTCGTGTTCGACGACGTGAAGTACAAGGCCGATCCCTACAACACCGGCTTCCGCCTCGACTCGACCGAACTGCCCTCCAACGACGACACCGACTACGAGACCGGGAACCTCGGCCACCGTCCGCGCATCAAGGGCGGCTATTTCCCGGTGCCGCCGATCGACTCCTGCCAGGACATGCGCTCCGAAATGCTGACCGTGCTCGCCGAGATGGGCGTTCGGGTCGAAAAGCACCATCACGAGGTCGCCGCCGCCCAGCACGAGCTCGGCATCAAGTTCGACACGCTGGTGCGCAACGCCGACAAGATGCTGATCTACAAGTATGTCGTGCACCAGGTCGCCAACGCCTATGGCAAGACGGCCACGTTCATGCCGAAGCCGGTGTTCGGCGACAACGGCTCGGGCATGCACGTCCACCAGTCGATCTGGAAGGGCGGCAAGCCGACCTTCGCCGGCAACGAATATGCCGGCCTGTCGGAAAGCTGCCTGTTCTATATCGGCGGCATCATCAAGCACGCCAAGGCGATCAACGCCTTCACCAACCCGCTCACCAACTCCTACAAGCGTCTGGTGCCGGGCTATGAAGCGCCGGTGCTGCTCGCCTATTCGGCGCGCAACCGTTCGGCTTCCTGCCGCATCCCATTCGGCAACTCGCCGAAGTCGAAGCGCGTCGAAGTTCGCTTCCCCGATCCGGGAGCGAACCCTTATCTCGGATTCGCCGCCATGCTGATGGCCGGCCTCGACGGCATCAAGAACAAGATCCATCCCGGACAGCCGATGGACAAGGATCTCTATGATCTGCCGCCGAAGGAGCTGAAGAAGATCCCGACGGTCTGCGGCTCGCTGCGCGAAGCGCTGCAGAGCCTCGACAAGGACCGCGGCTTCCTGAAGGCCGGCGGCGTCTTCGACGACGACCAGATCGACTCCTATATCGAGCTCAAGATGGCCGAGGTCATGCGCTTCGAAATGACCCCGCATCCGGTCGAGTATGACATGTACTATTCGGTCTAAGCTTCTGATCGGATACTGAAATGAAGCCCTTGGAGGTCATTGCCTCCAAGGGCTTTTCATTTTTGGAGACAGGTTTTCAAGATCGTTCTCCGAGCGCAAAAAAGAACCCCGGCGTTTCGCCGGGGTTCTCGCATGGACAGGTGTCGGAGGGCTGACGCCTATCCCGCAAGCTCGTCGGGTCCGTGCAGCGTCCAGTCGGCGCGGCGCGCCAGGAACAGCAGGAAGTAGATCGCGGCGACGGCCATGATCGCCAGCGTCGCGATCAGGCTCGGACGGCCGAAGGCGGCGTCGAGCCAGTTCTGGTAGGCGACATAGACCAGCGCCACGAAGGCAAGGATCGCCGGCACCGGGAACAGCGGCATGCGATAGTGGCCGCCCGAAGTGGTGCCGTTGCGGCGACCTGCGAAGACGGCGACGCACAGCAGCGCATAGATCACCACCAGCGACGTGCCGCTGACGACGAGCAGCAGGTTGAGGTCGATGAAGCAGGCAAGTGCCGCCAGCACCACCACGACGATGGTTGCGATCCATGGCGAAGCGTAAGTGCCGTGGACGGATGCGACCGCGGCGTTGATCGGACCGAACCAGGTCTTGTCGC
Source organism: Mesorhizobium sp. B2-7-1 (assembly GCF_006440735.1). Lineage (GTDB taxonomy): Bacteria > Pseudomonadota > Alphaproteobacteria > Rhizobiales > Rhizobiaceae > Mesorhizobium. The sequence goes on along the minus strand of NZ_VFUA01000018.1, from coordinate 49,451 downwards.
GGCCGGAGCTGAAGAGCAGCCGTGCCGCCTGCAGGATGATGGCGATGACGGCGTTGAAGATGGCCACTGCGATCGCCAGGCTGATCGCCACGGTCAGCCAATGGCCGCCGCGCGCCTCGAGGAAATACTCAATCTTCTGGGGCGCTGAGAGCAGGCCGACGAGATCCGGCGCGCCGAGGAGCACCGCGGTCAGCGGGATGAGCTCGGCCGCGACCGTGATCACCAGCGCCCAGAGCACCACCTTGCCGATGTTGCGCTTGGCATCGTGCGTCTCCTCGCCAAAATAGGCGGCGGCGCCATAGCCATTATAGGCAAAGAGCGACACGGCGGTGGATGCGAGGATGATCGCCGCCGAGGCCGGGACCAGCGTGTTGGTCGTGGCGTCGAGCAGTTGCGGCGTGGTGAACAGGCTGGAGAGCGGCCGCTCGATATGGGTGAAGCCGAGCCAGATCAGGACCAGCAGCGCCAGCATCTCGATGCCGAGGAAGATGCCGGTGACGAAGGCGTTGAGCTTGATGCGCATGGCGGCGACCGCGCCGGCCAGGATGATCGTCACCACGCCCACCCATTGCGGGCTGAGGTTGGGAATGAGGACGCCGAGATAGGTGCCGACGCCGAGCGCGATGACCGCGACGATCAGCACGATCGACACGAACACCAGCACCAGCGTGACGAAACCCCAGAAGCGGCCGAGCGTGCGGCCGATCATGGTGTATTCGCCGCCGGCCATCGGATAGGCCGAGGAAAGCTCGGCATAGACGAAGGCCATGAACAGGCCGATGACGGCCGCGATCACGAAGCTCAGAAACGATCCTGTGCCGGCAAGCGCGATGACGCCCGGCACGATGATGAAGACGGATGATGCCGGCGTCACCGCCGATAGCACGATCATCAGCGTGCCCAGCGCGTTCAGCGCCCGGTCCAGGCCCTTGGCGCCGGGCGCGGCCTTGTCGGCGGCCGTCGTAGTGGCTTCGTTTGTAGACATTATCCTCCCCTTTTTTTAATTGGATAAAAATTACTATCCGCAGCGGAAGCTATCTGCGTTGACACATACCGTCAACAAATATGCGATAGGCAGGCTTGCAAAAACCCACAGGCCAGTTTTTATTGAATCAAATTCAGGAAACGAAATGGGCAGACCGAAGACACAGACCGATCGCCGCCTGACGCTGGTCGCGGCAGCCGAATCGATGATCGCCAAACGCGGCCTCGCCGGCGTCACCTTGCGCGACGTGGCCAATGAGGCGGGCATGAGCTCGAGCGCCCTGCTCTATTATTATCCCGGCCTCAAGGATCTGCTGGACGACGTGCAGAAGAAGGCGGTCGAGCGCTTCTGCACGCAACGCGCGGCAGCGGTCGCCGCGATCGCCAATCCGAGAGCGCGGCTGAAAACGATGCTGGATAGCGGCCTGCCGACCGATCCGGACGACCAACTTTGCCGGCTCCTGTTGGAGCTCGGCGCCTATTCGCGCTCGGATGCCAGCTATGCCGCCCGCCACATCACGCTGTTCGAGCGCCAGGTGGCGATCTATGTCGGCATCCTGGAGGCGGGCGCGGCCACCGGCGTCTTCAAACTGAACGCGGCGAGCGAAATCATCGCGCGCGGTCTCGTCGTCCTGGAAGACGGTCTCGGCCTCCACCTCGTCAACGTCGTGCCGGCTGTCGACCACGCCTCGGCGATGGCGATCCTCACCGGCTACGCCGAACTTGCGACCGGCTGCAGCCTTGGCTGAGCCGGCCATTATCAACGGAGCATCCTTTCGCATGGACCAACGAGCTGCCTCGATCACCACGCCGGCCGGCAAGATGCGCGCCCGCGGCCTTGGCATTCCGCTGCCGGGCACGCCGGGGCCTGCCAACGCCATCACCGATGTCGATGGCGTGCTCGTCGGCTATTCGACGCTGATCAAAGGCGACGGAAAACTCAGCCTCGGGCACGGGCCGGTTCGTACCGGCGTCACCGCGATCCTGCCGCTCGGCCGCGACGGCGTCGGTGCGGCTTTGGCTGCCGGCTATCATTCCTTCAACGGCAATGGCGAGATGACCGGCGCGTCATGGCTGGAGGAAGCCGGCAGCCTCTCGATGCCGATCCTCATCACCAACACGCATGCGGTCGGCCCCTGCCATCGCGGCGTCATCGACTGGGTGGCGCGCAACAAGCCCGATGTGGCGAACCAATGGCTGCTGCCGGTGGTGGCCGAAACCTGGGATGGCTATCTCAACGACATCAACGGCTCGCATGTCACGGTCGACCACGCGATCGAGGCGATCGACAATGCAGCCGGCGGGGCCATCGAGGAAGGATCGGTCGGCGGCGGCACCGGCATGAATTGCTACGCCTTCAAGGGCGGCTCCGGCAGCGCTTCGCGGACCGTCGACTACGGCCATCGCGCCTACACGGTCGGCGTCTTCCTGCAGGCCAATTTCGGTTCGCGCAACGAGCTCAGCATCGCCGGTGTGCCACTTGGACAGGAGCTTGCGGCCGACAATCCGATGGAGGCCTATTTCAGCGGCGGGCCGACCGGCGCCGGTTCCTGCATCGGCATCGTCGCCACCGACGCGCCGCTGCTGCCTGGACAGTGCAAGGCGCTGGCGCGGCGCGTGCCGCTTGGGCTGGGGCGCACTGGCACCGCCGGCTCGCATTTCTCCGGCGACATCTTCCTCGCCTTCTCGACCGCCAATCAGGACGCGCTCAACGGCCGCTTTCCCAAGGGCGTCCCCGGCGAGGAGAGCTACAGCCACATGAACTTCATCCCCTGGGGCCGCATGGACGATTTCTACACGGCCGTCGTGCAGGCGACCGAGGAAGCCGTGCTCAACGCACTCATCGCCAACACGGATATGGTCGGCCGCGACGGCAACCGCACGCCTGCCCTGCCGCATGCCAAGGTGGTGGCGGCGCTCAAAGCGCGCGGCGTCATTGCCGGCTGACGGCAGCGGGCGGAGCTCTCTCGCCGGCAGTCGCCAAGCAAAAAACCCCGGCGTTGACCCGCCGGGGCTTTTTTCTTTGATAGGCCGCAGGCTGAAGATCAAGCGGCGGCCGAAACCTTTGCGTCGGTTGCGACTTCCGAGATCGTCTTCAAGACCTGCGAAGCGATCTGGTAGGGGTCGCCCTGCGAGTTCGGGCGACGATCTTCCAGGTAGCCCTTGTAGTCGTTCTTGACGAAGGAGTGCGGCACGCGGATCGAGGCGCCGCGGTCGGCGACGCCGTAGGAAAACTTGTTCCACGGCGCGGTTTCATGCTTGCCGGTCAGGCGCTTGTCGTTGTCCGGACCGTAGACGGCGATGTGATCCATCAGGTTCTTTTCGAACTGCGCCATCAGCGCCTCGAAATAAGCCTTGCCGCCGACTTCGCGCATGTAGCTGGTCGAGAAGTTGCAGTGCATGCCCGAGCCGTTCCAGTCCGTGTCGCCGAGCGGCTTGCAGTGGAACTCGATGTCGATCCCGTATTTCTCGGTCAGGCGCAGCAGCAGGTAGCGAGCCATCCACATCTGGTCGGCGGCCTTCTTGGAGCCCTTGCCGAAGATCTGGAATTCCCACTGACCCTTGGCCACCTCGGCGTTGATGCCTTCGTGGTTGATGCCGGCGGCGAGGCAGAGATCGAGATGCTCCTCGACGATCTGGCGGGCGACGTCGCCGACGTTCTTGTAACCGACGCCGGTGTAATACGGGCCTTGCGGCGCCGGATAGCCGCTTTCGGGGAAGCCCAGAGGCCGGCCGTCCTTGTAGAAGAAATACTCCTGCTCGAAGCCGAACCAGGCACCCTCGTCGTCGAGGATGGTCGCGCGGCTGTTCGATTCATGCGGGGTGACGCCATCGGGCATCATGACTTCGCACATCACGAGAACACCGTTGGTGCGGGCCGGATCCGGATAGACGGCGACGGGCTTCAGCACGCAGTCGGAGCTGCGGCCCTCGGCCTGGTTTGTCGAGGAGCCGTCGAAACCCCACAGTGGCAGCTGCTCGAGCGTCGGGAACTCGGCAAATTCCTTGATCTGGGTCTTGCCGCGCAGGCTGGGGGTCGGGACGTATCCGTCGAGCCAGATATACTCGAGCTTGTATTTGGTCATTCCAGTGCCTCTCGTTGCTTGGACGCCGCCATGGCGGCATCGATGCATGGCCGGATCAAGCCGGCCTGCCGATGATTAAAAAAGCAAGTCGTATGCCACTTAGATTTCACGGGGTGCGGCAAAATGGTCATGGCAAGGCGTTGATTTGCCGAGCCGCCTCAGCAATGCGTCCGGATTGTTCAGGCACCAATATTGCTTAAATAATGTGCATAAGATGATCTTTTGATGGGCATATTGCCTAAAGGAATCGCAGAACCTATTTTGATGGAAAGATGAATCGATACGCTCCTGAAGAGACAAGGAGACCGGCCATGCAAGTCACGCCATCGCGCCCGTCGGCAAAAATCCTGATGTTCCCACTTGCAGCACGCAAGTCTGCCTCAAATTTAGGCGCCAAGGCCAAATTCGCGGCAGAACTTGCAGCGCTTCGCGGTGAGCAGGCCGATTTCGACGGCTGGTACCATGAAGCGGCCATCGAGGAAGAAAACCAGCGCAACGGCTGATCGTCTCTTCGAGGCTCAGGAACGGCAAAGCCCGGCGCGATCGCTAGCGCCGGGCTTTGCCGTTTCAGCGGGTGATCGAGGTCAGTCTTTGGTCTGCAGGTCGGTGCCGAGCGTATCCCTGACGAAGATCATGCCGATGATGAGCGACATTGCCGCGATGATCACCGGGTACCAGAGACCGTAGTAGATATCGCCCTTATAGGCACTGAGCGCGAACACCGTCGCCGGCAGCAGGCCGCCGAACCAGCCGTTGCCGATGTGGTAAGGCAGCGACATGCCGGTGTAGCGGATACGGGTCGGGAACATCTCGACCAGGATCGCGGCGATCGGCCCATAGACCATGGTGACGAACAGCACCAGGATGAACAGGATGCCGATCGTCATCGGCCAGTTGATGGCTGCCGGATCGGCGGTCATGGCGAAAGCGCCGCCGCCGGGGATGTTGTAGACGGTGACTTCCGGCGCGCCGGCTGCCTCATCCTTGGTCAGTATCTTGTCGGCGATCGCCTTGTCGGTCGGAACTGCCGTCTTCTCGCCGCCGCGAACGGCCACGGCGTCGAGCTTCAGTTCGGGATTGGCCGCGATGAAGGCGTCGAGCTTCTGGTCCGCCACCTTGGCCGCGGCGCGCTTCAGCGGATAGCCGCCGTCTTGCAGCGACATGTTCACCGCCTTGACGAAGGCTGCGTCCTTGGCCTTGGCCTGATCTCCGGCGGCGACGGTGTCATAGGAGGCGACCGTCTCGTTGCCGATCTTGACCGAAGCCGCGGTGCCAGGCGCTGCCGTGGTCACCACATCGTAAGGCACCGAATTCTTGGTCAGGAACGAGGTCGCGATGTCGCAGGAGGTCGTGAACTTCGCCGTGCCGACCGGGTTGAACTGGAACTTGCAGTCGCCGGGCGCCGCCGTCACCGTCGCGCGCGTGTTCTGCTGCGCGGTAGCCAGAGCCGGATTGGCGGCCCATGTAAGCGCCTTGAACAGCGGGAAGGTGCAGACGATGCCGAGTGCGAGGCCGGCCATGATGATCGGCTTGCGGCCGATCTTGTCCGACAGCCAGCCGAACACGACGAAGAAGATCGAGCCGATGGCAAGCGCGATAGCGATCATGATGTTGACCGTCTGCGCTTCGACCTTCAGCACGTTCTGCAGGAAGAACAGTGCATAGAACTGGCCGTTGTACCAGATCACCGCCTGGCCGGCGGTCAGGCCGAGCAGCGCCAGCAGCGCGATCTTGGCGTTCTTCCATTGACCGAAAGCTTCCGTCAGCGGCGCCTTGGAGCCCTTGCCCTCTTCCTTCATGCGCTGGAAGGTCGGCGACTCCGAGAGCGACAGCCGGATCCAGATCGAAACGGCGAGCAGCACGAAAGAAACGATGAAGGGAATGCGCCAGCCCCAGGCGGCGTAAGTCTCCTTGCTGAGCGACCCTTGGACGATCAGGATGACAATCAGCGACAGGAACAGGCCGAGCGTCGCCGTCGTCTGGATCCACGACGTGTAGAAACCGCGGCGGTCGTCCGGCGCGTGCTCGGCGACGTAGGTCGCGGCGCCGCCATATTCACCGCCGAGCGCCAGGCCCTGCAGCATGCGAAGCCCGATCAGGATCACGGGCGCCGCAATGCCCCAGCTGGCATAGCCGGGCAGCAGGCCGACCAGGAATGTCGACAGGCCCATGATCGTCATGGTGACGAGGAAGGTGTACTTGCGGCCGACGAGATCGCCGATCCGGCCAAACACCAGGGCGCCGAACGGACGCACGAGGAAGCCCGCGGCAAAGGCCAGCAACGCGAAGATGTTGCGCGTGGCTTCCGGGATTGTCGGGCTGAAGAAGGTCGAGCCGATGAAGGCGGCGAGCGAGCCGTAGAGATAGAAATCGTACCATTCGAAAACGGTGCCGAGCGAGGAGGCGAAGATGACCTTCTTCTCCTCCCGCGTCATGCCGCGGCTGGTTCTGCCGGCGGTCGAAGCCATTGCCATTGATATTTCCTCCCGTGAGATCCCGTCTGTCCTCGATGACTGCGCGCCACCATCCGTGCTCCTCCGAACGCGGACTCAAAAACGCAGCCAACGAAGAAAAAATGACAGAAAGGGCGGGCCAAAGGCACCGCGACAATGGGATTATGACTTTGGTATTAGGTGCGCTGCGAAAGCGGCGCAGTGTGTGGAGTGGCTCGGCTCTGGGGATCGCCGATCCACTCCAGGTTTTGTTTACGCAATTGCGGACGGAAAACCGCTACGCACTTTTCCTGGAATTGCTTTGGCCTTGCAGCGCCTCGAGCAGGCTGACCGCCGCCATCATGTCGCGCTTGCGGGCCGAGCGGCGGGCGACCGCCTCTGCATCCTGGCCCCAATGCTCGATCTGCCAGTCCTCGTCGACATGAGCCGCGGCCCAGGCTTCCTCGCCGTCGAGCTCGCCGAAATCGACAGCCAACGCCAGAAGCGCCGATCCGGTCAGGGACGTCATGACATGGATGGCGGCCAACCGCATCGGCTCGGCACGCTGGCCAAGATGCGCGCCGAGGACGGCGATGGTCTCGCGCGGCTGCTCGACATGGATGACGCCTTCGGCAAGGTTGAAGTGCGCGCGAAGGTGGCCGCGCGCCCAGTCGAGCACCGGATCCCAGAATTTGTTCTGGCGATCGACCAGTCCCTGCGGGCCGTCGGCCCGGTAGCACAAGAGATCGGACGAGGCGAAGCGCAGCACATCCTCCAAAACCGCCTGCGGATCGGAGGCGACGCCGTCGATGGCGGTGTTGACGAGCCGCATGACGGGCATCGTCACCGGATCGATGACCTCGCTTTGCGCGCTGAATTCATCGGCCACGAGCGCTGCAGCCTTTTCGGTCGGCAGCGCCATCACGGCCTTGCCCGGCGTGCGCACAGGCCGGCCGTCCAGATGAACGGCAAAACCATTCTCGCCGGGAGCCAGCGAAACGGCCTTGTAGAACCGCTTCGGCAGCGGCGTCTTCATCTGGATCTGGGCGCGGCGCACGGGATCGGGATCGGACAGCAGCTTGCCGGCTTCGAGGTCTTCGAGGATGTCGCGCATGCCGAACTCCTTAAAGCAATTCCAGGAAAAGTGTGAAGTGGTTTTCCGTCCGGAATTGCGGCGAACGCCTATGGTGCTGGCTGCCTGCGCGCCGAGCGGTTGACGATGATCAGCCCGGCGGCGATCAGGCCGAGCGCCAGGATTATCCTGGCCGTCGGCGGCTCGCCGAGCAGCACCGCGCCGCACAGGACGCCGAACACCGGCGACAGGAAGGCGAAGATCGAGAGGCTTGCCGCCGGATAGCGCGTGAGCAGCCAGAACCACAACACATAGGTGAAGGCAACGATATAGAAAGACTGGAACAGCAGCGCCAGTGTCGGCAAGGCGGCAACCGCGCGGATCGGCGGGCCGGCGAAAGGCATCACCAGGGCACCTACAATGGCGGCGCCGGCCAGCTGATAGAGCAGCAGTTTCTCCGCGCGCGTCTCGACCAGCTTCGACCGCTTGATGACGATGCTGGTCGCCGCCCAGAGAATGCCCGAGCCGAGACTGAGCAGATCGCCTGTCAGTGTCGCGTCGCTGCCGGCAGAGATACCGTCGGAGAAAACCGCCGCGAGGCCGCAGAAGGCGAGAACGAGACCGCCGAGCTTGCGCGCGTTGATGCGCTCGCCAAGCAGGAAATGACCGCCGATCAGCACCCAGAACGGCATGGTGTTGACCAGGAGCGTGTTGCGGGCAACGGTCGTGTATTCGAGCCCGATATAGAGGCAGAGGAATTCGACGCCGAAGAGCACGCCGACGACGATGCCGGCGGCCAGCGTCCCATCCGCTTCGAACAGCTTGATGCCGCGCAGCCGGCACCATCCGAGCACGCAGGCTCCCCCGATCAGCGAACGGGCGATCGAGACGAAGACAGGATCGTAGCCTGCATAGGAGACCTTGGCGGCGACGTAGTTCAGCCCCCAGGAGAAGGTCAGCCCGACCATGATGGCCGCCGCCGCCATGTCGACCGCATCGCGGCGATCCAGTACGGGCGCAGCTGTCAAACCTCAGTCCTCCGCGCTCTGTTCGTCGAAGCCGAGCAGGTTCCAGCTCTGGCGCATATGCGGCGGCATCGGCGCCGTCACGTCGATCACGCCCTGGTCGGGATGCGGGATGACAATGCGGCGGGCATGGAGATGCAGCCGGTTCTGGATGCCGCCTGGGAAATCCCAGTTTGTATCGGCCTCGAAATATTTGGGATCGCCGATGATCGGGCAGCCGATATGGGCGGCATGAACGCGAAGCTGGTGTGTGCGGCCGGTATAAGGCTCCATTTCAAGCCAGCTCATGGTCTGTGCCGCTTGCTCGATGATGCGGTAGAAGGACACAGCGTGGTCGGCGCCTTTTTCCCCATGCGCGGCCACGCGTACACGGTCGCCGTCCTCAGTCGGCTCCTTGATCAGCCAAGTCGAAATCTTGTCCTCGCGCTTCGGCGGCACGCCCTTGACCAGCGCCCAATAGGTCTTCTTGGTTTCGCGCGCGCGGAACGCTTCCGAAAGCTTCATCGCGGCAAGACGGGTGCGGGCCACCACCAGCACGCCGGACGTGTCGCGGTCGAGGCGATGGACGAGGCGCGGCTTCTCACCCTTCTGGTTGCGCCAGGCCTCCAGCATGTCGTCGACATTGCGGGTGACGCCCGAGCCGCCCTGCACCGCCAAGCCGGCCGGCTTGTTGAAGACAAAGACCTTCGGGTCCTCATGCAACAGCATCTTGGCGAGCACATCGGCGTCGCCCTGGTTGCGGATCGAGTGGCCGGTGAGCGCGGTATCGCCCTTCTTGTCGACCTCCAGCGGCGGCACGCGCACGGTCTGGCCCGGCTCGACGCGCGTGTCTGCCTTCACCCGGCCGCCGTCGACGCGGACCTGGCCGGAGCGCAAGAGCTTTTGCAGGTGGCCGAAGCCGAGGCCCGGATAATGGACCTTGAACCAGCGGTCGAGCCGCATGCCCGCCTCGCCGGCCTCCACCGTGATCTGTTCAACACTTGCCATGACTTCGCTTTTCCATTCGAAAGCGGCGCCATAGCACTAAGGCGAGGATGTTGCGAGCCAAAGGCCCAACAAAGCCGGACGATTACCCCAATCGTCGCGCTGGATGCCGACCAGGCTATTCGCTCAGTCGCCGGAATATGGCGGCGGAACGGCGCAGATCGTCGAGCGCGTCAGGAATCGTTTCTCGCGGCCATTGTCGAGCGAGAACATGCCACCCCTGCCCTTCACCACATCGATGGTCAGGTCGGTGTGCTTCCACGCCTCATATTGCGAGGCGCTGATATAGACCGGCGTGTCGCCGATCTCGCCGAGCTTCACGTCGTTGTCGCCGATCATGAGCTCGCCGCGCTGATAGCACATCGGCGACGAGCCGTCGCAGCAGCCGCCGGACTGGTGGAACAGAACCGGGCCGTGATCGGCGATAATCTCGGCAAGCAGCGCCAAGGCCTCCGGTGTGGCCGACACTTTGCCCAATGAACCACTATCCATCGAAACCTCCTCCACATGACGGGAGGACGCGGGTGAACCGCGCCCTCCCTTCGGCCCTGGGAGGATCAGAAGAAGCCGAGCTTCTTGGGGCTGTAGCTGACCAGCATGTTCTTGGTCTGCTGGTAGTGGTCGAGCATCATCTTGTGGTTCTCGCGGCCGATGCCGGACTGCTTGTAGCCGCCGAAGGCGGCATGCGCCGGATAGGCGTGGTAGCAGTTGGTCCAGACCCGCCCGGCCTGGATGGCGCGGCCGAAGCGGTAGCAGCGGTTGGCGTCTCTGCTCCAGATGCCGGCGCCCAGGCCGTAGAGCGTGTCGTTGGCGATCGACAGCGCTTCGTCATCGTCCTTGAAGGTCGTCACGGACACGACGGGGCCAAAGATCTCCTCCTGGAAGATACGCATCTTGTTGTTGCCCTTGAACACGGTCGGCTTGACGTAGTAGCCGCCGGCAAGGTCGCCCGGCAGATGGTTCTGCTCGCCGCCGGTCAACACCTCGGCGCCTTCCTGGCGGCCGATGTCGAAGTAGGACAGGATCTTTTCCAGCTGCTCGCTCGACGCCTGCGCGCCGATCATGGTGGCGGGATCGAGAGGATCGCCCTGGACGATCGCCTCGACACGCTTCAGCGCGCGCTCGATGAACCTGTCGTAGATCTTCTCATGCACGAGCGCGCGGCTGGGACACGTGCAGACCTCGCCCTGGTTGAGCGCGAACATGACGAAGCCCTCGATCGCCTTGTCGAAGAAATCGTCGTCTTCCGCCGTCACGTCCTGGAAGAAGATGTTGGGCGATTTGCCGCCAAGCTCGAGCGTCACCGGAATGAGGTTCTGGCTGGCATATTGCGAGATCAGCCGGCCCGTCGTCGTTTCGCCGGTGAAGGCAATCTTGGCGATGCGGTTCGACGAGGCGAGCGGCTTGCCGGCCTCGAGGCCGAAGCCGTTGACGATATTGAGCACGCCTTCGGGCAGAAGGTCACCGATGAGGTCGGCCCACAGCATGATCGTTGCCGGGGTCTGCTCGGCCGGCTTCAGCACCACGCAATTGCCGGCGGCAAGTGCGGGCGCGAGCTTCCATACAGCCATCAGCAGCGGGAAGTTCCAGGGAATGATCTGGCCGACGACGCCGAGCGGCTCGTGGAAGTGATAGGCGACGGTGTCGTGATCGATTTCGGAGATCGAGCCTTCCTGGCCGCGCAGCACGCCGGCGAAGTAGCGGAAATGGTCGATGGCCAGGGGGAGATCGGCGGCGGTCGTCTCGCGGATCGGCTTGCCGTTGTCCCAGGTCTCGGCGAGCGCCAGAAGGTCGAGATTGTCTTCCATACGGTCGGCGATGCGGTTGAGGATCAACGCGCGTGCCGCGGGGCTGGTCTTGCCCCAGGCGTCCTTGGCCTTGTGAGCGGCGTCGAGCGCGGCATCGATGTCCTTGGCATCCGAGCGGGCGATCTCGCCCAATGGCCGGCCGGTGACCGGCGAGATGTTCTCGAAATACCTGCCTGAGAGCGGTGCTGCCCACTTGCCACCGATGAAGTTGTCGTAGCGCTTGGCGAACGGAACCTTGGCCGTGCGCGAGAATTCCACCTTGTTCATCGCATCCTCCCAAAAACCACGCCGCGGGATGCGGCGCGCTGGAGAGGAAGGGTCGCGGATCAACGCCGGCTTGTCAGCCCGGGGCCGATCGATCGCCGGTGCCGACTGTCGCAGAACTGCGACAGGTCATTTTGACATTTCACCGAAATGACAGCTTGTTTCAGTGCGGGCGGCGTATGCCGAAACGCGCGAGCTTGCGATGCAGCGTCGCGCGCGAGATGCCGAGGCTCTGCGCCGCCGCCGAGACATTGCCGCCGGCGCGCGCCATCGCCCGCTGCAGCGCGCCGCGTTCGGCGTCGTCGAGGTCTTCGGCAGCCTTGGCGGAATCGCCGAGAACATCGGCAGCCAGCAGTCCCTTGGCCAGGACTTCGCCGGTAATGCCAAGCGCTAGGCGCGCCGACCGGGTCGCGCCGATCACCAGGTCGTCCTGGTCGACCGCGATCAGCGCGCCGGCGCCGCGTTCTGCGACCGGCGCCAAAAGGATGCGGGCATTGGAGTAGAACAAGCGGAAATTTTCCGCCTCGATGCGGCGCGCGGCATCGCCCACCGCGACCGAGATAAGCTGGACGAAGCCTTCCGTCAGGTCCGAGCGGCAGGACGATACGTCGAGCGCGGCCGCCAGATTGCCTTCATGGTCGTAGACCGGTGCCGTGGTGCAGCTCATCAGCGTGTTGCGCGAAAAGAAATGCTGGTCGCGATGGATGGTTAGCGCCCGCTGTTCGGCAAGGCAGGTGCCGATGCCGTTGGTGCCTTCACTGTCCTCGCTCCAGACCGTGCCGGTCCACAGGCCCCATTCGTCGAAGGTTTCGTCGTCGGCGACCGCGCCCCGGCGCTCGACCGGGGTGCCGTCGCGATCGGCCAGCATCACGCAGCAGCCGACGCCGCCTACCGCCAGATAGAGCCGGTTGAGGCTAGCTTCCGCCGCGCGGATCATCCGCTCCATACGCTGACGGGCCCACCGCAATTCAACCTCGGTCAGCCGCCTGGGCGCCGTGCGTTCTGCCGGATCGAGGTGATGCAGTTGCAGGGAGCGCTGCCACGAGGCGACCAGCGCCGAACGGGCCGCGTCGCTCCTGGCGATCGAGGCCTGGACAAAATCCGCATGACCGGCTGCTTGCCGTCCGCTCAAACCATCCTCCCAGCGAGCGGATCCTCCTTCCGCTCGTCGTTATATCCGTACGGATATATCCGATGGAAGAGTTTTAACGGCGGGAGCCCCGCGGCGCTATAGGACGTTGGTTCAAGAGTGGGTTTCGCTGGTTCGGCCGGATGTCGGCCGAACCAGGATTGCGGCCTGGTGCAAAATCAGTTGGCGGCGGCCTTCGGCTTGGACGAGCCGATCATTTTCCAGTTCTTGTAGAAGATGGAATTGATGCGTTCCACGCTGACCGAGACGATGGCGAGAAGGCCGGCGATCAGCTTCGGGAATGGGGACGGCCGGATGATATCGACAAAGACGCAATAGCGGCGGCCATCATATTCGTTGACCGAGCGGTGGAACAGCGTGTCGTCGAAGATGAACAGCGGGTTGTCGTACCAGTAGTTCTTCTTGCTGCCGCACTGCACGAAGATCTCCGCCTTCACCGGGATCAGATTGTAGAGGATGCGCAGGCTGAGGCGCAGCGGACCGAAATGCCAGGATGTGGATTCGCGCTTGCTGAAAACGGATACCGCGATCGTCTTGATGTATTTGTAGTCCTTGTTGAATTCGGGAACGTTGTCGATCTTGTGTTTGCCGTACCACTGGTAGACATACATGCCGCGCCGGCCAGTGCCGAAATTGGCGTCGATGTCGGCGATGATCTCGTCCTTGCGGGCCTTGAAGACGCCCAGGACCTCGTTGATCTCGCGCTGATAGTCCTCAGGGAACTGCTCGGGCTTCCAGACCCCGGGGTTGCGATAGCAGAGGAGATCGACGATCAGGTTGAACGGCGCCAGCAGCCAGGTGAACAGGCCATTGCCGAGGAAGTAGCGCTCGAACAGGTTCCGGTTCTTCTGGTCGTTGCGCATGACGTCGATCAGGCCGCAGGCGACCCAGATCGCCGTGATGATTGGGATGAAGTAGAAAGCGAGCGCGAGGACCACGACCGCGATGGCGGCCTTGCGGAGCGTCTTGACGGTTTGCTTTGTCATTGTCATTCGCGCGGGAGCGCGATCCTGTTCCATGAGCCAAAATCACGGCGACCCCCGCCTGCCGTGCGTCTTGATAAGATTTTTTGTTTCCCGGCACAATGCCGCCGCACCGGTCCGGGTGGTCGGTCGGAGCAAATATTTGGAGTTTTATACTCCACTTTATCTCAGTGCACGGCCGGTAAGCCAAGCTCGTCCCATCTGTCTCTGGGGATCGCCGACCAGGAACTCGAAGCCGACGACGCTTTCGCCATCTCCGGCGAGCTCGCAATTGAACTTCAGCCCGTGCCAGTTCCGGCGACTGCGAAAGGCGGCGCCCTCCGCCTCGATCGTGGTGCCCCTCACCTTCTCCTCGGCGGTTGCGTAAGGCACGACGCGCTCCGGTTGGAAGTCCGGACGCCATTTGTGGATCTGGTCCTGGGCCTCGATATTGCAAAGCTGCACCATACGCTCCTCGGAGGCGAAGGTTGCCAGGTCCGCGCGTGCATGCCGGCTGCGCGGATCGGCCAGTGTCTTTCCCGACAGCATTTCGCCCGCATGGATCATGGCGGGCTGGGTGGAAGGTTGCGGAGCAGTCGGTTTAGCGCGGGTTGCGGCTTTGGCACCTGCGGCGGTGCTTCCATTGCCTGTGCCGGCGTCGGCCGCGTCGCGGCTTCGAACTGCCGGGGCGTCAGAATGTCGACCGAGACCCGCTCTTCCTCCAGCCGTTTTGGCGGCTTGGGCAGCGGCATCAACACCAGCACCGCGGCGAGCAGCGCGTGCAGGGCGATCGATGCGGGTATGCCCCATGGCGCGGCTTCGCGACGAAGCGTGCCGACCGCAGGGGCACGCAACTCAACCGTTCCGTTCGCTGCGCAGCTTTGCCCAGTATTCCAGCCGCTTGCGGATATCGCGCTCGAAACCGCGCTCCGGCGGATCGTAGAAAGCGCGCCGACCCATCTTCTCCGGAAAATAGTCCTGGCCCGAAAACGCGTCCGGCTCGTCATGGTCATAGCGATAGCCGGCGCCGTAATCTTCCTGCTTCATCAGCTTGGTCGGCGCGTTGAGGATGTGTTTTGGCGGCAGCAGCGAGCCGAACTCCTTGGCGGCCGCGGTCGCAGCCTTGAAGGCTGTGTAGAGGGCGTTCGATTTCGGCGCCGTGGCCAGATAGACGGTGGCCTGGGCGAAGGCGAGCTCGCCCTCGGGCGAGCCGAGATAATCATAGGCGTCCTTGGCGGCATTGGCGACGACAAGCGCCTGCGGATCCGCAAGCCCGATATCCTCCACAGCCATGCGCACCAGCCGGCGGCCGAGATAGAGCGGATCCTCGCCGGCATCGAACATGCGGGCAAGATAGTAGAGGGCCGCATCCGGATCGGAACCGCGCACCGACTTATGCAGCGCCGAGATCAGATTGTAATGGCCGTCTTGGCCCTTGTCGTAGATCGGCGCGCGGCGCTGGATGACGCGTTGCAGGCCCTCAGGGCTGAACACCTCGCCTTTTTTCGCGGCGCGCCAGACTTCCTCGGCCAGTGTCAGCGAGGCGCGGCCGTCGCCGTCCGCCATGCGGATCAGCATCGCGCGCGCCTCTTCATCGAGCGGCAGCGGCCGGCCCTCGGATTCTTCCGCCCGCGCCAGAAGCTTGGCGATGCTTTCCTCGCCCAGCGAACGGAACACCAGAACGCGCGCTCGCGACAGAAGCGCTGCATTCAGCTCGAAGGACGGGTTCTCCGTGGTGGCGCCGACCAGCACTACGGTGCCGTCTTCCATCACCGGTAAAAAACCGTCCTGCTGGGCGCGGTTGAAGCGATGGATCTCGTCGACGAAGAGCAGCGTCTGGCGGCCGTTGGCACGCCTGAGCTTCGCCGCCTCGAAGACCTTCTTGAGATCCGCGACGCCGGAAAACACGGCGGAGATCTGCTCGAAGGCAAGATTGGTCTCGCCGGCCAACAGCCGCGCCACCGTCGTCTTGCCGGTGCCGGGCGGACCCCAGAAGATCATCGAGCCGAGCGAACCGGAATCGATCAGCCTGGTCAGCGCGCCGTCGGGGCCGGTCAGATGCTCCTGGCCGACGACCTCGCCTAGGTTCTTCGGGCGCAGCCGATCGGCCAGCGGTCGCCCGGGCGCCACTTTCTCCGGTTCATCGGAACTGAACAGATCGGCCATGCAAGTCTTTTGGTTGAAAAGCGATCCCGCTCGTTTTGGAGCATGATCTTACCCGAAAACCGGTTCCCACTTTTCGGGATCATGCTCTAAATGGGAAGACCACCTCAGTAGCGCAACACCTGGCGCAGTATCTGCCCGCCGCGCTCGACGGTAAAGCGCCACCAGCGCGTGTCCTGCTGGGCAACCTGCGCCAGCGTCGCCGCGGTGTCGATGGTGGTGCCGTTCACCTCACGCACGATGTCGCCGGGCTGGAAGCCGAAATCGGCGGCCGGCGAATCGCGGCTGATATCGATGACGGTGACGCCCTTGAGATCGGTGCGAAGGCCAAGCCGCTGGGCAAGCCTGGGCGACAGTTCCGCGACCTTGGCGCCGGAAAAGGGACTGCGGCCGCGCAAGGTGACTTCGCTGGGCTTGGCGCCTTCCGGCGCGCGCTCCAGCGGGATTTCCAGCGTCGCCTGCTGCCCCTTGCTCAGCACGGCGAAGGTCGCCTTGGTGCCGATCGACAGCGTCGCCATGCGGTAGTCGAGCGCCTCGATGCTTTCGACTGGCGTGTTGTTGAGCGACAGGACGACGTCGCCAGGCTTCAGGCCCGCCTTGCCCGCTGGCCCCGTGGCGTCCACCGTGGAGACCAATGCGCCGGTCGGCTTTTCCATGCCAAGGGATTCGGCGATCTGCGGGGTCACCATTTCGAATTCCGCGCCGATATAGGGACGCTCGAAGAAGTCCAGTCCGGCCTTGGCGGCGTCGGCGAAGGCGCGCACCATGTTGGAGGGAATGGCGAACCCGATGCCGATCGAGCCGCCGCTGCGGCTGTAGATGGCCGTGTTGATGCCGACCAGCTGGCCGCCCATGTTGATCAGCGCGCCGCCCGAATTGCCAGGGTTGATGGCCGCATCGGTCTGGATGAAATAGCCTGAATCCGAGACGCCGATATGGCTGCGGGCAAGCGCCGAGACGATACCGCTGGTGGTGGTCTGGCCGACGCCGAATGGGTTGCCGATGGCAAGCACCAGGTCGCCGACCTCGAGCGCGTCGGAATCGCCGATGGCAATCACCGGGAACGGCTTGTCGGCCGAGATCTTGAGCACGGCGAGATCGAGCGTCTCGTCCTTGAGCATGACCTTCGAGGTGAACTCGCGGCCGTCCGCGGTCGCGACCTTAACCTCGTCGGCGTCCTTGATGACGTGGAAATTGGTGACGATGACGCCGCTCGGATCGACCAGCACTCCCGAGCCCAGCGAGGACTGCGCGCGCGGCTGGGCGCGGCCGAAGAACTCCTCGAAGAAGGGATCGCCCTCGAAGGGCGAGGTCACCTTGGCGGTCTGCGAGGCATAGACATTGACCACCGCCGGCGCCGTCTGCTTGACCAGCGGCGCGAAGGAGAGCTGCACCTCCTCGCGGCCAAACGGCACGCGCTTGTCGGGACCGGACGTGCCGTTCTCGCCTTCGACGCCATGCAGGAGATCGGTCAGCACATCGGAGAGGCCCGGATCGGCCGGCTTGGCGGCGTCCTCGGCAAAAGCCTGTCTTGCGGCCGGTGTCGCGGCGAAGACGGCCAGCGCGCAAACCGCGACAAGAAACAGTCGTTTGAGGTGCATTCCGAATCCTCCAGATCGGGCGCCATTGTCCCGACGATTGTGCAGAATGAAAGGCTAATGCACACAAATGCGGCGCTTGTCGCGCAAAAGCGTGAGCTCGGATCTGAAATTCCGCTCGCCCGGCTCAAACCTCTTCCATATGCAAAAGGGGCCCGTAGGCCCCTTGAAGTCATTGACGAAAACGCCGGCCTCAGGCGGCCGCGGTTTCCTCATTGGTGCCTTCTGCCTCGAGGCGGGCGCGGTCGCCGGCGCCCTTGGCCGAAGTGTCGCGGTCGACGAACTCGATGACCGCCATGGCAGCGTTGTCGCCCTTGCGGAAGCCTGCCTTCATGATGCGCAGGTAGCCGCCGTTGCGGGTGGCGTAGCGCGGGGCGAGGGTTTCGAACAGGCGCTTGACGACGCCTTCATTGCCGATCTGCGCGATTACCTGGCGGCGGGCGTGCAGGTCGCCGCGCTTGCCGAGCGTCACCAGCTTCTCGACGATCGGACGCAGGTCCTTCGCCTTCGGCAGGGTGGTGACGATCTGCTCGTGCTCGATCAGAGACACGGCGAGGTTGGCGAACATCGACTTGCGGTGGCTGATGCTGCGGGCGAAACGACGGCCTTTGAAACCGTGGCGCATGGCTCTTTTCCTTCTTCAGTTGTTCAAGAGGCCACGGCCTCTGATGGTTTTCCGCATGACCGTCGGATCGAGCGGCTCACGCCGCCGATCCTTGGAATTCATGCTCAATATTGATCTTCGTAACGTTTTGCGAGGTCTTCGATGTTTTCCGGCGGCCAGTCCGGCACTTCCATACCGAGATGGAGGCCCATGGCGGCCAGCACTTCCTTGATCTCGTTCAGCGACTTGCGGCCGAAGTTCGGGGTGCGCAGCATCTCGGCTTCGGTCTTCTGGATCAGGTCGCCGATATAGACGATGTTGTCGTTCTTCAGGCAGTTGGCCGAACGCACCGAAAGCTCGAGCTCGTCGACCTTCTTGAGCAGCGCCGGGTTGAAGGCGAGCTCGGTGACGGCTTCGGCCGCGACTTCCTTCTGCGGCTCGTCGAAGTTGACGAAGAGCGCGAGCTGGTCCTGCAGGATGCGGGCGGCGAAAGCGACCGCGTCCTCGCCCGAGATCGAGCCGTTGGTCTCGATCGTCATGGTCAGCTTGTCATAGTCGAGAACCTGGCCTTCGCGGGTGTTCTCGACCTTGTAGGAGACCTTCTTGACCGGCGAGTAGAGGCTGTCGACCGGGATCAGGCCGATCGGCGCGTCCTCGGCGCGGTTGCGCTCTGCCGGCACATAGCCCTTGCCGGTGTCGACGGTGAACTCCATACGGATCTCGGCGCCCTCGTCCAGCGTGCAGATGACGTGGTCGGGGTTGAGGATCTCGACATCGCCCACGGTCTGGATGTCGCCGGCGAGCACGGCACCCGGGCCCTGCTTGCGCACGACCATGCGCTTGGGACCATCGCCTTCCATGCGGATGGCGATTTCCTTGATGTTGAGCACGATGTCGGTCACGTCCTCGCGCACGCCGGCGATGGACGAGAATTCATGCAGCACGCCGTCGATCTGCACGGCGGTCACAGCCGCGCCGCGCAGCGAAGACAGAAGCACGCGCCGCAGCGCGTTGCCCAGCGTCAGGCCAAAGCCGCGTTCGAGCGGTTCGGCCACCAGCGTGGTCAGCGTCTTCTTCTTCGACGAGAACTCGATCTTGTTCGGCTTGATCAGTTCCTGCCAGTTTTTCTGGATCATAAATGTCTTCCTTCCTTTGCCCCGCCACCATCCAATCGTGGCGGGCGACACGGAAAACCGCGGAGGAACGCCGTGGCGTTCGCGCGGCGCTTAAAAAATCAGACGCGGCGCTTCTTGCGCGGACGGCAGCCATTGTGCGGGATCGGCGTCACGTCGCGGATCGAGGTGATGGTGAAGCCGGCCGCCTGCAGCGCGCGAAGGGCCGATTCACGACCGGAGCCGGGTCCGCAGACCTCGACCTCGAGCATACGCATGCCGTGTTCCTGCGCCTTCTTGGCGACGTCCTCGGCAGCCATTTGGGCGGCGAACGGGGTCGACTTGCGCGAACCTTTGAAGCCCTGGGCGCCGGCCGACGACCAGGCAATCGAATTGCCCTGCGCGTCGGTGATGGTGATCATGGTGTTGTTGAAGGTCGAATTGACGTGGGCAACGCCCGACGAGATGTTCTTGCGTTCGCGACGGCGAACACGAGCGGCTTCCTTGGCCATGGTAGTCCTTTCAGTTGATCTCTACACCGCCGTAATGCCAGCGGCTCCACCTTAGAAGCGAGTAGTGAGTAGGGAATGGCGAGTAGGGTCCCTACTCGCTAACGGCTACTCACTATTCGCTCAATTACTTCTTCTTGCCGGCGATCGCCTTGGCCGGGCCCTTGCGGGTGCGCGCATTGGTATGCGTGCGCTGGCCGCGAACCGGCAGCGAGCGGCGGTGACGCAGGCCGCGGTAGCAGCCGAGGTCCATGAGCCGCTTGATGTTCATCGAGACTTCGCGGCGCAGGTCGCCTTCGACCTGGTAGTCGCGGTCGATCGTCTCGCGGATCTGCAGCACTTCCGCGTCGGTCAGCTGGTTGACGCGGCGATCCGCCGGGATGCCGACCTTGTCGACGATCTCCTGGGCGAACTTCTTGCCGATGCCGTGAATGTACTGAAGCGCAATGACGACGCGCTTGTTGGTCGGAATGTTGACGCCGGCTATACGAGCCATTTTCTTCTCTTTCTCCATTTGGGCCGGACAAGCCGGCGCTATCGAAGTTGCCCCGCGTCCGGTGGAGGCCGGCCCTCGCGGGAGTTTCCTAGTTCAAAGCAACTGCCTTGCCCGCAAGGGCAAGCAAAGTCCATGCCTGATAGGAAGACGGGCCGCCATACCCCAAGGGCCCAATCCAGTCAAGCGCAATCTTCAATTGTCGCCAAGCGCAATCTTTAATTGCCGGCCCGGCTCACTTCGCCGCAGCCGCGAGCACCTTGCCGATCTCGGTGGTCACTGCATCGATGCTGGCCATGCCGTCGACGGTCTTGAGCTTGCCTTTGGCGTAGTAGTAGCCGATCAGCGGCGCCGTCTTCTTGTAGTATTCGCGCAGGCGTTCCTCGAACACCGCCGGGTTGTCGTCCTTGCGCACCGGCTGGCCGGCGGCCTTGGCATCCTCGGCGCGTTTGACGATTCGGCCGACCAGCGCCTTGTCGTCGACGACAAGCTCGATGACGGTGTCGAGCGCAATGCCGCGTTCGGCGAGCATGGCCTCGACCGCGTCGGCCTGGACCAGCGTGCGCGGATAACCGTCGAGGATGAAACCCTTGGCGCAATCCGGCTGATCGATGCGTTCGGCGACGATGGCGTTGACGATTGCATCCGAGACCAGCTCACCGGCATCCATAACCGCCTTGGCGCGCTTGCCGACCTCGGTTCCGGCTTGGACGGCGGCACGCAGCATGTCACCCGTCGAGAGCTGGGGGATGCCGTGTTTTTCTACCAGTCTTTGTGCTTGCGTCCCCTTGCCCGCTCCTGGCGGCCCAAGCAATATCAGCCTCATCTGCTCCTCTTCCCCCCGCGCAACTTCGACTTCTTGATCAGGCCCTCATACTGGTGCGCGATCAGGTGACCCTGAATCTGCGCCACCGTGTCGAGCGTGACACTGACCACGATCAGAAGCGATGTGCCACCGAGGTAGAAAGGTACGCCAGTCGCCGAAATCAGGAATTCCGGCAGCAGACAGACCAGCACCAGGTAGATGGCGCCGATGACGGTGATACGCGTCAGAACATAGTCGATATATTCGGCGGTGCGCTCGCCCGGACGATAGCCCGGGATGAAGCCGGAGTGCTTCTTGAGCTGGTCGGCGGTGTCCTTCGGGTTGAAGACGATCGCCGTGTAGAAGAAGGCGAAGAAGACGATCATGCCCGCATAGAAGATCATGTAGAGCGGCTGGCCGTGGCCGAGCGAAGCCAGGACCGTGCTTGCCCAGGCCGGCAGGTTCGTCGCCTGCGAGAAGCCGGCGACCGTCGCCGGCAGAAGTAGCAGCGAGGACGCGAAGATCGGCGGGATGACGCCCGAGGTGTTGAGCTTCAGCGGCAAATGCGAGGTATCGCCTTGGAACATGCGGTTGCCGACCTGGCGCTTCGGATACTGGATGAGCAGGCGGCGCTGGGCGCGTTCGAAGAACACGATCACGGCGATGACGACGATGGCCAGCACGATGATTGCCAGAATGAGGCCTGTCGACAGCGCTCCCGTGCGGCCGAGCTCCAGCGTGCCGGAGATGGCCCGCGGCAGGCCGGCGACGATGCCGGAGAAGATGATCAGCGAGATGCCGTTGCCGATGCCGCGCGCGGTGATCTGCTCGCCGAGCCACATCAGGAACATGGTGCCGCCGACCAGCGTGACGACGGTCGAGATGCGGAAGAACATGCCGGGATCGTTGACGATGCCGTTGCCGCCTTCGAGGCCGATCGAAATGCCGTAGGCCTGGATCAGCGCCAGGAGCACGGTGCCGTAGCGCGTGTACTGGTTGATGATCTTGCGGCCCTGCTCGCCTTCCTTCTTCAGCGCTTCCAGCGACGGGATGACCGACGTCATCAGCTGCATGATGATGGAGGCGGAGATGTAGGGCATGATGCCCAGCGCAAAGATCGCCATGCGCTGCACGGCGCCGCCGGCGAACATGTTGAACATGCCGAGCACGCCCTTGCTCTGCGAAGAGAAGGCCTGGGCGAAGGCGTCGGGATTGATGCCGGGAAGCGGTATGTAGGTGCCGAGGCGGTAGACAAGCAGCGCGCCGACAGTGAACCAGATGCGCTTCTTGAGATCCTCGGCCTTGGCGAAGGCCGCGAAATTCAGATTGGAGGCTAGTTGTTCAGCAGCCGAAGCCATGCCTGATTCTCCGCTAGAGCATGGTGCCGAAAAATGTGGAGCGGTTTTCGGACAACGTCATGCTCTACTTCATTGATTTCCATGTCACGCTCGATGCCCGCAGCTCAGGCGGCGCGTGTCACCGAAGCTCACGAGATAAGCTCCGGACCGTAAACATGCAAGCGGCCGCGTTGACGCGGCCGCCCAATTCACCAGATCAAAGTGCGGTTCGACGGAAAATGCGAATCATCCCGATCGGCCGCGCTTCAAATCGCCGTTACTCGGCGGCGGCCGCTTCCGGCAGCTTCACCGAACCGCCAGCCTTCTCGATCTTCTCGATCGCGGCCTTGGAGGCGCCGGCGACGTCGAAGGAAACCTTGGCCTTGAGCTCGCCGTCGGAGAGAACGCGCACGCCGTCCTTGGCGCGGCGGATGACGCCGGCGGCAACCAGGGCCTCGGCCGTCACGGTCGCCTTGGCGTCGAGCTTCTTGGCGTCGATGGCTGCCTGGATCTTGGCCAGCGAGACGACGGTGAAGCTCTTGGCGAAGATGTTGTTGAAGCCACGCTTCGGCAGGCGCCGGTAGAGCGGCATCTGGCCGCCCTCGAAGCCATTGATGGCAACGCCCGAGCGAGCCTTCTGGCCCTTGACGCCGCGACCGGCGGTCTTGCCCGAGCCGGAGCCGATGCCGCGACCGAGGCGCTTCTTGGAGTGCGTGGCGCCGTCCTTGTCACGCAGATCGTTGAGTTTCATGATTCTTCTCCTGCGCTTCCGTTCAGGCCTCGTCCACGACGCGGACGAGGTGCTGGACGGCGGCGATCATGCCACGCACGGAAGGGGTATCTTCCAGCGTGCGCCGCTTGTGCATCTTGTTCAGGCCGAGGCCGACCAGCGTCGCGCGCTGCTCCTTCGGCCGGCGGATCGGCGAGCCGATCTGCTCGACGGTGATGGTCTTGGTAGCTTTCTTGGCCATGGTCGAAATCCCTGGTCAGCGTCGACTATTCTTCAGCCGCAACGGCGGTGCCGCGGCGGGCCTGAAGGGTCGAGTACTTGATGCCGCGCGCGGCAGCCACATCCTTCGGATGCATCTGGCTCTTCAGCGCGTCGAAGGTGGCGCGAACCATGTTGTAGGGGTTCGACGAACCCATCGACTTGGCGACCACGTCATGCATGCCGAGCGTCTCGAAGACGGCGCGCATCGGACCGCCGGCGATGATGCCGGTACCCTGCTTGGCGGCGCGCAACAGAACGCGTCCGGCGCCCCAACGGCCCTCGACGTCGTGATGCAGCGTGCGGCCCGAGCGCAACGGCACGAAGATCATGTCGCGCTTGGCCGACTCGGTCGCCTTGCGGATCGCTTCCGGCACTTCGCGCGCCTTGCCGTGGCCGAAGCCGACGCGGCCCTTCTGGTCGCCGACGACGACGAGAGCGGCAAAACCGAAACGACGGCCACCCTTCACCACCTTGGCGACGCGGTTGATGTGGACGAGCTTGTCCACCATGCCGTCGTCACGCTCTTCGCGTTCGCGGCCGCGACCGCCTTCTCTACGTTCCTGTGCCATATCCTAGTCCTTGTTCTTTTCCGGAAGCACGGGTTGCTGTTTGCCGATGCCGCTTTGGGTCATCAGCGGCGAAATTAGAAGCTGAGGCCGCCTTCGCGGGCAGCTTCGGCCAGCGCCTTGACGCGGCCGTGGTAGATGTACGGGCCGCGGTCGAAGACGACTTCCTTGACGCCGGCCTTCGAAGCGCGCTCGGCGATCAGCTTGCCGACCGCAGCGGCGGCCGCGGTGTCGGCGCCGGTCTTGAGCGAACCCTTGAGGTCCTTCTCGAGCGTCGAAGCAGCGGCCAGCGTGTGGCCGTTGGCATCGTCGATGACCTGGACGTAGATGTTCTTCGAGGTGCGGTGCACCGAAAGCCGCGGCCGCGTGCCGGCGACCTTCTTCAACTGGCGGCGGACGCGCTGCGCGCGGCGCTGGATGGTCTCTTTGGGGCTTGCCATAATGTCAGTTCCTTGCCTTCGGAAAACGGGGGCAACCCTGTGCGGTAGGCCAGGCCTCCCGCGGCCGCTCCCCGCGGCTGTGTAAATCTTACTTCTTCTTGCCTTCCTTGCGCACGATGCGCTCGTCGGCATAGCGCACGCCCTTGCCCTTGTACGGCTCCGGACCGCGATATTCGCGGATCTCGGCGGCGACCTGGCCGACCTGCTGCTTGTCGATGCCCGAGACCGTGATTTCGGTCGGCTTCGGCACCGTGATCGTGATGCCCTGAGGCGTCTCATAGACCACGTCGTGGCTGAAGCCCAGCGCGAGCTGCAGGTTCTTGCCCTGCAACGCCGCACGATAGCCGACGCCGGTGATCTCGAGCTTCTTTTCGAAGCCGTCCTTCACGCCCTGCAGGATGTTGACGATCTGCGTGCGCGACATACCCCACTTGGAGCGTGCCGCCTTGGTCTGGTCGCGCGGCTCGACAGCGATCTCGCTGCCTTCCATCTTGACCAGCACTTCGTCGTTCACCACGAACTTCAGCTCGCCCTTGGGGCCCTTCGCCGTCACGGTCTGGCCGTTGACGGTCGCGGTCACGCCCTGCGGCAGCGAAACGGGTTTCTTTCCGATACGAGACATTTTGTTGTCCTCGTCACTTCTTTGGTTTCAAGTTCCAGTTCCCGGGCGCGATCCCGAGAACCGAAGCCCATTCATTCAATCTCATGCCGGATCAGAAGATCTGGCAGAGGATCTCGCCGCCGACATTCTGCTCGCGCGCTTCATGGTCGGCCATGACGCCCTTCGGCGTCGAAAGGATGGCGATGCCGAGGCCGTTGGCGACCTGCGGGATCGACTTGGCCGAGACATAGACGCGGCGGCCGGGCTTCGAGACGCGCTCGATTTCGCGCACGACCGGAGCGCCGTCGAAATACTTCAGCTCGATCTCGATTTCCGACTTGCCGTTTTCGAAATCGGTCTGGCTGTAGTCGCGGATATAGCCTTCCGACTTCAGCACTTCGAGGACGCGGGCGCGCAGACGCGAAGCCGGAGTCGAAACGCTCGACTTCTTGCGGCCATAGGCGTTGCGGATGCGGGTCAGCATATCGCCGAGAGGATCGCTCAATGACATCTCAGTGTCTCCTTACCAGCTCGACTTGACCAGGCCCGGGATCTGGCCGGTATTGCCCAGATCGCGAAGCGCGATACGCGAAAGCTTCAGCTTGCGATAATAGGCGCGCGGACGGCCGGTGACTTCGCAGCGGTTACGGATGCGGATCTTGGCCGAGTTGCGCGGCAGCGCCGACAGCTTCAACTGGGCGCGGAAACGCTCTTCCATCGGCTTGGACTGATCCATGATGATGGCCTTGAGCGCCGTGCGCTTGGCGGCGTACTGGTCGGCGAGCTTGCGGCGCCGGTTGTTCTTCTCGACTGAGCTGGTCTTTGCCATTTCAGATTGTTCCTTTTTCGCTGCCGTTACTGGCGGAAGGGGAAGTTGAAGGCCTTGAGCAGTGCTCTGGCCTCGTCGTCCGTCTTCGCCGTCGTACAAACGATGACGTCCATGCCCCAGACCTGATCAACCTTGTCGTAGTTGATCTCCGGGAACACGATGTGTTCCTTGATGCCCATGGCGTAGTTGCCACGGCCGTCAAAGCTCTTCGGGTTCAGTCCGCGGAAGTCGCGAACGCGCGGCAGCGCGATGTTCACGAGGCGGTCGAGGAACTCGTACATGCGTTCCTTGCGCAGCGTGACCTTAGCGCCGATCGGCATATTCTCGCGCACCTTGAAGCCGGCAATCGAGTTGCGGGCACGGGTGACGACGGCCTTCTGGCCGGCGATCATCGCGAGATCTTCGGCCGCGACCGCAGGCTTCTTGGAATCGCCGGTCGCTTCGCCGACACCCATGTTCAGCACGATCTTGTCGATGCGCGGAACCTGCATGTCGTTGTCGTAGCCGAACTGCTCCTGCATCGCCTTGCGGATAGTCTCGTTGTAGACCTTCTTGAGGCGCGGCTCGTTCTTGGCAGTTGCCTGCTTGGTTTCAGACTTAGCCATTGATGACTTCTCCCGAACGCTTGGCGACGCGCACCTTCTTGCCGTCCTTCTGGACGGTGAAGCCGACGCGGGTCGGCTTGCCATCCTTGGGGTCGGCCAGCGCGATATTCGACAGGTGGATCGGCGCTTCCTTGGTGATGATCCCGCCCTCTTGGGACTGGGTCTGCTTCTGGTGACGGCGAATGAGGTTCACGCCGCGGACGACCGCGGTATCTTCCTTCGGCTGCACCGACAGGACTTCGCCCGAACGGCCCTTGTCCTTGCCGGCAAGCACGACGACCTTGTCGCCTTTTTTGATCTTTTGCATTGGTCCGGCTCCTTACAGCACTTCAGGCGCGAGCGAGATGATCTTCATGTGGTTCTTGGCGCGCAACTCGCGCGGAACCGGTCCGAAGATGCGGGTGCCGATCGGCTCTTTCTTATTGTCGACGAGAACGGCCGCGTTCTTGTCGAAACGGATCACGCTGCCGTCCGGGCGGCGGATGTCCTTGGCCGTGCGAACCACGACCGCCTTCATCACATCGCCCTTCTTACCGCGGCCGCGCGGAATGGCTTCCTTGATCGACACCACGATGATGTCGCCGACGGAGGCATACTTCCGCTTCGAGCCGCCCAGCACCTTGATGCACATGACACGACGGGCGCCGGAATTGTCCGCGACGTCGAGGTTTGTTTGCATCTGAATCATGACTGGCCGCCTTCTTCTCTTCTATCGGGACGGGTGCTTTCACCCCTCCCCGGTCTGTCCAAAATTCGGTTCGTTCGCCCGGATCAACCCTGATCCGAAGAGACGACAACCCAGCGCTTATCCTTCGAAATCGGCTTCGATTCCTGGATGAACACCTGGTCGCCGACCTTGTGGGCGTTGTTCTCGTCGTGCGCCTTGTACTTCTTGGTCATACGCACGGTCTTCTTCATCACCGGATGGGTGAAGCGACGCTCGACCTTGACCACGACCGTCTTCTCGTTCTTGTCGCTGACGACGGTGCCCTGCAGGATGCGCTTTGGCATGGTTCTCGTCCTTAAGCCTTCTTGGCCGCGGCTTTTTCCGCGGCGATGGTCTTGATGCGCGCGATGTCCTTGCGGACCTGCTTCACGCGCGCGGTCTTTTCGAGCTGGCCGGTGGCCTTCTGGAAGCGCAGGTTGAACTGCTCCTTCTTGAGGGCTGCCAGGTCGTCGGTCAGCTGATCCTGGGTCTTTGTCCGGATGTCTTCGGCTTTCATGATCGCCTGTCCTTATTCTGCGATGCGCTGCACGAAGCGCGTCTTGACCGAGAGCTTGGCGGCGCCGAGACGCAGCGCTTCACGCGCGGTCTCCTCGCTGACGCCATCGATCTCGAACATGATGCGGCCGGGCTTGACGCGCGCCGCCCAATAGTCGACGGCGCCCTTGCCCTTACCCATGCGGACTTCGGTCGGCTTCGAGGTGACCGGCAGGTCCGGGAACACCCGGATCCAGACGCGGCCGGCGCGCTTCATCTCGCGGGTGATCGCGCGGCGGGCCGCCTCGATCTCACGCGCGGTGACGCGGTTCGGCTCAAGCGCCTTCAGTCCGAAACCGCCGAAATCCAGATTGGTGCCGCCCTTGGCGGTACCGTGGATACGGCCCTTGAACTGCTTACGGAACTTTGTGCGCTTTGGCTGCAGCATCGTTCTAACTCCAAATTCTCAAATGTCTCAGGCGTTCTCGCGACGACGGCCGCGTTCGCGCTCACCACCGCCGCCGCCATGCGCGGCATCACCTTCGGTGGCGCGACGCTCGGAGGCCATCGGGTCGTGCTCGAGGATCTCGCCCTTGAACACCCACACCTTGACGCCGCAGATGCCGTAGGCCGTGTTCGCCTCGGCCGTGCCGTAGTCGACATCGGCGCGCAGCGTATGCAGCGGCACGCGGCCTTCGCGGTACCACTCCATGCGCGCGATTTCGGCGCCGCCGAGACGGCCGGAGCAGTTGATGCGGATGCCTTCGGCGCCGAGACGCATGGCCGACTGGACGGCGCGCTTCATGGCGCGGCGGAACGCGATGCGGCGCTCGAGCTGCTGGGCGATCGACTGGGCGATCAGCGTGGCGTCGATTTCCGGCTTGCGCACTTCAACGATGTTGAGGTGCGTTTCGGACTTCGTCATCTCGGTCAGCTTCTTGCGCAGCTTCTCGATGTCGGCGCCCTTCTTGCCGATGATCAGGCCCGGACGCGCTGCGTGGATGGTGACGCGGCACTTCTTGTGCGGACGCTCGATCACGACCTTGGAGATCGCGGCCTGCTTGAGCTCCTTCTCGAGATACTTGCGGATCTTGAGGTCTTCATGCAGCAGCAGGCCGTACTCGCCGGTGTTCGCGAACCAGCGCGAATCCCAGGTACGGTTGATGCCGAGACGCAGCCCGATCGGATTGACTTTCTGGCCCATTATGCGGCCTCCCCTTTTTCCTCGACTTCACGAACGACGATCGTGAGGTGCGAGAACGGCTTTTCGATACGGCTGGCGCGACCGCGGCCACGAGCGTGGAAACGCTTCATGACGATCGACTTGCCGACATAGGCTTCCGCCACGACCAGCGCATCGACGTCGAGGTCGTGATTGTTTTCCGCGTTGGCGATCGCCGATTCCAGCGTCTTCTTGACCGTGCCGGAAATCCGCTTGGCCGAGAATTCGAGGTCGGAAAGCGCTGTCGCGACCTTCTTGCCGCGGATCAGCGCGGCAACCAGGTTCAGCTTCTGCGGGCTGATACGGATCGTGCGCAGAACGGCACGCGCCTCGTTATCAGCAAGCCTGCGCGGAGCTTTGGCCTTGCCCATGATTATTTCCTCTTCGCCTTCTTATCCGCGCCATGACCGTAATAGGTCCGGGTCGGAGCGAATTCACCGAACTTGTGGCCGACCATGTCCTCGTTCACCGAGACCGGGACGTGCTTCTGGCCGTTGTAGACACCGAAGGTGAGGCCGACGAACTGCGGCAGGATGGTGGAGCGACGGCTCCACATCTTGATCACCTCATTGCGACCACCTTCACGAACCTTGTCCACCTTCTTGAGAAGGTAGCCGTCGATGAAGGGGCCTTTCCAAATCGAACGAGTCACTTGGCGTTACCTCTTCTTAGCTCTTGCGCTGATGACGCGAGCGCAGGATGAACTTGTCGGTCGCCTTGTTGGACCGCGTCTTCTTGCCCTTGGTCGGCTTGCCCCAGGGCGAAACCGGATGACGGCCACCCGAGGTGCGGCCTTCGCCGCCGCCATGCGGATGGTCGACCGGATTCATGGTCACGCCGCGATTGTGCGGACGCTTGCCGCGCCATACGGTACGACCGGCCTTGCCGTCGTTGATGTTGCCGTGGTCGGGATTTGACACGGCACCCACGGTGGCCATGCAGGAACCGTGCACGACGCGCTGCTCACCCGAGTTGAGGCGCAGGATCGCCATGCCCTGGTCGCGGCCGACGAGCTGGGCGTAACCGCCAGCCGAACGGGCGACCTGGCCACCCTTGCCCGGCTTCAGCTCGATGTTGTGGACGATCGTTCCGACCGGCATCGAGGCCAGCGGCATCGCGTTGCCCGGCTTCACGTCGACCGCTTCGCCGGCCACGATCTTGTCGCCGGCAGCAAGGCGCTGCGGGGCCAGGATGTAGGACAGCTCGCCGTCGTCGTACTTGATCAGCGCGATGAAAGCGGTGCGGTTCGGATCGTATTCGATACGCTCGACCGTGCCGACGACGTCGTACTTCTTACGCTTGAAGTCGATGATGCGGTACGAACGCTTGTGACCGCCGCCGATGAAGCGGGCCGTGATGCGGCCGTAATTGTTGCGGCCGCCCGACTTGGTCAGGCCTTCGGTCAGGCCCTTGACGGGCTTGCCCTTGTAGAGGCCCGAGCGGTCGACGATGACCAGCTGGCGGGTGCTCGGCGTTACCGGGTTGAATTTCTTAAGTGCCATTGTCCTGTCCTCGCGGCCTTGCTCAGAGACCCGTCGCGACGTCGATCGACTGGCCGTCGGCCAGCGTCACAACCGCCTTCTTGACGTCGCCCTGGCGGCCAACGGTGCCGCGGAAGCGCTTGATCTTGCCCTTGCGGACGAGCGTGTTCACAGCCGTCACCTTGACGCCGAAGAGAGCTTCCACGGCTGCCTTGATTTCCGGCTTCGACGCCTTCTTGGCGACGTTGAAGACGACCTGGTTCTGCTCGGAAGCCATGGTCGACTTTTCGGTGATCGCCGGCGAGACGATCACGTCGTAATGACGAAGGTCGGTCATTTGAAGCGCTCCTCGAGAGCCTCGACGGCGGCCTTGGAAAGGACCAGCGTGCCGCGGCGCAGAATGTCGTAGACGTTGATGCCCTGGATGGGCAGCACGTCGATGTTCGGGATGTTGGTCGCCGCCAGCTTGAAGTTCTGGTCGAGCTCGGCGCCGCCGATCACCAGGGCGTTGGTCAGCCCCAGCGTCTCGAGGTTCGCCGCCAGCGTCTTGGTCTTGGCCTCGGCGAGCTTCAGCTCGTCGATGACGATGATGGAAGCGCTCTTGGCCTTGGCCGACAGAGCATGCTTCAAGCCGAGGGCGCGGACCTTCTTCGGCAGTTCGTGCTCATGGCTGCGAACGACCGGGCCGTGCGCCTTGCCACCGCCGCGGAACTGCGGAGCGCGAGCCGAGTGGTGACGGGCGCGGCCCGTACCCTTCTGCTTGTACATCTTGGCGCCGGTGCGCGCGATCTCGGCGCGGCCCTTGGCCTTGTGCGTGCCCTGCTGCTTCTTGGCGAGCTGCCAGCGCACGACGCGCTGCAGGATGTCCTCGCGCGGATCAAGGCCGAAAATCTCCTCGGAGAGTTTCACCTTGCCGGCGTCCTTGCCGCCCAGCGTTGTGATCTTGAGATCCATTATTCGGCTCCCTCAGTGGCCGGGGCTTCGTTCTTGGCGGCAGCGGCGCGGATCGCGGCAGGCTTCGGCGCATTGGCCGGCAGCGCAACCTTGGCGGCGTCGCGAACCAGGATCCAGGCGCCCTTGACGCCGGGAACCGCGCCGCGGATCAGGATCAGGCCGCGATCGGCATCGGTCGAGACGACCTCGACGTTCTGCGTGGTCACGCGGGTGTCGCCCATGTGGCCGGCCATCTTCTTGCCCTTGAACACCTTGCCGGGGTCCTGGCGCTGACCGGTCGAGCCGTGCGTGCGGTGCGAGACCGAGTTACCGTGGGTCGCACGGCCGCCACCCATGTGGTGCCGCTTGATCACGCCCTGGAAACCCTTGCCGGTCGAGGTGCCGGTGACGTCGACCTTCTGGCCGGCGACGAAATGCTCGACGGTCAGCTCGGCGCCGACGTCGATCATGTTGTCGGCGGAGACGCGGAACTCCGCGACCTTGGCCTTGGGCTCGACGGAAGCGGCGGCGAAATGGCCGCGCATCGCCTTCGACGTGTTCTTCACCTTGGCAAGGCCAACGCCGAGCTGGACGGCGGTGTAGCCGTTCTTCTCCTGCGTGCGCTGGGCCACGACCTGGCAGTTCTCCATCTGGAGAACGGTGACGGGAACGTGTTCCCCGGCATCGTTGTAGATGCGGGTCATTCCCACCTTCTTTGCAATCACACCTGAACGCATCGGTTCAATTCCTTTAGAGTTCCCTGTCGGGGCTATCGCCCCTCCACGCCTCTTGTTCCTTCAGAGTTCCGGGTCGCCCCGCCCTCTTGTTCCCTAGAGCTTGATCTCGACGTCGACACCGGCGGCCAGATCGAGCTTCATCAAAGCATCGACCGTCTGCGGAGTCGGATCGACGATGTCGAGCAGACGCTTGTGCGTGCGCATCTCGAACTGCTCGCGGCTCTTCTTGTCGACGTGGGGCGACCGGTTGACCGTGAATTTTTCGATCCGCGTCGGCAGCGGGATGGGGCCGCGGACGTTGGCGCCGGTGCGCTTGGCGGTCGACACGATTTCGCGCGTCGAGGCGTCGAGCACCCGGTGGTCAAACGCTTTAAGGCGGATGCGGATATTCTGTCCGTTCATGCGTCAATTCCTTGTTCTGGCGCGGCGCGGGCAACTACCGCGCCCGCGACAGATCGGTTTCAGTCCAATTATTCTTTGATGGTGACGACGATGCCGGCACCGACGGTGCGGCCGCCTTCACGGATGGCGAAGCGCAGCTTCTCTTCCATCGCGATCGGCACGATCAGCTCGACGTCGACGGTGATGTTGTCGCCGGGCATCACCATCTCGGTGCCGGCCGGCAGCGTCACGATGCCCGTCACGTCCGTCGTGCGGAAGTAGAACTGCGGACGGTAGTTGGTGAAGAACGGCGTGTGACGGCCGCCTTCGTCCTTGGTCAGGATGTAGGCTTCGGCCACGAACTTCTTGTGCGGCTTCACCGTGCCCGGCTTGGCCAGAACCTGGCCGCGCTCCACGCCCTCACGGTCGACGCCGCGCAGCAGCGCGCCGATGTTGTCGCCGGCCTGACCCTGGTCGAGCAGCTTGCGGAACATCTCGACGCCCGTGCAGGTCGTCTTGGTGGTCGGACGGATGCCGACGATTTCCAACTCCTCGCCAACCTTGACGATGCCGCGCTCGACGCGGCCGGTCACGACCGTGCCGCGGCCCGAGATCGAGAACACGTCCTCGATCGGCATCAGGAACGGCTTGTCGAGCGGGCGAACCGGCGTCGGGATATAGGCGTCGACCTGAGCCATCAGCTCGCGGATGGCGTCCTCGCCGATGGTCTTGTTGGAATCTTCCAACGCAGCCAGCGCCGAGCCCTTGACGATCGGAATGTCGTCGCCGGGGAACTCGTTCTTCGACAGAAGCTCGCGAACCTCGAGCTCGACCAGCTCGAGCAGCTCGGCGTCGTCGACCTGGTCGACCTTGTTCAGGAACACCACGATCGACGGCACGCCGACCTGACGGGCAAGCAGGATGTGCTCGCGGGTCTGCGGCATCGGGCCGTCGGCGGCCGAAACAACCAGGATCGCGCCGTCCATCTGCGCCGCACCGGTGATCATGTTCTTCACATAGTCGGCGTGGCCGGGGCAGTCGACGTGAGCATAGTGACGGTTGGCCGTCTCATACTCGACATGCGCCGTCGAGATCGTGATGCCGCGCGCCTTCTCTTCGGGCGCCGCGTCGATCTGGTCATAGCGCTTGTATTCGCCAAAATACTTCGTGATCGCCGCCGTCAGCGACGTCTTGCCATGATCGACGTGACCGATCGTGCCAATGTTCACATGCGGCTTGGTGCGCTCGAATTTACCTTTTGCCATAGTCTCTTTCCTTGGACGGCCTTGACCTTCAGTTCAGTCGAATGCGGGGCGATTAGCGACAACGGCCGAAAAACACAAGTGCCTTGTGGCTGAGCGGATTCCCGCTCGACCCGGACCAACGGTCGATTTCAGGGGGATATGGCGGGGATATAGGGGTGCCGAGCGTAAAATCAAAGCCTCCGGGCTGGCCCATTGCCGCCGCGACGCCGCTCTGATTTGGTCGGCGGATGCAGTTCATTCCATCCAATATCCGTGGTCCGCTGTTCATGATCGTCTCGACGGGGGCCTACCTCGTCAACGACACGATGATGAAGCTAGCGACCACCGGGCTGCCGCCTTATGAAGTGCTCTTGCTGCGCGGTGCTGCCGCGATGCTGTGGGGTGTGCCGCTGCTTCTGATGCTGGGCTATGCCAGGCAGGTTCCGTTGCTCTTCGAGCGCAAGGTGCTGCGCCGCAACCTGTTCGAGCTCCTGGCGATCCTCTGCTATGTCGTCGCCTTGGCCAATATGCAGATCGCGGATTCCACCGCGCTCGGGCAGGTGACGCCGCTCATCGTGCTGGTCGGGTCCTCGATGCTGTTCGGCGAAAAGATCGGCGCCACGCGCATGGCGCTGATCGGCCTTGGCTTTGTCGGGGCGCTCATGGTGGCGCAGCCGACCATGCAGGGCATTTCGGTCTATGCGCTGCTGGCGCTCGGCAACGCCGCCTTCGCGGCGGTGCGCGACCTTGCCGGCCGCAAGGTGGGCGCCGAGGTGCCAGGCATGATCGTCGCCATCTCTGCGGTCGTGGTGGTGCTGGTCGGCTCAGGCGCGGCGCATCTTGTCTCCGAGCAATGGGTAATGCCCCAAGGCCACCACCTGCTGCTGATCGCCGGAGCGGGCCTGTTCCTGATCTTCGGCCATTTCTTCATCTTCATGGCCTACCGGGTCGGACCGACAAGCGCGGTCGCGCCCTTCTATTACTGCTTCACCGTCTGGGCGGTCATCTCGGGCCTGCTGGTCTTCGGGCAGTTTCCCAACGCGCTCGCCGTCTGCGGCATCCTTTTGGTGATGGCCAGCGGCCTGGCGATCGTCTCGCTCGACGAACGAAAGCGCCGGCTGGCGATGGTCGCCTGACGGCATAAATCCAGCGCAGGCCGACCCGAACGGGTCGACCCTAAGCCCCCCAGGTCCGGCTTTCTACGCTTCTAAAGCGTGCGCTTGCCGGAAATCTGGTGATAGGCCCACAGCACGACGACCGAGCCGATGACGGCAACGATCAGGCTCCAGATGTTGAGGCCGGTGACGCCCTGCGCTCCGAAGGCGCTGAAGATCACGCCGCCGACGATGGCGCCGACGATGCCGAGCACGATGTCCATGATCATGCCCTGGCCGGTCTTGTTGACGATCTTGCTGCCGATGAAGCCAGCGACGATGCCGAGAATGATCCAGCTGATGATGCCCATAATTCCCTCCAAATTTCCCCGCCGCCCCAATCATTTTCATATGATTGTCAAAAGCTCAAGACAGCTTGAAATTCCATTCGTTTGCGCCATGCTGGCGTCGGGTGGACTTGGCTGGATAAGGAGATCCATTATGGGCCTTTTCGACAACGCCGTTCCGGGCGGCAACATCACCAAACCCCTGATGATCGCGCTCGGCGCGCTTTTGGTCGGCAAGATGCTGAGCGGCAGGAGCGAGGAAGCGGCCGTGCCGCAAGCGCCGGTGCCGACGCCTGCGGGAACCGACGCGTCGGCCGATGGCGGCCTGCTCGGCGGCCTCGGCGGCCTGCTCGGCAAGCTGAAGGATGCTGGTCATGGCAACGTCGCCGACTCCTGGGTCGGCACCGGTCAGAACCAGCAGATCAACGCCAATGATCTCGGTTCGGCGCTCGGGCCAGCGGTGATCCGCGAGATCGCCCAGCGCACCGGCATGAATGAGCAGGAATTGCTGCAGCAGCTCTCTACGGCGCTGCCCGGCATCGTCGACAAGCTGACGCCGAACGGCCAGGTGCCGCAGAACCATCAGGTCGCTTCGGCCTTCAACAGCTAAGCGGCTGGATGAAACGGAATGCGCTGCGCGCCACGGCGCGCGGCGTTTTCTTTGGAGCGTGCGAGGAGGAAATCTGGAGCGGGTAGCGGGAATCGAACCCGCATATTCAGCTTGGAAGGCTGCTGCTCTACCACTGAGCTATACCCGCGCCTTACACTGAAGTACCGGATTCACCCGAAAAGCGCCATGCACTTTTCGGTCCGAGACTTGTTCGTTTCAGGGCTTCCGGGCCGGCAGTGGTGGAGAGGGTTGGATTCGAACCAACGTAGGCTAAGCCAACGGATTTACAGTCCGTCCCCTTTAACCACTCGGGCACCTCTCCAGTCTGCCGCCGGAGCCATGCAACGAGGCATTTTCGCCGATCCGGAGCCCGAGTAAGATCTTCTCCGAAATCAGCGAAGCGCCTTATGGCGGCAAGGCCGGTGGGTGTCAACCGGCGCGGCCAGGGTTTTTCGAGGATGTTCGGCATTCATTTCCCCAGCCCATATCCTTAGCCGGACGGGACGGCTATAGAAGCCGCCATGAGCGACGATAGAAGCAACAAGCCCGGCACGCGCAAGGACACCCACTACGCCAAACTGAGGCGCGCGCATCGCGACCAGAAGGCGGGCGGCGCGCCGGCGTTCCGGCCGCGCCAGCCTGTGCCCCCAGGCGAAGCGCCTGGCGACGGGCTGGTGCGGCTTTACGGCCTGCACACGGTGCGGGCCGCGCTCGACAATCCGCGGCGCAAGATCAGAAAAATGCTGGTGACCCGCAACGCCGCCGAACGTCTTTCAATCACCGATCTTGCCGCCCTGCCGTTCAAGACCGAGTTGGTCGAGCCGAAGGACATCGACAGGATCACCGGGTCGGATGCGGTGCATCAGGGCGTGCTGATCGAGGCCGAGCCGCTCAAGCCGAAGCGTCTCGACGCGCTTGGCGACACCAAGCTGGTGCTGGTGCTCGACCAGGTGACGGACCCGCACAATGTCGGCGCGATCCTGCGATCCGCGGTCGCCTTCGGCGCCGGCGCGCTGATCACGACGGCCCGCCACAGCCCGCAGGAATCGGGCGTGCTGGCGAAATCCGCCTCCGGCGCGCTTGAGCATATCGACCAGATCGAGGTGAAGAACCTCGCCGATGCGCTCGGACAATTGCACGAGGCCAGCTTCCAGACGATCGGGCTCGATTCGGAAGGCCCGGCCGAGCTTGAAAAGACCTTCGACGGTGAAAAAATCGCGCTCGTGCTGGGCGCGGAAGGTAAGGGCCTGCGTCAGAAAACCCGCGAGACGGTAACCGCGCTCGCCCGCCTCGACATGCCCGGCGCCATCCACTCGCTCAACGTGTCCAATGCGGCGGCGGTCAGTCTTTATGCTGCGCACGCATTCCTGAGGCGCGGCTGAGCACGGATCGACTTTGACCGACACGAAAAAACGGGCTCCCGCGGTAAAACGCAGGAACCCGTTCTCTGACAGGCAAAGAGCAGGCGGCGTGGGAACGTTGAGCCGCCCTCTCCTGACCTAAGCTGCCTTGCCTTTGGCTTCGGCTGCGGCGCCGCCGACTTCGAAATTCGCCATCCGCTCCAGCGCCCGAACCAGCGCCGAGTGATCCTCCTTCGCCCCACCATTGGCGGCGCAGGAATTGAACA
This sequence comes from Mesorhizobium sp. B2-7-1, assembly GCF_006440735.1. Classification (GTDB taxonomy): domain Bacteria; phylum Pseudomonadota; class Alphaproteobacteria; order Rhizobiales; family Rhizobiaceae; genus Mesorhizobium. The sequence goes on along the minus strand of NZ_VFUA01000018.1, from coordinate 12,154 downwards.
GTTGCTGCGTCGTCGAGGTGTTGGGCAGCGAGACGCCGAGCGCCTTCGCCCCTTCCAGCGCCAGGTTGAGGTCCTTCTGGTGCAACTCGATGCGGAAGCCTGGAGCGAAGGTGCGCTTGATCATGCGCTCGCCATGCACTTCGAGGATGCGCGAGGCGGCGAGCCCGCCCATCAGCGCCTGCCTGACTTTGGCGGGATCGGCGCCCGCCTTCGAGGCGAAAACCAGCGCTTCGCCGACGGCTTCGATGGTCAATGCCACGACGATCTGGTTGGCGACCTTGGTGGTCTGGCCGACGCCGTTCGGCCCGACCAGCGTGATGTTCTTGCCCATCTTCTCGAACACCGGCTTCGCCCGCTCGAACGCCTTGTCCTCGCCGCCGACCATGATGGTGAGCGACGCCGCCTTGGCGCCGACCTCGCCACCCGACACCGGCGCGTCGAGATAGTCGCAACCGAGATCGTTGATTTTCTTGGCGAATTCCTTGGTGGCGATCGGCGAGATCGAGCTCATGTCGATGACAAGCTTGCCTTTGGACAGACCGGAGGCAACGCTGTTGTCGCCGAACAGCACGTCGGCGACCTGCGGGGTGTCCGGCACCATTGTGATAATGATGTGGGCGGCCTTGGCCACCGCGTTGTGGCCGGTGGCGGTCTTCAGGCCCTTGGCGACGAGGTCGGCCGGCGGTTTTGAGCGATGATCGCTGGCGACGACCTTATAGCCGGCGTCGAGAAGATGTCCCGCCATTGGCGCGCCCATGATGCCGAGGCCGATGAAACCGATGGTTTCCATGTTGTTCTCCTGAACGTCTCGTTCGAATACATCGCAACGTGGGTGCTGCCCCTCATCCGCCTGCCGGCACCTTCTCCCCGTATAGTGACGGGGAGAAGGGAAGCGCCTAAGCCGCCGCGCTCCCCTGCCCGGCGAAGCCGCTGAACCAGCCGAGCCCGGCTTCCGTGCCGGCCGTCGGCTTGTATTCGGCGCCGATCCAGCCGGAATAGCCGAGGCGATCAATGTGATCATACAGGAAGGGATAGTTGATCTCGCCCGTCCCCGGCTCGTGACGGCCGGGATTGTCCGCAAGCTGGATATGCGCGATGCGGGGAAGGTTCGCTTCGATGGTACGGGCGAGATCCCCCTCCATGATCTGCATGTGGTAGATGTCGTACTGCAGGAACAGGTTCTTCGAGCCGATGCGGTCGATCAGCGCCAGGGCCTGATCGGAATAGTTCAGGAAGAAGCCCGGAATGTCGCGGGTGTTGATCGGCTCGATCAGCAGCCTGATCCCGGCCTGCTCCAGCTTCTCGGCCGCGAAGGCCAGGTTTTCGGCAAAGACGTTTTCCAACACGACGCGATGGGCGCCCTGCGGCGCGATGCCGGCAAGACAGTTGATCTGCTCGCAGCCCAGCGCATGGGCGTAGGTGATCGCCTTGGCGACGCCCTGGCGGAATTCCGGCACCCGGTCGGGCAGCACGGCAATGCCGCGCTCGCCCCTCGCCCAGTCGCCGGCCGGCAGGTTGAAGAGAACCTGGCTGAGGCCGTTCTTCTTCAGGCGCGCCGCGACGACGTCCGGCGCATGGTCGTAGGGGCCAATGTATTCGACGCCCTTGAAGCCCGCGCGGGCCGCGGCATCGAAGCGATCGAGGAAATCATGCTCGCCAAAGAGCATCGAAAGATTGGCTGAAAAACGCGGCATTCTTTTTCTCCTTCTCCGCTCGGCTTAATCCAACATCACTATAGCGGTAGGGGCATCCTCATGGCTCTCGGCAAGGTCCTCGAATTCGGTGATCTTGTCGATTTCAGTGCCCATGGAAATGTTGGTGACGCGCTCGAGGATGAATTCGAGGACGACTGGCACCTGGTGCTCCTTCATCAGCCGCTGCGCTTCCTTGAAGGCGCCGGCGAATTCCTCCGGCTTCTTCACGCGGACCGCCTTGCAGCCCATCGCCTCGGCAACCGCGACATGGTCGACGCCATAGCCTGCCTCCGGATCGCCGGCACGGTTGACGTTCTCGAAGGCGAGGCTCACCTCGTAATCCATCGAGAAGCCGCGCTGCGCCTGGCGGATCAGGCCGAGATAGGCGTTGTTCACGACGACATGGATGTAGGGCAGCTTGTGCTGCGCGCCGACGGCCAGCTCCTCGATCATGAACTGGAAGTCATAGTCGCCGGAGAGCGCGACGATATCCCGGTCCGGATCGGCGGCGCGCACGCCCAACGCCGCCGGCAGCGTCCAGCCGAGCGGGCCGGCCTGGCCGCAATTGATCCAGTTGCGCGGCTTGTAGACATGCAGGAACTGCGCGCCGGCAATCTGCGACAGGCCGATCGTGGTGACATAGGTGGTGTCGCGGGCAAACGCCTTGTTCATCTCCTCATAGACGCGCTGCGGCTTCAGCGGCACCTGCTCGAAATGCGTCTTGCGCTTCATGGTCTTCTTGCGCTGCTGGCATTCCTTCGCCCAGCCCGACCAGTCGCGCAGCTTGCCGGCAGTGCGCCATTCGGTGGCGACGTCGAGCAGGATCTTCAGCGCTGCGCCCGCATCCGAGACGAGGCCGAGATCCGGCGCGAAGACGCGGCCGATCTGCGTCGGCTCGATGTCGACATGGATGAATTTCTTGCCCTTGGTGTAGACGTCGACGGAACCGGTGTGGCGGTTGGCCCAGCGGTTGCCGATGCCGAAGACGAAGTCGGACGCCAGCATCGTCGCGTTGCCATAGCGGTGCGAGGTCTGCAGGCCGCACATGCCGGCCATCAAACGGTGGTCGTCGGGGATCGCGCCCCAGCCCATCAGCGTCGGGATGACCGGCACGCCGGTGACTTCGGCGAATTCGATCAAGAGATCCGAGGCATCGGCGTTGATGATGCCGCCGCCGGCGACGATCAGCGGCTTTTCCGCCTCGTTGAGCATCGCCAGCGCCTTCTCGGCTTGGGCGCGCGTGATTGCCGGCTTGAAGGGGGCGAGCGGCTCATAGGCGTCGATGTCGAACTCGATCTCTGCAAGCTGAACGTCCAGCGGCAGGTCGACCAGCACCGGTCCGGGGCGCGAGGAGCGCATCAGGTGGAACGCCTTCTGCAGCGCCATCGGCACCAGGTAGGGCTCCATGACGGTGACGGCCCACTTGGCGACGGGTGCCGCGATCGACGCGATGTCGACGGCCTGGAAATCCTCCTTGTTGAGGCGCGCGCGGGGGGCTTGGCCAGTTATGCACAAGATCGGAATGGAATCCGCCGAGGCCGAATAGAGACCGGTGATCATGTCGGTGCCGGCCGGACCGGAGGTGCCGATGCAGAGCCCGATATTGCCGGCCTTGGCCCTGGTATAGCCTTCGGCCATGTGCGAGGCGCCCTCGACATGGCGGGCAAGCACATGGCGGATGGTGCCCCTCGCCTTCAGCGCCGAATAGAGCGGATTGATCGCCGCGCCCGGCACGCCGAAGGCATTGGTGATGCCTTCCTTTTCGAGAACGAGAACCGCAGCGTCGACAGCGCGCATCCTGGCCATGACAAGCCTCCATTTCGTTGGTTGGCTTGAGAATGACAGCGCGTATTCGATTTTTCAATTTTTTCAGAATATTTTTTCATTTCTGGAAAACGCCTCCTTCTAACTGATTTTATTTTGTTTTTCGTTTTCCAGAAAACCCGCTTCGACAACTACTGAAAAACTTTTTCATTGCATCCAGCGTCAAATCGGCGAGAATGACGGGCATGGAAACCACGGAAAAACGCCAGCGCGGCCGGCCGCGCGCCTTCAATGGTCCATCCGAAGCGGCTTCGGTTCAGTCGCTCGACCGCGCGTTGCGGATCCTCGCGATCGTGGCCGAGGCGAGCGGCCTGTCGCTCAGCGAAATCGCGGCGCAAAGCGGTATTGCCGCCTCCACCGCCTATCGCATGCTGACGACGCTGGAGAACCACGGCATGGTCGAGTTCGATACGACCGACCAGCTCTGGTCGGTCGGCGTCGAGACCTATCGCATGGGCTCGGCTTTCCTGCGCCGGCGTAAGCTCGTCGACCGCGCCCGCATCGTCATGCAGGAATTGATGGAAAAGACCGGAGAGACCGCCAATCTCGGCGTCGCCGAGGACGATTGCGTGGTTTTCGTCAACCAGGTCGAGACGCACCAGGCGATCCGCGCCTTCTTTCGCCCAGGCACGCGCAGCCCCTTCCATGCCTCGGGTATCGGCAAAGCGGTGCTGGCGCATCTCGAGCCTGAACGGGTCGCCGCCATCCTGCGCAAGTCAGGCCTGCAGCGCTACACCGACAAGACGCTTTCCGACATCTCGGCGCTCGCCCATGACCTCGCGACCATCAAGCATCGCGGCTGGTCGGTGGACGACGAGGAGCGCCATCCCGGCATGCGCTGCGTGGCGGCAGCCATCTTCGACGAATATGGCGAGCCGATCGGCGGCGTTTCGGTGTCCGGCCCGACGGTGCGGGTCACACCTGAACGGCTGGCCGAGATCGGTCCGCTGGTGCGCGACGCCGCGGTCGAGGTGACGAAGATGATCGGCGGTGCGAAGGCATTCTAAGCGGCGCCCGGCAAAGCGCTCTTGGCCGCTATCTCGAAGAAATCGAGCAGGATCGCCAGCCCGACGCCGCAAGCGGTCAAGACCAGGCCGGCAATGAAGATCCGGTTGGCGCGCGCATAGATGGGCCGCTGCAGCGATTTGGTGTCGAGCAGCATGGCCAGGGCCCGCATCTGCAGGGCGATGCCGACGAGGATCGGCACCACGGCGAACAGATGATAGGTCTGCCAGGGGATCGGGTTGGCGGCCCAATGGGTGAGGAAACCCAGCGAAAACGCCAACAGGATGCCGACGGTGGTGACCGTGCCGTTGCGAAAAACCGGCTCGATCAGGTCTTCCTTGGGATCCCGCTCGTCCAAGCCACCCTCCCCTCGATTGGTGCCAGAAGCAGACTAGACGCTTGCAAAATCGCTGTACATCGTTGGTTGAGCCAGCCGACCCCACAGCTAGGTCGGACGCTAGACTTGCCCGTCTTGCCGTGCCGCTGGAGTGCATGCGAAAGGGCAAGGATGCGGAAAACAATCTACCTCCTGTCGGCCGTTTCGCTTTGCGGATGCGTGGCGACGGCACCGGCGCCGCCCGTGCCCAGCAGCAACACCGGCGGTAATCAACGCGTCGATCCCATTCCGATTTCGCTGGCCCTGGAGGAGATCATCACCGCCGGCGTCCGCCAGCATCTGAGGAACCCGATCGCCGCAAAGTTCGGAACGATGCTCGCCGGAGAGCGCAGTTTGAACGGCCGCGACGAGACCGTCGTGTGCGGCTATGTCGACGACAAGGGCTCTCCCGGCGGCAACGAGCCTTTCATCGGCAAGATCCATCCCGATGCCGGAAACAGCTTCGAGCTCGTCGCGATAAACGACGCTTCGGTCAGCGGCGCCTGCCGCATGGCGGGCTTGGCGTTGCCCGAACTGAAGCCCAACTCCTAAAACGTTGTTCGCCAAAAAGATCAAATCAATCAGACGGATGCGTAGCGCTCGAACGCAAGAAAAGGGGCTGTGCGTAGCCCCTCTTTCCTGTCGTTGATCTTGCCCCCTCCTAGAGCCGGCAGTAGCGCGGGCCGTCATAGCTCATATAGGTGTCGGAGCGCTCGTCGTAGCTGGCGTAGCGGGCGTAGCAGCGGCGGACGTGGATCGAGCCGTAGCCGTCGTCCTCGACATAGACGGTGCGGGGCTGTTGGGCGAGCAGGCTGCCGAGCACGAAACCACCGACACCTGCGGCAATGCCGATGCCGAGCTCGCGGCGGTGATGATGGTCGTGGGCGGCCGAGGGCTGGACGGTGCCGACGAGCGCGCCGGCGGCGACGATGGTGGCGATGAGGCCGGAAACGATGGTGCGCTTGAACATGATGGATCTCCTTGGTTTCGGTGGAGAGGCGAACCATCCGCCTCTTGATCATGGGTCGCGGCGAGCCGCAAAAAGGTTCGAAGAATTTTCAGATTTTTTGACCGGCGATTTCCTCGCCCGCGGCCGCCGGTTAGCCCGGAACGAAAAAAGGGCGGCCCGAGGCCGCCCTTCGAAGAAAAATGGTCTTCTCGTCAGAGGAAGATGATCACCTTGCCGTGGTGGTGATGCTTGTAATGATGGTTGTGCCACCACCACCAAGGCTTGCCGTGATGGCTGTGGTGGTGGTGATGATGGTTGCCATGGGCCGAGGACGTCTGGACCGTGGCGGCCAGCGCGCCGGTGGCGACGAAGACGGCGACGACGCCGGACGTAAGGGTACGCTTCAGCATAATGATCTCCTGGATCCTTGATCGAGGCGACCATTCGCCTCTCGAGAGATCAGTCGTGGCGAAGCGGCAAAAGGTTCGAATATGAGCGAGTAGGGAGTAGCGAATAGTGAGTAGGGAAAGCACGGCGGATGCTGGACTCAAATCCCTATTCGCTCCTCGCTATTCCCTATTCGCTCCCTCACCCCATCCCCGTGACATGCCTCAGCCAGAAGGCCAGCACGACGAAGCCGACGAAGGTGGCGACGCCGGTCCAGTCGATATTGGCCTTCTTCAGGTCGCTGATGACCTTCACCAAGAGAAGCCAGGTCACGACGATGAGCGGCAGGATGATGACGAATCTGATCATGCGGCACCCCGTTCGATGCGATTGCACCCGAATGAGATGTAGGAAGCGGCACGCCGAATTTCAGGATGCCCCCTTGGTGACCGCGGCGGGTCCATTAGCAACCCAAAACGGAGTTTTGTCTTTACTGGCGCACGAAATATGCTACCGGAGCGCCATGCCCTTGTAGCTTAGCTGGTAGAGCAGCGGTTTTGTAATTCGTTGGATCAATCAGCTAAAATTCTGGAAAGCCTCATCATTTTCCAGAGAGGGAGTTTCAGGGGTATGCGTACGGGTAAATGTGCCGCCTTAGCTCAGCTGGTAGAGCAGTAGTTTTGTAAACTATTGGTCGGGGGTTCGAGTCCCTCAGGCGGCACCAACCTGTACTTCCTATCAGCCGTGACGCGTCCGTGCTCTTTTAAGGGAGATACCAGCGGGAAGGCGCATGTTGGGGTAGCCGCCGGTTAGTAGAGCGACTTTTTCAGCAAGAAAGCTTCGCGCCGCAGGGATGGTAGATTGCCCATGCCGATCAATTCGATTAGCTCGTGAGCTTGCGCGGCTGTGACACCAGCTTCCTTTACTAGCCAAGCGACGTGGTGGTCTCTGAGGGCCTTTGCGCGAAGTTCGCTGCTATGGTCGGCCATGGAGCGTGTCCCAACATGATGCAACGTGTTTGGAGCGATTTTGTTCCGCACGCCGATTAGTCGCCTAATATTCCAGGTCCCCGGCGTATCCACTCGTGTTCCGCATTGGCCAGAGAGGACAAAATATACTGCGCCTTGAGCGATGCGAAATCCGGCATGCAAAGTTGCAGGCAAGCGAGCCGTCGTTGCTAATAGGCCGTCCGAAGCCTATGCTTTCGATATCGGCCGCCAGACATGTACGGATGCAGCCGACAGTGAGAGGAAAGTGCTCTTGCCCGCAACGGGAGAAGAGCCATGCGTCAATCCACTTTTCGCAACCACGTTCTGAAATCCATCGACCCTGATGATTTCGCCCTCTTGCAGCCGTCGATGCATCACGTCGAACTGGGCATCAAAGATCAGTTAGAGGTCCCCTATCAGCCGATAGAGCAGGTGTATTTTCCGGAGACGGGGATCGCTTCGGTAGTCGCTATCATGACCGGAGGGCGACAAAGCGAAGTCGGCATCATCGGCCACGATGGTATGACGGGTGTTACGGTCATTCTCGGCCAGGAGAGCTCCCCCAACGAGACCTATATTCAGATCGCTGGCCAGGGCTGGTCCCTGCCGGTTGAAAATCTTCGCGCGGCCCTCGCAAAAAGCCCGACCCTTGGCCGATCGTTGCTTCGATATGCCAACGCCTTCCTCATCCAGGCCTCCCGGACCGCGCTGGTCAACGGCCACTCGAAGATCGAGGAGCGACTGGCTCGGTGGCTGCTCATGGTCCACGATCGCTCTTCAGGAAGCAGGATTTACCTGACGCACGAATTTCTCGCGACCATGCTCGGTGCCCGGCGCCCTGGGGTCACTACTGCCCTCCAAATGCTTGAATATCGGGGGCTGATCCAGGCCAGGCGTGGTGAGATCACGATCGTCGATCGCAGCGGACTGATAAAGCTCACGCACGGCGCCTATGGCGAGGAGGAGCAACGGCATTTCAGCATTGTCCGAAATCGTACATAAGCTTGATGGCCGCTGAAAATGGGGCGTAAATTACGTTGGTTTGGGTTCAGGGAGGAACTCGCAATGACCAACGCTTTTCACGGCGTCACAGTTGAAAAGGCAACCGAGGCCTATGTCCTTTCCAGGGGTCGAGCCCGGTTCCTTTCCATCGCACAGGCAATCCGCGCCATCCGAACACTTATGCCTGCCTGCAGAACCAGCGACCACGAATTGGAAGGTATGCTGGCGGCGGCCTGCATCGTTCACGGCATTCCCGTGGCCTTCGACGCAACGATGGCCAAGGGCGAGGAAATGCGGCTCCATTCATAGGGCCCGGAGATGCTCACGGTCACGCAGACAGCCACTTCGTCGGACGTTCGGCAGGCGGTTGTCCGCTACCTGCTCGATAGGGTCGACAATCCCAGCATTTCGATCGCCGACGCTGTCGATGCCATCAGAGAGATGTTCCCACTTTGCGAGTTGACGGATTGGCAGCTTGGCGATCACATTGCACGAGCCGCCATCGACGCGGGGTTTGTGGTTGAATTCGACGTGGGGCTCTCTGAATGAAGACGATGGCCGGCGCATATCTGGATCACCTTTTGGAGTGCCCCTTTTGCGGGACGATCCGCCTCCAGATTCCGGCCGATGCGCAGCCTTCAACGCCAATCAGATGTGCTGATTGCGGGCAATATCTCGGTACATGGGACGGACGATCTGCAGACCGATTTTGAGTCCCAGGGGGACAATGACGGAATATTCCGCCTCGACAAGGGGCGCATCCTGAAGCTCGATTAGCGCCCGCTCAAAACTTTGCATGCCGGGACCTTTCCTGAGGGCCTCACACCCCAATCGCCGTCACCAGCACCCTATTCTGCCGTCGGATCGCCGCCCTCAGCTCCGGTATCTTCGCCTCGTCGCGCTTCACGAACTCGATGAACATCATGTTCATATTGTTGAAGATCAGCTCGCCCACCGCGGGCCCGTCTATGTCCGGTCGCACTAGGCCGACCTCCCGCAGGCGGGCGATCAGCGCGCTTATTTGCTCGGTCAGGTCGCGGTCGAGCGCCGTATAGGCCTGGCCGAAGGGGCTGTCGGGCAGTTGGGTCGAGATCGCCATCGCCTGCCGCCACATCTCCTTGCTCAGATAATTCAGCGAGTGCTCGATATAGATGCCGATCAGCGTATCCAGCGCGTCGCCGACATTGGCGGGCGGGTTGGCGACGACTCCTCGCCCGGCGTTCAGCACCTCGTTGACTTCCATCGAAACGATGGCGCCGAGGATGTCGCCCTTGTTCTGGTAGTAATTGTAAATGGTGCCGATCGAGACTTCGGCTCGAGCGGCAATCGCCTCGATCTTGGCGCCTTCATAGCCGACCTCGCGGAAAAGCTCCGTCGCCGCATCGATGATGCGGCGGTGCCGGTCCGCCTTCTGCCGTTCGCGCAATCCGCTCATATCGGCCTCTCTGCCACAAAATCATAATTGACTCAATTTTAGAATTGGTTCAACTTTTCTTCCAACAAGCCAGCAAGGCAGGGAGAACACTCGATGACCGTCAATGCCCGGACTCCGCTTTCCAGCCTGAAGTCCCGTCTCGCAGCCGCTTGCGCAGCCGCCGCGCTCCTCGTCGCGGCGGGCGGCGCTCAGGCTGCCGATCTCAATGCGCTGATCTGGTGCGATCATTCCGATCCGGCGCTGCTTCAGCCCTTCGAAGCGGCCAACAACGTCAAGGTCAACGTCAAGGAATTCGAAGGCACCGGCGCGGGGCTGGCCATCGTCGACCAGTCGCAGCCCGGCGACTGGGACGTGATGGTGATCGATAGCATCGACGTGCCGCGCGGCGTCGAGAAAGGCCTGTTCGAGCCGCTGCCCGAGGATAAATTGCCCTTCGCCGACCTCTTCCCGGAAGTGAAGATGGACAAGTCCACCATCGTCGACGGCAAGCGCTACGGCATCACCGAAAAGTTCGGCTACAACACGATCGGCTTCAACAAGACCAAGGTCGACCCGGCCGATATGGAGTCGCTGGCCTCGCTCACCAGCGACAAATACAAGGGCAAGGTCGCGATCTACGACTATTACCTGCCGGTGATCGGCATGGCGGCCTTGGCCATCGGCAAGAAAACCGCCGACCTCACCGAGGCCGACCTGCCGGCGCTGAAGGCCGAGCTCCTCAAGATGAAGGCCAATGCCAAGCTGGTTGGCGAGGTGACAGCCAGCCAGACGGCGCTGGCCACCGGCGAGGTCGACATATTGGTTGGCGGCGGCGAATGGGTGACGGCCGGCCTTGCCAAGGAGAACCCGGCGCTCGACTTCTCGATCCCGAAGGAAGGCGCGGTGCTGTGGTCGCAGTCGCTCGCCATGTTCAAGGATTCCAAGAACAAGGACATGGCGCTGAAATTCATCCAGTACATACTGAGCCCCGAGGGCCAGGCGCGGCTTGCGACATCCTCCTGCTACTGGGGCATGCCGTCGAACACCAAGGCGGCGCTCACCGACGAGCAGAAGAAGATCCTGCGCTTCGACGAGCAGCCCGGCTTCCTCGCCCGCGCCCAGGCCTATCCGGCGCCGAACGCCGATCTCGACAAGAAGATGCAGGACATGTGGACCGAGATGCTGCAGGCGCAGTAAATCGGCCAATGAGTGTTTCTGGAGGCAATTCGCGTGCCCTGCCCTGGGCGCTCGTCACGCCGGCGCTGGCGTGGACGCTTCTGTTTTTCGTGCTGCCCTTCATCGCCATGGGGTTTTCCAGCCTCACGGCGCATGAAGGCGGCGGCTTCACTTTAGCCAACTACAGCCAGTTCTTCACCGATCCATCCTACTGGCGGGCGATGGTGAACTCGCTGGAGGTCACGGCGACCGTCACCGTGATCTCGATCCTGCTCGCCTATCCCTTTGCCTGGATCCTGGCGGAACAAGTGCCGGAACGCTGGCAGCGGCTGGCGCTGATGCTGGCCGTGCTGCCGTTCTGGACCTCCTATGTGGTGCGCTCCTATTCCTGGCTGCTGGTGCTGGCGCAGAACGGCGTCATCAACCGGGCGCTGACCGGCATCGGCCTGATCGGCGAGCCGCTGCAGCTCGCCAACACGCGCTTCGCCACCGTCACCGGCTTCGTGCATTTCTTCGTCATGCTTTTGACGCTGACGATCTTCGCCAACCTCAAGCAGCTCAGCCCCAGCTACCGCAAGGCTGCCGCGGATCTCGGCGCAGGGCCGGTGCGGACCTTCCTGCATGTCGTCTTGCCGCTGACCCTGCCCGGCATCATGGTCGGCGCCTTCCTCACCTTCGTGCTTTGCATCGGCGACTACATCACGCCGCAAATCCTCGGCGGCAACAACGAGCTGCTCATGCCGCAGCTGGTGATGATGCAGATCGGCCGCCGCGGCGACTTCCCGCTGGCTTCCGCGCTGTCGATCATCCTGATGGCGGTCGTCACCATCGCCTATCTGGCCTGCGCGCGCTGGCTGAAGATCGAGCGGGCCTGACGATGCGCGCCGTTATCCGCCTCGCCGCCTGGCTCTACGCGCTCGCCGTCTACGGCTTCATCTTCCTGCCGGTGTTCGTGCTGGTGCTGTTTTCGCTGCAGGCGACCTCGTTTCCGATCCCGCCCTTCACCGGCCCGTCGCTGCGCTGGTACCAGGCGGTGCTGTCCGATGCGCGGCTCACCTCGGCGCTGGTCAATTCGCTGCTGGTGGCGGTGCTTTCCTCGCTTGCCTCGGTCACGCTCGGCTTCCTCTCCGCCTGGGGCTTCGCGCGCTTCGTGCTGCCGGGCTCGGCCCTGCTGCGCGGGCTGATCACGCTGCCGCTCACCGTGAGCTACCTGATCATCGGCATGGGGCTGCTGGTACTGTTCAACTGGGCCGGTGTGCCGAAGTCGCTTTTGGCCGCCGGCATCGGCCATGTCGTGATCAGCCCGCGCAGCAGGGCCGAGCCCGGCAGCACGAAGCG
>NZ_VFUA01000179.1 GCF_006440735.1 Mesorhizobium sp. B2-7-1 | reverse complement strand
CGCGCGGCGTGGCGATGCTGACCGCCCTGCCCTCGACCTTGATCTCTCCCTGGTCGGCGCGGTGGACACCGGACAGGATGTTGATCAGCGTGGACTTGCCGGCGCCGTTGTCGCCGACAAGGCCGAGCGCCTCGCCGCGCCGGAAGTCGAGCGAGACGCCCTTCAGCGCGTGCACGCCAGAATACCATTTGTGCAGGTCGCGCACCGAGATGATCGCTTCGCCCACGGCTCAGCCCTCCATCTTGATGGCCTTGGCGCGCTTGCGCATCCAGGCATTGGCGACGACGGCGAAGATGGTGAGGAAGCCGATGGCGAACTTGAACCAGTTGGCGTCGACGTGGCTCAGCACGAGCCCGTTGTCGATGACGCGGATCAGCGTCGTGCCGATGATGCCGCCCATCACCGTGCCGATGCCGCCGGTGAGCGAGGCGCCGCCGATGACCGCGGCGGCAACCGCCTGCAGTTCCATTCCCTCGCCGATCGAGGGCAGCGGCGAGCCCAGCCGCAGCACCTGCAGCATGCCGGCGAAGCCGGAAAGCACCGAGCACAGCATGAAGCAGACGATCTTGACCCTGGCGGTCGGGATGCCCATCGAGGCGGCGGCCGGCAGGAAGCCGCCGGTGGCCTTGATCCAGTTGCCGAAATTGGTGCGCGACAGCATCAGCGAGGTCAGCACGGCAACCGCCACGAACCACAGGAAGGACATGCGGAACATGTTGCCCGGCCCGACGAAGGAGGTGAACAGCCAGTTGGGCAGGTCGGCGGGTAAGAGCGGCGGGAAACCGCCCGAGACCACGACGGTGAGCGAGCGCGCCATGAACAGCATGCCGAGCGTGGTGATGAAGCTCGGTATGGCAAAGCGGATGGTGGTGTAGCCGTTGACGAAGCCGATCGCTGCCGCGACCAGCAGTCCGGCGAGCAGCGCCAGCGGGAACGGCCAGCCATGCACCATCAGCACCGCCATCGACATCGGCATCAGCGCAAAGACCGACCCGACCGAGAGGTCGAACTCGCCACTGATCATCAGGATGGTGACGCCGATGGCGACGAGGCCGGCCTCCGGCAGGATGCCGAGGATGCCGCGCAGATTGTCGGCGTTCAAGAACACGCCGTGCGAGCGCACCTGGAACAGGATGATGAGCAGCACCAGAAGGATCAGCCCGGCCAGCTCCGGTTTTTCGAGATAGGTCTTGAACAGGCGCTTCAACGAAAGGCTCCGGGGTTCGGGATTCGGACGCATCGGCGACGGCAGGCGCCGCCGATGCAGGTCTCGCTATCTGGGGAGCTTACCTCAGTCCCTGGGCGGACAGCGCCATGATGCTGTCGGCTTCCTTCGGCCGCACGATGCCCTGGCCGGTGTCGATGTCCGAAGGAGCAAGGCCGATCTTCTTGTTCAGATAGGCCTCCATCACCGGCATGAAGCCCTGCATGTAGGGCTGCTGGTCGACCAGCGCCTGGACATAGCCCTTCTGCATCTGCTGCAGCACCTCGGGCACCAGGTCGAAGCCGCCGAGCAGCACCTTGCCGGGGGCCACGCCGCGATCGGCCAGCACACGCGCCACGCCGGCGCACCAGAAGCCGGTGTCGAAATAGGCCGTGGTGTCGGGATGGGCGTTCAGATAGGCGCCGACGCGGTCGGAGGTGATGGCGAGATCGGTGCCGCTGTCGATGCGCTCCCAAGACACGTCGCGGTCTTTGTGCGCGGCCTTGTACTCCTCGAGGAACTGCATGATGCCGGCGCCGCGGCTTTCCGACCAGTTCTGGCCGGGAGCCGAAATGCCGACCAGCACCTTGATCGGGCCGTCCTTCGGGAAGCTCTCGGAAATCGCCTTGGCGAGCGAATAGCCGGCCGGCTTGAAACCCTGGCCGACGAAGGCCTGGCGCGCATTGCCCTTGGCGCCCTCGGTGTCGTCGACATTGACGGCGATCACCAGCACGCCCGCGTCGCGTGCCTCCTTGATGACGTCGTCCAGGGCGTGGTCGTCGACGATGGAGGTCAAGAGCGCGTCGGGCTTGGCGGCAAGCGCGGCGCGCATGTTCGCTACCTGCTGCTCGACCGAGCCCTCGGTCTGGGTGAAGACCATGTTGCAGTTCGCTTCGACCTTGGCGCAGGCATCGTCGAAGCCTTTCTTCACCGCCTGCCAGAACGTGTTCGAGGCCGACGAATGATGGGTGAAGACGATGTTGAGCCCGTCGGCGCGGGCTACGGACTGGCCGCCGATCAGGGCGACGCCGAGCAATAGCATTGCGGTGAGTTTCTTCATGTCTGTTCCTCCCTTTGGATTTTTCAGATGCTTGTCCCGTCGCTGACGCGACGATGGACGGTGTAGGCGCGGCCGAGGTCCGGACTGAGCGCCAGCCCCAGGCCCGGCCCGGGCGGCACGGTGATCATGCCGTCCTTCACTTCCGGCAGCGCGGTGACCAGATCGCGGTACCACGTGCGGTAGAAGGCGCGCACGCTTTCCTGGACCAGCGCGTTGGGCGCGTTGAGCGAAAGATGCGTCGAGGCGGCGAGCACCACCGGACCGGTGCAGTCATGCGGCGCCACCGGCAGCCGCCAGGCCTCCGCCATCGAGGCGATCTTGCGCGCTTCCGACAGGCCGCCGCACCAGGAGATGTCGAGCATGACGATGCCGGCCGCTCCCGTCTCCAACAAGTCTCGAAAAGCCCAGCGGCTGCCCAGCGTCTCCGAGGCCGAGATCGGCGCCGGGCTCGCGGCGGCGTAGCGCCTGAGGTCGCCGAGGCTGTCCATGCGGATCGGATCCTCGTGCCAGTAGGTGGCGTAGGGTTTCAGCGCCTGCGCGATCCTGATGGCCGGCAGGAGCTGCCACATGGAGTGGAACTCGACCATGATGTCCATCTTGTCGCCGACGGCTTTGCGAATCTTTTCAAACGGTTCGAGCGCGGCCTTCAAGTCTGCGGCCGAAATGTCGTTGCCGCGCGTCTTTTCCGCGGCGTGGTCGAACGGCCAGATCTTCATGGCGGTGATGCCATCCTCCAGCAGTTCCCCGGCCAAGTCGCCGGCGCGGGTGAGGAAGGCGTTGAGGTCGTCATAGTCGCGCCCGGCGCCGATGCCGTAATTGGCGGTCGTCTGGCCCTTGGCGTCCTTGATGTATTCGGTGCCGGCGCAGGTGTTGTAGGTGCGGATCGAACGGCGGCTGAAGCCGCCGAGCAGTTGCGCGACCGGCTGGCCGGTGGCCTTGCCGAAAATGTCCCACAGCGCGATGTCGAAGGCCGAGTTGCCGCGCACCTCGGCGCCGCTGGAGCGGAAGCCGAGATAGCCGACGAGGTCGGCGGCCAGGAGATCGATCTGCAGCGGGTCGCGACCGATCACCCGCGGCGCGACATATTCGTGCAGATATTCCTCGACGGTGCGCGACAGGAAAAAGGTCTCGCCGAGCCCGGTGATGCCCTCATCGGTATGGACTTCGACCCAGAGCAGGTTCGGCCGCTCCTCGATGCGGACGGTCTCGATGGCGCGAATCTTCATCAGGCAATCCCCGCGTCGAGCAGCGCCTTGACGCTCTTGTCGAAATGCTCGGCCATGTGCTCGGCCGCCAGCCGGGGATCGCCCTTGAGGATGGCGTCGGCGATGTCCTCATGGCCCTTGATCATCTTGAGCTGAGCCTCGTCGGACGAGCGGGTGCGCCAGCCGATCACCCAGGTGCGGCGGGTGACGCCGCTGAAGGCGGTGACGATCAGCGAAAAGACGGGATTGTGCGAGGCCGCCGCGATCGCCTCGTGGAAGGCGATGTCATGCTCCATGACGGCCTCGGGGTTCCTGAAACTCTCGCGCATCTGCCGGGCCGACCGGGCAATCGCCGCAGCCTCCTGGTCGGTGCGGCGCAGCGCGGCAAGCGCAACGGTGCGCATCTCTATGGTGCGCCTGACGTCGTAGACCTGCTGGACGCTGATCTGCTGGGTGGTGATGCCGTGCTCGATCACCATCGACATCGCGCCGGTATCGAGCTTGGCGACAGTGGCGCGGCGCCCGGCGCTCATGTCGATCAGGCGCATCGCCGACAGCGAGCGGAACGCCTCGCGAACGACGGTGCGGGAGACGTTGAGCTGGCGCGTCATGGCGGCTTCGCTTGGCAGCGGATCGCCCGGCGCCAGCCCTTCCGAACGGATGTGCTGGGTGATCGCCTGGATCGCCGTGCTGACCAGGCCAGGACTCGGCTCGTCCGGAGGGTCCGTCTGTTCTTGCATCCCGCTTCCCTGAAAACCTGTATGACAGGTTGTTATTCAATTGCTCATATTTCACCCAAAAGATATATGTCAAGCTGATTTCTGAAACCTGCCTGGAGAAGCCTCATGCACGACACGGAAGCCGGCCTGATCTTCGGCGCGCGCGACGTGGTCGGCGAGAGCCTGGTGTGGGATGACCGCCGTGGCAGGCTGGTCTGGGTCGACATCATCGGCCGCCGGATCCATCGGCTGGACCCGTCGACCGGAGCGCATGAGAACTGGCCGACGGGCGACCTCGTCACCTCGGTCGGCCTGCGCGCCGATGGCGGCGCCGTCGTCGGGTTGCGCAAGGACATCGCGCTGTGGGATTTCGGCGGGTCGTTCCGGACGCTCGCGACGATCGAGGCCGACTGGCCAGGCACAAGGCTGAATGAGGGCGTGGTGGCGCCGGACGGCTCGTTCTGGGTCGGCACGATGGCCAACAATATCGGGTCGGACGACGCTCCCTTGGCCATAGCAAGCGACGAGGGCCGGCTCTACCGGGTCGACTCCAACGGCAAGGCGGCGTCGCTCAGCGAGGACCGCTTCGGCATCACCAACACGATGGCGTGGCTGCCGGACGGCCGCTTCGTCACCGCCGACACGATGAAGAACGCGCTCTACAGCTATGAGTGGGACAAGAAGGCAGGCCGGCTCGGCGAACGCCAATCCTTCTTCACCGGTTTCGAGCGCGGCCTGCCGGACGGCTCCTGTCTCGACGCCGAGGGTTATGTCTGGAACTGCCGGGTGGTTGGCGGGAGCTGCCTCGCCCGCATCGCGCCCGACGGCAGGCTGGACCGGATCGTCGAACTGCCCTGCAGCTGGCCGATGAGCTGCGCCTTCGGCGGTGCAGATCTCGACACGCTGTTCGTGACCTCCGCGCGCTTCACGATGAGCGCGGAGCATCTTGCCGCCAATCCCTCCGAGGGCGGCCTGTTCGCGTTCAAGCCTGGCGTACGCGGCGTGCCGGCCAACCGCTTCGGATAATCTCCCATCAGCCGGCACGCCGGCCGATTTCCAATCTGTGAAGTTACGCGTTCCCCCACTTGCAAGAATGCGGGCGCTGGGCTGGATTGACCAAAGCCAAGCTCGAGGACGCCGGAGGCAGAGGGGGGCCGCGATGGAGCCGATTGCGGCCGGATCAGCACCGGACGCGGATGGCGGCAAGGCCGAGCGCTACGATCTCGGCCTCTGCCTGTCGGGCGGCGGCTATCGCGCCATGCTGTTTCATGCGGGCGCGCTCTGCCGCCTCAACGAGGCGGGACTGCTCCAGAAACTCGACATGGTGAGTTCGGTCTCGGGCGGCTCGATCGCCGCCGGGCTGCTGGCGGTGCTTTGGCCGCGCTTCAAATTCGTCAACGGCGCAGCCAGCAATTTCGATATCTATCTCGACAGGATACTGGACTTCTCGCAGGTCTTCCTCGACGCGCCGTCGATCTTCAAGGGCCTGTTCAACCCGTTTTCCAGCCCCGCGCGCGAGGTCGCCGCCTGCTACGACAAACATCTGTTCGCCGGTTCGAGACCGATGCTGAAGGGCCTGCCGGAAAAACCCTGGTTCGTGTTCTGCTCCAGCAATCTCGGCACCGGCTCGCTGTTTCGCCTGTCGCGGCGCTATATCGCCGACTACCGCATCGGCGTCGCTTACCAGGCCGACCTGCCGGTGGCTCTCGCGGTTGCCGCCTCCTCGGCCTTCCCGCCCTTCCTGTCGCCGCTGCGGCTCGACCTCACGCCCTTCGCGTGGAAGAACGACAAGCTCGACCCGAGCGTCGGCGCGCCGGTGCAGCCTTCCCGCGCCGTGCTGACCGATGGCGGCGTCTACGACAATCACGGCATCGAACCGGCGCTGAAGCGCTGCCGCTGGCTGCTGGTGAGCGACGCCGGCGCGCCCTGGCAGGCTTCGAACGCCGGCTACTGGAACTGGTTCTCGCAGTTGAAGCGCGTCGCCGACACCACCGACAACCAGGTGCGCTCGTTGCGGCGCCGGGACCTGGTGGCGCGCTTCCAGGCAGCCAAGGACGCCGACGATCGCGGCCTGCCCAATGACGCGACGCGCCCCGACTATGCGGCGGCGCGCGGCGTCTTCTGGTCGATCGCCAGCAAGCCGGACGCGACCGAACCGAATTTCGTGCAGACCGCCGCCACCGCGCCAGCCGATATCGGGACGTCGCTGCATTTCCTGGGCAGCGAAGAGACGGTCGACCTGGTGAACTGGGGCTACTGCGCCGCCGACCAGGCGCTGCGCGGCTGGTACGAGCCGGCGGTGGCCCCGGGCAAGGGCGTGCCGCTGAAGCCGGGCGACGTGAAACCTGGACGTTGCGCGCGGGCTTCGAAAGCGGTGATGAGCGTGTTCAAGGTTTGAGAGCCTTTCCTCGCCACACCAAGGCAAGCCCACCTCCCGAAAATATCGATTGCCGGGCGCCGCGAGGCGCGCGAAGCATTCATGTCAACCATGAGACAGCCCATGCGAACCGCATCCTGTGCCTGCGGGCAACTGAAGATCTCCTGTGACGGCGAGCCGCGACTGGTCGCGCTTTGCCACTGCCTCGACTGCCAGAGGCGGACCGGCAGCACGTACGGCATTGCCGCCTTCTTTGCGCGCGTGGCGGTCAGGGCCGAAGGCGCTGCCAGCACCTACAGGCGATTGACCGACGGCGGCCATGCGGTCACCTTCCATTTCTGCCCGGAGTGCGGCTCCAGCGTCTTCTGGGAGCCGGAGCGCAAGCCGGACGCGATCGCGGTTGCAGTCGGATGCTTTGCCGATCCGGACTTTCCCGCGCCGACGCGGATCGCTTGGGAGGAGAGACAGCATGCGTGGGTAGGCAGGGAGGCGTCGGCGGAGCCGCCAATCTCCCCCCTCGTGGGGGAGATGTCCGGCAGGACCGAGGGGGGCGCGAAGGAATGAGGCATTGCCCCAGCTTGGGTCTCGCCAAATCGAGGGCACAGCACTTCGATAGGTACTGATATGTCAGCGGGACAGCGCGCCGTCGGTAAGGCGCTTCAGGTCTTCGTTCGACTGGTTGGAGCCGG
>NZ_VFUA01000178.1 GCF_006440735.1 Mesorhizobium sp. B2-7-1 | reverse complement strand
GCCTCGTCGACCACATATTGGATGACCGGCCGGTCGACGACGGTGAGCATTTCCTTCGGGATGGCCTTGGTGGCCGGCGTCATCCGCGCGCTGCTCGATGAGATACGGCCGGTAGAGCGTCGCGGGGCGGCATTCTAGCCTATGCCGATATTCAGCTGAGGCCGGCCTGCGAACGGCAGGTTCCTGCGCCTCCGGTGCTCACGTAGTTCGAGTGCGTTCCGCGCCGGTCCTCGGTAGCTACCGTTCTCGGTGCGGCCGTCGGCGCTCAGCGCTGGACCTTCAGGCCGAGATAGATGCTGTTGGCGGTGTAGTCGCGTCCGGGCAGGTTGCTGGTAAGCTTCTCCGTCCTCACCTTGGTGGTGACCCCGGCATAGCGGTTCAGCCACCAGGTCAGTCCGGCCTCGGCGCTCAGGATCATGTCATGGCCGTCGGAGCCGGTGTAATCGCGCCAGTCGAGGCCCAGCGCCGAATTCGCCGTCAGATTGGCGCGGATCTGGCGCTCGCCGGTCAGACGGCCGGAGTAGAGGATATCGCCGCTCTGGTCTGCCGTCGTGGTGGTCTCTACTTCGGTCTTTCCGGTGAGCCCGATCGTTGTGCCGCGCTCGGGCGACCATTTGAGGTCGGCATTGACGGACGGCCCGGCGATCGCAGGCAGCCGGCTGTCGTCGAGCGCCTCGCGCAGCCAGCCGACGGAGAATTCGCCCGAAAGCTTGTCGCCCATATCGAGTTCGACGCCGACGCGCGCGCCAACCCTCTTCGAGGCGCGGTCGAAGCCGTCGGTGTCGAGGCGCAGATCGTAAACCCGGCGGCCGAGCTCGACTTCCGTGAAGGGCGTCAGCGCCGGCGATATCTGGTAGCCGGTGCGCAAGGTTGCCGTGTAGAGCGTGTTGTCCTGATCCTTCTGCGACAGCGTGGTGCCGTCGGTGAGCTCGGCGTCGCCATAGAAGTCGTGCGAGACCGCGCCGGTCAGCGTGTAACGCATCTTGCCGACATCCTTTTCGATGCCGAGGCTGCCGTCCACCGTCTGGCGCAACGGCTGGTGGTCGACGCCGGCGACAGCATCCGGCGCGGAGGCCGATTCGGGTGCCGCTTCGTAGCCCAGCTTGGCGATGGCGCGCAGCTCGTTGTCGAGGTCGATATTGAGCTGGCCTTCGATGCGGCCCTGCGCATCTTTGATCTTTTCGCCCGAGACGCTGTTGCGGAACTGGCCGTAGCCGGTGATCAAAGCAGAATTCTCGCGCCAGTCGGAGGTCGCGGTGAAACGCAGCGCGGTCTCGGACAGGACCGCCGATTTGCCGGTGCTGCTGGAATCGGCGTTGGAGGTGGCCGTGAAGCCTTGCTCGAGCGTCGGCCGGAAGACAAAGGTGCCGACCTTGACACCGGGAGCGGCGAAAGGATCGTCCTCCAGCTTGACCTTCTGACCATCAATGGATGCCGTGCGTTCCTGGCCTGGGTCGAGCTTCTGCTTGTCGACGCTGTCAATGGTGACGGCGCGGCGGTTGCTGCCGTTGTCGTCGGTCGCTGCCGCATCAGCCTGGTCGTCGGTGGAGGCGGTCGCGCCGGTGGTCGTGCTGTCGGTAGCCTCGCCCGCTTTCTTCTTGGCCTTCTTCTTGTCGGCGGTCTTGGTATTCGACTTGGTGTCGGCCTTGACGTCCTGAGCACGCTGGGCAGCCGTCGAGGGCCGGCGCAGTTTTGCCGGCGCCTTCGTGCCGGCCAATGGATCGTCTGTCGCCTGCGGCTGGTCGAAGATGCTGTCCGTCGCGCCCGCCGTCTGATCGTCATCGGCAACGGCGCCGGGGCTCGACGGCTGGTAGGTCGTCGGTGCCGTGTCCTGGGCGGCCGCGGCCGCGGGCGGGGTCTGATCGAGCGACCCTTGCGCTCTCAACTGCCTGGCCTTGCGCTGCTGGTCGGCGAGTATGGCCGATTCGGAGACCTCGCCGCGCAGCTCGGTTTCCTGCGAAAATGCAGGCGCCGGGCGCAGCAAGGCAAGCGCGCTTGCCGTCAGCAGCAGTGCTGCAACGGCAATGCTCCTCCGACCGAATTTCGTTTCAGACTGGCCCCCGGACATCGTCACCACTGCTTGCGCGGCGCGGTTGCGCCATACTTACCGAACCGTAAATGCGGATGGTTAACGGAGGGTTGAGACGGGAGCTCCAGAGCCGCCCGGATCGGCAGACCGCGGCAATTCTGTTGGACAGGGGCGCGGCAAAGCGCTAATCGCTTGCGCCATGCATGCGGGGTCCCCAGAAAGAAAGCAGCCGGACAGGCAGGCTGCGATCGAATCGGCGCTGAGAACGGTAGCGACGGAGCAGCACGGTGTGGCGGCGCTCGCCGCCGCGCTCGCAAACGGGCTGGCAGAGCCTTTTGCCGCGGCGATCGACCTGATCTCGCGGATCGAGGGCCGCGTCATCGTCACCGGCGTCGGCAAGAGCGGCCATATCGGCTCCAAGATCGCCGCCACGCTTGCCTCGACCGGCACGCCAGCCTTTTTCGTCCATTCGGCGGAGGCAAATCACGGCGATCTCGGCATGATTGGCCGCGACGACGCCATCATCGCCATGTCATGGTCCGGGGAAACCAAGGAATTGATGGGCATCGTCGCCTATTCCAGGCGTTTTTCCATCCCGCTGATTGCCATTACGTCCGGCGAAACCTCCGCTTTGGCACGTGCCGCCGACGTGGTGCTGCTGCTGCCTGTCGTGCCGGAGGCCTGCCCGCACGGGCTGGCACCGACGACGTCGACGCTGCTGCAACTTGTCATGGGCGATGCGCTGGCGATTGCGCTGCTCGAGGCGCGCGGCTTCACGCCGGACCATTTCCGCACCTTCCACCCGGGCGGGCAGCTTGGCGCCAATCTGACCCAGCTGCGCGAGATCATGCATGTCGGCGAAAGGCTGCCTCTCGTGCCATCGGGCACCGGCATGCGCGAGGCAATCCTGGAATTGTCGCGCAAGGGCTTTGGCTGCGTGGCGATCACCGCAGCCGACGGCGCCCTGATCGGCATCATCACCGACGGCGATATCCGCCGCCATATCGGCAACGACATTCTGACGATGAGCGTCGATCAGGTGATGACCAAGAAGCCGAAGACGGCAAACCCGGACACGCTGGTGGCGACGGCGCTGCAGACGATCAACACATCCGCCATCACCAGCCTTATGGTCGTCGAGAGCGGACGCCCGATCGGTCTGGTTCATTTGCACGATCTGTTGCGCATCGGCGCTGCCTAAAGCGCGTCGCGATCTTTCAGATTCGCTCCATGCGTTTTAGGTTTTTGATTTTGCGCATGTCTTTGCCCCGAAACCGGTTACCACTTTCGGGAGACATGCTTTAGACCCCACCGATGCGCAGGGCACCCGGGGTGCCGTCGCGGATCAAATCGCCTCGACAGTCAGCTCCAGATCGGTATCCGCCGCCCCGGTCACGCGGACCTGCGCGCCGACCGGCAGGTCGGGACCGGAGACGCGCCACAGCGTGTCGCCAAGCCGAATGCGGCCGCGGCCGTTCTTGATCGGCTCGGCCAGCGTCGCCGTGCGGCCGACCATCTGCGCGCCGCGGCGGTTGAGCAGCGGCTGGTCGACGGTGCCCTGACGGCTGACGGCGATCTGCCGGCCGACATAGGCCGAGACGACGGCCAGCACGAGGAAGGCGAGGACCTGGACCTGCCAAGTCCAGAAGGCGGCGTCCCAGATCGCCAGCGACACCGCGCCGATGATGAGAGCCGCGATGCCGATCCACAGCATGAACACGCCGGGCGCCGCGACTTCCATCACCAGCAGCACGATGCCGAGAACCATCCAGTTCCACGGGCCGAGTTCGGAAACAATACGGTCAATCATAATGCCCACCTATTGGAGCAATTCCGGGAAAGGTGTGAAGCGGCTTTCCGTCCGGAATCGCGTCAAGACAAAGGGAGAGCGGTTCGGCGTTTCCAAGAAACGACGAACCGGTCCAGACATCAGTTCTCGTTCGGGCGTACCACTGGCGGGCGCGCCGCTTGCCGCTGCGTGCCGGTGCTGCCGTCGTTCTTGAACACTTCCTTGGCTATTTCGCCGATACCGCCGAGCGTGCCGATCAGCGACGAGGCCTCCAGCGGCATCAGCACGATCTTGCTGTTCGTAGCCGAGCCGATCTTGGTCAGCGCCTCGGTGTATTTCTGGGCGATGAAGTAGTTCAGCGCCTGGACGTCGCCCTTGGCGATGGCTTCCGACACGACCTGCGTCGCCTTGGCCTCGGCCTCGGCCGAGCGCTCGCGCGCCTCGGCGTCGCGGAAGGCGGCTTCCCTGCGGCCTTCGGCCTCGAGGATCTGCGACTGCTTCAGGCCTTCGGCGGCGAGAATCTGGGCACGCTTGTTGCGCTCCGCGGTCATCTGCCGGCCCATCGATTCAATGAGGTTCGCGGGCGGATTGATGTCCTTGATCTCGACGCGGGTGATCTTGATGCCCCATGGATGCGCGGCCTCGTCGACGACGCGCAGCAGGCGTTCGTTGATGGCATCACGGTTCGACAGCAATTCATCGAGGTCCATCGAGCCCATGACGGTGCGGATGTTGGTCATGGTGAGGTTGAGGATGGCGTTCTGCAGTCCCGCAACCTGGTAGGCCGCCTGAGCGGCGTTGAGGATCTGGTAGAAGGCGATGCCGTCGACGCCGACGATGGCGTTGTCGCGGGTGATGATTTCCTGCGTCGGGACGTCGAGCACCTGCTCCATCATGTTCATCTTGGCGCCGACGCGCTCGAAGATGGGGTTGATGATGTTGAGGCCAGGGGTCAGCGTCTTGGTGTAACGGCCGAAGCGCTCCACCGTGTAGTTGTAACCTTGCGGTACCGTCTTGATACCCTTGAAAAGAAGGATGATAACCAGGAAAACAAGAACAATGATGGCAATGTCGAAACCGCTGAAGCCCATTTCGTATCTCCCTCAATAGGCACCGACTTCACGGAATCACTTAAGTGTGTTTCCGCAGCGTTACAATCAGGTGATCGCGAATATTGGTTAGCGAAGGCTTTTGCGCACCAGTTTTCGCAGCGGCCGCCAAAGGCGGTTAAATCCAGCCCGACAATTCCCGCCGCACCAGCGCCTCGACCACGGCCATGCCCTCGGCGCTGTCGTTGAGACAGGGGATATGGGCGAAATTCCTGCCGCCGGCATGATGGAAGGTTTCGGCTGCCTCGCGACCGATCTCGTCCAGCGTCTCGATGCAGTCGACGGAGAAGCCTGGATTGACGACGGCGATCGACTTTACGCCGTCCTTGGCCAGCTTCTCGACGGTCACGTCGGTATAGGGCTGCAGCCATTCCTGCGCGCCGAAACGCGACTGGAAGGTGGTGATGAGCTTCTTCTCGTCCCAGCCGAGCCTTGCCCGAAGCAGCCGCGTCGTCTCCAGGCAGTGCGCCCGGTAGGGATCGCCCCTGTCGGAATAGGGTTTGGGGATGCCATGGTAGGAGGTGATCATCACCTCCGGCACGAAATCGAGCGTCGCCAGATGCTCCTCGATCGAACGGGCCAGCGCCTCGATATAGACCGGTTCGTCATAGTAGGGCGGCACGCTGCGGATCGCCGGCGCATGCCTGATCTTCATCAGCGCGCGGAACAGCTGGTCGTTGGCCGTCGCCGTCGTCGTCGCCGAATATTGCGGGTAAAGCGGAAAGGTCAGTATGCGCTCGCAGCCCTGGTCGACCAGTTTTTGAACGACGCTTGCCGTCGAGGGATTGCCGTAGCGCATCGCCCAGTCGACCACCACATCGGGCAGGTCGGCAAGCGCGGCGGCCAGTTTCTGGCCCTGAGCGCGGGTGAAAGTGCGCAGCGGCGATTCATTCTTCTCCCTGTTCCATATCCGGGCGTAGTTGGCGCCGGATTTCTTTGGTCGGGTGGTGAGGACCAGCCCATAGAGGATCGGGTACCAGATCGCCTTGTTGAGCTCGATGACGCGCGGGTCGGAGAGGAATTCCCTGAGATACCGCCACATCGGCTTGAAGTCGGTGCCGTCGGGCGTGCCGAGATTGACCAGCATGATGCCGATCTTGCCCGCCTTGACGGGCGCGGCGTCGGCGGACAGCGAACCGACGGCCTTAGCGGCTTTGGCATCGGTGGGGCTGGCAAGCGTCATGAACAGTCTCCGGTAGCGCCGCGAAACTAGCGATGCCCTGCCGGTTTTCAATGCTGCGTCTGGCCGCACCTTATCGTGTTTGGGCCCGGAAAAGGAACACCCGCCCGGTTGCCCGGGCGGGTGCCATGAATTCGGCTGGTCGATTACTTCGCGGCCGGCGGAATGGTCAACGTCGCGCCGAGCGGCAGGCGGCGTGGTTTATAACCCTTGTTGGCTTCGGAGATGAGCTTCCACTTGGTGGCGTCGCCATAGGCCTTCTTCGCCAGGTCCCAATAGGTATCGCCGGCGGCGACCGTATGGCTGGTTTCGGCCGGCTTGGTTTCGGCGGGCGCAGCCGCTGGCTTGGCCGGCTCGGCGGCTGGGGTCGGAGCAGGGGTCGCCGGGGCGGGTTCAGCCGGCTTCGTGCCCTCCGATGCCGGAGCGGCCTCGGTCGAGACACTCGGCGGCGTGCCGGCGATGTCGCTGGAACCCGAAGGCAGAGCCGGCATTGACGGTTCGCTCGCAGCCGGCGCGGTCTCTGCCGGTTTTGCTGCCTCGGCTGGTTTTGCCGGCTCGGCGGCCGCGGTCGTTGCCGCAATCTCGGTGATGCGGCCGTCGAGCTTCGGCGTGTAGGGCCGATGCGCGCCGAGATAGTCGGCCACCACCTGCTCCAGGCCGGGGCCGTAGTCATAGGCGTCGGTCGCCTTGTCGGCGAAGACCTTGTAGCCGTCGCCGCCCTGGCGGACATAGTTGTTGGTGGCGACGAGGTACTGCTTGTCGGGATTGATCGGCGTCCAGGCGCCGTTTTCCATCACCTCGACCGATTTGACGCGGCCGGCATTGGGCGCGACCGACTTGTCGAAGGAATATTTGATGCCGGCAACCTGCGGGAAACGGCCGGCGCCGTCCTCGATCTGGCTGAGGCCGCTTTCGAGGCCGGCGACCAGGTCCTTGCCCGAGATCTTGAAGGTCGCCAGCGTGTTCTGGAATGGCAGCACGGTCAGCACCTCGCCCATGGTCACGGTGCCCTGGTCGATCGAGGCGCGCAGGCCGCCGCCGTTCGAGATGACGATCTCGACGCCTTGGCCCTTGGTGCGGTCGAGAATCTGAAGGCGCAAGGCATCACCAAGATCATCGCGGTGACGCATATCGGCTATAACCGCGAGCGCGACGTCATAGCGAAAATCCCGGGTATCGACGTGG
>NZ_VFUA01000177.1 GCF_006440735.1 Mesorhizobium sp. B2-7-1 | reverse complement strand
GGAAGGAGAAAACCATGCTTACGACCAGATCGGCCATGCCGCAAAACCAATCCGGCCCGGACCGGACCAAGGCAAAACGGCTGCTTGCAGGTCTTGTTCTACTGGCTTCGTTCCTGCCCGTTGGCGCGCAAGCCAAGATGCCGGCGGATTTCCTCGGCAAATGGTCGACCGATCCGGCGCGCTGCGAGCAGGTGAACGGCGAGGTCGATATGCTGGAGGTCCTGCCGGACGGCCTGACCTTCTATGAGATCGGCTGCGAATTCGACGAACCGAAGACGGGCGGCAAGACATTGCGCATCGCCGCGCAATGCTTCAAGGGCGGCAGCCCGATGAGCGCGGGCGAGGTCGAGCTCTCCCGCTCAGAGCCGGACAAGGTCAGCGTGTCGCTGCACGGGTTCTTCTGGACGGCGGAGACCCCGGAAACCTTCCAGCGCTGCGATGAGCAATGAGCCGGAGCCAAATCCGGGGAAGGGCGTTTAACAGACGCTGACCTCTAAGGAGCGGGAAGGTGAAAAAGCACGTCAACCCGATCGAGCCTCTCACCTTCCGCTTTGCCGATGACGGGCTGGTGCCCAACCATCCGCGCTGGCCGATGCTCGTCTATCCCGGCGCGGTGCAACTGCCGGACGACGTCGACCCGGCCGCCATCGTCGAGGATATTTTCGCCGCCAATGGCTGGGGCGACAGCTGGCGCAACGGCATCTACGGCTTCGTCCACTATCATTCGCGCATCCATGAGGTTCTGGGCATCGCGCGCGGTGCCGCCGAAGTCCGCTTCGGCGGCGACAAGGGCAAGGTGATCGAGGTCAAGGCGGGTGATGTAGCGGTGCTGCCGG
Organism: Mesorhizobium sp. B2-7-1; assembly: GCF_006440735.1. GTDB lineage: Bacteria > Pseudomonadota > Alphaproteobacteria > Rhizobiales > Rhizobiaceae > Mesorhizobium. The sequence continues at coordinate 6,467 of NZ_VFUA01000177.1, read as the reverse complement.
CGGGCACCGGCCATCAACGCCTGTCAGCCTCCGCCGATCTGCTCGTCGTCGGCGCCTATCCGCCTTTCGGCACATATGATTTGTGCCGGACTCCCGATCAGCATGCCGAGGCGCTACGCACCATCCCGACTGTTGGTCGGCCCGACAATGACCCGATCCTTGGCGGCGACGGGCCGCTTCTGAAAGCATGGAGCGAAGGCTGAAATGGCAAGGGTCGTCGCCATCGAGCATCTGACGCTGGACGGCGTCTTCCAGGCGCCGGCGCGGGCCGATGAAGACACGCGCAACGGTTTTGCGCATGGCGGCTGGGGCATTCCGGGCAGCGACGCTCAGATGCAGGAGGCCATCGGCCGAGCCATGGCCGGCGGCTGGTCGCTGCTCGCCGGCCGGACGACCTATGAGGATCTCCGCGAAGCCTGGGCTGTCCGCCAGCCGGCCAGTCCGATGACCAGGGCGCTGACCGGCGCGCAGAAATTTGTCGCCTCGCATGACGCCGGCTACGAACCGCGCTGGGAGAATTCGACGCTGCTTGCCGGCGATGCCGGGGAGGCGGTGTGTGCGCTCAAGCAAGGTCACGACAAGGCGCTGATCATGTTCGGCAGCGGCAAGCTGCTGCGCGCGCTGATGCGGCACGGGCTTGTCGATGAGCTGGTGCTGATGGTCCACCCGCTGGTGCTGGGGGAAGGCTCGCGCCTTTTCGAGCCGGGGCAGGCGCCTTCGACGCTGAAGCTGTCCAGTCAGCTATCGACCGCGGCGGGCGTGGCGATCCTCACCTACATATTCGACAGGCAAGAAGCGGCGGAGCGGCCGGAGTAAACGGGCCGCGGCCAGCGCCTACGGATAGTGCGTCTTCTTCGGCGCGTAGGTCGATGGGTCGAAATCCAGTTCCTTCGGCAGCGGCTGGCTCGAGCACTGCAGATGTATCTGGCGGGCGAGCAGCCGTCGCTGCTGCTGCTCATGCTCCTTGGCGGCGGCGGCGAGCCCGATGCTGTAGGGGCCAACCAGCACGCCGAAGCCCCAGCCTGGATGATCTTTTTCGCGGGCGGCGTAATCCGAAGCCGCGGTGCGGGCCTGCTGGCATTCCGGCGATGCCCATTTCGGATCCTGCTGCGGAAGCGAGGCGCCGTAGTCGACCGGAGAGGGCACGCATCCAGCCGCTGCCGCGCTCAGCGCGACGATCACCGCGATTCTCCTCGTTTGAGTCCTCGCTAATTTAGGATGGAGAGAACACAGAATACTTCTTCGCACAAGCGAGATGGCGGCAAGAGCGGATGGAAGGCCGGAAGCCGCCATCGCCGTCCTTTGCGGCGCGCTCCAGCAATTTTTCGGCGCTTCGTTCCGTTTCCACGCGCCGTTTCGTCCTTGGTTGCATCCGCAACGAAAAAGGAGGCCGCAATGGCTGGAATGGTCGTCATCTATAAGCAGCCGGTCGATGCTCAAGCGTTCGACAAGCACTATTTCGAGACGCATATACCGCTGGCCAAGAAGATCCCGGGTCTGAGGAAATACGAGGTCAGCCAGGGGACTGTCACTGTGTTGGCCGGACCGTCCGACGTTTACCTGGTCGGGACGCTGCATTTCGACGATCTTGAGGCCATGAAAAAGGGTTTTGCAAGCCCAGAGGGGAAGGCGGCCGGGGCGGATCGCCGGCTCTACGCCCCCGACGAGTCTGGCGTTCAGATATTCCTTTTCGACAGCAGGGAAGTTTAGAACCTGCGACTGGGACGGGACGGTCCGTCCGTGAGACTGCGCCCGGATCGGCTGTCCTTCCGGGCTGGACGGAGCCGGCTGGCTTGGCCGACAGGCCGAGGTCGCCGGTGGCACAGGACGGGGTCGGATGCATAGGCTATAGGCGGCTTCGTCATGGTCGGCCTTGGGTTGCGGCTGCTGATTTCCGGCAACCCGGTTCATCGGTCTTAGGCTTGAACCATGAATTTGTCCCGGCGAAAGGATTGGCCTTGGCAAGCGACAATGACCTGACGGGCGGATGCCAGTGCGGCGCCATCCGCTATCGCATCGGCGGGCGGCTCGCCAAGGCGCATGTCTGCCATTGCCGCATGTGCCAGAAGGCCGTGGGCGCGCCGTTCTGGGCGCTGGCGGAGACCGACGCGGCATCCTTCGCCTGGACCCGGGGCGAGCCGGCCTGGTTCCGCTCGTCCGAAGCGGTCGAACGCGGCTTCTGCGCCAGATGCGGCACCTCGCTGCATTTCCGCTATGTCGGCGCGGACCGGCTTGATGTGGCGCTGGCCAGCCTCGACCATCCGGAGGCCATCGCGCCCGAGCAGGAGTTCGGTTGCGAAAGCCGCATCGCCTGGCTGGAGCGGATCGGCAGCCTGCCGCGATCCACGACCGAGGCGACGACGCCGGCGGCCGCGCTCAAGACCTATGCCAGCCGCCAGCACCCTGACCATGATTGAAGGCCGTCGCCGGCCGCTCAGAATTTCCGGCTGAGATAGGCTGATCCGGCGAGGCCGAACCGCCACTCGAAGTCCACTGCCTTGGTAAGGCCGATCCGGCGTCCGCTCACGACAGCGGCCGGATCGGTCTGCGATCGTGCAAACTCGAAGGGCCGCGAGGCGAGCGAGAGCCCATTATGCGAGGCATCGACGCCGAGCGCCTGGCAGAGCTTGCCGGGGCCGGAGCAGAGCAGCCTGTCGTTGTCGGTGCCGCGCCGTTCGCGCATGGCAGCGATGCCGGATTGCGGCTGGATCGCCCGGATCAGCACCGCGCTGCCCGGCAGGCACACCGCGTTCAGGCACCAGTGCAGCCCGTAGGAGCGGTACACATAGGCGGTGCCGGGCGCGCCATACATCGGCGCGTTGCGCGGCGTACGGCCGCGATAGGCATGCGAGGCGGGATCGTCGGGCCGGTAAGCCTCAGTCTCGACAATGATGCCGCCGACACCGTTCAACGCAAGCTTGGCGCCGATCAGCGCGCGTGCCACCACAAGCGCGTCGCGCGCGAAGAAGTCGTTCGATGAAGCGGAGCCGGCCCTAGACGGCATGGCGATTGATACCCGGCGGAAGCCCGCGCCATGAATGGACCCCCCGCAGAATTCTGGGCAGGTCATGCAGCTCCGGCGCGGGAAGGATGGCCTCAGACGATGAAGAGCGGCCTCGGATACTGTGTGATGACCTCGCACCCGGTTTCCGTGACAAGGACCGTCTCGGAGATCGTGATATGCGTGCGGTCATCGATGAAGACGCCGGGCACCAAATGGAAGACCATGCCCGGCTTGAGCTCGCGCCGTTCGGTTCTGGTAATCGACAACTCGTTGCCTTCGCCCCAATCGGGAGCATAGTTGACGCCGACCGAGTAGCCGGTGCGGTGATCCACGATAAGTTTGTAGCGTGAGAAATTGTCGACATGGACCTGGTGGATATCCGCCGCGACCGCGCCGGGTTTTATGCTGGCTGTAAGCACCTCGAGAGAAGTGATGCAGGCTTCCGCCAGCTTCTCGAATCCCGCATTGGGTTTGCCGATGGTACCGCATCTGTAGATAGGTGCCACGTACCGGTTCACCACTCCAGGAATTTCAAAACCGAGCGAATCGCCGGCCTGGAGCTGCCTTCCGGACCACGTGGCATGCGCCAGGCACATCCTCGGTCCGCTGGTCACAAAAGGCGGCAGCCCGGGAAACTCTCCGCCATTGCCGACGAGAACGCGCCAGACCTCCGCCGCGATGAAGTTCTCGTTGACGCCTTCGCCGGCTGCGCCGATCGCGGCGGCCATTGCCTTTTCGGAGATACGCGCGGCGCGCCTGATGCAGGAAATCTCTTCCGCCGACTTTGTCAGCCGCAGCGTGCCGACCGGGTTCGTCGCCGTCGTCTTGTAACCGGCGCCCTGCAGCAGGCCCGTCAGCATCGCATAGCGCTTGGGCGACACGAAAAAGGCCTCATCCTCCAGGCCGATCGTTGCATCCGGCTTGGCTACCTGTTGCACCAGTGCGAAAATCGCCGAGATCGGCTCGTCTTCGTCCTGATAGCCGACTGCCAGCTTGGACCATGAATTGTATAGGGTATTGGATGCATCGATGTGCCGGATCACGTTTATCGGCGTGGCGTCCATCGTGACCACGCAAGCCTGGACGTACTGGTAGGCCGGCGTGTCGTGGCCTGTGAGGTAGAAGATGTTTTCCGGGCCGAAGGAAATGAACACGTCGACTCCCGCCGTGCGCATCTCCCGGCGCAGCGCCTCCAATCTCCTTTCATATTCCTCGTTTGAGAAAGGCAACTTGCTGATTGTTGCCTCGGTCCCCTTCTGGACCTCGAAATTGCGGGCGATCATGGTCAAGACTGATTCCTCATATTCACTGCTATGGAGCCGTCCTTCTCGACATCGATGCCGACGACCCCCTTCAAGCCAAAATATTTTATCTCACGAAATATAATAGTAGAGTCTGTGTCACGTATACTTCCGACGTCGGCGAGTGTTTTTGAAACAAAATTGAGTACATCATCAACGGTCTCAAAATAAGCCTTTATTGTTATATCGTTTGGTCCAGCGGTTATTGTGACGCTGTCGACGAAACTGTAGGAAGTAAGTAGCTGTGATACTTGGTCAATGTGACCGCGCTCGACAACAAGACCGATAAAGGCACCCACCTTGTAACCAATCAGGCTCGGGTCGACCACGGCCCGGATGCTCATGATCCCGTCGTCGATAAGTCTGTTCAGCTTCTTGCGGATCGTCGGCTCGCTTGCGGACAGCCGCCTCGAAAGCTCGATCGTGGACATGCGCCCGTCGTCCTGGAGCAGCCTGACGATGCCCCGCTCTACCGAATCCAAAGCTTCCTTGCGCGGGGACACGAGTCACCTCCGAATTTGGAAAGTCAAAAAAGATGCGCAAACATATTTCTATGAACCAAAAAACAAAAGAGAAAATTTTTGTGAAATAGAAAATTTTTGTTGATGCTGTTTTTGGTCTGTGCAACGATCTCCAGGTCGGCAGCCATGGGCAGTCGACGGATTGGCTGGCGAACGGGAACCACCGGCCCGCTGTAGAGGCTCAAGGGGAGTAGTCATGAGAAGGGAAGTGAAGCCGCGCCTTATGAGAAGGCGGCAGTTTTTAAAGATGGCGGGCATAACCGGCCTGGTTGTACTGGCATCGCCCGCCATTCTGCGCGGCGCGACCAAAGGGAAAGTCTATCTGAGGACGACCGGTGGCTCGGCGGAAGACGGCTATCGGCGCGCCTGGTATGATCCGCTGCTGCGCGACACCGGCATCGAGGTGGTGCCGACCGTCGTCGAGACCGCCAAGATCGCGGCGATGGTGCAGGCCGGCAACGTGACCTTGGACATCACCGCTGGCGCCGCGCCCGAAATGATCATCCTCGGGCGTCACGGCAGTCTCGAGCGGCTGGATTACGGCCGTTTCGCCCGCACCAATCCGAAGGATCTGGATTCCACCAGCGACTTCTGGTTCGCGGACACCCTCTATGCCACGGTGCTGGGCTACAACAAGGAATCCTTCGCTGACAAGCGCCCTGGAAGCTGGAAGGATTTCTGGGACGTCGGCGCGTACCCGGGCCGGCGCATGCTGCAGGATGCGTCGGTTGAATATCCAAACTTGGAGCAGGCCCTGCTGGCTGATGGCGTGCCGATGGAGAGCCTCTATCCGCTCGACGTCGATCGCGCTTTCAAGGTGCTCGAGGCGATCCGTGGCGATGTCGTCAAGTGGTGGGATAGCGGCGCGGTTTCGGCCCAGTTGCTCTCGGACCGGGTCGCCGTGATGGGCTCGCTGTGGGAGAGCCGGGCAAACACCATCATCCGCGCAGGCGCTCCGATCGCGATCGAATGGAACCAGGCCATGCGCAACATCTGGGCGATGGGCATCGTCAAGGGCGCTCCCAACGTCGAGCTGGCCTACACCGCCCTCGACTACGGGCACTCTCCCGAAGTGCAGGCCGCGATTGCCAAGGAAGTGGCCGCGGCGCCAAGCAACCGCAAGGCCTTCGATTTCATTCCGGCCGACATTGCGGCGACGCTTTCCACGGCCCCCGACCATGTCAAGATCGGCTTCATCAACAACGCCGACTGGTGGGTCGACAATCTCGACGGCGTTCGCGAACGCTGGCGCGAATTCCTGCTCCAGTAATTTGCGTGGACACGAGCGGAGGACCGCCCTCGGTGGGCCTCCGCTATTTCGAATTGGCAGGGAAACAAGTGACGATGCAAGCCTTGACCCGTGGCGAGACGGCAGGGGGAACCGCGGTATATCTCGCGGACGTCTCCAAATCCTATGGCGATTTCCTGGCGGTGCCGGGTCTCGATCTAGAGGTTCGCTCGGGCGAGTTCCTGACGCTTCTTGGGCCGAGCGGTTCCGGCAAGACGACGACGCTGATGATGATCGCAGGGTTCGAAACGCCGTCCTATGGAAGGAAAAGCCGGGCGGCGGAAAGATCAGATATCGCGCGGAGCTGAAGGAAATGGGAATGATAATGATGATCGGCGCCACAAGGAAGATGA
>NZ_VFUA01000176.1 GCF_006440735.1 Mesorhizobium sp. B2-7-1 | reverse complement strand
CGCCCTCCCTCGAAAAAATCTCGGGATGGACCAGCCCGTCCCGGGCTGTCTCGGCAACCCTGAAGCCTTCCGGCGGACGTTCAACTATCATCCAGAGATCGACAATCGATGGAGACAACCATGCGCAGACCACGTGACTTCGACACGGAACTGAAGGCGCTGGAGGACAAAGCGCGGGAACTCAAAACCAGAAAGGTGCAGCAACTTGGCGAGCTGGTGATCGCCACAGGTGCCGATCAACTCAGCACCGACGAACTGGCCGGCGCGCTCGTCGCAATCGCTGAAACGAAAGACGCCGCAAAGCGTGAGGCATGGGCCAAGCGTGGGGTGATGTTTTTCGAGAGCCGGTCCCGGCGAGCTGCTCCGGCATCTCACCGCAACCTGCGAGGCGCTCAAGCGCAACAAGGCAGCTCACAATCGCCGGAAAGCGGCAATGGCTCGCAATGACATGCGCACCTGGCAGGTCGAACGACGCAAGCGAACTCGACATCTGATCGAACTCGGCGGTCTCGTCGTCAAGACAGGCATCGTGGAGCTGACCAATGACGATCGTGCCATGATATACGGCGCGCTGATCTGGATTGCCGCCAAGCTGCAGAGCCGTGAACGCGAGCATGCGCGCGAAATCTGGTCGACGACAGGTCGAGAGGCCTTCATCTCGGAACCAAAACGGAATGACTAACAACCACCATCGCCGCGCGCTGACGGGCGGATATGTCGGTGACGCGGAACCCCACACCGGCTCACAACGCAAAGCTGGTGATCTATCGACCGATCTCGCTATCCGGGCGCGGCGGGTGGGACGTCAGATCGCTGCAGTAAATTGAATTTCAACGCTGATTTCGGGAAGCGCGAAACTCGCGCCCACCGTGGCTCTTGCAGGCGGCTCCGCGCCATCGAGCCATTCCACCCATGCCCTGTTCATTGCGTCGAAATCCTGGACATCCTTCAACCAGATCTGCGCGAACAGCAGCTTCGACCTGTCCGCGCCAACCTTGCCCAGGAGAGTGTCGGCCGTTTTCAATATCTGCTTCGTCTGGCCGGCAGTGTCGGCTTCCTTGTCATCGGCCGTCAGCCCGCAAAGATAGATCGTTCCATTGTGAACGACGATTCGGCTTAGCCGCTCGTTCTTCTCGTATCTTTCGATCATCATGGATCAGATGTCCTGTATGCGCTGAACTTGACATACAGGCTGCGAAGCCTGTGTTCGATGGTCAATCATGCGTGCGCTGCGGGAGTGCGTCGAGCATTCGCCTGGAAGAAACGTTCCGGCCGGAACGTCTCCATCTCGTCATGGATATTGCCGCGCACGACTTCGTCGGCGACCACCTTGCCCAACTGCGGAGCTATGGTGACGCCGCTGTGCGTCACTGCCATGTAATGTCCAGCAATGTCCGGCATCGCGCCGGCGCAAGTGTAGCCATCTTCCGGAAAGGGACGCACGGTTGTGCGAATGGCTTCAACACCCACAGAGCGGAGGGAAGGCAGAACCTTGCTCGCCGCCTCCAGCAATGTCGTCGCCTCATCACCAGCAGGACTTAACGCCTGCGGCGTCTTGAAGGTCAAATCCACCGAGACCTTGTGGATCATGATACGGCCCGCGCCGTCGGGACGTATATCCAGATCGTCGGCATGCAGCTGGCTCCGGAGCGTCAACGCCACCGGCGGAGTGAAAGCGAGCACGCCGATCGTCGAGGACAGTGGGATGCCCTGGGCATCGCCCAGCCTCTGGCTGGACCAGCCGCCCGTACAATTGACGACAGCATCGGCACCATAGCGCTCGCCGTCCGCCGTGCGAACCGCTAGGACGCGACCGCCTTCGGTTTCGATCTCGGTCACACGTGCATCAACCTTCACTTGCGCGCCCCAGCGCTCCTTCGCCGCCCGCAAAAGCCAGGCCGAATAGAGAACCGGATCAACCCAGCCTTCCTCCGGATAGTATGAGATCGGACAGTCGCCGATGGCGCCGACGTCGATGTCGGGCTCCATACCGGCGACCAGCTTCTTGTCGATCCATTCAACGCCGTAGCCCCATTCCTTCATCTGCCGGAAATTCTCGAAATAGTCGTCCATCGACTCAGGCGCAGTGCGCCAATCGAAACTCCCCGTCTGCGTGAACCAAGGGGCGGCGCCGAAGTCCCGCTTCAATTCGAGATGCGCGCGCATGCCGGCGACATTGAGATCGAAGTAGGTCCGCGGCCGTTTGGTCGTCGCATTTGTCCAGGCAAAGCTTACCGCCGAAGTGCCTCCCGCTATCCTGCCCCCTTCCAGCACGACAACACTCGCCCCCGCTTTGGCGCATTCATAAGCGGCAGAACTACCGACGATGCCGGAACCGATAACCACAACGCGCATATAGATGACCTCCAATGAATTCGCCTTGCTCTCGCCAATCGGTGTATTGATATTGGCGAGATGAAATCCTCGATGCCGCCGTTTGCAAGGCGGCGGCTGGATGGATAAACGCTCTGACACTGCCAGATGCGGAGATATTACTTACGCGTTGGCGGATACATTAGGGCTGCTAATAAGCGCTGCATCCGAAACTGCGTAAAAACATTGCAACGGGTGGCCTTCGCGGTCAATTGAACTGACAGCTGCCGTTGATGGCCAAAAGTTATGAACCGTGCTCGCTCCGAGCCGCAGGATGCGGTGCATGATCGGACATGGGCATCTTCTCGTCCGAAGTTATGAAATCCATTGTCATCGGCGCGCCGGGGCAATGCTACGCTGTTGCACATCCGGTCGCGTGCAGGGGTGTCGAATGGAGAAGGATGCAAGGTGAATGCCGAGACGGAATTCCTTCTGATTGACAAGAACGCCATCCGGCAGGCCTTGACCTTGCCTCAGGTGTTTGAAGCGACCGAGGCAGCTCTGGTCAAGACTTTTACAGGCGTCGCCCGCCAGCAAATCAGGCGCACGCTCGAGCTCCCGGGGGCAGCCGGTAGTTGCCTGTCGCTGATGTATGCCGCGCTGGACGACCGGCCGCTGTTCGGGGCGAAGGTGTTGTCGGTATTTCCCGACAATTTTGCACACGGGCTCGCGTCGCACCGTGGTGGCGTGTTCCTGTTCGACAAGGATCATGGGCGCCCTGTTGCCTTGATCGACGGCGGCGAGCTTACGGCGTGGCGCACAGCGGCGGCCAGTGCTGTCGCTACAAGGGCGCTTTCGCGCCGCGAGAGTTCTATACTGACAGTGCTCGGCTATGGCGAGCAGGCGCGCCGACATGTCGAGGCGATCGCTTATGTGCGCCCGATCCGTGCGATCCAGGTCTGGGGCCGTGATTTTGCCAAGGCACAGCGCTTTGCCGAGGATATGTCGACATCCGGCTTCGAGACGCAAGCACATCACGACGCCGCCGAAGCCGTGCGCGAAGCAGACATTATCTGCACGACGACATCTTCCGAAGAGCCAGTGCTGTTCGGAGAATGGTTGCCGCAAGGCGTTCACGTCAATGCTGTCGGGGCAAGCGTGGCCTCATGCCGCGAGATCGACTTTGAGTGCGTGCGCCAAGCGCGGATCTGGGTGGACTACCTGCCTATGGCGCTCGCCGCCGCGGGGGAGCTGATCGAAGCGATCGAGAGCGGCAGGATTGGCCGCGACCATATTCGCGGCGAAATCGGCGAGGTCCTCGCCGGCACAAAGCCTGGCCGCACGAGCGACACGGAAATCACCCTCTATCGGTCTCTTGGTGTTCCCGCCCAGGACATCGAACTCGCGAATCTTGTCTATTTCTCTGCCCGGAAAGCCGGGTTGGGAATTCCCACTGATTTCAGGTTGTGATGCCATGCTGAACTGCCAGCGCGATCTCTTCACCCTCACTCGCGAGACGGCTTATCTCGACGCCGCCTACATGTCTCCGATCCCTATAGCCGCCATCGCGGCCGGTGAGGCTGGCGTCAAGGTGAAAGCTGAACCCTGGAAGATGACCATCGCATCCTACTATGACGAGGTGGAACAGGCACGGCAGCTTGCCGCCTCGATGGTGGGGGCGCATGAAGACGACATCGCCATTGTCGCCGCCACCAGTTACGGCATGGCTGTCGCGGCAGCCAATGTCCCGGTCCCGGCCGGTTCGGCAATCGTTCTCATGGAGAATGAACACACGTCCCATCGATACGTCTGGTATGATCTTGCGGATCGCAACGGCGCGCATGTGGACATCGTACCGCAACCGGCCGACGGCGACTGGACAGGCGCGATTGTATCGGCAATCCGGAATTCGGCCCGCCCGATCGCGGTTGTCGCGGGCACGCTGGTTCACTGGTTCGAGGGGATGGCTATCGACCTTGAGGCGGTGGCGGTCGCCGCAAGGGCAGCAGGAGCAGCACTTGTCGTCGACGGCACCCAATGGGTTGGCGCCGTGCCCTTCGATGTCACTCGCGTACGACCGGATTTTCTGGTCTTTGCCACCTACAAGTTCCTGCTCGGCCCTTATCGCCTCGCATTTCTCTATGCCGACCCACGCTGGCACGGAGAGGGACGTACGCTCGAGCATCATTCATGGAACCGGCTGGGCGGCGACAAATCTGATTTCTACAAGGTGCCGGTGGCGAAATTCCTTCCCGGAGCCCGGCGGTTCGACATGGGGGAACGTTCCGATTTCGCTGTCCTGCCTATTGCAATCGCCGCCATGAAACTGATCCAGGGATGGTCTGTCGAACGCGTGTTCGAGCGCCTCCGCTACCTCAATGACTTCATCTGGGCTCAGGCGACAAGCAGAGGGCTTGAGGTGGCGCGTCCACGACTGCCGACACCCCATATCTCGATTCTCGATATTGGCGACCGGCTGGCACCGAACGCGGCGGTGGATTTGAAGCAGGCAAATGTCCATGTCACGCTGCGCGGTGCAAAGATGCGGGTGTCACCGCATGTCTACAATGACGAAGAAGACATTGATCGCCTGTTTCAGAACCTGTCGCTGCGCTAGTAAAGCGAAACATGCCGTTTAAAGTCACACGTCCTTGCGAGACCGCCTTGGTGGTCTTGCGGAGGACCATCGCCTCCGGCCATGCCAGGATTTGGTCCTATTTAGACCCCAAGGCGGCTATTCCAGCGTCGACGCCGTTCATGAAGCTCCGCGTCGTTTGAATGAGATGCTCTGTAAAGGCGTCCGCGGCCGTTGATGCAATGACACCCCAGGGCCGATAAACGCTCAGGTTCAGATCGAGATGCGGCCGAAAGTCCCTGATCTCGATCGGCTGGTCGCGCGCCATCCAGGCAGAAAGCCGGTCGACGACCGTCACGCCGGCGCCGGAGGCAGCAAGCGCAATACAGGCGCCGGACAGGCTGGCCTCCACTTTGAGCAGGCGGCTGACACCCCGTTTCTCGCAAAGCGAATCGAGTTGCCGCCGCATCGGATCGGCGGAGCCCATCGATATGAAGTCGAGGCCATCGAGATCGTCAGCCTGGATCACTGCAAGCTGAGACAGCGGATGTCCCGCTGGCATTACACATACGGGCGGCGTCGCGGTCAGAGCGCGTCTCACGATCGACGGGTTTTCTTCCGATGACGTGACTCCGATGCCGATGTCGAGCTGATTTCGGCCAGCTCTTTGCACAACGGTCGCGGAGCTACGGATGTCCAGCGAAATGGACACGGATGGGTGCTGTTTTGAGAAGCTCGTTATGATCGAAGGCAGGATCGTTGAACCGAAGGCGGGGAGCGCGCAGATGTTCAGTCTGCCGCTGCGCAGTTCGCGGATTTCCCTTGCAGCCCGGGAGATGCCGCGTGCGGACTCGAAGACGCGCTGCACCTCGGCATACAGCATGTGCGCTTCAGGAGTAGGGATCAATCGTTGCCGGCTTTTTCGGAAGAGCTGGAAATCCGCCTTTTCGGTGAGGTGCTGGAGCATCTTGCTGACAGCGGGCTGCGTGATGTCCAGAGCATCGGCTGCCTTGGTCGTCGTTCCATGCAGCATCACGGAGGCGAAAACCTCGATCTCGCGAGGCGTAAACTCCGCCTCCTTCGCAACCGCGTCCCGTTCGTAGGCCTTCACTGGCGCTTCCCTCGTCTCGTGGATCCAGCCTACCTTTCGGCCGCGCCAATGCTAGCGGGCGGCTCCAGATATTCCAATAAGATATGCGAATGAAGTTTATTCCTAGGGGTTATGAACTTTGCTGATCTGAAGAGGCGTCAATGGTCCGTCAGCATATCGGCGAGGTCGAGCAGGGTGGCGTCGCGGCCGGGAAAAGCGGCGAGTTGCACGGAGACTGGCAGATCGTTGGGAACTTGCAGCGGGATCGCCAGAGCCGGCACGCCGAGCATATTTGCCCAGCGACGAAATCGACCGCCGGCCATACCCCAAGCCACCATTTCACCGTTCACCTGTGTGAGTTCGTCGGAAAGCCGGGGCGCGGATCCCGGCGCAGTCGGGATCACCAAGGCATCCAGAGCCGTCATTTTCTCCAGAAGGTGCCTGCGCGCGCCGTCGCGGATTTCTACAGCTTGATCATACTCGCCCGCACTGACTCGGATGCTCTCCTGGAGGAACGCGCGAACCCCATCGCCGACCAGATCCGGGTTCCGCTCGACAGCAGCACGGTACGCTTTTGCAAATTCGTATTGCAGGATTGTCATACCGGCGCTGACGAATGCTTCTGTGTCGTCAAAGGACATTTCGATCGTGCGGACCAATGGATGATTTAGCATCGCGGCCAAGGCAGTTTCGACGGCGCTGTCGACTGGAGCGCCAACCAGATCAGGGCAGACGCCGATCGTAATGCTGTCTCGCGATCCGCTGTAAGCGTTCCTTGATGGACTAAGCTGCTTGCCGGCCAGAGCTTCGCCAACCAGGCGAACGTCATCTACCGAGTGCGCGAGAACCCCGACGCAATCCAATGATGGTGCTGTGCCCATGACGCCGTTTGTGTCGATCAGACCGTTCGTCGGCTTATAGCCAAACAAACCCGTTGCAGCGGCCGGAGAACGGTTTGAACCACCGGTGTCCGTGCCGATCGCGACCGCGCAAAAGCCAGCTGCAACCGCGGCAGCCGATCCACTGCTGGTGCCGCCAGTTCCGCGGCTTTCGTCGAGCGGGTTGACGACCTTGCCGAACCAAGGATTGTCATGTCCGCCGACGCACAATTCGTGCAAGTTTGTCTTGCCGATGACAATTGCGCCTGCCGCCTGAAGGTTGGCTACGCACGTCGCAGTGTTGTGGGCAAGGCGATTGCCAAACAAACGCGATCCTGCCGTCGTCGGCCAATTCTCAACATCGAGTACATCCTTGATGGCGATGGGAATGCCATGCAGCGGACCGCGCCTGTGACCCGATCGAATTTCATCTCTGGCGCGCAGCGCCGCATCGAGGGCGCCAGCCTCGTCAACGAAGATCATCGCTCTGATCTGGCCG
>NZ_VFUA01000175.1 GCF_006440735.1 Mesorhizobium sp. B2-7-1 | reverse complement strand
AACTAATTCCGCCCCACTCCCGTATATCTCCCCGTATGAACCTCATCTGCGCCGCCCTCCTCTTCCTCGTCGCGCTCCTCTTTGCCCTGGCCGGCGTCACCCGCGCCGGCGTCTGGTCGATCGAGCGGCGCAACCCGCCTGTCGGGGCATTCGCCGAGATCGACGGCGCGCGCATCCACTATGTCCATATCCCGGCGCCGGCCGGCGCCGACCTGCCGCCGGTCGTCTTCATCCATGGCGCCAGCGCCAATCTGAAAGACCAGATGCTGCCGCTGAAGCCCCTGATCGAGCGCCGCGCCGAGATGCTGTTCCTCGACCGCCCGGGCCTCGGCTGGTCGGAGCGCGGCGACAATGAAACCTTGGCCGCTCAGGCGGACACCATTGCCACGCTGATGGATCGCCTCGGCATCGAAAAGGCAGTCATCGTCGCGCATTCCTTCGGCGGCGCGATCATCACGGCATTCGCCCGCCAGCATCCCGAAAAGACGCTGGGACTGGTCTTTCTTTCGCCCGCCACGCATCCATGGCCGGGCGGCGCGACCGCCTGGTATTACAAGCTCACCGCCACGCCGGCGATCGGCTGGCTGTTTTCCGAAACGCTCGCCTATCCGGCCGGCATGCTGCAGATCGGCAATGCGACGGCTTGCGTCTTTTCACCCAACAACCCGCCGGACAATTACATCGGCGAGGCCTCGATCCCGCTGGTGCTGCGGCCGTCCGCCTTCCGCGCCAATGCCCGCGATGTCGCCCAGCTCTACGACTATGTCCGCGCCGCCTCACCCGCTTACCGCGAGATCAAGGCGCCGACGGTCGTCATCTCGGGCGACCGCGACAAGGTGGTCTATGCCACGATCCATTCCATCGGCCTTAAGCGCGACATTCCCGGCGCCGAGCTGGTCTGGGTCCACAATCTCGGCCACAAGCCGGACTGGATCACGCCCGGCCTCGTCGTCGGCGCGATCGAGAAAGTCGTAGGCCAAGATGTCGACCTAGAAGCGATGGCCAGGACCGTGGAGGCCCGGATCGCCAGCGATGCCTATAATGACGGCAAATGTCCGGACATCGAAGTACCCGACGCCGAGTTGGCGCCGACCTGAAATTTCAGAGATTGGTTCCTGAATGCCACCGCGAAGACGGCTGGGTATATCGAGATTCAGGTCAGGCCGAGTCGAAAGTAGTGACTTCCGAGAACCGGAGCGGAGCGTACTTAAAGTACGTGAGCACCGGAAGCGCAGGAAGTCGCTACTTGCAGGCCGGCCTCACCTGAATATCGACATACCTAATGCGTGTCCGACCCCACATACGCAATGCGCAGCATATTGGTCGAGCCGGGTGTCCTGAGCGGCACACCGGCCGTGATGATCACCCGGTCGCCCGGCTTGCCGAAACCTTCTTCCAGCGCGATGCGGCAGGCCCGGTCGACCATGTCGTCGAGGTCGGTCGCGTCCGGCGAGACGACGCAATGCGTGCCCCACAAGAGCGACAGGCGGCGCGCCGTGTTGAGGATCGGCGACAGCGCCACGATCGGCACCTGAGGCCGCTCGCGCGCGGCGCGCAGGCCGGTGGTGCCCGACGCGGTGTAGGAGATGATCGCCGACAGTTTCAGCGTCTCGGCGATCTCGCGCGCGGCCAGCGAAATGGCGTCGGCCCCAGTGGCCTCGGGCTCGGAGCGCTGCGCGTTGATGATGCCGGCGTAAGTCGGGTCGGCTTCGACCTTGGTGGCGATGCGGTTCATCATGGCGACCGCTTCGACCGGATAGGCGCCGGCCGCGGATTCTGCCGAAAGCATGATCGCGTCCGCGCCTTCGAAGACGGCGATCGACACGTCGGAGACCTCGGCGCGGGTCGGCACGGGCGCGGTGATCATCGATTCCAGCATCTGCGTGGCGATCACCACCGGCTTGCCGGCGCGGCGCGCCGCGCGCGTGATCTGCTTCTGGATACCGGGCACCGCTTCGATCGGCATCTCGACGCCGAGATCGCCGCGGGCGACCATCAGCGCGTCGGAGAGCTCGATGATTTCGGGGAGCCGGGCGACTGCCTGCGGCTTCTCGATCTTGGCCATGATCAGCGCCCGGCCGCGCGCGATCTTGCGAGCCTCCGCCAGATCCTCCGGCCGCTGCACGAAGGACAGCGCCACCCAGTCGACGCCGGTGGCGAGCACCGCGTCGAGATCGGCGCGGTCCTTCTCGGTCAACGCGCCGACCGGCAGGTCGGTGTCGGGCAGGCTGACGCCCTTCTTGTCGGAAATGCCCGAGCCGGCGACGACCGTGCAGGTGATCGACTTGCCGTCGCTCTTTACCGCCTTCAGCTCCAGCTTGCCGTCGTCGATCAAAAGCCGGTGACCGGGCTCGACCGAGTTCAGGATTTCCGGATGCGGCAGGTACACCCGCTTCGATGTGCCGGGTTCCGGATTGTCGTCGAGCGTGAAGGTCTGGCCAAGGGTCAGCGCTTCCTTGACGTTGGCGAACTTGCCGACCCTGAGCTTCGGACCCTGCAGGTCGGCGAGGATGCCGATAGGCCGGCCGACGGCCGCCTCTACGGCGCGGATGCGGCCAACCAGCGTGCGCATCAGCTCGTGGTCGGTATGGCTCATATTGATGCGGAAGACATCGGCGCCGGCTTCGAAGAGCTTCTTGAGCATTTCCTCGGAGGAGGAAGCCGGACCGATGGTGGCGAGGATCTTGACCTTGCGGTTACGTCTCATTGACTGTTTGTTCCCGGAGCGGGGGCCGCCGCTGGCGCGCCTCCCGTTGCAGGCTCGTCGGTCAGCTGGACCATCCAGCTGGCCTGCTCGCCCGTGTCATATTCCTGAAATCCGGCGCGCTGGAAGCCCCGGGCGACGCAATCATTCACGCCGGCGATCTTGAACTCTTTTTCGGCGACGCACATGTTGATCGGGCCGTCCCAGCGCCCGCCGCGTTCGGCGTCTTCTGCATAAAGATAGTAAAACCTTGATGACAGCGGACCCTCGATCAGCGTCTTGCAGGTCGATCCTTCGATGTGCCACCAGCCCTCGGTGATCCAGCCGGCCTTGGCGCGATAGCCGATGCCGACGCCCACCAGATTTTGCGTTGCGTTGCAAACGCGGAAGTCGGCCCGAGCCGGCGAGGTCGCGAAAATCGCGCATAATCCCGCGCCGATGATCAGCAACGGCACGGCCAAGCGCTTGCGCAACCGGCCGGCAAAACCCATCGCAGATCCCCTTGCGAACCACATTTGCATCTCTCGAAGCCCCTTTTCAGCAAACTCCGGTCGCATGTCAACGCGCCGTTTTGTTCAATTCCAATCGATTTAGAAGGGCCCGTCGCGCAAATTCTCCTCCAGCGGGAGATTTTTTGCAGAAACCTTGGCCAAACAACGGCATTGCGCCGGCGTCCTCTTCGTGGAATGACGATACCACATCGCAGCCGCCATCCCCTTTTCAGCCGATGACCCGATCCACAGTTTTCACGCCATTCGACATCGTCGAGGGCGACCGCAAGAAAGGCGTCGTGCTTCTGGCCGATCACGCCCGCCGCGACCTGCCCGAGGAGTATGGCAGTCTCGGTTTGCCGGCGTCCGAATTCGATCGTCACATCGCCTATGACATCGGCGTCGAGACGGTGACGCGGGAGCTTGCCGCCGCGCTCGACGTGCCTGCGGTGCTGGCGGGCTTCTCGCGGCTGTTGATCGATCCCAACCGGGGCGAGGACGACCCGACCATGATCCGTCAGCTCTATGACGGGACCGTGGTGCCGGGAAATTATCCGATAGCCCGGGAGGAGCGCGAGCGGCGGCTGGACCGTTTCTATCGGCCCTACCACGACGCTGTCGGCGCCATGATCGCCTCCGTGGCGCACGCCTCGGGCAAGGCGCCGTTCATCTTCTCCGTGCATTCCTTCACGCCGGTGATGCAGGGTTTTGTCCGCCCCTGGCATGTCGGCGTGCTGTGGGACCGCGACGATCGCGTGGCGCGGCCGCTGATCGACATGCTGGCTCAGCACAAGTCCCTCGTCGTCGGCGACAACGAGCCTTATGACGGCGCCCTGCGCGGCGACACCATGTTCCGCCACGCCATCGTCAACGGCTATGCCCACGCGCTGATCGAGATCCGCCAGGACCTGATCGCCGACCGCGCCGGCGCCCTCGCCTGGGCCGAGCGCCTGGCGCCGATCGTTGACGCCATCGACCGGCGTCCCGATATACATGCGGTGAAAATGTTCGGCTCGCGCACCGGACCCGTGTGACGAGCCCGACAGGCCGGAGTTTTCCCCATGACCGAACTCAGCGACGACCAGAAACGCGACTTCGAGGCAGCCGCCTTCCGTCGGCTGGTGGCGCATCTGCGCGAACGCGGCGATGTCCAGAACATCGACCTGATGAACCTCGCCGGCTTCTGCCGCAACTGCCTGTCCAACTGGTATCGCGAAGCCGCCGAGGCCGAGAGTGTCGCGCTGTCGAAGGAAGCTGCGCGCGAGATCATCTACGGCATGCCCTATGCCGAATGGCAGGCGCTCAACCAGACCGAGGCTTCGGAAGCCAAGAAGGCCGAGTTCGAGGCAAGGCGCCCGAAGGATCACTAGAGCGATGCCGAACGCTTTCGCCGGCTTCGTCATTCTTGGGCGGAGCAAGGAGCGAAGCGACGCGCGCAGACCCGAGGATCCATTCCGTGACGCCAAGGCGTTGCAGCGACTACAGAATTCTGCACCGTTGCACTCCACGTTGAAGGTCACAGAATGGATCCTCGGGTCTGCGCGCGTCGCTTCGCTCCTTGCTTCGCCCGTTGATGACGAACGGAGAGGCGCTTGTGCCAAACCTCCAAAGCTACCGCCTGCCACGAACGACACTGGCTCCACGGTCGCACTCCTTGGTCCAAGCACTTCCCCAGCGCGGTTCTTGACTACCAATTGAATCGATCTAATTTGCCGCGCAAAGCCATTTGGCGCAGCGGATTCGGGCTATGAGCGTGCAAACCACGATGCAGGCCGCGACGCGCGGCCGCTGGGCCGTCGCCGGCATTTTCCTGGCCAACGGCTTTCTCACCGGCAGCTGGGCGCCGCAGATCCCGGTGTTCCTCACCCGGCTCGACATTACCCGGTTCACCCTCGGCCTGCTGATCCTCCTGTTCGGCGTCGGCGCCGTGATTGCCATGACCTGGTGCGGCCATCTCATCTCCAGGCATGGCTCGCGCACCGTAACCCGTTGGTTCGGCGTCTGCGGCAGCTTCGGCCTGCTGATCGTGGCGCTCGCGCCCAACGTTCCCCTGGCGGCGATCGCCATGCTCATCTTCGGCGGCTCGATCGGCGGCATGGATGTCGCGATGAATTCGAATGCCGTGGTGGTTGAAAGAAGGCTCTCCCGGGCAATCATGTCGTCCTCGCATGGCTTCTGGAGCCTCGGCGGCTTCGCCGGCGGCGCGCTCGGCGGCTATTCGATCCAGAACTACGGCTATCTGCCCCATGCCGTCGCGGTGACGGCGATCGCCTTTGCCGTGATCGCCTTTGCCATTCGCTACCTTATCGCCGATGATCGGCCGCAGGCGGTCGAGCACCAGAAATTCACGCTGCCGCGGCACACGGCCGTCTATCTGGTCGGACTGATGGCGCTGCTCACCATGATCTCGGAGGGCGCGGTGCTCGATTGGGCGGCGCTCTTCCTGCATCAGGAGCTGGGCGCCGACCTTGCGGTCGCCGGCCTCGCTTATGCCGCCTTCTCCGGCGTCATGGCGCTGATGCGTTTCCTGGGCGATGGTGTGCGCAACCGTTTCGGCGCGGTGGCGACCTTGCGCGGCTCGGCGTTGGCCGCCGCGGCCGGCATGCTGGTCGCCGGCCTCTCGCCCTCGCCTTACCTTGCCATCGCCGCCTTCGCTTTCTGCGGCTTCGGCATTGCCAACATGGTGCCGATCCTGTTCTCGGCCGGCGGCAACCAGGAAGGCATGTCGTCCGGCACCGGCATGAGCGTCGTCACCACAATGGGCTATTCCGGCATCCTGGTGGCGCCGTCGGCGATCGGCTTCGTCGCCGAGCATTCGAGCTTCGGCCCGATCTTCATCGCGCTGTCCGGGCTGCTGGTCGTCGTGCTCTTGATGGCCGGGCTCGCTCACCGGGCCGAATTCGCTCCCGAGCCGGATGGATTTCAGGTCGGATCGACCTGAAATCCATCCGGCTCTAGGATCAGAGAAATAGGGCATGATGTCGTCCGAAAACCGCTTCACACTTTTCGGCATCATGCTCTAGCCTGTGCCGGCCGAATAGCGCTTCAGCTCCTCATGCAGGAAGTCCGCCACGCGGCGGATGCGCATGCTGGTGCGCACGTCGCGATGCATGGCGAGCCATACGGGCAGGACCGGCAGCGGTACATTGGGCAGCAGCTTCTCCAGGTCAGGGTCGCGGTCGGCCAGTGGCTCCTGGCCTATGCCGATGCCGTTGCCGGTCCGCACCGCCTCCCACAGCACGATCTGGTTGTCGGTCCGGAAGCGGAAATGGCTGCGGCCGACCGGAATGCCGAACGCGGTGAAGCCGCGAATGATCTCGTCGCTGCGGTCGAAGCCGACCAAAGCGTGCTCGGCAAGGTCGGCGGGTGTTTCGGGCCGGCCGCGCCGGTCGAGATAGGCGCTTGCCGCGCATAGGCAGAGCGGAATGTCGGTGACCTTGCGCGCCACCAGTTCGTTCTGTGCCGGCCGGACCATGCGGATGGCGATGTCGGCGTCGCGGCGCAAAAGGTTCTCGACCTGATTGGAGGCGACGATCTCGACCTCGATGCCCTGCTCCTCCTCGCCGAGACGGGCCATCATACCCGGCAGCACGAAGGCGGCGACCACTTCCGAAGCTGCGATGCGCACCGTGCCCTCGATCGCCTCGACCGAACCCAGCGCCAGCAACGAGAACGCATTGGCCTGCTCGCTGACCGCCCGCCCGCGCTCGTAGAGCGCGCTTCCCGCCTCGGTCAGCTCGTAGCCGCGCCGCCCACGCCTGAACAGCGTCACGCCGAGCGCCGCCTCCAGTTCGGCGATGTGGCGGCCGAGCGTCGGCTGGCTGGCCGCAAGCTGGCGCGCCGCAGCCGAAAGGCTGCCGGTATCGGCGACCGCGACAAAACTCTTGATCAGGTTCCAGTCGAATTCCTTCATTCATTTTTGAATAACAGAACGCCGAAACAGGTCAATTTCAATTCGTTGGTGAACGCATCAGATTAGCCGGGCGAACGCAAGCAACGGAGAGAACACATGACCAAGATCGCAATCCTCGGCGCCAATGGCCGGCTCGGCCGCGTGGTTGGCAAGGCTTTCATCGACGCCGGCTTCGACGTCCGCGCCGTCACCCGCACCGGCAAGGTGCCGGCCGAGCTCAAGGGCGCAACCGCGGTGGCCGGCGACGCGCTGGACCGCCAGTCCCTGATCAACGCAACGCAAGGCGTCGACATCATCTTCAATGGCCTGAAC
>NZ_VFUA01000174.1 GCF_006440735.1 Mesorhizobium sp. B2-7-1 | reverse complement strand
GCTGGTGCGCCGAGGCAAAGGTCAACGAGACCGTTCCGGCCCGGCGTGTCGAGGCCGACTGGATCCGCGCCCGCAGCGTGGGTTTGAGCCCTCGATAGCATCGCGGTGATAACGTTTCGTTAATCACCTTCTCGCCTGGCTGTCGGAAAAGGCGGGTCTTCGGCCTTTGACAGTGCCATTTAATCAAGGCTTCACCGCGTTTTGCTACCGGCTGCAGCCAAGGATAGGTGAGATGCATCTGCTGTTCGCCACATCGATCGTGCCTGATGGCGCTCTCGCCTCGGGCTACGAGATTGCCAACGCCGCGATCATCGACGCGCTGCGGCGCGCCGGCGTGCGCGTGACGGTGATCGGCTTCATCTGGCCCGGAAAGGCCCCGTCCGATCCCCAGAACACCATCGTGCTCGACGCCGTCGAGGTCCGAACCGAAAGCGCATCGCCGCTGCAAAAGCTTGCCTGGCTGGGCAAGGCGGTCTTGTCCGGCCTTACCTTCTCCTCCGTCAAGCTGCGTGTCGTGCCTGACGCCGAGCTACGCGCCGCCATCGAGCGCGCTGGTTCCTTCGATGGCTATGTCCTGAACTCGGTGCAATTCGCCGGCGCCTTTGAGAAGGTTTTCGCCGACCATCCATTCGTCTTCGTGGCGCACAATGTCGAGCATCGTTCGGCCGAGGAAAATGCGGCCGCGGCCGGCAGCGCGCTCCAGCGCTGGATGTTCCGGCGCGAGGCCAGGCTCCTCAAGGTCCTGGAGGAGCGCCTCTGCGGCGCCGCGCGCTTTGTCTTCACGCTGGCCGAGGAAGACCGCGCGGCACTTGGCGTCGCCTCCGACAGACGCTCGGCAGTGCTGCCGCTTGTAACCCGGGCGCAGGCGCCGACAGGCAGCGTGAAGCGGCATATCGATTGTGACGCCGCGCTGATCGGCACCTGGACCTGGCAGCCGAACCGCATCGGGCTCGATTGGTTCCTGACCAAGGTCGTGCCGCATCTGAAGCCGGATTTCCGCATCAGGATCGCGGGCAACATGCCTTCCGGCATCAGCTCGCCGCATCCCGGCGTTTCCTTCGTCGGCAGGGTTCCCGACGCACAGGCTTTCGTGCGCGACGCCGCCGTCATTCCCTTGATCAGCACCGCCGGCAGCGGGGTGCAGCTGAAGACCATCGAGACCTTCGAGCTCGGCCTGCCGTCCGTCGCCACCAGCCGCTCGCTGCGCGGCATCGGCTATCGTCCCGACAACTGCGTGGTGACCGACGATCCGATCGCTTTCGCCGCCGCCCTCCAGGCGGCAGCCGCCAATGTCCGCGACGTGGATGGCAGCGCCTTCCATCGCCGCCAGCTCAAGGCGCTCGACGCCGCGATCGGGCTCGGCCTGGAGAAGCTCGGCGCTGTCAGGCAGGAGGTCGCCGCATGAACATGCACACCGCGCGCGCCGCCTTCGGCTTCGACACGCTCAAGACCATTTTGGGCATTCCCGTGCTGGCCATACGCTGGGACGAGGCCATCACCTTGCTCACCAGGCTGATCGACGAGCGTCGCTTCACCAAGGTGAGCTTCCTTAACGCCCACAACGCCAACCTCGCCTGCACCGATCCGGTCTTCGCCGAGGCGCTGGAAGACTTCCTCATCCTGCCGGACGGTGTCGGCGTCGACATGGCGGCAAAGCTGCTTTACGGCGCGCCGTTCCCCAGCAATCTCAACGGCACCGATTTCATTCCGGCCTTCCTGCAGGCCTCGTCGCATCCGCTGACAGTGGCGCTGCTCGGCACGACGCGCGCCAATGCCGAAGCCGCCTGCGCGAAGCTATCGACGCTCGCCATGCAGCACGAATTCGTCGTCATCCATGACGGCTTCTTCTCCGCCACCGAGGAGCCGGCGATCCTCGAGCGCATCGCCAGGCTGCGGCCGGATGTGCTGCTCGTCGCCATGGGCGTGCCGCGCCAGGAATTGTGGATCGAGCGTCACATCGACAGTCGCCATTGCACGCTGCCGGTCGCCGTCGGCGCGCTGCTCGATTTCATGAGCGGCTCGGTGCCGCGCGCTCCTTTATGGCTGCGCCGGCTGCGGCTCGAATGGCTGTTCCGCCTGTGGATCGAACCCGGCCGCCTGTGGCGCCGCTACATCGTCGGCAACCCGGTCTTCCTGTGGCGCGTCGTCAGGCAGAAGCTGTCGCTGGGGCCGCGGCCCGCGGAGGCGCGCCGGTGAACAGCCGCTTCGTGCCGGACACCGCCACAAAAATCGAACCGCTGCCGCGCGCGCCCTTGGCCGCGATCGTCACCGCGAGCTACGCGCCGGATTTCGAGCGCTGCCGGTTGTTGTGCGAAACCATCGACCGCCACGTCACCGGCATGGCGCATCATTACATCCTGACCGAGCATCGCGACGTCGCGCTGTTTCGCCAGCTCGAAGGCAGCCGCCGCAGCGTCGTCGACGAGCGGGAACTGTTGCCGCGCTGGCTGCGCGTCTTCGACGATCCGCTGAGCGGTTTCCGCCGCCGCGTCTGGCTGAGCCTCAAAACGCAGCCGCTGCGCGGATGGCATGTGCAGCAGCTGCGCCGCATCGCCATTGCCGGGCAGGCAAAGGAAGACGTGCTGGTCTTCTGCGATTCCGATGTCGCCTTCCTGAAACCGTTCGACACCGGCGCCTTCTGGCGCGACGGCAAGGTGCGGCTGTTTCGGCGCGACGGCGTGCTGTCGAACGATGGACACGACGAGCATCGCATCTGGTCGCGCAATGCGGGTGCGGCGCTCGGCATCGATCCCACCAATCCATCGAGCCACGACTACATCTCGACGCTGATCGCCTGGCGCCGCGAGACGGTCAACGCGATGCGCGAGCGCATCGAGAAGGTGCATGGCCGCGACTGGGTCGGCGTCGTCTGTTCGGCGCGGCAGTTCTCCGAATGCATGATCTATGGCCGCTATGTCGACGATATGCTTCAAGGCGCCGGCCATTTCCATGGGTCAGAGGAATTCTGCCGCGTCCACTGGAACGGCAAGCCGCTCTCGGACGACGAGTTCCGCCGTTTCGTCGACACCATGGCGCCGGAACAGGCGGCGATCGGCATGCAGTCCTTCATCGGCACCGATATCGGCCGCATCCGCCGCCTGATCGGGCTTGAATAAACCGCGCTGAGATTCAGGTCAGGCCGAGCCGAAAATGGCGGATTCCGAAAACCGGAGCGGAGCGTACTTAAAGTAGGTGAGCACCGGAAGCGCAGGGAGCCGCCATTTGCAGGCCGGCCTCACCTGAATCAGATCGCTTTCGCCGGCCGGCGCATCGCCGAATAAGTCAACAGCATCGAGGCGAGATAAAGCAGCAGGAAGACGATGTTGAGCGACAGGACCAGATTGGCCGTGTCGGGGATGGTCGTCAGCACATAGATGAGCAGAACCGCCTTCAATCCGGCGAGCAGGCCGAGATTGATCGCCCGCACCGCCGTCTGACCGCGCGCGAACAGAAGCTCGGCCTGGTATTCGACGAGATTGCGCAGGCCAGGCACGCAGACCGCCAGCGCCACCAGCGGTGCAGCCTCGGCGACATTCTTGCCGAGCGCATTCGGGAAGAAATGCAGCACGATGCCGAGCGACATGAGCGCCAGCGTCGAGACCAGGAACACGCCGCCTTCGATGCCGCTCTTGACCGCCAGCCGCGACAGCAGCTCCGGCGCCCGCATCATGCGCTGCACCAGCATCATCGAGAAGGTGCGGATCGGGATCGCGGTGAGATCGACCAGCCGCATGATGATGGCGTAGATGCCGGCCAGGTGCGGTCCGCCGATCGACAGCACCAGGAGCTTGTCGAACTCCATCTGCAGGTAGAACAGCACTTCGGATCCGGCCACATAGATGGAATCGGCGAGCCGGCGGAAATAGAGCGCGGCGCGCAGCCTCAGTCGCTGGCGCGGATAGAAGAAGGCAAAGGCGATAACGAGCGAGGCGGCGTTGGCGCCGATGTAATACAGCGACCAGACGCCGATCGAGTGCTGCGCGGCAAGCATGAAGAGCACCGCGCCGACTGCCCTCAGCGCCGTCGCCAGGATGGCGAGCACCGCCGCGCGCCCGAACTTGCCGAGCCCGTTGTTGACGATCAGCACGACCTCGACCGGCCGCCACAGAAGCGCCTCGGCGAAGACGACCGCGGCGAAGGCCGACAGCGGCACGGTGCCGGCAAAAAAGATCAGGTAGATGATGTAGGAGGCGGCGGCGAGGAACGGCAGCGACAGGACGCCGAGAAGCAGGAAACCGGCGGTGAATGTGCCGATTAGATTGGGACGGATCGTGGCGGTGCGGTAAAGCGCCGAGATGAAGCCGAAGGCCAGGATGCGCGACAGCATGATGCCGGCGGCCGAGGCGGTCGCGAACATGCCGAACTCGGCGATCGAAAGCGTGTTGGCCAAGGCGACGAAATACGCCAGCGAAAACACCAGCCGACCGCCGGCGCCGCTGATCGCCGAGAAATAGTCGAATACCAGTTTCCGGCGGGTGGCCACGAAGTGGCCGATCCGCGCGAAGCTCCGCCTTTGCGGTATATCGCTGGCCTGGGTCATATCCGGGGCGATACATAGGCTGGAAAGTTTAACGCGGCGTTCTGGCGCCTGTCCTGGCGGCGCTGGAATGCCGTGGACGAGGCGAAAAACTATGCCCGCCGAGGCGCAAAATTAACCGTTTGTTTCCTATGCCTGTTTAGCGTGGCTTAACGATTGGCCATCCGCCGCGCCCAAGCCGCCAGAAAGCAAGTTCCAGGACAATGGTCGACAGGGATAACCGTGATGACTGGAGGCGCGAGCGTTCCCTGCTCGCGCTCGGCCAAGCCATGCGTGGCGACGACAACACGGTTTCGATCGGCGACCGGGCCAATTCCTCCTGGCGCGAGGACGCCGCCGCGCGCCATCGCGCCGCGCGGTCCGAACGCGAAGGAAAGGTGAATCCACGACCCGCCGATACCGACGGATTTAGCCATGATCAGGCGCAACCGGTATCGGAACCGGTCGAACCCGAACATGACTGGCGCGGAAGAAATCGGTCTGAGTCGCCCGAGCCGCTCTACGAAGCCCCGGCTGAGAACCAGCAGCCACAAGCCGCCACCGAACCGCGTCACACGAGCCGGCCGCCGGCCGGCGGCGATTCCCAGGAATGGAAACCGCTGATCGACCCGATGCAGGTCGTGCACGGCATCACGCGGTCCAAGGCACTGATCCTGTCGACGACCATCGTGGGCGCCGCGCTTGGCGTCGCCATCGCGTTGTCGACGCCAAAGAAATATGAGGCCACCACCGACGTCATCGTCGACCCGCGCGACCTCAAGCTTACCGATCGCGACCTGACGCAGAGCGTGGTCGCCTCGGATGCGACGCTCGCCATCGTCGAGAACCAGGTCCGCATCCTGACCTCGGGCACCGTTCTCAACAAGGTCGTCACCGACCTCAACCTCACCAACGACCCGGAATTCAACGGCCAGGGCAAGGGCGGCTTCGGCCTGATGTCGACGCTTCGTTCGATCCTGTCGCGGCAGGATGCGAGCGCGGCGGACGAAGCGCGCAAGCGCGCGCTGGCGGTCGGCACTCTGTACGACAGCCTCGACGTCGAGCGCGGTGGCAAGACCTTCGTGGTCTCGGTCAGCGCCACCACGCAGAACGCAGAGAAATCCGCCCTGATCGCCAACACCATGGTCAAGGCCTTCAAGCAGATTTCCAGCGAGATCCAGTCCAGCACCGCGGGCCGCGCCAATGACGAGCTGACCGCCAGGCTCGGCGAATTGCGCAAGGGCGTCGAGACGGCCGAACGCAATGTCGAGGACTACAGGGCGACGCACGACCTCGTCGACGCGCAGGGTCACCTGATCAGCGACGACCAGATGCTGAAGCTCAACGAGCAGCTTTCGGTCGCCCGCGCCCGCACGCTGGAGCTCAACGCCCGCGCCGCCTCGGCGCGCTCGCTGAACGTCAATTCGGTGCTCAGCGGCACTTTGCCGGAAGAGATCAACTCCAACATGATGAGCGAGCTGCGCTCGCAATATGCGGGGCTGAAGCAGGAAGCCGATCGCGCCGAGGTCAAGCTCGGGCCGCGCCATCCGGAGATCGAGGCGCTCAACGCCCAGCTCGCCGGCGCGCGTGAGCGCATCGGCGCCGAGCTGCAGCGCATCGCGTCCTCGCTGCAGGTCGACCTGAAGCGCTCGGTCCAGCTCGAGCAGGACCTGTCCTCGCGCCTGGCGCAGGCCAAGGTGCAGAGCGGCGACGTCAACAACAATCTGGTTTCGCTACGCGAGCTGGAGCGCGAGGCCGCCGCCAAGCGTTCCGTCTACGAGCAGTTCCTGCTGCGCGCCAAGGAAACCGCCGAGCAGAAGGATATCAACACCGCCAACATCAGCGTCATTTCCGATGCCTATGCGCCGCTGCAGGCCAAGGGCCCGTCGCGCGCGCTGATGGCCGTGGCCGGCCTGTTTGCCGGCCTGTTCGCGGGCATCGGTCTTGGCGCGCTGCGCGGCATCTATGCAAGTCTGCGCGAGACGGCCGA
Source organism: Mesorhizobium sp. B2-7-1 (assembly GCF_006440735.1). GTDB lineage: Bacteria > Pseudomonadota > Alphaproteobacteria > Rhizobiales > Rhizobiaceae > Mesorhizobium. Next base: position 1,015 of record NZ_VFUA01000174.1, on the reverse strand, counting down.
TAGCCGCTCGCGCCGCGGAGTCGATGAGCGTGCTCCCACGGTGGAGAACAACTCCAACCGCGCCGCTCCGCCGCCGGCGCCGCCACCGCTCGTGACGCCGCCGCCCGTCCCGCCTGTCGCTCCGCCGCCGGCCGCGTCTTTCACGCCGCCTCCGGCTCCGTCTTTCACGCCGCCTCCGGCTCCGTCTTTCACACCGCCGCCGGCTCCGTCATTCGCGCCGCCGCCAGCGGCGGCATCTTACACGCCGCCCGCAGCCGCGTCTTACATACCACCGCCTGCCTCACCCCCGATCCCTCCACCGGCGGTCGCGCCGGCCCCAGTCCAATCCGTCGCGCCGCCACCGGTGCCGGACAACGACGCCGGCCGGCCGGGACTCTTTGGCTCACTGGCCTCGGCGGTTCGCTATTTCGTGCGGCGCGAGCCGGCTGATACGGTCGATTTGGACTCTGTCCCGCCCGAAAGCGCCTGGCGCGCGCCTACCCTGGAAGAGCGCTATCCTCGGGCTGAAGGCCCGGCGCGGGAAAATTTTCAGCCGCCATACGAGCAGGGCTATTCCTATTCTTACCGGCCGGACCATGGTCGGACCGATCCGTACGAGGATCATTATCCGGCCTCGCCGGCATCCTATCATCCGCAACCGCCGGTTCCGGGCGACGCTCGCCAGTTGCCCGCCGACCAGGGTGAGATCGACGACATCCGCGCCAGCCTGCGCGAATTCCGCGAGGCGGTGCGCGAGCTGACCGAAAGCCGCTCGCGCCGCCGCTATTTCTAAAGCGCCCGTATTTCTTAACCGCCTGACCTTCGATAAAAGCGACCGGTTTCGGGTTTACGGCATCCGACGACGCTTTGACGGGATTGCCTTGTCGAATTTTCGTGAAAATGCCGCGCGGCATTTCGGCCGTCCGCGCCCTGCATCGGCGGATCGGGTGCCGTAAACCCGAAACCGGTCGCTTTTATCGAAGGTCAGGCGGTTAAGATATACGGGCGCTTTAGAAATAGCGGCGGCGCGAGCGGC
>NZ_VFUA01000173.1 GCF_006440735.1 Mesorhizobium sp. B2-7-1 | reverse complement strand
CGGCGCGCGCAGAGCGACGGCACCGGCGGCATTGACCAGGCCGCGTTTTTCGAGAAAGCGCAGCAGCGAGCGGATGCCGGCAAGGCCGCGCCCCAGCGTGCGGGCGCCAGCGCCTTCATTGCGGCGTTTGGCGAGAAAGCCGCGCAAATCCGCCGGGCGCAGTTCGGCGATGTCGGAAATGCCGGGCGGGCCGCCGCAATGTCCGGTCAAGAAATGCAGGAACTGGCGGGTGTCGCGCTCATAGGCCTCGACCGTCTCGGGCGAGAGCCGGCGCTCATGCGCCAGCGTCTTCAGCCAGGTTTCGCGCGCCGCCTGGAGGTCGGCTTTTGCCGGGATGAGGAATTCCTGCATGGCTGCAGTTTCAGGCATGCGGGTTAGGAAGCGGTGAAGAGGCCGTCATTGAAATGATGGCTTGAGGGGATTAGAGCAGGGCAAAGGAAGCACCGCCGATGTCGAAGCTCGAAAACCCCGTACAGATGGCCGTCATCGGCGCCGCCCACGGCATCAAGGGCGAATTGCGGGTGAAGACCTTCACCGGCGACCCGCTGGCGCTGGCCGATTATGGCCCGCTTTATGCCAAGGATGGCCGCGCCTTCCAGATCAACGACATCAGGCCGGCGGGCACCGTGGTGGTCGTGCGCTTCAAGGGGGTCGGTGACCGCAACGCCGCCGAGGCTTTGGCGGGCACGGAGCTGTTCGTCGACCGCTCGGTGCTGCCCGACGACGGCGAGGAGGACGAGTTCTATCACGCCGACCTCATCGGCCTCGACGTCCGGGACGATACAGGGGTCATCGGCAAGGTCGTCGCCGTGCATAATTTCGGCGGCGGCGACATACTCGACGTCACCCTTGCCGGCCGCAAGGGCGTACTGATCCCGTTCACGCAGGCCGCGGTGCCGCATGTCTCGATCGCCGACGGTTTTGTCGAGGTCAATCCGACGGCGGCCGGCCTTGTCGAGGACGAGGAAGATGGGGAGGCGCCGGGCCGTTCCGGCTTCGACCCGAAGGGCAGGCCGCGCGGACCGACGGACGCCGGGGGCAACCGTTGAGCTTTGCCGCCTCGGTGCTGACGCTCTATCCGGAGATGTTTCCGGGCGCGCTCGGCCTGTCGCTTGCCGGCCGCGCGCTGGAGGCGGGCACATGGTCGCTGGAAGCGATCCAGATCCGCGACTTCGCCACCGACAAGCACCGCACCGTCGACGACACGCCGGCCGGCGGCGGCGCCGGCATGGTGATGCGCGCCGACGTACTGGCCAGGGCGGTCGACCATGCTTCGCCGCCGGACGATCCACGCCCGCGCCTGCTGATGAGTCCGCGCGGCAAACCGCTGACGCAGGCGCGCGTGCGCGAGCTGGCCGCCGGACCGGGCGCGGTCATCCTGTGCGGGCGCTTCGAAGGCGTCGACCAGCGGCTGATCGAAGCACGGGGGCTCGAGGAAGTCTCGATCGGCGATTTCATCCTGTCGGGCGGCGAGCCGGCCGCGCTCGTGCTGCTCGACGCCGTGGTGCGGCTGTTGCCCGGCGTCATGGGCAATGCCGTCTCGGGCGAGGAGGAGAGTTTCGAGAACGGCCTGCTCGAGCACCCGCACTATACGCGGCCGCAGGAGTTCGAGGGCAGGCAAATCCCCGACGTGCTGATCTCCGGCAATCATAAAAAGATCGCCGAGTGGCGGCGCGCCGAGGCCGAGAAGCTGACGAGGGAGCGGCGGCCGGACCTGTTGGCGGCGGATCAGCCCTTGGTGAAATAGTAAAAGGCGAGGAACAGGCCGACGGCGACGACGAAGCCGCGCACCACGCCCTGCGGGACGCGCTTGGCGATCCAGACACCGGCATAGCCGCCGAGCGCGCCGCCGGGGATCATGACGATCGCCTGCGGCCAGGCGACGACGCCGCCCGAAACGAAGACCAGGATGGCGATGGCCGCGATGACCACGGCCAGCATGTTCTTCAATGCATTGAGCTTGTGATAGTCGCCGGCCTGGGTCAGGCCGAGCGTGGCCAGCATCATCACGCCCATGCCAGCGCCGAAGAAACCGCCATAGACCGATGTCAGGAACTGTGCCAGCGTGCCGGCAAGCGTGCCGACCGAGGCCTGATGCTCCGGCCCGGCTGTCGGCTTGAGCCACGGACCGGCGGCGAACAGCGCGGTCGCGGCGATCAGCAGCCACGGCACCAGCGCGCGGAAGGACGGGTTGGAAAGCGCAAGCAGGATGAGCGAGCCGGCCAGCGCGCCGAAGGCGGAGATGACGCAAAGCAGCAGCGCCTGGCGCCAGAAATGCCTTATGTCGTCACGGTAGGCGAGCGTCGAGGTGATGTAGCCGGGAAACTGCGTCACCGAGGAGGTGGCGTTGGCGACGATCGGCGGCACGCCGACCAGCGTCATGGCGCCGAAGGTGACGAAGGTGCCGCCGCCGGCGACGGCATTGACCGCGCCGGAGACAAAACCTGAGAGAAACAGCAAGACGGCATCGAAAAAAGTCATTTTTCCCGCTTAGAAAGCTTGCGAGGCGCGCGCAACCCGGCACGGCGGCAATGTCATGGGGCCATCAGCCGCAAAAATATGCCTCAAAGGCCCCTTTTTTTGATGCATGTCGTCGCGCCAGAACCGCGCACAGTTCCGGGCGACATGCATTTGGGCGTGACAAAGCGGCAAAATGGCTGTATGTGCCCGCCCGAACCGGAAGAACGATCTTCTGGACCCGTCAACAAGTGCGGTGTAGTCGCCCCTGCCCAATGTTTCGACAAAGGGCATAGCCGAGCGGTCATTGGAACTGCAAGGCGAGTTGAGGACGCTCTGACTGTCGGAAGAACAAGAAGTGGATATTTGAGATGGATCTCATCCGTCAGCTCGAGGCCGAACAGGCCGCCAAGATCGAAGCCAAGCGCAAGCTGCCAGAATTCCAGCCGGGCGACACCGTGCGCGTTCAGGTGCGCGTCACCGAAGGCACCCGCACCCGCGTCCAGGCCTATGAGGGCGTCGTCATCGCCCGCGCCGGCTCGGGCTTCCAGGAGAATTTCACCGTCCGCAAGATTTCCTACGGCGAAGGCGTCGAGCGCGTTTTCCCGGTCTACTCGCCGATGGTCGAGGGCGTCGAGATCGTGCGCCGCGGCAAGGTGCGCCGCGCCAAGCTCTATTACCTGCGCGACCGTCGCGGCAAGTCGGCCCGTATTTCGGAAAACACCGGCGTGCGCGCCCGCAAGCTGAACGACGAAGAGCGTGATGCGCTGGCCGCCGAGCGCGCCCGCATCGAGGCCGAGAAGGTCGCCGCCGCCCAGGCGCTGGCCGCCGAGACGGCCGCCAAGGAAGCCGCCGAGAAGAAGGCCGCCGCAGAGGCTGCTTCGGCCGAATAAGATTTGGCAAGACAGGTTTCTGGAAAGGCGGCTTCGGCCGCCTTTTTTCGTTTTCACTGAGCTGTGATCGCGAGCCTCGGGAAAGCCGATCCGCCGGGATTGACAGCCTATTACCTTGTACACTAATTAATCGTGTACAAATTAAATGGAGACAAAAGATGTCGGCACTTTACAGCACCCAGGCTCACGTCAGCGGCGGCCGCAGCGGTCACGGCAAGACCAGCGACGGCCTGCTCAAGGTCGATCTGGCGATGCCGAAGGAACTTGGTGGCAAGGGCGGCGCCACCAATCCCGAGCAGCTCTTCGCCGTCGGCTACGCGGCCTGCTTCGAGAGCGCGGTGCGTTTCGTCGCCCGCCAGCAGAAGCTGCCGCTTGAGGACGCTTCGGTCACGTCCACGGTGAGCCTCTACCCGAACGACCAGGGCGGCGGCTTCAGGCTCGGCGTTTCGCTGGCGGCCGAGATCAAGGGGCTTGATCAGGCGGGCGCCGAGGCGCTTGCATCGGAAGCGCACAAGATCTGCCCCTATTCCAACGCCATCCGGGGCAATATCGACGTGGCGCTCTCGGCAAAGGCTGCATGACGACGAAGACCGAAACAATGACCAGGCAAGCCCCGGCGCAGGACGCCGGGGCTTTTCCCGTGCCGCGTCTCGACCAGCAGCTTTGCTTCGCGCTCTATTCGGCCAGCGGGCTGATGACCAAGCTCTACCGGCCGCTGCTCGATCCGCTCGGCCTCACCTATCCGCAATATCTGGCGATGCTGGCGCTGTGGCAGCATTCGCCGAGCACGATCGGCGAGCTCGGCGCGGCACTTGGTCTCGATTCGGCGACGCTGACGCCGCTGATCAAGCGCATGGAAGCCGGCGGACTCGTGACGCGCCGGCGCGACAGCGCCGACGAGCGCCGGGTGCTGGTCGAGCCGACAGCCAAGGGTGAGGCGCTGCGGGCCAGGATGAAGGACGTGCAGGAAGGGCTCAGCTGCGCCATGCCGCTGGAACGGGCCGAGCTCAAGGCCCTGCACGGCACGCTGACCCGCCTGGTCGCCGGATTGCGCGAAGCCACGGCCGATCAGGACTGACCGCCGCAAAGCTCGCCCTCGAAACCATCCCCGAAGAGCATCGGATTGCATGTTGGCCGGCCTGCGCCAGCGCGGACCGGCTTGCAAGGCGCATGCGGCAAGATAGAGCATCTCACCGTCTAACGAAAACGGCGAAACGCTCTATCTCTTTGTTTTTACGCAATTCCGGACGGAAAACCGCTTCACACTTTTCCTGGAATTGCTCTAAAGTCGGCACCGGATTTTTCCCAGCCGCGAGATTGCAGCGCGGCCGATCATTTTCGGAGATTTGTCATGACCAAGTCGAAACTGCTGCTGGCCGCGATGCTGGCCTGCCTTCTTACGCCTGTCGCCGCGCTCGCCGACAATCTGCCCGATCTCGGCGGCAAGAAGGTCGTGGTGGTGACGGAAAACGCCTATCCGCCGCTGCAGTTCATCGACAAGAAGACCGGCAAGCAGATCGGCTGGGAATATGACGCGATGGACGAGATCGCCAAGCGGCTGAACTTCAAGGTCGAGTACCAGAACACTTCCTGGGACGCGATGATCCAGGCGGTTTCCGACAACCAGTACAACATCGGCATGACCGGCATCACCATCAAGGACGACCGCAAGGAGAAGGTCGACTTCTCCGACCCCTATATGCGCTCGGAGCAGTTCATGCTGGTGCGCGGCGACGAAAGCCGCTTCACCGACGCCAAGACCTTCGGCGCCTTCAAGGACGGCCTGATCGGCGCCCAGCCCGGCACCACGCCGTTCTACACCGCCGTCTACAGCGTGCTCGACGGCAACGAGCAGAACCCGCGCATCAAACTGTTCGAAACCTTCGGCGCGACCGTGCAGGCGCTGAAAACGGGCGACGTCGACGTCGTGCTCACCGACGGCACCGCCGGCCAGGGCTACGTCGATGCTTCCGAAGGCAAGCTGAAGCTGATCGGCGGACCGCTCGGCACCGAGGACTTCGGCTTCATCTTCCCGAAGGGCTCGGACCTGGTGAAGCCGGTCAACGCCGCGATCGCCGCGCTGAAGGCCGACGGCACCTTCGACAAGCTCAACAAAAAGTGGTTCCTCGATTACAAGATGGGGCAGTAGGCTCGTCTTGGTGCGCGCAGTGGGTTTGCAGGAAATCGCGCTGACGTTGCGCCAAGGCCCCCCTCTCTGCCCTGCCGGCCCCAGCCCTTCGCTGTCGCTCCGGGCGTTCGTCGTTCGAAAAGCCAAGTCATTGGCTTTTCGTCCGCTACGCGGACCTCTCCTCACCCCTCTCAAGGGGGGAGATTGGCAGCTCCACCGACGGTGCTCCTCATTCAACGTTGGAGATTGGCGAAAGCCCGCGCGAAATTCCATCTCCCCCCTTGAGGGGGAGATGGCCGGCAGGCCAGAGAGGGGGGCCTGGGTGCCGCCCTTTCGGGACTTCCTGTCAGGCGAAACCGCCTAATGGCCGTGGCATCATCCTCCACCAAACCCGAATTCCCCTGGTGGCTGGCCGCCGCTCTCGCCCTCGCTTTGGCCGCCGCCCTGGCTATCGCTTCCAGCGACCTCTACGCGCAAGTCTTCGCCACCGTCGCCAAGGGTATCGGCATCACCATCTTCGTCACCGCGGTCGCCTTCGCCCTGGCCTCCGCGCTGGGGCTCGGCATCGCGCTGATGGCGCTGTCGGGGTCGCAGTGGCTGCGGCAGATCGCGCGCTTCTATGTCGAGATCATCCGCGGCGTGCCGATCCTGGTGCTGTTGTTCTGGATCGCCTTTGCCGGCGCGCCGGCCTTCGTCGCCGCCTGGAACGCGCTGACCGCGCCGCTGCAGAGCGCCGGCCTGATGGGCGAACTCCTGGTGCGCGACGTGTCGCTGCTGTGGCGCGCCATCATGGCTCTAACCATCGGCTACTCGGCTTTCATCTCGGAAGTGTTCCGCGCCGGCATCCAGTCGGTCGAGAGAGGCCAGATCGAAGCCGCCAAGGCGCTCGGGCTCAGCCGAGCGCAGCGCTTCCGGCTGATCGTGTTTCCGCAGGCGATCCGCATGATCCTGCCGCCGCTCGGCAACGACTTCGTGGCCATGGTCAAGGATTCGTCGCTGGTATCCGTGCTCGGCGTCGCCGATATCACCCAGATCGGCAAGGTCTACGCCGCCGGCTCGTTCCGCTTCTTCGAGACCTATTCGATCGTTGCCTATATCTATCTCATCCTGACCGTCGGCCTGTCGCTGGCGCTGCGGGCGCTGGAACAGCGGCTGCGCCGGCAGCATCAGGAATAGCCAGCACGCCAAGGTCCGCGCTATCTCTTTGTTATGACGCAATTCCGGACGGAAAGCCGGTTCCCACTTTTCCTGGAATTGCTCTACCTTGGTCACATGCATCCGGCGGAGGAGACGCGCCCCATGAATTTCGACAAGGCCAATGCGGCGCTGGATTCCGTCTATACGGCCGATACGCCGGAAGGACTCGCCAAGGCCTATGCCGACTGGGCCGCGACCTATGACAGCGAGACCGCCTCGCTCGGCTATCTCCTGCCTTTCCTCATCACCGCCTGGGTGGCGCGGCATGTGCCGGCGGGCGAAGGGCCGCTGCTCGATGCCGGCTGCGGCACCGGCCTGTCGGGGCCGTCGCTGAAGGCGCTGGGCTATGGCGACATCGCCGGACTCGACCTCTCCGACGACATGCTGAAGATCGCCGGCAGTCGCCAGGTCGGCGGCAAGCCGGCCTATGGCGAGCTGAAGAAGGCGATGCTCGGCGGTCCATTGCCTTGGCCCGACCGGCATTTCCGCGCCTTCTTCTCGACCGGCGTCTTCACCATCGGCCATGCGCCTGCTTCGGGCCTGCACGAGCTGGTGCGCATCACGCGACTAGGCGGCCACGCCATCTTCACCGTGCGCGACCAGGTTTTCGAGAGCGGCGGGTTTCAAGCGGTGTTCGACGAGTTGGAGCGGGCAGGGAAATGGCGCCTGGCCGAGCAGAGCCCATGGTTCCGCTGCTACGCGATCGGCGACCCGGAAGCGCTGGTGAAGACGTTTGTGTTCGAGGTGGCGTAAGCGCGACTTCCCCTTCCCCCTTGTGGGGGAAGGTGGCCGCGTAGCAGCCGGATGAGGGGTGTTCCAGGGAAAGCAGGCGTCTCACTCCGCTGGAATACCCCTCATCCGTCTCGGCGCTACCGCGCCGATCCACCTTCTCCCACAAGGAGGGCTTTGCACAGGGAGCGCAGCGGTTAGCGTTGGGT
>NZ_VFUA01000172.1 GCF_006440735.1 Mesorhizobium sp. B2-7-1 | reverse complement strand
TTGCCGCCGAGACCGTCGAGGCGGTCGTGACGCTGCCGACCTTCAAGCGGCCGAAGCAGGTGCTGGAAACCCTGGCTTCGCTCAAGGCACAGCGGACCGACCGGCGTTTCGCCGTCATCGTCATGGAAAACGAAGCCGAGGCGCGCGAAGGCGCCGCCGCGGTGCTGCCGCTGTTCGAAAGCGGCGAGATGCCGGGCTTGGTGATCATCGCGCATGAGCGCGGCAATTGCAGCGCCTACAATGCAGGCTGGCAGACGGCGGTCCTGCAGTTTCCCAACTTCAAGCACCTTCTGGTCATCGACGATGACGAGCTCGCCGAGCCGGACTGGCTGGAGCGCATGTGCAAGGCAGCCGAAACGCTTGGCGCCGACATCGTCGGCGGGCCGCAAGTGCCCATCTTTGCCGATCCGAGCCACGCGAGATGGGCCGAGCACCCGGTCTTTGCGCCGCCCTATCGGGAAACGGGCCGCGTGCCGGCGCTTTACTCGTCCGGCAACCTTTTGGTCGGGCGCAACGTGCTCAAGGCCATGGGACCGCCGTTCCTCGACCTCAGGTTCAATTTCATGGGCGGCGGCGATTCCGATTTCCTCAGCCGTTCCGCGCAGAAAGGCTTCGTGCTCGGCTGGTGCGCCGAGGCAAAGGTCAACGAGACCGTTCCGGCCCGGCGTGTCGAGGCCGACTGGATCCGCGCCCGCAGCCTGCGCAACGGCGTGATCTCGACGCTTGTCGAAAAGAAGAAGCGGGCCGGCACGCCGTTTGCCGGCCTTAAAGTTCTCCTGAAGAGCCTGGCGCTGCTTGCGGCCTCGCCGTTGCGCGGCGTTATCCGGCTGGCGCGCACCGGCTCGCTGACGAGCAGCCTCTACCCGGTCTATGTCGCGCTTGGCCGGGTGCTCGCCGAATTCGGATATGCCAATGAGCAATACCGACAGCCTGAGAAGAATTGAGCGCGCGCCGCTCAGCGCCGCCTTCACGCGCGACGGCGTCGCCACGGCTATCGCCGCGCTCCTGTTCACCGTCATCATCGTCTCGTTCCGGCCCTTCCAGCCGGCAGGCGCGGAACTGACCGGCGACGGCGGCGACATCGTCAACCAGCTCGGCTTCGGCTCGCTCGGCGCTGTCTCGATCTTCTCGCTGCTCGCCTTCGCCGACCCGCGCGTGGTGCGCTCGCTGGTAAGCCCTTCCTGGGCGCTGATGCTGGGCTTCTTCTTCCTGTCGGTGGTGCTCGCCACCGACCCGCCCGCGGCGATGCGCGCCGCCTCCTTCACCATGATCGGCATCATCACCATGGCGACGATCCTGGTGCTGCCGCGCGACGCCGACTCCTTTGCCAGGGTGGTCATCTTCACCGCCGTCGTGGTGATCGGCCTTTCCTATATCGGCCTGGTCGTCTTCCCGCACGAAGCGCTGCACACCGCCGACTCGCAGGAGCCGGAACATGCGGGCCTGTGGCGCGGCGTCTTCACGCACAAGAACATCGCAGGCCCGGTCATGGCCTGTTTCAGCTTCGCCGGGCTTTATCTGTTCCGGCGCGGCCAGCGCTGGTGGGGCGCGGGCATCTTCTGCGCGGCGATGATCTTCATGCTCCACACCGGCTCAAAGACCACGGCCGGGCTGGTGCCGTTCTCGATCATGATCGTCATGCTGCCCAGCCTCATCGGCATGCGGCTGGGCACGCCGGTCCTGTTCGCGCTGGCGATCATCGCGACGGCGGTCGGCACGCTCGGCATCGTCTTCATCGCGCCGGTCAAGCACCTGGCGGCGATCTATTTCCCGAACCTGACCTATACCGGACGCACGACGCTTTGGGAGTTCGCCGGCGAGATGCTGGCAAAGAAGCCATGGACCGGCTACGGCTACGAAAGCTTCTGGGGGACGCCGCTGCTGCTCAACCAGGACCAGCCCTTCGACCGGCCCTGGGATATCCGCACCATCGTGCATGGCCATGACGGTTATCTCGACATCGCGGTGCTGATGGGCATCCCGGCGCTCTGCGTCGCCGTCTACACCTTCCTGATCGCCCCCTTGCGCGATTACATGCGCATCCCGGCGCGCAAGGAAAACATCTTCCTCGGCGATTTCTTCATGATGGTGGTGCTGTTCACGGCGCTGAACGCTTTCCTCGAAAGCTTTTTCTTCCACCGCGGCGATCCCGTCTGGCTGTTCTTCGTGCTCGGCGTGCTTGGCCTAAGACAAGTCTCGCTGCGGCCGATCCCGGTTCGCCTTTCAAGCTGATCCTGGCCGATCGACCTCCACTGCCCTTTTCCGTTGCGGCGCAACCGTCTCTTTGTCCTATGCAATTTCAGACGGAAAACCGCTTCACACTTTTCCTGGAATTGCTTTAAGGAGAGCCTTCCTACGGAGGGTTTCATGACGATCAGGCTCGTTCTCGCCGGTTGCGGCAATATGGGTTACGCCATGCTCTCGGGCTGGTTGAAATCCGCCAAGCTCGAGCCGCAAGCGGTGTTCGTGGTCGAGCCCAACGCGGAACTGCGCCAGCGCGCCGAGCATCTCGGCTGCCGCGCCGCGGCCCACGCCGATGGCATTCCAGCCGAAGCTGTCCCCGATCTCATTGTCATTGCCGTGAAACCGCAGGTGATCCGCGAGGTAACCGGGCATTACAAGCGCTTCGGCGACGGCAGGACCAGCTTTCTCAGCATCGCCGCCGGCACGCCGGTCGCGACCTTCGAGGAAATCCTGGGTGAGCTGGCGCCGGTCATCCGCTGCATGCCGAACACGCCGGCGGCGATCGGCAAGGGCATGATGGTGGTGTTTTCCAACCCACTGGTCTCCGACGACGTGCGACGCTTCGTCGCCGAACTGCTTTCGGCAAGCGGCGTCGTGACGACGATCGACGACGAGGGCCTCATGGACGCCGTGACCGCCGTCTCCGGCTCCGGTCCGGCCTATGTCTTCCACTTCATCGAAGCGCTGACGGTTGCGGCCGAGAAGGCCGGCCTTCCCGCCGAAACCGCCAAGCTGCTTGCCATGCAGACTGTCTTCGGCGCCGCCTCGCTCGCCGCGGAAGCAGACGAGGAACCGGGCGTGCTGCGCCAGCAGGTAACCAGCCCCAACGGCACGACCGCCGCCGCACTTGCCGTGCTGATGGACGGCGACCGGCTGACGAAGCTCGTCACCGAAGCCGTTGAAGCGGCGCGGCTGAGGTCTATAGAGCTGGGGAAATAGCCGTCGCGCCGTAGAGCATCTCATCCTGCAACTTGCGCAAGGCGTATAGTCGCGTCGTCCGGTCCGGCGCGGCATTGTCCTCGGTCAACAGCTCGCCCTTCTTCACCGGCTTCAGCACCTTGCCGCCTTCGAGCAGTCCGACCGGCACGGCGCGGCTCATCCGCGCGTCGGCAATCGTCATGGTCCAGGAGCGGTAGCAGGTCTCGCCGATGGCATCGAAGGTCTCGCCAGCGGCGAGGTCGCGCTTGGCGGCGGCGCAGACTTCCGCCACCGGCCTCGGCAGAGGCACCATGTCGGGCTTGCCGTAAAGCATGATGCGGGCGGCGGTGAGCGGCACTTCCAGCGAGGTCAGATGGTAGGGCCGGAACAGGCCGTAGTAAGGACCCTTGCCGACGTGCAGATCGTCCATGCGCTCGACGACGCGCGGGTGCATCGCCTCGACGATGACGAAGACGCCGGGCGCCACGCCCTTGCCGATCGTGTAGTCGACGACGCCTTTCCTCGACAGGAGGCCGCCATCCTCTATCGGAATCAGCACCTTGGCCAGCAGGTCGCGATCGGCCTTGGGGCCGTGCATGCCAGGAACATCCGGCACCAGGCCGGTGGCGTTGGCGATGGCGCACATCTCGACCATGGTCTTCGAGCCGTCGACGAACTCGACCAGCATGCGCGGGTTCATGTTGCGGCGCGCCGCCTCTTCTCGATAATCGTCCGGAACGGCGTCATGGTTGAGCGGATTGTTCTTGCCCTTGCCGGCCGCGACGATGCTCAGCCCAAGCGCCGAGGCGAACTCGATCAGTTCCATGCAGCTTGACGGCTCGTCGCCGGCGCCGACCGAGTAGACGACGCCCAACCGGTCGGCCTGCTGCTTCAGGTAGCAGCCGATGGTCACGTCGGCTTCGACATTCATCATCACCAGATGCTTGCCATGCTCCATGGCCATCAGATCGAAATCGGCGGCGACGCCCGGTTTGCCCGTGGCGTCGATGACGACGTCGATCAGCGGGTTGGTGACCAGCATCTCGTTCGAGGTGATGGCGATCCTGCCGCCCTCGATCGCCTGAGTGACTTTGGAAGCGGTTTCGGCCTCGGCGGCAATCGCCTCATCGCCATAGGCGATGCGGATCGCCTCGCGGGCGGTGTGCGGGCGCCGCGTGGAGATGGCCACGATCGAAATGCCCGGCATCAGCATGCCCTGCGTCACCAGATCGGTACCCATCTCGCCGGAGCCGATGACGCCGACGCGCACCGGCCTACCCTCGGCGGCGCGTCGGGCGAGGTCGCGGGCAAGCCCGGTCAAGGCGATATTGGTCATGGTAAGAAGATCCACCACTTTTAACTCCGGCTCGCAATACAGGGAACGATCCGGGTTTGCCAACCAAACCATGCTGACATGGCGATTTCTTGCGCATGCTTTGCAAGGTCGCAGCAGATTTTCCCCAACAACCCGCGGCTTTCCGACTTTCGCCGCAACCGACTAAGTTTCGGAAGAACCAGCGCTATGGGGTCTGTCCGCGGCGACCGCACGATTCGCCATTTATTTCAGACCATTAACCATTACGGTCCGTCTTAAAAGCGATTGCGGCCTGCTCCAAACCGGAAAGCCATGACCCGCCGCGCCCGGTTTCTGTGCCATTTTTGCTACAGGCTTAGACCCTAATGCCCGGAATCGCACTTTTAAGGTGTGTCTAATCCATTATATGCTCACAACCTCGAAAAATCTGATAGATACTGGCCGAAAGCTCCGGTGGCAGGCTTGGGCAAATAAGCGCCAATAAAAAAAATAATGGCGCGGGGATAGTCACGGGGTAGAAATGACCAGGACGGGTAAAATTACCGTCGGCTGGCGGTTTGCGCTTGCCATTACGGTGTCGATGCTGGCTTGTGGTAGCGCCAGCGCACTCACACTCAAAGAAGCCGTCGCCGTCGCAGTGGAATCCAATCCGGAGATTGGACAGGCGATCGAGAACCGCGAAGCGATCGAATTCGAGCTGCGTCAGGCGAAAGGCCTTTATCTTCCCAGCGTCGATCTGGAAGCGTCGACAGGCGTTCGCCGGCTGGACAATGATACACGGCGCGCGCTCGACGAGGATCACAAAGCCCTCTATCCGAACGAGGCCGACCTCACCGTCTCGCAGACGCTGTACGACAGCGGCGCGCGGCGAGCGGAACTGAACCGCCAGGCCTCGCGGGTCGACGGCGCTTCTTTCCGGGTTCTGGAGCGGTCCGAGTTCATCGGGCTCGCGGTCGTCCAGGATTATCTGGAATATATGCTGCAGGCCTCGATCGTGGCCGAGGCCAAGAAGAACCTTGGCTTCCATCAGTCCATCCTCAGCGACATCAAGCAAGGCATCGCTGGCGGCGCGCTCAACGAGGCCGACCGGCAGCAGGCCGAGGAACGCCTTTTTGCCGCCAAGGCGCGCATGCAGGAGGCAACCGAAGAACTCGAGGCGGCCAAGATCCGCTTCTTCAAGAATGTCGGCAAGCCGCTGACCAACGCGTCCCGGCCGGCCGATGTCGCAGCCGCTCTGCCGCGGTCGCTGGACGATGCGATCGGGCTCGCCAGGCAGAACAATCCGCGCGTCCATATGGCCAACAGCGATATCGACGCGGCGTCTTCGCTGGTCGACGCGGCGCGGGCGAAATACGGCCCGACGATCACCGCCGAAGGTGTTGCCCGGGGCGGATATGACATCGACGGCGACGACGGCGACGCGAGCGACCTGCAGGCCCGGGTGGTGCTGCGCTGGAACCTCTACCGCGGCGGCATCGACAAGGCCAACGAGCAGGAACAGATCCGGCGCACCAGCGAGCAGCGGCTTGCGATGCACCAGGTGCTGCGCGAGATCGAAGAAGCCGTCCGCACCTCATGGGACCGCCGCTTCCGCCAGGCCGAACTGGCAAAGACGCTGCGCCAGCAGGCTGCCACCAATGAAAAGCTCGTCGCTTCCTATCGCGAGCAGTTCAAGGTCGGACAGCGCTCGCTGCTCGATGTGCTCGATGCCCAGAACACGCGCTTCAACACCGCGACGCTGGCCGACACGTCGTCCTACGCGTCGCTATTTGCCGAGTACCGGCTGCTGGCCGCAACCGGAGAATTGCTGAAGACGCTCAACATCCAGCCGGCCAAGCAGGCCGCGGCCTACGCCCGTGAGGAATTCGGTGTGCCGGCTACGGCCGATACCGAGACTTATGCGCGGACGCCGTCGGAGCAGAAGAACGATCTGCCGTTCGACATCCTAGCGCCGGTCAGGAAAAAGTAGCCGATGTAAGCATCGATCTTCGGTCCTTCGGGGCGGATCGTGAACCAGCAACCCAACATCCTGTCGCCCAAGGAGGCCTTCAAAGCCTGCTTCTGCGCTGTTGCCGCCTATCTCGGCAGGCCGAGCGCGGAAACCGTGCTGTTCGCCGGTGTGCCGGTTCCGGAGACGCGCATCGCGCCGGAGGAAATCCGCCATCTGGCCGAGCGGATCGGCCTGGAAGTCCAGGATTTCAACCATCGCGATTTCCTGCGCGGCCGCTTCGATCTTCCGGCCATCGTCTTCCGCGTCAGCCAGTTGCCGGTCGCTCTCCTGGCGGAGATGGAGGGCGGGCAGTATCTGACGGCGCCGCAGGAAAACGGCCGCACCACGATCGACAGGTCGGAACTCGCCGAAAGCTATATCAGCGGCGGCACGTCCTTTTCGATCACCTATGCCAACCAGGCCGAGGAGATGACGGTCGGCACGGCCGCGCGGATCGAAAGGCGCCACTGGCTGACCGGCACGATGGGGGCGTTCTGGCGCACCTATTCCAAGGTGGTGCTGTCGGCGGTCTTCATCAATCTCCTGGCGATCGCCTCGCCGATCTTCACCATGAACGTCTACGATCGCATCCTGCCTAACAAGGCGATCGCCACACTGTGGGTGCTGGCGCTCGGCATCGGCGCGGCCATCCTGTTCGACCTGCTCCTCAAGACGGCCAGAGCGTCGCTGATCGACTATGCCGGCCGCAAGGCGGATCTGCGGATCTCCTATCTGCTGTTCGAAAAAGTGCTGAATTCCTCGCTTTCGGCGCGGCCTGGGTCGACGGGCGAATATGCAAACCGTGTCACGCAATACGAATTCGTGCGCGAGTTCTTCGCCTCGAACACGGTCAGCGTCTTCATCGATACGATCTTCGTCTTCGTCTTCCTGGCTGTCATCTACGCCATCGGCGGCTGGCTGGTGATCATACCGGCGCTGGCTTTCATCATCTCCGTCATCGTCGGACTGATCACGCAGCGGCGGATCGGCAAGCGGGTCGCCGCCTCGATGAACGAGGCCTCGCAGCGCCAGGCGCTGCTGGTCGAATCCATTTCGACGCTGGAAACGATCAAGTCGCTGCGCGCCGAAGCCTACCTGCTGCGCAAATGGGGCGAGCACTCGAAGAACGCGGCCAACACGTCGGAGAAGATCAAGGAGCTCTCGGCGGCGGCAGGCAACATCACCGGCGCCATCCAGCAATTCGTGACGGTGGCCCTGGTGGTTGCCGGCGCCTATGCGTTCTCGGAAGGCCAGGTCTCGACAGGCGCCATCATCGGCACCGTGATGCTCGCCGGCCGCGCCGTGGCGCCGCTCGGCCAGATCGCCATCACGCTTGCCCGGTTCCGCCAGGCCATGCTGTCGCTCAGGATCATCAACACGATCATGTCGCAGCCGGAGGACCGCCCCGATACGGTCGGTTTCGTCAACCGGCCGATCCGCAGCGGCGCGCTTGCCTTCAAGAATGTCGGCTTCGCCTATCCAGGCACTGAAAACGAGGTTCTGAGCGGGCTCAACATCGCGGTGCGGCCCGGCGAGCGGGTCGGCATCATCGGCCGCATCGGTTCCGGCAAGACCACGATGGGCCGGCTGATCGGCCGGCTTTTCCTGCCGACGGCGGGCGAAGTGCTGATCGACGGCCTCGCGATCCGCCAATCCCCTCCCTCGGAGGTCCGCGGCGCG
>NZ_VFUA01000171.1 GCF_006440735.1 Mesorhizobium sp. B2-7-1 | reverse complement strand
GTCAAGGAAGCCAGCATCGTTTCCGACTGGTCGAAGCGCCGCGCGCGCGGCGAGCGCGTGCCGATCGAGCCGCCTTCGATGAATTCCGACGGCTCGGTGACGGAAACGACCCGCATGGGCCGCATCGATTCCCCTGCCGGCCGCAAGATGGCGGCGATCGACGCGGAGAAGGAAGCCAAGCGCAAGGCCGAGGAGCAGCGCCTGGCGGCCATCGAGGCGGCCAAGGCCGCCAAGGAGCAGGCAAAGGCGCAGGCTCTGGCCGAGAAGGAAGCCGCCAGGCAGGCGGCGCAGCAGCCGGTCGTCACCGCAGGCGTCGAGCCCGTCCAGCCCGCGCCGGAGCAGGCCGCCGACGCCGATCAAGGCACCGTGTCGAAGCTGAAGAAGAAGCTGCTCGGCATGTTCGGCGGCTGAGATTTCTATGCGTGTCGCCCGAAAGCATGCCCTCGGGCATTGACCCGAGGGTGGAAGGCGGTTTTGGGATAACGGCATGCATGAGCAAAAGGCAAGGCAGGCCGCCATCTACGATCTCAAGGGACTGAACTGTCCATTGCCGGTGCTGAAGGCGCGCAAGCGGCTCGCTGCAATGCGGCCCGGCAGCCTGCTTTGGCTGGAAACCACCGATCCGCTCGCGGTTATCGATATCCCCGCCTTCTGCGCCGATGCCGGTCACCAATTGGTCGAAACGGCCGCGGTCGCGGGCGGCCACCGCTTTCTGGTCGAGCGCGGCAGAGCGGCCTGAGCCAGCGTCTTTTCGGCTTATAATCCCGCAATCGCCAGGGGATTGGCCTCCAGCGCCGCGCGGTCCGGCGTGTCGATCGACGGCTTGTTGGTGAAGGCGGCGAACAGCCGTTGGATATAATCCTGCGGCATGTCGAGCGTGATCAGCACCAGCCTGGTGCCGCGCTGGCTGTCGGGCCAGGCCGGCAGCCTTGCCGGCGGATGCAGGACCTTCTGCACGCCATGGATGACCAGGGGCCGCGACGGATCCTCGGCGAGCTCGATGACACCCTTCATGCGCAGGAGCTTCTCGCCATGCGCCGAGCGCAGAAGGTCGAGGAACATCTCGATCGCCGAGAACGGCACCGGGCCGTCATGGACAAGCGAGTGCGAGCGCACGCGCGTGTCGTGGCGATGGGCATGATGATGGTGGCCATGATCATCGTCGCCGTCATGGTGATGATGGCCATGATCGTGGTGATGATCCTGATCATGCTGATCATGGTGATGATCTTGATCGTGCGCCGCCTCTTCGCCAAGCCAGCGCCGCACGTCGGCGGACTTGGTCTGAGGATTATAGAGCCCGCAATTGAACAGCGCCGCGGCGCCCGTGCCGGCCTCGTTGACGTCGAGCACGACGGCGCCTGGATTGATCTGCTTCAGCCTCGCCCGCAGCGCCTCGATCTCGGCGGCATCGGCAAGGTCGGTCTTGGTCAGCACGATGCGGTCGGCCACCGCCGCCTGCTTCACCGCCTCGACATGGCTGTCGAGCGTCGCCTCGCCATTGACGGCGTCGACCAGCGTGATGACGCCGTCGAGCCGGAACGCCTGCACCAGCGCCGGATGCGCCATGATCGATTGCAGCACCGGCGCCGGATCGGCCAGACCCGTCGTCTCGACGACGACACGGGCCAGTTTGGCGATACGGCCGGTCTGCAGCCGGTCGACGAGATCGGCGAGTGTGTCGACCAGGTCGCCGCGCACCGTGCAGCAGAGGCAGCCGTCGGAAAGCTGGATGATGCCGTCGGACGCCTGCTCCACCAGCAGATGGTCGATCGCGACCTCGCCGAATTCATTGATGATCACAGCGGTATCGGCAAGCCCGGGATCCTTGAGCAGGCGATTGAGCAGCGTCGTCTTGCCGGCCCCGAGAAAGCCGGTGAGCACCGAAACGGGAATGGGAAAGCTGCTGCCCATGGCAGGGATCAGTTCGCCGTCTTGGCCGACTGGTCGCCCTGCGCCCCGGCAGCGGCGGTCGCCAGCGGCTCGGCGCCGGCCGGCGCCGGCCTGTCGGGCCGCCAGCTCGGCAGCGGCACATCGGCGTAATTCTGATCGACCTGGTCGACGAAAGCCTTCGGCGCCGGACCGGTCGCGCCGCCGAGCCCGACCGCGACCAGCGTCGGGTGGTCGAGCTTCACCCGGTATGGCGATTTCGGCGCGTCCTTGGCGGCAACCTCGGGTGCTGCCTCGGACTGCTCTTCGGGCGCCTTCTTCTTGCAGATCTCGTCATGCATGTCGTTGGGCGACAACGTGTCGCCATAGGGCTTGAGCGCGGCAAGGGTCGTCGAGGTGGCCGCAGGCATCTCAAAACCCTGGTCGAGCAGCTTTGCCGCCGCTTCGGCGCGGCTGATCGCCGATTTCTCGCCCAGCACCACGGCGACCAGCGTGCGCCCGTTGCGCGTCGCCGAGCCGATCATGTTGAAACCCGACGAGCAGACGAAACCGGTCTTCATGCCGTCGGCGCCGGGATAGCGGCCGATCAGGAGATTGTAGTTCGGAATCGCCTTCTTGCCGACGGCAAGGCCCTCGATCGAGAACCAGGGGGCGTATTGCGGAAAATCGGTGCGCAGCGCCGTCACCAGCACGGCAAGGTCGCGCGCGGTTGTATACTGTTCCGGCGAATAGAGCCCGTTCGGATTGACGAAATGCGTTCCGACCATGCCGAGCCGGGCCGCCTCCGCGTTCATGCGGTCGGCAAATGCGGCTTGCGACCCGCCGATATTCTCGCCGACTGCCATGGCGATGTCGTTGGCCGACTTGACCAGCATCATCTTCAGCGCATTGTCGAGCCGCATCACCGAGCCGGGCTTGAAGCCCATCTTGCTCGGCGGCTCGCCAGCCGAATGTTTCGTCACCTTGATCGGCGAATCGAGCGCCACCTCGCCGGCCTGGATGGCCCGGAACGTGACATAGGCCGTCATCAGCTTGCTGAGCGAGGCCGGATACCAGCGCTTGAACGCGTCCTGATGCTCCAGAATGGAGCCACTCTTCAGATCGAATAGGACCACGGGATTGGCGCGCGCCACGCCCGCAAGCGCCGGAAATGCCAGCGCGCCTGCCAGCAACAGGTTGATGAAATGCCTTTGCCGCATGATCAAATCCGAAAATCGCCTCTTGCCGTAGTCGCTGCCGGGTCCGTAAGATTTCGTTACCCATCGCCAGCACAAATTCGGCCCGACCCTCGACCCCGGACCGCATTGTTGTGGTGCTATTTACCCTATGTGACGTCAAAATGGCAAAGTGCCATACATTCACAATTGCTGAGCAACGGCTCTGAACCGACTGCCGCCAATCAACCAAGAGATGGAACGATCATGCCGATTCTCAACCGCGCCGCGCAAATGCAGGAAGAAGTTGCCGGCTGGCGACGACATCTGCACCAGACGCCGGAGCTGAATTTCGACGTCTTCCAGACCGCCGGCTTCGTCACCGAGAAGCTGAAGGCCTTCGGCTGCGACGAAGTGGTGACGGGACTGGGCAAGACCGGCGTCGTCGGCATCATCCACGGCCGCAAGGGCGATGGCCCGACGATAGGGCTGCGCGCCGACATGGATGCGCTGCCGATCGACGAGATCACCGGCAAGCCATGGGCCTCGACCGTGCGCGGCAAGATGCATGCCTGCGGCCACGACGGTCATACCGCGATGCTCTTGGGTGCGGCCAAATATCTCGCCGAGACGCGCAATTTCGCCGGCAGCGTGGCGGTGATCTTCCAGCCGGCCGAGGAAGGCGGCGGCGGTGGCAACGAAATGGTCAAGGACGGCATGATGGACCGCTTCGGCATCGAGAAAGTGTTCGGCATGCACAACATGCCGGGCCTGCCGGTCGGCCAGTTCGCCATCAAGCCCGGCCCGATCATGGCCGCGACGGCCGAATTCACCATCACCGTCAAGGGCCGCGGCGGCCATGCCGCGATGCCGCACGGCACGATCGACCCGATCGTCATCACCAGCCAACTGGTCGGCGCGCTGCAGACCGTCGCCTCGCGCAGCACCGATCCGGTCGAGGCCGTGGTGGTGTCGGTGACGAAGTTCCACGCCGGCGACGCCTATAATGTCATCCCCGAAAGCGCTGAGATCGCCGGCACCGTGCGCACGCTGAAGAAGGAAGTGGCCAAGAAATCGGAAGAGCGCATCCGCGCGCTCTGCGCCGGGCTCGCCTCCGCCTTCGGCGCCACCATCGAGGTCGATTACGACGCCAACTACCCCGTCACCTTCAACCATGCCGAGGAAACCGTGTTTGCCGGCGATGTCGCCGCCAACATCGCCGGCGACAGCCATGTCCACCGCGCCATCCAGCCGGTGATGGGCGGCGAGGATTTCTCCTACATGCTGGAAGCCCGCCCCGGCGCCTTCATCTTCATCGGCAACGGTGACTCCGCCGGCCTGCATCATCCGGCCTACGACTTCAACGACGAGGTCATCCCGCACGGTATGAGCTATTGGGTGAAGCTGGCCGAGACCGCGCTGGCCGCCTGACGATCCGCCGGTCGCCGCGACCGGCGGTCCCATAGCCTTCTCGCCCCTTGGCGAACCGGCCCGAAGCGTTTATGTGTCGGGCCGCGTGGTCCCGTAGCTCAGTAGGATAGAGCGGCAGATTCCTAATCTGTAGGTCACAGGTTCGATTCCTGTCGGGATCACCAAGTTTTTCAAAGGCTTGGCGAGCGGGTCGCCGCACAGTGGGTATCAGATCGTTCCCGAAGTGAACGGCCCCGAAAGATGGTGCCTGCGCATAAGTGTGGAGAGGCGGTTCGCGGCCTCGGCGAATGCCTCGCCTCCGGAAGCGATCAATACCGGTCGTTCCTGCGCGGACGCGGCCAGGATTTGTTCCCAGAACGCGGCGACGAGAGCGCTCGATCGGGCGAGGTCGGCGGCCACGTCCCGATCGGCGGCCAGCGCCGCCAGATGCCGAGGATCGATGCCGCCGATACCGGCCGGGACTTTCGCTCCCATGTCGACAAAACCCGGAGGCAGCGATCCTTTCAGATTGTGGACACGATGCTCGACGATGGCGGCATAGATCTGATCGACGGCCTGCTTGGCGCCCGCGACGCGGGAAGGGTGGTCGGTGTCGGCCGCTGCATGCGGGAGGAGTTCCAGACGCTGGCCATAGGTTTCGACCAGCCTGAGATAAGGCAGCATCGGTCCCGAAAGTGTGCCGCCGTTATTGAACAGGTCCGCATCGATCGCCGCATGGGAAATGCGCCCCGACGCCAGCGCGCGCTCCAGCGCGGCAACGTCGACCAGCTCGCCGCGATCGTAATTGATCAGCACGGCGCCTGGGTTGAGGACGGAAAGCACCTCGTCTGCGATCAATCCGGCGTTGGCGTATTTTTTCTGGCCGGCATCGAAGGCACCCAGGCCGAGATGGACGGAAAGCGCGTCCGCGCCACGCGCCGCGTCCTCCATGCTTGCCGCGTAGTCGAAACCCTCCAGCTCGATCCATTTGCGGTGACGGGGCCGCGCATGGATGGCGACCCGCATGCCGAAAGCCTGGCCGAGCCTGGCGAACTCGCGACCGATATTGCCATAGCCGATGACGGCCAGTCTTTTGCCTTCGAGCTTCTCGCTCGGGTAATGCCGCAGGTCTTTTCCGGTATCGAACTGGCCGACGGCGACCAGCGCGCTGAGCCTGTCCACGGGCAGGTCCGGCCTGACTTTCAGCAGCGCCTTCATGGCCATTTGCGCGGTGGCACGGCTGTTGATGCCCGGCGTGTTCATCAGCGGCGCTTCGCCACCCTCGCCGCTGCCCCCACCCCACGATGCCGAACCCATATTGCCGGTGCCGGCGCCGATGCGCACGCCGCCGAGCCGGAACCTCGCCTCCGCCGGAATGAAGGTCGCCGCGGCGATGACGGCATCGTAGCGGCCCTCGCCCGCCTCGGCCAACAATTCGTCGCGCGTGCTCAATTGCGGTTGGTAGAAGAAATGCAGCTTGCCGCGGTCAAGGGCTCCGGCCCTGGCGACGCCTGTCTGGTGGAACACGCCACCCTTGGATTCGATGTAAGCCTTGACCTCGCTGTGGTCGGGATTGCCGTCCGCGCCAAAGCGGAGGCCGACAAAATCGCAGATCAGAATATTGGCTGATGTCATGAAGCGTCGATTCCCTGCAGCTGTCTCCAGCTACACCAATCCGTTATCCGATAGACCGACGCGAAGCGGCATATCCGGGTCGCAAGCGAGAGATCTGTGCCGGGAAGCTAGAACCTGTCGGCCCTGAATGGCGACAGGTCGACTGTGGTCGGCGAGCCGGCCGAATCCGGTTATGGATCGGAGTCCGGAACTGAGGGCCTGGACGCCTACTTGCGAACCAAATTCGTCACGGAGATCTGAGGCAGTCGCATCGCCAAACAGGGTGCTTCGGCTTTCCCGCCGCGATCCGCCGGCCGGCGTCGCGGCGGGAAAGCGCATAGCCTGCCTCGTCGACGGCCTGCGCAAGGCGCTTGCGGATCGCTTCGGACACCAGCACGCCGTCGGCGAAATCCTTGTCCGTCGCATAGACTGCCGTCGGCAACGCAAGAGCCTCGAAGAAGCCGAACAGCGGCCGCAATTGATGCTCGACGATCAGGGCATGCCGCTCGCCGCCGCCCGTTGCAAGCAGCAGCACCGGCTTGCCCCTCAGCGAGGCCGGGTCGAGCAGATCGAAGAAGTGCTTGAACAGACCGGTGTAGCTGCCCTTGTAGGTCGGTGATCCGACCACCAGCACGTCGGCGTCGACGACCCTGTCGAGAATATCGCGGGCCTGCAGATCGAGATCGCGCGCCCATTTGGCGCTGCCGAGCGAAGGGCCAACGTCTTCGATATCAAAGGTGCTCGCGGACAGGTTGTTGCGGGCCGCGATGTCCCTGACCGCC
Organism: Mesorhizobium sp. B2-7-1; assembly: GCF_006440735.1. Lineage (GTDB taxonomy): Bacteria > Pseudomonadota > Alphaproteobacteria > Rhizobiales > Rhizobiaceae > Mesorhizobium. The sequence goes on along the minus strand of NZ_VFUA01000171.1, from coordinate 1,569 downwards.
TGCTCGACGAAACCGCGTGTCTTCGACGGCCGGGTGAAATTTCCAGAGAAACCGACAACGGTTGGATTGGGCATGATGTGGCACTTTCTCGGTAAGTCGACGCCGGATCTAATGTCTATAATTTTTATAGACTCTAGCCCGCCTTAGAAGGAACGATCCGCCTCTCGAAGGCCCCACCTCGAACATTTTTTCCATGGATCGGGTCCGTTCATGGTTTCCATGGCCGGACGAGACCCGCACGATCAGCCTGCCGAAATTGCGGGCCGGCGGTGCCGCGCCGGTCCCGCAGTCGGCGCATCGGTCTGGAGGGGCCGATGCGCGATGACACTTGAATTCTCAGGCAACCTTGCGGTCGGGTTGGCGCGCGAAGACCTCCTCGACCTTGTCCGCTATCGCCTTGCCGAGATCGCGATTGTTCTGCGCGGTGAAGTGGATGCCGTCGCAGCCGTCGGTGGTGATGAAATCCCCGGCATTGAGGAAATCGACCTTCGTGAAATCGGCCATGGCGCGATATTCAGCCGCGAGCGCCGCCGTCTTCTCATGGCCGCCGGCGAACATGCCCTGGAAGAAGGGATGCGGCATCGGAGTCAGCGGCGGCGGCGCGACCACCAGCGCCTGCGGGGCCGGATAGGGTGTGCCGACGCCGCCGGCGCTGGTGAGGATCTGGCCGACGAGCTTGGCCATGCCGTTGGCGATCTCGTAGGGCGTGCGGCGGAAGAACGACTTGGTGTCATTGGTGCCGAGCATGACGATGACGAGGTCTAGCGGCAGGTGGCTGGCGATGGCCGAGGGCAGATAGGCGCTGCCGTTGAGGCGCGGATCGTTGGGATCGTCGAGGCTGGTGGTGCGGGCGCTCAGACCTTCCTCGATCACATGATATCCGTCGCCCAGATGCGAGGCCATCACGCCCGTCCAGCGGTCTTGATAGGCGTAGCGATGCGTCGGCGATCCCTCCACGACCGGAATCCAGCCCCAGGTCAGCGAATCTCCAAAACACAAAATCGATCTTTTGGTCATGTCTCCAATCCATTTCCCTATGCGATTGACTATTGGCCGTCCCGGACTTTGCCCCGCCCTCAGCTCGACCTTTGCCTGATGCCGTAGAGGATCGCCGCAAGCAGGATGATGATGCCTTGCGCGATCAGCTTGCCGGGCTCGTCGACGCCGAAGGTTGTCATCACCACGAACAGCAGTGCGAACGACAGCACGCCGAAGAACGGCCCCCAGACGCCGCCTTCCCCACGGCCGAAAACGACGCCGCCAAGGATGGTCGCGGCGACCGCCAGGATCGGCAGGTCGAGGCCGACCCGGACGCTGCCGACGGCGATCGAAGCCGTCTGGACCAGCGCGGCAATCCCTGCGAACAGGCCCGCCAGCGTGTGTGCGAGCACCACGGTGCGGGCAACCGGGACGCCTGAGAAATGCGCTGCCTGCACGTTCTCGCCGACCGACGTCACGTAGCGGCCGAAAACCGTGCGCGACAGGAACAGCGACAGCGCGGCCGAAACCGCCACCCAGAAGATCACCGGCGTCGGCGCCGGTCCGAGCTTGGTGTTGTAGATGTCGGCG
>NZ_VFUA01000170.1 GCF_006440735.1 Mesorhizobium sp. B2-7-1 | reverse complement strand
GTTTTAGGGGGATCGAGGCCCGTTTTGAACCCAACCGCAGACCCCTACTACCCGTCAGCCGATCCCACTCGAAAGCCTACGGGAGACCCCAGTGCCAAGCCTTACCGATGGAGAGATTCGCCACGCTTTGAAGCAGGTCGAGGAGACCAGTAAGCAGCAGAACCTTGTCGATGGCGAGGGCCATGGAACAGGCCGCCTCGTTCTAGTGATAAAGCCAATGCCGACCCGCATAACGGCGGACTGGATGGCCCAGCAGTGGCGAGACCAAAAGCGTCTCAAGAAAAAGCTCGGCTCGTATCCGTCAATGAGCCTCAGCCAGGCTCGCGAGATTTTCAGACGCGACTTCGCCGACATGATCCAGAAGGGACGCAGCATCAAGATAGCCGGCGACACGCGACCCGGCACGGTCGCCGATCTGTTTGAGGCTTACGTCGCGTCGCTTAAGGCAGATGGAAAACCGTCTTGGAAGGAGGCCGAAAAGGGCTTGAACAAGATCGCCGATTCGCTCGGTCGCAACCGCCCTGCCCGCGACATCGAGCCTGACGAGATCAGGGACCTCATTCGCCCGATTTATCAGCGAGGCAAACGGTCTATGGCGGATCATGTTCGCAGCTATATTCGATCGGCATACAGTTGGGGGCTGAAATCCGAGCATGACTACCGCACAACCTCAGTCCGTCGCTTTCGTCTCGTCTACAATCCAGCTGCGGGCATTCCAACCGAACCGAAAAAAGTTGGAACGCGCTGGTTGGATGAGGAGGAATTTCTCCGACTCTATCGTTGGCTCGAATCTCCCGATGCGCCAGTCCACCCCCCTTACACGCGTGCCGTAAGAATTCTTATGCTGACCGGCCAGCGCGTCGAGGAGATCGCTCGGCTACACGTCGATCAATGGGATGCGGCCGAGCGCATTATCGATTGGTCCAAGACCAAGAATGGAAAGCCTCACGCCATCCCCGTGCCCAAGCTGGCGGCGGAACTTATCGGGTCGATCAAGCCGAATGAATTTGGCTGGTTTTTTCCATCCGCGACCGACCCGTCCAAGCCGGTCAGCCATGGCACGCTCTATTCGTTCATGTGGCGCCAACGCGATCGCGAGGTCATCCCCGTCGTGACAAACCGCGATCTCCGGCGAACCTGGAAGACGCTTGCCGGCAAGGCTGGGCTCTCAAAAGAGATCCGAGACCGATTACAGAACCACACTCTGCAGGACGTCAGTTCCAAGAGCTACGATCGCTGGAATTACATGCCGGAAAAGCGTGCCGCCATGGCGCGGTGGGACAAGTTTGTCCGCGATATCCTGGTGAAGAAGAAGCGTAAAGCCACCTTCAAGGAAGCTGCGTGACGGCATCACATCTGTGATCGCTGGCAGACGTTTAGAGCTTCATAAAGAAACAGACCTCCGAAGGCACAGGTCACAGGTTCGAATCCTGTCGGGTGCGCCACTTTTATACTGTGAAAACAGTCGGTTAGCAACGCCCTATTTTTCCGCGAAGGGGCCAGGAAATACGTCGCGGAAGCACCACGGAAGCAGGCGGCAGGATGTTCGGGTAAGCCATAGGCCGGACGCCGTCCAGGCAGGCGTCCGTTGTCTGTCAAACAAACCACCGACTGCGGCCATAGCTACGTGTATGGCGGTGATGATACTTTTTGGGGCAACAGTCAGTTTCAAGATGCCGATGTTAAGGAGCTTGGCACCGCGCCAAGCCTTGGACAGTCCAGGGAGACTTATACAGCGGATGCGTTCGGCCGAGCATCCTCGTCCGCAATCGCCCCGACCAGCTTAGAGGCATCCTGCCAATAGCGAGCGGCATCCGCGCGTGTGGAGGCGCGGTCCGGCCGATAGGGAGGCAATTCACCTGCAACGCCTTTGAGGTCGCGCAACACCGAAGCAATATGCGGCCACGGGAAGTCAGTAGGGTCACCGATATCTCGATCAGCGCCGACGATCCAACTTGGCAATGACACCCGCGAGCGACGTAACCGCCACTTCGGGGATAATATCTTGAAGCTTGAGAGTTTCGGTCATCGCTAAGACCTCGGCCTCCCGGGCAACCGCATATGCCCCTCGATCCCCGCGAATGTGCTCCGCTTGGCCTTCAGTTCGCTTCAGAGAATCTCCAGTCAATCCCCGAATACCGGGATTGACCATCATTCGGCTCTCCAACCGCCGCTGCACGCGGCACAACAGCAGGGAGACATACCGTGTCATCTGCCAACCGTTCATTAGCAGGAGCGCGGCGTCGCGTAGCGCTGCATGTTGCATGTTCTTGTCGGGGCAGGTTGCGACGAGGACATTCGGCTTTGTCGTCAACACGGTACGGCCTCCTTCAATAGGCGAATTTAACCCACGGTGAATACATATTATAGTTGATAAACTTAAAGTGTGTAAACCTCGATTGTCGACGCATGGACATGCGTCAGCTTGTTGGAAAAAACTTCGCTCGTATTCGGCGAGAGAAAGGCCTGACGCAGGAGGAGGTCGAATCGCGCTCCGGATTCAGTCAGCAGTATCTAAGTAGCCTTGAGCGCGGTCGGCGAAATCCCACCGTGATTACCCTCTACGAACTTGCCCAAGCGTTAGGAGTAAGTCACTTGGAATTGGTCAAGCCAGACGGCTCCTAGTCCTGGCATAGTTACGAGCCGCTTGAGCGCGCGTTAAACGGGCCTGTAGCGAGCGTGCGGCAGCTTCGCGCCCGCATTCGATCGTTAATGTCAACTCCACCGTTTTCCTGGGAACGGATATTGGGCCGGTCAATGGATCGGCGAGTAGACCCTACTCGCTCAGTGCGACCTTCTGCGGAATGTTGACCGGGCCGCGCGCCTTCGCCGAAGGCACCCCCCCTTGCGTTAGCCGCGACACGACAGATTAGCAGGCTCCGGTAGTCAAATGCGGGAGGGCACCGCCAGCACCGCATATGAAGCAGGAGTTTCTGCGATTTGAGGTTGCAGGCCCAAGGGCTCAGCCAGACACAACACGTTCACGACCTCAATCGTCATGTGCCTTGTCGAAATCGAGCTCAATGTAACCGCCCTTTTGCGCAACGACTGCTGTCCTCGCAAGATCAATATTCAGCGTGAATGATCCAGCTCCCGAAGCTCTCGAAATCAAACCCTCGCGCGCTCCGCCAAAATTTGCGCAAGCGGACAGGGCTTCGATTCGTGAGGGTGGGTTGGCGGCCACGAGACATTGTGGCAGATCCACCGTCTGCGAAAGAGCCATATCGGCCAAATTTGGAAGCGCGTTGTTGAGAACCTTCTGAACGGCATCCCCCAATGATATCGTCATCGGCTGGCCGTCATTAGTCATAATGTCGAGCGTGAGGCTCTGCAAATCGACACGCACGCTGCCATTGTACATCGGTCGCGGCGCGGCAACGCCCAATGTCGTCTGAAGACTGGCGCTCAGCGGTGTCCCGTCATCGGCGTTCACGACCTTGACCGACCCAACGTCCAAGGCGGCCGTGACGGCGGGATTCCCATTTCCGTCGGCGTCAAATTTGACCTTCATGGCGTTTAAAAAAAGCTCGACGCCAATCGGATGCGCCATTGCCGTCGTTTTGTACGTCGCTGAAACCGCGAGCGGAAACAAACCACCAAGAAGGCCGTAATGCGGATCCTGAGGCTTAGGAAACTCGGGCTGCGCAATGAACCCGTCGCGAATACGCAGGAACGCGATCGTGTAGGGGTCATAAAGGAAGGCCACGCTCGACGGCAGCATCTGTGTCTTTGCCTCATTCAGATCCTGAGTCGTCGTGAAGAAGGTTGGCTGCAACGTTCCAGCCATTAGGAGGTATCGCCCGCGATCGACAACATAGTTCGAGGGATCCTTGATGTCCGGAAGCGTCTCATCCGAGACCATCATCCGAGCGCCCATCGGAAGGTTCTTCAACTTATCAAGCGGCGCGGCCAATCGGCTCCATGTGCCGTTCTCGTATCCCGCGAAAGCCAGATCCAACGTTAAGTCGCCGAGCTTGATCGCCGGCGGCAGTGTCACCCTGTATTGATTAGGTACCGTTATCGGATAGCCACTCTCAAGTGAGGTGAAGAAAAAGATGACGGGCACCTGGTCGATATTGACTAAACAGAGCGGCCGAATCACAACGCCGCCATCCGCAATGGTTCCAATGACCGGCATCAGATTAGAATCACATTCGATGCCGGCAGACACCGTATACGGTAGGCATTCCGATACTTCAACGGTCAAACCCGTCTTGATCCTCATAAAGGATTGGCTGGTTCCTTGAATAAAGTTCGCAGCTCCGGACAAGGTGTAGTGGAAGTATGGGATTGACGCTGTCACATGAGGGCGCGGGCAAATCTCGCCATTGTTATTGTAATAGAATTCATAGGCTGTTCCGCCAACAAGTCCTAGTATCTTCTGGACTGTCGTTGCCGTGTTCAAGCCTAAAACAATGTCATTGTTTGGAAATTTGTAATCTACGGCTTGCGCCTCGCCAGCAAATAATGCCGACAACCCCAACGCGCCCGAGAATACCTTTGCTATTGAAAGAGTCGTCGCCCAACTTGAAGATGTATGCATACGCTATCCTTCCTATGTGTTGGAAGAATTATTCGGTAAGCCCATTGTTGACAATTACACGTCATGTTACTCTTACAAAGAAGAAATTTCAATCTTTCTTTTGAAACGGGGCGACCATGCAGCGTCCTTCACAGTCGATTCAAGCTATTGTCGTCTTTCTGCTCCTTTGCCTTTTGTTCCTGCCGACGCCGCCTGCCCGCGCCGACCAGCTTGCTGACCGAATGACCTTTTGGCGTCAACAGGCTTATCATTGTACCGATCCGATATCGTTTCCCTCCAAGCATCGGACCCCAGACGGCAACAATCCTTCGCCTTGCGAAGACGGCGATATGGGCCTTTACAATGGGCTCCTCTGCGCGGTCGGAGAGGAAGAGGGATGCGACGGGGTGCTCAAGGCTCAAAGCGCAGACGGACGCTGGTGGCGATCGCCCCGGCTAATAGGTAAAACGGCGACGAACGCCGGCGACCAGGTGTCTTTTGCACCCGATCAAGCTCTCGGCGTGCTGGCAGCCCTAACGGCGAAGCACATAGTTGGGCCATACGACAGTTGGTGGACATGGTTGGACGCCAACCGCCCTTGTATTGTCGAGAACCCGTTTGACGCGAACAAGTGCCTTCTGCAGGGATGGCCGCGCTATTGTAGCGACGACCAAGACAAGAAGGGATGCACGTTTCGGCCGGTCGATTGCGCCAATCTGCACGTCGTCGGAAAATATCTTGGAACTACAAAGGACGATATTTGCAAGCAGGTGCTGAAGGATTTTGGGATCGACACGGATCAAGTCAGAGATTTCCTCTATCCCACGGAGCTCCTTGCGCTTGGAGCCGCAGGGGTCAACGAAACGGACTATCCGCTGCATTTGGCTGCAGTGGAAATATTCATTCTCCAGCGGATGGGCGACACCTCGCCCTATGTGAAGTTTGGAGGAGATGTGTTGGCGTCTCGAGACAACAACAACCCGTTCTTCCGCTATTTGTCAGAAGGACCAACAGAGCAGGTCAAGCTTCTGACGCTGCTTGAGTGTCCCTCGCCAGAGCTTCCTTCGAACCGCAAGAACCAATGGTCTTGGGAGCGACCGAGTAGCCAAATGGCATTTCGCGACAGCATGTATTGGGATTGCATTTTCATGGGTCGGCTCCTCGGCGCAACCTAATGTGACACCCGGCTTAGCTGCGGACTGTGCGAAATGATAATGATGACTTGCTTACGGCAGCAGGGGGGTGTGCCCGTTTTGCGGCGGCCTAGGGCATACGTGGACGCTCGACCACTATCTGCCGAAAGCTAACTTTCCTGCGTATTCAGTAAACCCAAGCAATCTGGTGCCGTGCTGCCGCGACTGCAATTCCGGCAAGAATGCCTCTTTCGGGGCGGAATTGCACGAACAGACGTTGCACCCTTATTGCTTGGCGCGGTCGTAGGGGCGCATTCGGCCAACCCTTATCAGCATCCTGGGCGAGTGCTGGAGCGTGAAAGCGTGGCCCGACTCAGAACCGACAGGAAGAGATGGAGACTGCGGGCTCTACGGCGTGAAGCCGCTCGCGTCAGCGGTCTCGGACGCGGGTGGTACATTCGAACTCCAGATAGACGCCGATCAAAAGACCTACACGGTGGTTTATTGCGCAAACGGCTACACCACCTATGTCGCCCGTGACTTGCCGAATCTGAGCGATGGCGAGCCAACCATTCCCATACCTGTTTTCCTGAGGATAAAAGAGTCTCAACAAACCGGCGCAGCCGACTTCCAAGGTGACGTTATTCGCCAGCCTTGGGCGCCCTCAACGAACTTGCCTACCTTCGCAGCGTTGGTTCAGAGCGCTACGATTCGGCAATTAGCGATTATGCCAGCCTGATCAAGGGGACGGACGGCAACAGAGCGGAGCTGTTGTTGTCGCTTGCAAATGCCACAGCGTCCTGGGGAAAGTAGAGTTTCAAAGGCGAGCCTCGTCAAGGCCGGAAAGCGAACGTTCAGACAAGTGACATCAAACCATGAGCACAGACACGGCAGCCAGACGCAACCCCATCGTGACGTCAGCCCAGTTGACCTCGCTAATCTGCGATGACGTGTTGCCGTTTGACGTCCGCTTCAACTATCATCTCCCCTGGAAGCCGCCGTTCTGCTGTCGGCCCCATAATGGACATCCATCAATCGGCAGATCGGTGGTAAAAGTAGTGGCGCGTTATTCCATTCGAACAAACCAGCCAGTGGGACTCTCAACCCATCGATTGATATCGGATTCGCGCCAGCCCGCCCCGTTGACACTGATCCTGATCTGAGCCGGGAACGTGCCTTCGGCAATCTTGCGATAGAGGGTCGAGCGGGACAGGCCGGTCCGGTCGAGGACGGTTTTCAGGCGGATGATCCGGTCTGGTTCAGGCATGGTCGCACTGCCTCTTGCTGGCTGGTTCTGATTGCTCCTGATCCAGAGAGGACAGACACTTGCGGGCGCGCAAGAGGGTTTTCCGGGTCGTCTTGCCCCGGCGTGGAAACGGCGGCGAATCGGACGTGTTCAGATTCCAATGCCACGGCCTCTGCCGATGCCATGGCTGAATGCGAGCTCCGCCCCGAGTCGGCGGCCGGAATCAGTATGAATGCCAAGATCGCGTTTGCGATTGCCAAGGAGGGATTCCAGTTGAGGATCGCGTTCGAGGCTTTTGGCCATGTCGGACATGGCCGAGCGGGTTGACTTGTAACTGGACATGTCGCCGACCCGGTATTGGTGCTGACTCGTTCGGTCGAGCTGTTGCCAGCGTTCCACAAAACGGTCGGCGCGGAGGCTCGGATCGCTATCCAATCCGGTGCGGATTTCCGTTTCAAGCTGGAGAGCCAGGACAATGCGGTTGACCCGGCCGGCCGCCGCTTCACGAACCATCTCAGGGTTCTTGACGTATGCCGCTTCGGCATCGCGCCAGCCATGCGGCCGAACCTTCTCGAAAGCGCTGCGGGCATTTCGTAATTCTCGCATCTGCTCGGGACTGCCCTGGCCATCCGCATTTCCGGTGCGCATGATCGCATCGATCGCGCGCGCATGACGCACAAGCGCCTTCGTGCGAGCGTTGCGCAACGCTGCTTCAGGGTGCACCAGCGCATCCGTGTCGCGCTGTGCTCCCCTAGCAGAAGCTCCTCTGTCGGGTGTCGGGCGGGCATCTCCGATTTGCGCGCCAACATCCTCCCTTCCCGGCCCGTGCCCACGGTCCTGACCGGGCTCGGCTTCTGCGGGCGAGCGCAACCCGTCCAGCAGCCCGCCGATCCTGTCGCGAAGCTTCTCCGGAACAATCCGGCGCACGATGTCGATCACGCGCTGCCGGAAAGTGATCCCGCGCCGCTCGGCATAGCTCTGCGCCGGGTCGATCCGGTCGTAGTCCGACGCCATGTCCTTGGCGCGGTCGCGTGACAGCGTGCGGATGAGCCGATCCCGTGTCGCGAAGTCACCGACGCCGTAATGCAGCTCCATGCCATCGCGGTGTCGCGACAGTGCGACGTAGCTGCCATGTGCATCCATGCCCGGCGTGGCGAGCACATGGACGCGCTCGACTGTCATACCCTGCGCCTTGTGAATGGTCGCGGCATAGCCGTGGTCGATGTGCGCGTAGTCTTTCAGGTCGAAGCGAACCGACCTGTCGTCATCGGTGCGCACGGTCATGCTCTGTTTGCTGACTTCCTCCACGATGCCGAGCGTGCCGTTCTTGACGCCGAGCGACCGCTCGTTGCGCAAGAACATGACGCGGTCGCCGCTCGCGAAGTTCCTTGCGCCGCGCTCCACATCCACCTGCACCTCGCTGCCCAGATCTCCAGCAGCGCGCATGCGCTCGCGCGCTGCATTGTTGAGCGCGCGCACTTCATCGTTTGTGTGGGTGAGGATGATCCGGCTTGCCGCCGGTTGCGCATGCCTGTCGCGATCCCAGCGCTCGACAAGATCGCTGCGCGCCTGGTCGCGCGTCGCGGCTTGATGCACCATGCCTTT
>NZ_VFUA01000017.1 GCF_006440735.1 Mesorhizobium sp. B2-7-1 | reverse complement strand
CGTTGGAGCATGATCTTGTCCGAAAACCGGTTCCCACTTTTCGCTGACGCGGTCCTTCGGTTCGGGATCATGCTCTAAATCCCGCCCAAAAAGACTCCCCAAAGGAATTGAAATGCCCAAGTCCAGAAAGATCATCATCGACACCGATCCCGGCCAGGACGACGCCGTCGCCATATTGCTGGCGCTCGGCAGTTCCGAGCTGGAGATCGTCGGCATCACCGCGGTTGCAGGCAACGTGCCGCTGAAGCTGACCCAGAACAATGCCCGCAAGATCTGCGAGCTGGCCGGCAGGCCGGAAGTCAAGGTCTATGCCGGCGCCATCCGCCCGCTGGCGCGCGAGCTCGTCACCGCCGAGGAAGTGCATGGCAAGACCGGCCTGAACGGGCCGCAACTGCCTGAGCCGACCATGCCGTTGCAGGAACAATACGCCGTCGATTTCATCGTCGAGACGCTGATGCGCGAGGAAAGCGGCACGATCACGCTCTGCCCGCTCGGACCGCTCACCAACATCGCGCTGGCGCTGATCCGCGAGCCCAGGATCGCGCCGCGCATCAAGGAAATCGTCTTGATGGGCGGCGGCTTCTTCGAGGGCGGCAACGTCACGCCGGCCGCCGAATTCAACATCTATGTCGACCCGCAGGCCGCCGATCTGGTGTTCAAATCGGGCATTCCGATCGTGATGATGCCGCTCGACGTCACCCACAAGGCATTGACCACGTCCAAGCGCACCCAGGCTTTCCGTCAGCTCGGCACCAAGGTCGGCACCGCTACCGCCGAGATGCTGGAATTCTTCGAGCGCTACGACGAGGAGAAATACGGCACCGACGGCGGGCCGCTGCACGATCCGTGCGTGATCGCCTATCTCATCAAGCCGGAGCTGTTCAAGGGGCGCCACTGCAATGTCAGCGTCGAGACGGCATCGGAGCTGACCATGGGCATGACGGTGATCGACTGGTGGGGCGTCACCAAGCGGAAAAAGAACGCCACGGTGATGCGCGACATCGACCATGACGGCTTCTTCGCGCTGCTGGTGGAGCGGTTGGGGCGGCTATAGGGCCGCTTCTTCCTTCCCCTTGTGGGGGAAGGTGGATCGGCGCGCAGCGCCGAGACGGATGAGGGGTGTTGGAAGAAACTCAACGCCTCACTCCGTCCAACACCCCTCATCCGACCGAGCTTCGCTCGGCCACCTTCTCCGACAAGGGGAGAAGGAGAGGCACTCACTTCGCCTTGGAGAACGCCAGCCACAACCCGCCGCCGACCAGGAAAGTGCCGCTGATGCGCGACATCAGCCTGACGCGGCTGGCCGACAGCAGCCGGCCGGCGCGGCCGGCGGCGAGGGCGTAGGTCGAGTCCGACATGGCGGCGAAGATCATCGCGGTCAGTCCCATGACGACGATCTGCAGCGTGTAATTGCCCTGCGGCGCGATGAACTGCGGGAAGAAGGCGCCGAAGAAAACCAGCGTCTTCGGATTGCTGATCGCCACCAGGAAACCCTGCAGGAAGAAGCCGCCGCGCGGCTTCTTCGCCGACCCGTCGGGGTTCAGCGCGCCTTTCGCGCGGAACATCTGCACGCCCATCCAGATCAGGTAGGCGGCGCCGAGCAGCCGCACCCATTCGAACCAGTGGCCCATGCCGGCGATCAGCGTGTTGAGGCCGATGCCGACGATGGCGATCATGATGGCGAGCCCGGCCTGGGTGCCGGCGACGTTGGCCAGGCCGGCGCGCGAGCCGTGGCGGATGCTGTTGGCGATGATCAGCGTCACCGTCGGACCAGGCACCAGGATGATGACGATGCAGGCGACGACATAGGTTGCGTAAAGTTCCAGCGACATGGTCTTTCCTCGGACGGACAGAGGTGATGCGGCGATGGCTGCCGGATCAATGCACGGCTTCGCCCCCGGCGCAAGCGGTGCCGCTCGCCCGGTTCAGAAGCTGCTCAGCATGCGCCGGCCGGCCATGGCAGCGTCGCCTCATAGGCGGCGCCGGCTTTGAGAACGGCGAGATCGCCGCGCGGGCGGCCGATCAGCTGCATGCCCATGGGCCGGCCCTTGTCGTCGAAGCCGGCCGGCACGTTGAGTGCCGGGCAGCCGCCGAGCGTGGCAAAGGCGGAGACCTGCATCCAGCGGTGATAACTGTCCATGGTCCGCCCCGCGACCTCGCGCGGCCAGTGGGTGGTCGCGTCGAAGGGAAAGACCTGGGCGGTGGGCAGGGCGATGAGGTCGAAGCGCTCGAACAACGAAAGCAGCGTTCGGTGCCACGAGGTGCGCCGGACGCTGGCGGCATGGATCTGCGGCGCGGTCAGGCGCATCGCCTGCTCCACTTCCCAGATCGCCTCGGGTTTCAGAAGCTTGCGTTTTGCCGGATCGTCGTAATGCGCCTTCAACCCGCAGCCGCTGCTCGCCTGGCGCAAGGTGACGAAAGCCTGCCACAGCGCCTCGAAATCGACATCCGGCGCCAGCTTCTCGCTGTGGAACGAGGCGTCCGCGAAGCGGGCGAGGGCGCCCTCGCAAAGGTCGAGCACGCCCGGTTCCGTCGGCAGGTGGCCGCCGAGATCGCCCAGCCAGGCGATGCGGCCGCCGGACGCTTTCGTCCCCAAGCCGTCGAGGAACGACCCCTCGCTGGCATGCGACAGCGGCGCGCGCGGGTGATAGCCGGCCTGTTCGTCGAGCAGCAGCGCGACATCGCGCACATTGCGGCCCATCGGTCCCTCGACGCCCATCTGGGAATGGAAGACCTCGAAAGCCGGGCCGGCAGGCACAAGGCCCTGCGAGGGACGGAAGCCGAAGACGTTGTTATAGGCGGCCGGATTGCGCAGCGAGCCGCCGAAGTCGCTGCCGTCGGCGACCGGCACCATGTCGAGCGCCAGCGCCACGGCCGCGCCGCCGCTCGAGCCGCCGGCGGTCAGCGCCGGATCGAAGGCGTTGAGCGTCGGCCCGAAGACCGGATTGTAGGTGTTGGAGCCCAGGCCGAATTCCGGGACATTGGTCTTGCCGATGATGATGGCGCCGGCCCTGCGGATGCGTTCGACGAAGAATTCGTCCTCGTCGGGAATGAAATCGGCGAAGATCGGTGAGCCGAAGGTGGTTCTGAGCCCCTTGGTCAGGGCAAGGTCCTTGATGGCGATCGGCAGCCCGAACAGCGATCCGGCCTCGCCGCCTTGCGCCAGATGCGCATCGGCGCTCTCGGCCTCGGCCAGGATATCGGCGCGCTCGCGCAGCGAAACGATGGCATTGACCAGCGGGTTCACCGCTTCGATGCGGTCGAGGAAAGCGCTGACGACTTCATGCACCGACAGCTGTCGACGTCTGATCCTGTCGGCGAGCTCGACGGCGGAGAGGCGGCAGATGTCGCCGGCCTGCGGCACGGCATGTTTGGTGACGGGGCGCATGGCCGCTACCGTGCCGCCGCCAGGGCTGCGTCGACATCCTTTGCCACCGGAATGGCCGGCTGCGCGCCGGGCTTCAGGCAGGCAAGCGACCCGGCCGCGGCGGCGCGGGTGAGCGCATCGCGAAGCGACAGGCCGGACGACAGGCCGGCGCCGAAATAGCCGCAGAAGGTGTCGCCGGCGCCGACCGTGTCGACCGGCGTGATCTTCAGCGCGGGAACGGTGAGGAAATCGTCCGGCGTGGCGGCAAGCACGCCGTCGCCACCCAGCGTGACGACGATGGCGCGGCCTGTCTTTTGGGCGTAGTCGCGCATGCGAGCAGGGCGGTCGCGCCCCGAAAGCGCCACCGCCTCGCCATAGAGATCGAACTCGGTTTCGTTGGCGACGGCATAGTCGGCCTTGCCGACGAAGCCGGCGGCCTCGGTACGGAAGGGGGCGGTGTTGAGCACGCTGACGGCGCCCGCCGCGCGCGCCGCGTCGAGCGTCGCCTCGACGGTCTGCAGCGGGATCTCATGCTGCAAGAGCACCACATCGCCCTTTTTGAGGAAGGCCTTGGCGACATCGCCCGGCACCACCGAATCATTGGCGCCCGGCACGACGGCGATGACGTTTTCTCCATCAGCGCCGACCAGGATCAAGGCCGTGCCGGTGGAGGCAAAGCTCTGACCGACACCGGAGAGATCGACATTGCCGGCTTTGAGAAGGGCGAGCGCTTCGGCGGCAAAACTATCCTTGCCGACGGCACCCACCATGCGCACCGGCGCGCCGGCGCGCGTCGCGGCCAGTGCCTGGTTGGCGCCCTTGCCGCCGGGCGCGGTGGCGAAGCCGGAGCCGCGCACCGTCTCGCCGGGTTCCGGCAAGCGGTCGACATTGGCGATGAGGTCGAGGTTGATCGAGCCGACAACGATAATCAAAAAACTGCCTCCCGCTGAAGCGGTCAGCCTGCGCTGAAAGGCGAACCTGCTCCAAGATCTGCTTTTGCGCAATTCCAGCGAAATACGCGAAGCGCTTTATCCTGTAATTGCGGGCTGGGCGCGAAGCTAGCCGCAAAGCCCGCCGGTTGCCAGATCATGTCGCTGTCCGCGCCGTCTGGCCCACAGCATCATTCGCAACGGACGGTGACCTGGGCCTGGTAATTGCCGGCCGGGAAGATGCCTGGAGACTTCGTGGCGGTCAGATCGACCTGCATGGTGTGGGTGCCGTTGTTCAGCTTTTGCGGCGAGCTACCGGAAACATCCAGCCCCGAGCCATCGAGGCGGAAGACGGAGGCGAAGGTGACATTGGTGTCGCCGCCGCTCGGCGCGGACGTGAAGGCGACCGGCGCCGGCGCGGAGACGGTGTAGCAGTCCAGCAGGTTTAGGATCGAACACAGCGTCGAGTTCGCGGTGATGGTGGCGCCGGCGCTCGACCCGTCGGCCTGCTTGGAGCCGAAGATGTTGATGGAGGGGTTCAATTTCATCGTCCCCGAGGCACCGATGATGACCGTGCAGGTGCCGATGATCGCCGCCTGTGCCGGGAGGCAGAGGCAGGCAAGCGCTGCTATCGCCAACGGCGCTCGACTATTTCCGCTTCTTTTTCTTTCACTGCCGGTCGTGCCTCCGATGCTCCAGCCTTCATTGGCCCATCCCGCCGACGGCACCGAGCGAGCTGCGGGAGCCGCTGCGGAAGCAGTGACTCCCGTGGCAGGGATGTTCGTCGTGCTCCCCGTCGTCTGGCCATCGGTGCCGAGGCCCATTTTGAGGAGCTTCAATTCCAGCTGCAGGCGCTCGACCTCCAGCTCGTAGAGGCGGCTGCAATCGACGCGTTTCGGCGTCCGCCCAATCTGGATCACGACGCGGCCGTATGTGGCGATGTCGCTGTTGGCCTGGCTGCTCGAGTTGTTGCCGCGGATGACACCAAGGTCGAGATAGGCGCCGCTGCCGGAAACGGCCGAGCGGCAGGTCGTGCGTCGCTGGCATGAACCTCATCCTGGCCCTGGGGCAGGCTGACGCCGGGCAGGCTGAAACCGGTCTGGTTCTGGTTCAGGTTCAGGTTCAGGTTCAGGATATCCTCGGCAAGCCCCTGGCTTACGACAGCCAGGACGGGCAGCAGGGACAAGGTCAGAACCTGCGATGCCCGAAGAACTTTCCGCATATCTGTGCCCTTATCTGGGTCTGTTCGCTTGGAAAGGGGATACTCTCGGTACAGATACGCACTTTACGCTCGTTTGCGCCGTCGAACGGGACGACCACCAGGACCGGACGCGATGCCTGGCCGGCCAGAAGAAAGGCGCTTGGCGTGATCCGGGCGTCGACCGGCTGGAAATCCTGGTCATAGACATGAACCTCGACACGTATGCGCTGGTTGTACGGGTTGCCCGGGGACACACGAACGGCGAAGGCATCCGTGAAGGATCGCATCTCGCCCCGCATCGGCGTCATCGACTGGCTGGTCGCGGCGATGGGAGACAGCACGGCGGTCAGGCCCGCCGCCAGAATTGCAATCGTTCTCACGGACCGCTCCTTTCGCGAGAAGGCTATTCGCAGCGCAGCGTCACCGTTGCCTGGTAGTTGCCGGCGGAGAAGCGGTTTATGCCGCTCGTGGTGCCGGCAAGATTGATCGCGACCGTCGATGTGCCCGGCACCGTCAGCGCGGTCGCAGTGCCGGTTTCCGCGACCGTCTGGGCGCCGGAAGTGGCGAAGGTCGGAGTCCATGTCGTCGCCGTCGTGTCCGAGGCCGGCACGGACGTCGTGGTCACCGGGTCGACGCTGAGCGATACCCCGCCCGTGGTATCGACCTGGGCGCTGCCGGCCGAGCCGCCGGCATTGTGCGAGCTCAGCGACTGAAGGTTGCTGCTGACGGTCATCGTGCCGTTAGAGTTGATCGTGACCGTGCAGGTCGCGGTGATCGTACCGTTGAACAGCACATTTCCGGTGGGGGCCGCCGATGCTGTCTGGCCGGCGCAGGCGGCCAGCTTTATCGTGGTTAATTTAGCGTTAAGTGAAATAACGACGGAAAGCAACTTCAAAGAAAACCGGCGATAACCTGAGGTTGTCGCCGGTTGCATTTCGTGGGCAAGACAATATGTTTATTTGAACTGTACCGATTTATATTTCAATACACGGTTTTCCGCAATGAGATGCCAAAAAATCGATGTTTCACGACGCTTGCCCCGCTTCCCAGCCGAGGATGGCGCGTTTGCGCGTCAGACCCCAGTGGTAGCCGGTGAGCGCACCGGACTTGCCGAGAGCACGATGGCAGGGCACCACGAAGGACATCGGGTTGGCGCCCACCGCCGCGCCCACGGCCCGGCTGGCGCTGGGATGGCCGATGCTTGCCGCGATCGAGGAATAGGTGCAGGCCCTGCCCATCGGGATGCGCAGCAAGGCTTCCCAGACGCGAAGCTGGAAATCGGTGCCGATCATCACCACGCGCAGCGGCTGGTCGGCGCGCCATTGCGTCGGGTCGAAGACCCGCGCGGCGTAAGACTGGGTCGCCGACATGTCCTCGACGTAAGTGGCGTTCGGCCAGCGGCCGGACATGTCGGCTAAGGCAGCCCGCTCGCCGCCGGCGTCACAGAAGGCGAGGCCCGCGAGACCCCGGTCGGTGACCATGATGAGCGCAATGCCGAAAGGCGAGATGTGATAGCCGTAGCGGATGGTGAGACCCGCGCCCCGGGTCTTGTAGTCGCCGGGCGACATCGCTTCATGGGTGACGAAGAGGTCGTGCAGCCGGCCGGGACCGGACATGCCGAGCTCGAACGAGGTCTCCAAGAGCGGCATGCCGGAATCGAGCAGCCTGCGCGCATGGTCGAGCGTCACCGCCTGCAGGAAGGCCTTGGGCGACAGGCCGGCCCAGCGGGTGAAAAGTTTCTGCAGGCCGGTCGGCGTCTCGCCGACCTCCTCGGCCAGGACCTCGAGCGAGGGCTGGTCGCGATAGTCGAGGCTGATCTT
The DNA here is from genome assembly GCF_006440735.1 of Mesorhizobium sp. B2-7-1. Lineage (GTDB taxonomy): Bacteria > Pseudomonadota > Alphaproteobacteria > Rhizobiales > Rhizobiaceae > Mesorhizobium. Next base: position 78,650 of record NZ_VFUA01000017.1, on the reverse strand, counting down.
CTCGATGGCGCGGCGCACGACGTCATAGTCGCTGCCTTCCGGCGTGATGTCGTTCTGGAGGATCGCGGTCGGTTTCATGCGGGTATTCATGATCATCTGGGCGTTCATGGCAATATCTCCTTGACCGCGAATATCGGTCTTCCAGAGCTTTGCCACCACCCGAAACTTGCCTTCCCGCCATCCACACCCAGATAGAGTCAGCTTCGGGCCGAAGAGGACAATGATGGCCGGCGAAAAGGTTGATCTGACCGGGGCAAGGGAAACCTTGCTGATGACGCTCTACGGCAAGGCGCTGGAGAGCCGGTTGCCCAATTCGCTGCTGCAGGATCGCTTCGCCGACGAGGCGGTGCGCAAGATCGACTATGATTTCGCAAGGCTCAAGGTCGACGGCAATCTCGGGCTGGGGTTCGCAATCAGGGCGAAGACGCTGGACGTCTGCGTCGCGGATTTCCTTGCAAGATATCCGGACGCGATCGTGCTGCATCTGGGATGCGGGCTGGACACGCGGATATTCCGCGTCGACCCGCTGCCAGGCGTCGACTGGTTCGATGTCGATTATCCTGATGTCATCGAGCTCAGGCACAGGCTCTATCCGTCAAGGGAGCGTTACCATCTGGTCGCTTCGTCGGTCACCGAACCGGATTGGCTGGCCGAGGTGCCCCGCAATCGCCCTGCGATCGTGGTGGCCGAGGGGCTGACGCCGTATCTCGCCGCCGACGAGGGACCGCTGCTGCTTGCGCGGCTTGTCTCGCATCTTGCCGGGGGCGAGCTGATGTTCGATGCCTACAGCCGTTTCGGCCTGAAGCTGATGCGCCTCAATCCGGCCATCAAGGCGACGGGCGCCGAGGTCCATTGGGCCATCGAGGATCCGCGCGAATTGGAGCGAGCGGTGCCCAAACTTCGCTTCATCGGCGAGATCCCGTCCTACAAGCCGCAGCAAGGGGCGCGCCTTGGCTGGTCCGCGCGCTTGTTCATTGGCCTGTGGAAGCTTATCCCTGCCATGCGCAAGGTCGGCAGGCTGCTGCGGTATCGGTTCTGATGCGGCTATTTTGCCGTGAGCATGATCTTGTCCGAAAACCGGTGTCCACTTTTCGCTGACGCGGACCTTCGGTTCGGGATCATGCTCAGCGCGTCTTGGCGGTCGCCAGCGCGCGCGAAAAGGCGGTGGCGAAGCTTTCGCGGTCGTCGGGATTGAGGAAGCCGCCGATCGCCACGCTCTTGCCCTGGGCTTCCACCGCCATTTTGGTGATGCCGATCTCACTGTGGCGGGCGATCGAAAACCGCGTCCAGAACGGGTTGAAGCGATGGTTTTCCGAGCGGCCGGACGGCGCCGTCTTGCGGATGTCGAGGCTGGTGCGCGACACCGAGATTTCCTCGCGGGCGCGGGCGGCGCGGTAATTGGCGCGGAAAGCAATGTAGACGGCGATCACGTCGAGGCCGAAGAAGCCGAACACCGGCCAGGCGCCATGCGCCAGGAAGAAGGCGCCCGTCACCGCCCAGCCGAACAGAAGCGCTCCCATCAGGATCAGGAAGCCGGTGCGGCCGAGCGAGCGGTGCGGCGTCAGCAAGGCCTGGAAAAATGGCTCGTCGGCCTGGAACGAGGCGTTTGTGTCGCTCATGAGGGGATATTATAGGAAGGGATATGGCGCTTCCCAAGTCGAAAAAATCCGTAGCTGTCAAAAAGTCTCAATCCGCCGTCGCGGGCGGCGGCCGGACGCCTGGTCGACGGCCGCGAAAAGCTGCCTCGCGCTCGCTCTACACCTCGGCCGAGGTGCATGAGATCTTCCGACGCTTTTGCGTGCAGCGGCCGGAGCCGAAAGGCGAGCTCGACTATGTCAACGCCTTCACCCTGCTGGTCGCGGTGGTGCTGTCTGCCCAGGCGACCGATGCCGGCGTCAACAAGGCGACCAAGGCGCTGTTCGCGGCGGCCGACACGCCACAAAAGATGCTGGCATTGGGCGAGGCCAAGGTCGGCGATCATATCCGCACCATCGGTCTGTGGCGCAACAAGGCCAAGAACGTGATCGCGCTGTCGAAGGCGTTGATCGACGACTATGCGGGCCAGGTGCCGCAGGATCGCGACGAGCTGGTGAAGCTGCCGGGGGTCGGGCGCAAGACCGCCAATGTCGTGCTCAACGTCGCCTTCGGCCAGCATACGATGGCGGTCGACACCCATATCTTCCGCATCGGCAACCGGATCGGGCTGGCGCCGGGCAAGACGCCCGAACAGGTCGAACAAGGGCTGCTCAAGGTCATCCCGGCCGAATTCATGCGCCATGCGCATCACTGGCTGATCCTGCATGGCCGCTACGTCTGCAAGGCGCGCAAGCCCGACTGCCCGGCCTGCGTCATCGCCGACATCTGCAAGTCGAAGGAAAAGACCACCGACATACCGGCGCCGCTGGTGCCGATCGCGCCGCTGGACGAGAGGTTTCCGGCCGAGGAGTTTTTTCTGTTCTAATAACCGTAGCCGCGCGCCATGGCCGCGGCGAAGACGGGGATCAGCAGGAAGACAAAGCCCTCGGCGCGGACGTAGTTCTTCACCGCAGCCAATTCAGCCGCCGACACCGCGAAAGACGGGTCGCCGCCCGCCTGCCTGTTCCAGGAGAGAAAGCGCATGGTGGGCACGATCGACAGCAGGCCGACGATGGCGAAGGCCGCCATCTTTGCCCAGAACACCCAATTGTAGACGTAGAATTCCCAGCCTTTCAGACCGAAGAACACCCGGCAGACGCCGACGATGACGATCAGCGCGGCGATGACGCCGTAGTGGCGGTCGATGCCGGCAAGGCGCTTCAGCGTCGCCGCGCCCAGATCGCCGCGCACCAGCACGAATTCGGCACCGATGATGCCGGCCAGCGAGAATACCAGCAGGTGATGGATGATGGCCAGCAGAAGGTCGGTGGTGTCCATGATTCTTCTCCGGTCGAATTGCGTTTCCGGGTCGGCTTCGCGCAAACTAGCATCGCCAGGCGAAAAGCCCATAGCGATGCAGCCGTGCCATGGCCGTTATGGCTGGAAGAGCCACCGCATTGTCCTGGCCCTTGATCGAGCGCGCTGGTTTGCTAGAGCGTTTCACCGTTTCACGGAAACGGCGAACCGCTCTATCTCTTTGTTTTGACGCAATTCCGGACGGAAAACCGCTCACACTTTTCCTGGAATTGCTCTAAGCGCTGTCACCTCAATGGAGGGGAAATGCCATGAGCATCAAGACGGAAGCCGGCGTGCCGATCCTCGAGACGGCGCGCACCGTTCTGCGGCCGCACAGGCTGGACGATTTCGAGACCTATGCCGCCATGTGGGCGGAGCCTGCCGTCACCCGTTTCATCGGCGGCAAGCCGCGCACGCGGGAGGAAAGCTGGATGCGCTTCCTGCGCCATGCCGGCCTGTGGTCGCTGATCGGCTACGGCTTCTGGGCGATCGAGGACAAGAAGACGAGACGCTTCATCGGCGAAGCCGGGTTCCACGACCTGAAGCGCGAAATCGAACCTTCGATCGAGGGCGTGCCGGAGGCCGGTTGGGCCTTGGCGTCGGAGGCGCATGGCCAGGGGCTTGCGAGCGAAGTCGTCGGGCGGATCGTCGCCTGGAGCGACGAGGCGTTCGGACAGGCGAGAACCGTCTGCATCATCGATCCGGAAAACGGCGCTTCGCAGAGAGTGGCCGAGAAGAACGGTTATCGCGAGATTTTGCGCACCGTCTACCACGATAAGCCGACGATCCTGTTGGAACGGCAGGCCGGATCCGGGAAGGGAAGCGCTTAACCGGCCTTGCGGCGCGAGGCCTGCGCCACGCCTTCCCAAACGTCCTCCTTCGCACCCGGCCGATTGCCGAGAACCGTCGTCGCGTCGAATGGTTGGGGTCTGGCTATCACATAGCCCTGCGCATAATCGACGCCGATCGCCTTCAAGGCTTCGACGATGCCGTCGCTTTCGACGAATTCGGCGATGGTGCGCTTTCCCGTCACCTTGCCGATATGATGGATCATCTCGACCATCGCGCGGTCGATGCGGTCGTCGAGCATGTCCTTGACGAAGCCGCCGTCGATCTTGAGGTAATCGACGGGCAAATGCTTCAGATAGGCGAAGGACGACATGCCGGAGCCGAAATCGTCGAGCGCGAAGCGGCAGCCCAGCCCGCGCAGGTCGGCGATGAAACGCATGGCCTCGGTCAGATTGGCGATGGCGCTGGTCTCGGTGATCTCCAGGCAGATGGTTTCGGGCGCAATGGCGTGCGCGGCGAACTGCTCGCGCATGAAGCCGAGAAACGTCTCGTCGCCGAACGTGGCGCCCGAGAGATTGATCGCGCAGGTGGATATCGGCGTCGCGCGCGGATCGATGCGTCTCGCCGCCAATGTGGCGAAGGTGTTGCGCACCACCCAGCGGTCGATCGCCGGCATCAATCCGTAGCGCTCCGCCGCCGGGATGAAGCTCTGCGGGGTGACGAAGCTGCCGTCCTCGTCGGTCAGCCTGAGCAGGATTTCGATATGCGCGCCGGGCTCGGCAATATCGTCGCGCAGCGGCGCGATCTCCTGCGCATGCAGCCTGAAGCGGTTCTCATCGAGCGCCGCATGCAGGCGCTGCACCCAGGCCATCTCGCCGAAGCGCTCGCGAAGTGCTGAGTCGCCGTCGCTGTGGAGCTGGACGCGGTTGCGGCCCTTTTCCTTGGCCATGTAGCAGGCGACGTCGGCGGCGCGCAGCACCTCCTCCAGCGTCATGCCGGCATTGGCGACTTCGACCATGCCGATGCTGACGCTGATGTTGAAGGGACGCCCTTCCCAGGAGAAATGCAGATCCTGGACCGTGGCGCGCAACCGCTCGGCCGTGGCGGCGGCACAGTCGATATCGCAATCGAAGAGCAGCACGCCGAACTCGTCGCCGCCCAGTCTGGCCAGGATGTCGCCGGGCGGCAGCTCGTTGGCGAGCAGCACCGAGATCTGGCGCAGCAGGTGGTCGCCGGCGGCGTGCCCGCACGTATCGTTGACCAGCTTGAACTGGTCGAGATCGAGATACATCAGCGCGTGCCGGCGCGGCCTCTCCAGCGCTTCGGAGATGGCGCCAGCCAGCCGGTTCTCGAAGTCGCGGCGGTTGACGAGACCGGTCAGCGCATCGTGTGATGCCTGCCATGACAGGCGCTCGATATAGTCCTGCTCGCGCGTCATGTCGTGCAGGGCCAGGACGCAGCCGAGGATCGTGCCGGAAACGATCAGCGGCGCGCCGTTCAGCGCCACCGGCACGACGGAACCGTCGGAACGCTCCAGAAGCTGCGGGCGCACATTGGAGCGGCGCGGCTCGCCCGCCAGCAGGCGCGGAACCAGATCGGTCTCCTCGACGCCGCTGTCCTTGTCGACGAGCCGGAACAACGAAGCGACCGGCCTGCCCTTGGCGGCGGCCAGCGAACAGGCAAGCAGCCTTTCGGCTCCGGCATTCATATAGTCCAGCCGTCCCTCGGCATCGGTGCTGATGACGGCCTGGCCGATCGAAGCCAGCGTGATCTGGGCACGCTCGCGCTCGGCGTTGAGGGCGTTCTGGAATGCCTGGCGCTGCTTCATCAGCTTGCGCGTGCGCCAGACCGCGAGGAGGATAAGCAGGGCGGCGGTCGCGAGATTGGCCGCCGTCAGCGCCATCTTGATGAAGCGCGATCCCTCGCCGAGGCTATCGGAGAATGCCCTGGACAGAGGCCCGATCCGGCGGTCAAGCTGGTGGATTTGCGCCTTCCAGAGACCGGTCTCGGCCGCCGACGCCGGCCCGTTCTCGAGCCGTCGATGCATGTCGTCGCCAAGTCCTTCGATGGCGAGGATCATCTCGTCGGCAGCCGTCCAGTGGCGGATCGCGGTATCGAAATAGCTCACGCCGCGGAAATTCCGGAACAGCCAGATCAGGCCGTCGACATCGTCGGGATGGTTGTTGCCGCCAAGAAAGCCAAGCCGGGCCGTATTCGTGTCGGGCTCGGCCTGCTCGAGCGCCAGCCGCGCGGCGCGATCGGCGAGCGGCACGGCGATGGCCTGGCGATATTCCTTGAAATACTCTTCCTGGCCGGTGTCGGCATATAGGCTGAGGAAATAGATGGCGTGCTTCTGCCCCTTCGACCATTGGCTTTCGCCGCCGACATAGGCGCGGACGGCAGACAGCGTGTGGAGGCTGAGCGTCGCAACCAGTGCCTGGATCAGGACGACCGCGACGAAAGGCCAGACCAGTCCGATAAGACGCGGGGCGGCGTCGGTCGATGAGAGCTTCATCCCATTCCCATGGAGCTTGTGCTGGCTCCCTCGGTGTCTGTCCGACTGGCTCATCCGTCGGTTGAGACGATGTTCTTCCCCGCATGTCGCCCAGTTACTGGCGACATCAATCCAGATAACGGGTCTGGCTTAACAGCCGATAAATTTGTCCAGTATTTGTTTCATGAGTTATTGCTCAGCAACAGAAGGACGCTTACGCTGCGTGATGCCGATATTTGGCGCATAGTTATCGACCCGCGTTGCCGAGGCGCGGATGAAAAAGCCGGCAACATCAACCTGATAGCGCCCCAGCCGTCTCTCAGCGTTTGACCTTGGATCTGTTGAGGGCCACGGCCTCGCGGACGAGCGCCTTCAAGGCATCGGCGTCGATCTTGTCGCCTTGCTTGAAATCGATGGCGCGCCTGGTGTTGCCTTCGAGGCTGGAGTTGAAGAGCTTCTCGGGATCGGGCAGTGCCGCGCCCCTGGCGAAGGTCAGCTTGACGACGGCCTTGTAGGTCTCGCCGGTGCAGATCATGCCGGCGTCCTCCCAGACCGGGACGCCGCGCCATTTCCATGTCTCGACCGCTTCGGGCGCGGCTTGCCTGATCAAGGCGCGGAGCTGGGCAAGCGTCTCGCCGCGCCAGTCGCCGAGCTCCTTGATCCGTCCGTCGATCAGCTCTGACGGAGACTTGCCGTCCTGCGCGCCGCCTTGTTGCATGTCCATTTCTCCCTCGATGCTGGATAGTGATCGCCACCATGGCCCTTTCAGGGAGACGGCGCTTGATCTTTCGTGCGCTTACATCCGTTCGCCAGGCAGCTGGCTCGCCTGCTTCACCCAGGAAACGAATTGCTCCTCGTCGAGCCGGCCGTCCTCATGGATGTGGAAATAGCGCGTGTCCTTGCTCTTGGATTCGACGGGCGGCACGGGCTTCAGCGACAGGCCGCGGAAGAATGCCACCTTGATGTATTTGGCGAAGCAATGGATGCCAAGAAACCAGCCGTCGCCCTCCATGCCATAGAATGGAGAGTTCCATTTGACGGCTTTCCGCGCATCGGGGACGGCCTCAACGATGAGCTGGTCGAGCCGGCGCCCGACCTCGCTCTTCCAGCCCGGCATCGCCGCGATATAGGCCTGCACGGGCGCGTCGCCATAGCCCTTGGCGATCTGCGGGTTGCCGCCCGAAAGCAGGACCGGCTTCTTGTCCGCGGATCCGGCGGCAGTTTTCGGCGATTTCGCTTTCGCCATCAGGCTGATCCGATGCGCTCGCGCGCCGGCTCACCACGTGATTTGGCGACATAGGGCAGCACGAACATATAGAGTCCGCTGAACAGCAGCAGGAAAAGCGGGATCAACGGCGAATAGACGATCCAGGCGGGCGGCGGGCCCATGGCCATCGCGGCGAAATTGGCGATGACGGTCATAGTAAAAATAATCGACAGCCAGCGGTGAAGCTGCCTGATCCACTTGCTCCAGTCCAATGCTACCTCCTCTGTCGAACGATTAAAACGTCAGCCTTGCCAGCGCGCCAGCTGCGAAAGCTGGATGAGGTTGCCGCAGGTGTCGTTGAGCTGCGCGATGGTCGCGCCGGTCACCGCGGTCGGCGCCATGGCGAAGGTGCCGCCATTGGCCTTGATGCGCTCATGGTCGCTCTTGATGTCGTCGGTGAAAAGCATCAGCGCCGGCTGGCCCTGCTTGAAGACGGCCTGCTGATAGGTCTTTGCCGCCGGATTGTCGTTGAGCGCCAGCTGCAGCTCGGTGCCGTCCGGATCGTCGGGCGAGGTGACGGTCAGCCAGCGAAACGGCCCGTTGGTGAAGTCGGCCTTCTTGGTGAAGCCCAGAACGTCCGTGTAGAAGCCGAGGGCCTTTTCCTGGTCGTCTACATAGATGCTGGTCAGCTTGATCTTCATTTTCGTGTCTCCATTGCTTACGCCTGCGGTTTGCCGCCCCGCCAGGACCTGTGTCTGTCTTCTGACGCTTCGGCGGACTCAATCGATCCGCGAAAGCAGTTCCTCCAGGGCGGCGATGTTGCGCTTCCAGCCCACCGTGGCGCCGCGGTAATACGGCTTCTGGTCGGTGCGGAAGCCGACCTGCTCCATGCGCAGATGCGTGCCTGTGCCTGTCGGGGTGAGCGTCCAGGTGACGACGCTCTCGAGATCCTTGGTGTCCCAGCTGTAGGACAGGGTCCGGTTGGGCTCGACCGCCCGCACCTGGCAGTCGACGCCTCCCCATTCCGCGTTCAGATTGAAGCGGTGGTCCATGACCGGCTTGAAGTTGTTCTTCATCAGCCACTCCTCGATGAGATGCGGTTGGGTGAGCGCGCGCCAGATCTTTTCAGGCGGAAAAGGGATCTCGCGCTCGACGATGACGGAGCGCGTTGCTGCTTCGTTCATTGATCCATCCTTTTGAGCAGGTCTTCCAGGTCGTCGAACCGGCTTTCCCAAAACCCCGCCATGTCGCGCGTCCAGTCCATCAATGGCGCCAGCGCCTTGAGCTGGGCGCTGTAATGGGTCTGGCGCCCTTCATGGCGGTCGCGCACCAGTCCTGCCTCCTTGAGCACGCCCAGATGCTTCGACACCGCCGGCTGCGACACGCCGGCCTGCGCGGTCAGGGCTCCGACCGTCTGCTCGCCCTGGCGGCAGAGACGTTCGAAGATGGCGCGTCGCGTCGGATCGGCAAGCGTCCTGAACAGCATATCGTGCGCGGTCGTCATTTTAATCGATAACCCGTTGGCTATTGATTTTCGTATAACCGCCGGGATATATGTGAGTCAAGCGCAAAGCTGGGGGCGGCGATGATCCTTGTCACGGGAGCGACAGGCCATGTTGGCAGCGAAGTTGCCCGCACATTGGCCAAGCGCGGTCGGAACGTGGTCGCGATGGTCCGAGACGCCAGTACCGCGCGCCGCCGATTGCCAGCTTCGATGCCGCTTCGCGTCGCCGATTATGAAGACATCCGCGCTCTTCGAACGGCGTTCGAGGGTGTCGATGTTCTGGTCCTGATTTCGAGCGACGGCGCGGCAAATGCCGTGAGGCGGCACCACGCCAATGTCATCGAGGCAGCGGCCGCCGTTGCGGTCGGGCATATCGTCTTCACGAGTATCCTCGACACGGGCGAACTGTCGCCGTTCTATTTCTCGTCTGTCTACCGCGACACGGAGCGCCAGCTGGCGCATTGCGGCGTGCCCTCGACCGTTTTGGCATGCGGCCTTTACTCAGAGTTCATTCTTGATAGCTGGCTTTTGCCTTGCGCTGCTTCGGGGGAGCTCGCGCTTCCCGCCAGCCATGGTAAATTTGCGCCGATCTCGCGCAACGAATTCGCGGCCGCCGTGGCGACAGTCGCCGCCCGACCCGGCGGATTTGCAGAAACGCACATCTTCACCGGCGATCGCCTGCTCGATTTCGATGATGTCTGCAGCATCTACAGCGAGGCGAGCGGCAAGCCGCTGCGCTACCGCCCGTGTTCCATCGAGGAATATCTGGCCGCTGCGTCCACCCAGATCGAAGAGCCTTGGCCCCATGCCTTTGCAAGCCTGTGCGTCTCTATCGGCGAGGGCTGCTACAACTTTACGACAGCCGACTTTGCGGCAGTTACCCGCCGAAAACCGGAAAGTTTCCGGGGTTTCCTGCTGCGAACAATCCCGGCGAATTCGCGGGGCGGCATTGCCAAGCTCTAGCTTGCGCCGACACTCGCATGGTCCAGCATGGATGCCTTCTCGCCGAAGGGTGGCGCGCGCTACGCAGTTCTCCTGGATTTCTCTAAGCCGGGTCGGCTGCCGGAACGGTCAAATCCCTCAGCAGCGTCGAGAGCTCCGGCTCGTCGATGAGCAGGGCGGCGTCGGCCGCCGGCAGCCATGCGCGCTGCCGGTTCGCAGCTTCCTGCCAGTCGGCAAGCTCCTCGGTGACCTGGAGCAGGTAGACCGCAACGTCGACGCGAATGAAGCCGTTGGTCATGCGTTTCCAATAGGAATAGGTGCCGGCAGGCTGCTTCAGCGCCTTGCCGAGAACGCCGGCTTCCTCCTGGGCTTCGATCGTTGCCGCCTTGCGGCCGGACTTGCCCTTCATCGGCCAACCTTTGGGCACGATAAAGCGCCGCGTGGTGCGTGAGGTAACCAGCAACACTTCGGGGCTGCCGTCTTCTCGCAACCGATACGGAATGGCCGCTACTTGGCGGATCCGTTGGCCTTTCCTGGCTCTGCGAACTGCTTTCTTTTTGGTTGTTGCCATCCCAAATTCCGGTGAGAGCAGCATCCTGCCACACGCACTTAGCGCGGCAAAAACCTGTCCCCCTGCAAACCCTAGAGCGTCTCACCGTTTCGTGGAAACGGCGAACCGCTCTATCTTTCTGTCTTGACGCAATTCCTGACGGAAAACCGTGTCACACTTTTCCTGGAATTGCTCTAAAATCCCCACCCTTGCAATCAGGCATTTTGCCAGCAAGTAAGTCGGCTAATAAACTGAAAAAAACAAAATGTCAGCGGCAAACCCTGGAAATCGTGTTGCCGACCGCTTCCATCCGACATGTCTTGTCATATACCGGCACGTCGGGCTGACCCCTGGGCACGGTCGGGCGATCGAGCTCGCGATAGATTTGCTGCTGCTGCTGGTATTGCTGCCGCTGCAACCGGTTCTGCAACTGCTGCAGCTCGTTCTGCTGCACCAATGCGTTGCGATTCGTCGGGATGACGATCTGCGCATAAGACGGCGCAATCGGAGAAACCGCGGCCCCCAGCACGGCGCCTGCCAGAACAGCCAGAGTGTGACGAAGCATCCACGCGGCTCCCATACGAAAAACCATGCTTTTCATATAGTGCGTGCGGCCCATAACGCCATGGGTGACCGCCGAGGTCGGGCACAATTGGTCGCTGGGCGCCACAATCGGCCGCACCGAGTACGATTCCAAGATCGGCTTCAACGGCGACGAGCTGTCGGACACAAAAGGCGAATCCTGGCAAGCCTATGCTCTGGCGAAGTACGAGAACAACAACTACTTCGTCGACGTCGCGGTCGGCGGCGGCACCGGCTCCTTCAGGGGCGAGCGCGACACCCATATCGATCAGGTCGGCTTCATTCCCGGCGAGACGCTGGACGGTGTCTATTTGCCCGAGGAACTGCTCGACGGCATCGGCAACAGCGTCACCTACAAGCAGGATAGCTCCCAGTTCAGCGGTTCGGCGCGGGTCGGCATGACGCGTCAGATGGGCGCTTTCTACCTGCAGCCGACAATCCAGTTCGACGCGCGCTGGCTCGACGTCTCCGGCAAGGAGGAGGGCTCGGTCGCCGCCTTCAGCTTCGACGGCAGCGACAACATGTTCTATGCCGTGACACCGGCGCTGGAAGTCGGGGCCGACATCCCGGTCAGCGATATCGCCAGCTTCCGCATCTACGGAAAGGCCGGCGTCGAGTTCTCCACCAAGCAGTGGGAGATCGAGGGGCGTTTTGCCGCCGCCGAGAATCTGCCCGGCAACCCGGCATTGCACTTGACGGAAGCTATCGATTCGCCGCTCTATCGGGTCGGCGCCGGGCTGGAGCTCAATGGCGTCAACGGCGTCGGGTTGGCGGTCAGGTACAACGGCGCCTTCGGGGAAACGGTCAAGCAGAACGCGGTCAGCGCGTCTCTGAAAGTCAGCTTCTAGCTGACGCGGGGCGGCGGCCAAGAAGGGATGTCATGAAGACGAAGTACGCGTATCTCGCGGCGATGCTGGCAGCTGCCTGCATTGCCGGTGTGCCGGCGGCGGGGCTTGCCGCGCAGAACAAGGGCGATAAGGTGGCGCCCGCGGCCGCTCAGCCAGCCGACGCGGCGGCCAAGCCGCAACTGCCGGGCGGCGCCTCGGCGCTGTCGGAAACGCATGGCGACTGGACGGTTAACTGCCAGGTCACCGGCACCAACAAGGTCTGCAGCCTGTCGCATCAGCAGTTCAACAAGCAGAGCGGCCAGCGGCTGCTGGCGATCGAATTGACGACCAAGACCGGCCAGGATGCCGCCGGCACGCTGGCGCTGCCCTTCGGGCTTGCCTTGGCCAACGGCATTTCGCTCGAGATCGACGACAAGAAGCTGGACGGCACGCTGCAATTCAACACCTGCCAGGCGGTCGGTTGCCTTGTGCCGGTGACATTCGATGCCGACACCACGCCGCTCCTGCAGAACGGCACCACGTTGAAGATCAACGCCATCGCGGCGGACACGACGCAGCCGATCTCCTTCACCATCTCGCTCAACGGTTTTGGAAGCGCGCTGGCGCGGACGGCGGATTTGTCGGCGGATTAGTTCGCTGGAGACCAGCCGGCTGATGTCTCTTGGCGGCTCTACCCCTGCCGATTTGCCGAAACGCTGAACGCTTCGTCATCCACGGGCGAAGCAAGGAGCGAAGCGACGCGGCGCAGACCCGAGGATCCATTCCGTGACCTCGATGCGCCGCGACGGTGCAGAATTCTGCTCCGCTGCACTCCACGGCAAAAGTCACGGAATGGATCCCAGGGTCTCCGCGACGGAGCTTCGCTCCTGCTTCGCCCGGGGATGACGACCTTGAGATGCTTCGGCCAACCACAGCGGTTTGCGTCAGCTACTCAACCTCGCGCAAACGGTACCCCACTCCCGTCTCGGTGATGATGTAGCGCGGCTGGTCCGGCGTCTTTTCGATCTTCTGCCGCAGCTGGCGCACGTAGACTCTCAGATACTGGACGTCCGTCGAGTCGTTCCAGATCTGCTTCATCAGGAACTGATGCGTCAGCACCTTGCCGGCATACTGCACCAGCATGCGCAGGATGTCGTATTCCTTGGGCGACAGTTTCACTTCCTTGCCCTCGACCTTGACGATGCGCTTCACCAGGTCGACGGAGAGGTCGCCGGTATGGAATACCGGCTTCTCCCCCTGCTGCTGGAATTTGTGGCGCAGCGCCACGCGGATGCGCGCGACCAGCTCGTTCATGCCGAAGGGCTTGGTCACGTAGTCGTCGGCGCCGAGCTCGAGTGCCGAAACGATGCCGGCCTCGTCGGTGCGGCTGGACAGGATGACGACGGGAATGTCGAGGCCGTCGCCGCGCCATTTGCCGAGCAGCTCGAGGCCGGTGATGCCGGGCAGGCCGAGATCGAGCAGGATGAGATCTGGCCGCTCGGTCTGCATGAGTTCGAGCGCCGCCTTGGCGTTCGGCGCCTCGGAGACCGCGTAGCCCTGGCTGCCGAGGCCGACGCGCAGCAATTTGCGGATCGGCGGCTCGTCGTCGACGACCAGGATGGAGACGGTCTGGTTTGTCATGCCGCGTCGTCCGTAAGGGGTGCGCCGAGCGCCGGCAAGTCGGCCGGCACCGGCATGCGGATGGTGAAGATCGCGCCCGGACGGTCGGTGCGGTTGGCCGCCGCGATCGTGCCGCCCATCGCCTCGATGAAGCCGCGGCTGATCGACAGGCCGAGACCGGTGCCGGCGCGCACCTGGTCGCGCTTGCGCACGCGGTAGAAGGTGTCGAATATCCGCTCCAGGTCGTCGGGCGGGATGCCCGGTCCCTCATCCATCGCCTGCAGGATGACGGCGCCGTTGTCGACCCAGGCCTGCAGCCGGATGGCCGAGCCGGGCGAGGCGTATTTGGCGGCGTTGTCGAGGAGGTTGAACAGCGCCTGCTCGAACAAAACAGGGTCGAGCCGCAGCATCGGCAGGTCGGCCGGAATGTCGGTCTCTATCTTGTGCTCGGCGGTGATCTTCTGCGCCCGGTTCAGCGCCGAGCCGACGACGTCGCCGACAAAATGCAGCGCGTAATTCGGCTCCATCGCGCCCGACTCGATCCTGGTCATGTCGAGCAGGTTGGCGATGAAGCGGTTCAGCCGCTCGGACTCGCTCACAACTGTCGACAGGAGCTCGGCGCGATCCTTCTCCGGCAGCGCGGGCGCGAATTCCTTCAGCGTGCCGGCCGCGCCCATGATCGCGGCAAGCGGCGTCTTGAGGTCATGCGAGATGGAGGTGAGCAGCGCCGAGCGCAGCCGGTCGGCTTCGGCGGCGAGCCTGGCGCGGTCGACATCGGCGACGAGCTGGACGCGTTCTATGGCGACCGCAGCCTGGTCGGCCAAAGCGTCTAGCAGACGCTGCTGCTCGGGCGTCAGCAGCGGACCCTGCTTATCGTTGTCGAGGCCGACCACGCCGATCGCGGTCCGCCCCGTCCGCAAGGGGAGGTAGAGACGTTTCGCGCCGGGCAAGGTGTCGGCGCCGCGCCCGGCGGCGCGGTTATGCTCCCAGGCCCAGCGCGCGGCCGCGATATCGGCCTCGGCCAGGGTGTCGTCCGGCGGATAGCCGGCCTTGACGGTGATGGTGCCGTTTTCCGGCAAAAGCAGCACGACGCGGACTTTCAGCATCGAAGCGATCTGGAAGGCGGTAGCCCATAGCACGTCGTCGAGCGTGCCGGCGCCGGCGAGCTTCTTGGAGAAGGAATAGATGTCCTCGGTGGCGCGCGCCCGCGAGCGGGCGGCGACCGCTTGGCGCTGCACGCGCGCCGTCAGATTGCTGGCGATCACGGCGACGACGAGGAAGACGGTGAAGGCCACGATGCTTTCCGGATCCCTGATCGTCAGCGTGTAGCGCGGCTCGAGGAAGAAGAAGTTGAAGGCAAGCGCGCTCAGGAAACAGGCATAGAGCGCCGGCCAGAGCCCGAACGTCACGGCCGCGGTCAGCACCGCCAGAAGCAGGACGCTGGCGAGATTGCGCACGTCGAGGAACTGGTCGAGGATCGAGCTGACGGCCAGCGCGCCGGCGACATAGGCCGTCGAGAACAGATAGGGCCAGATCTGGAAAGGCTTCTGCTCGGGCGCGGCTTTCACCCGCGCCGACGGCGCGTCGCCATCGCGCTCGGCGCCCGAAATGACATGGACGCTGATGTCGCCCGCGTTGCGGATCAGATCATAGGTGAGCGAGCCCTCGATCAGCTCGCGCCAGCGCGAACGGGTCGGCCTGCCGATGACGATATGGGTGAAGTTGTTCGCCGTCGCGTGGCGCACGATGTCCTGGGCGACATTCTGGCCGGGAATGGTGGCGATCTCGGCGCCGAGCTGCTCGGCGAGACGCAGGTTCCTGGCCAGGCGGTCCTTATCCTCCTCGGACAGGCCGGCGAGGCGCGGCGTGTCGACATGCAGCGCCGTCCAGCGCGCGCGCAACCGGTCGGCCAGCCGGCGCGCATAGCGGATGCGGGCCGCTCCGCCAGGTTGCGAGTCGACGCAGACGAGAACCCGCTCGCCCGCCGCCCACGGCCCGGGAATGGCGTGCGACTGCATGTGGTTGAGCAGCTGCTCGTCGACGCGCTGCGCGGTGCGGCGCAGCGCCAGCTCGCGCAGCGCCGTCAGATTGCCCGGCGAAAAATAGTTCTCGATGGCGCGCTGCGCGGTGTTGGGGAAATAGACCTTGCCGTCCTGCAAGCGTTTGATCAGGTCGTTGGGGGTGAGGTCGATGACCTCGATGTCGTCGGCCTCGTCGATGATGGAATCGGGAACCGTCTCGCGCACCCTGACGCGGGTGATCTGGGCGACGACGTCGTTCAGGCTTTCGACATGCTGGATGTTGAGCGTGGTGTAGACGTCGATGCCTTGCGCCAGGATCTCCTGCACGTCGAGATAGCGTTTGGGATGCCGGCTGCCGGGCGCGTTGGTGTGGGCGAGCTCGTCGACCAGGACGAGGGCGGGGCGCCGCTTGAGGATGGCGTCGATGTCCATCTCTTCGAGAGTCTGGCCGCGATAGTCGACCAGGCGGCGCGGGATCAGCTCATAGCCGTCGACCAGGGCCTGGGTCTCCTTGCGGCCGTGCGTCTCGACGATGCCGATCACCACATCGATGCCGTCGGCGCGGCGGGCACGGCCCGCCATCAGCATCTCGTAGGTCTTGCCGACGCCGGGCGCGGCGCCAAGAAATATGCGCAGCCGGCCGCGGCCCTCGCGCTCGGCATGCTCCAGCAGCGCGTCGGGAGAGGGGCGGTTCGCGGGGTCGGTCCTGTCGTCCGGCATCAGGTCCAATCATGAATTGCGCCGGGGATCGTGTCGATCCCCGGCGCGAAGCGGATTATTTCAGCTCGTCCAGCGCAAGGTTCAGCGCCAGAACGTTGACCACAGGTTCGCCGAGGACGCCAAGCTCGCGATCCTCGACATGGCTGTCGACGAGCGTCTTGACCTTGGCCTCGTCCACGCCGCGGGCCTTGGCGACGCGCGCCACCTGGAAATAGGCGGCGTCGGGGCTGATGTCGGGATCGAGGCCGCTGCCGGAGGTGGTGACGAGGTTCATCGGCACCGGCGCGTTCGGGTTTTCGGCCTTCAGCTTCTCGGCGTCGCCCTTGACGCGGTCGATGAGCTTCGGATTGGTCGGGCCGAGATTGGCACCGCCGGAGGAACTGGCGTCGTAGCCATTGCCGGCTGCCGACGGCCGGCCGTGGAAATAGCGGTCATTGGCGAAGGCCTGGCCGATCAGGCTGGAACCGATCACCTTGCCGTCCTTGACGATCAGGCTGCCATTGGCCTGGTTGGGAAACAGTGCCTGGGCGATGCCGGTCATGCCGATCGGATAGACGAGGCCGGCCAGCGCCGTGAAGAAGACGATCATGACAAAAGCGGGTCTGAGTTGCTTGAACATCGGGATAAATCCTTATGCGAGGCCGAGGGCCGTGACGATCAGGTCGATCGCCTTGATGCCGACGAACGGCACGACGATGCCGCCGAGGCCGTAGACCAGCAGGTTGCGGGTGAGCAGCGAACCGGCGCCGATGGCACGATACTTCACGCCTTTCAGCGACAACGGGATCAGCGCGATGATGATCAGCGCGTTGAAGATGATGGCCGACAGGATGGCGCTCTGCGGCGTCGCCAGATGCATGATGTTGAGCGCCTGCAGCGGTCCGGTTTTCTGCCCGGGCGCGACGTAGAAGACCGCGAACATCGCCGGGATGATGGCGAAGTACTTGGCCACGTCGTTGGCGATCGAGAAGGTCGTCAGCGAGCCGCGCGTCATCAGGAGCGCCTTGCCGATCTCGACGATCTCGATCAGCTTAGTCGGGTCGCTGTCGAGGTCGACCATGTTGCCGGCTTCGCGCGCGGCGACCGTGCCGGTGTTCATGGCGACGCCGACATCGGCCTGGGCGAGCGCCGGCGCGTCGTTGGTGCCGTCGCCGCACATGGCGACCAGCTTGCCCTTGGCCTGCTCCTCGCGGATCAGCGACAGCTTGTTCTCGGGAGTCGCCTGGGCGAGGAAGTCGTCGACGCCGGCTTCGGCAGCGATGGCGGCGGCCGTCAGCGGGTTGTCGCCGGTGATCATCACCGTGCGGATGCCCATCTTGCGCAGCTCGGCGAAACGCTCGCGGATACCGCCCTTGACGATGTCCTTGAGGTGGACGACGCCGATCAGGCGCCCGTCGCGCTCGACCGCCAGCGGCGTGCCGCCGGCGTTGGCGATCTCGTCGGCGATGGCCTGCAGGTCGCGGATGGTTTCGGTCGTCGGACGCGCGCCGTGGGCGGCGACGGTCGCCTGGTTCACGTGATTGAGCACCGCATCGACCGCGCCCTTGCGCACCGACGAGCCGTCGATGTCGACGCCGCTCATGCGGGTCTGCGCGGTGAAGGGCACGAA
Source organism: Mesorhizobium sp. B2-7-1 (assembly GCF_006440735.1). Taxonomy (GTDB): domain Bacteria; phylum Pseudomonadota; class Alphaproteobacteria; order Rhizobiales; family Rhizobiaceae; genus Mesorhizobium. The sequence continues at coordinate 60,854 of NZ_VFUA01000017.1, read as the reverse complement.
GGTGGCATGCAAGGTTGCCATGTCGCGGGCGCGGATGGCGTATTTCTCCTTGGCCAGCACGACGATCGAGCGGCCTTCCGGCGTCTCGTCGGCCAGCGATGCAAGCTGGGCAGCATCGGCCAGGTCCTGCTCGGTGACGCCCTTGACCGGTCGGAACTCGGTCGCCTGGCGGTTGCCGAGCGTGATGGTGCCGGTCTTATCGAGCAGCAGCGTGTCGACATCGCCGGCGGCTTCGACGGCGCGGCCGGACATGGCAAGCACGTTGAAGCGCACCAGGCGGTCCATGCCGGCGATGCCGATGGCCGACAGCAGCGCGCCGATCGTGGTCGGGATCAGCGTCACGAACAGGGCAACGAGGATCGTCACCGAGATATAGCCGCCCGAATAGGAAGCGAAGCTCGGGATGGTCGCGGTCGCCAGCACGAAGATCAGCGTCATGCCGACCAAGAGGATGTTGAGCGCGATCTCGTTCGGCGTCTTCTGGCGCTCCGCGCCCTCGACCAGCGAGATCATGCGGTCGAGGAAGGTGTGGCCGGAGGCGGCGGAGATGCGCACGCGGATCCAATCGGACAGGACCTGGGTGCCGCCGGTGACGGCGGAGCGGTCGCCGCCGGATTCGCGGATGACCGGCGCGGATTCGCCGGTGATCGCCGCTTCGTTGACCGAGGCCACGCCTTCGATCACCTCGCCGTCGGAGGGGATGATGTCGCCGGCCTCGACCAGCACGATGTCGCCGACCTTCAGGCTGGTGCCCGGCACCAGCTTGAACTTGGAGCGATCGCCGTTGGTGAGCAGCTTGGCCTGGGTCTCGGTGCGCGCCTTGCGCAGCGAATCGGCCTGCGCCTTGCCGCGGCCCTCGGCCACCGCCTCGGCGAAATTGGCGAACAAAACGGTGAACCACAGCCAGATGATGATCTGCAGCGTGAAACCGAGATCGCCGCCACCGGTGATGAGGTCGCGGATGAAAAGCACGGTGGTGAGCAGCGAGACGACCGCGACGACGAACATCACCGGATTCTTGACCAGCGTGCGCGGATCAAGCTTGCGGAAGGCGCCAGCAATGGCGGGTATGAGGATGCGGGCATCCAGAATGCTCGCGGATTTGGACTGGCTCATTTCGAGACTCCAGTGTCGGTGATGTTGGACGGCGCCGGCTGTTCGGTCTTCGGGAACAAGTGCGGAAGGCCGGTGGCCAGCAGCCACAGCACGAACAGCACGGCGGCCATGCCGAGGAAGGTTGAAAGCGTCGGGAAAGGACGAGGCTTCTCGTCCCTTCCGTTGTCGGGCGCCCCGTCACCGGTCTGGTGACGGTCGTTCCGGCGTATGTCGTTGAAGCGGGGCATGGTCATCTCAGAAGGTCTGTCCATGGATCATCGCCAAATGCTCGACGATCGGACCGACGGCGAGCGACGGGAAGAAGGTGAGGCCGCCGACGATGATGATGACGCCGACCAGGAGGCCTACGAACAGCGTGCCGTCGGTCGGGAAGGTGCCGGCGGAGGCGGGCACCGTCTTCTTGGCGGCCAGCGAGCCGGCGATGGCCAAAGCCGGGATGATGACCAGGAAACGGCCCATCAGCATGCCGAGGCCCAGCGTAATGTTGTACCAGGGCGTGTTGCCGGAGAGGCCGCCGAAGGCCGAGCCGTTGTTCGCGGCCGCCGAGGTATAGGCATAGAGCACCTCGGTGAAGCCGTGCGGGCCGCCATTGGCCATCGAGGCCACGGCGCTCGGCAGGACAACGGCGATGGCCGTGAAGATCAGCATCGCCAGCGGCAGGCACAGGATGGCAAGCATCGCCATCTTGACCTCCTTGGCCTCGATCTTCTTGCCGAGATATTCCGGCGTGCGGCCAACCATCAGGCCGGCGACGAACACAGCGACGACGACGAACATCAGGATGCCGTAGAAGCCGGCGCCGACGCCGCCGACGATGACTTCGCCGAGCTGCATGTTGATGAGCGGGATCATGCCGCCGAGTGCGGTGAAGCTGTCATGCATGGCGTTGACGGCGCCGCAGGAGGCAGCCGTGGTGATGACCGCGAAAAGCGCCGACGCGGCGATGCCGAAGCGCGTCTCCTTGCCTTCCATGTTGCCGCCGTCGATGCCAAGCGCATGGACCAGCGGGTTGCCGGCGGCTTCCGCCCAGTAGCAGACGGCGACGCCAACGAGGAACAGCACACCCATCGAGGCAAGGATCGCCCAGCCCTGGCGCTGGTTGCCGACCATGCGACCGAAGACGTTGGTGAGAGCGGCGCCGATCGCGAAGATCGACAGCATCTGGATCAGGTTGGAGATCGCGTCCGGGTTCTCGAAAGGATGCGCGGCGTTGGCGTTGAAGAAGCCGCCGCCATTGGTGCCGAGCATCTTGATGGCGATTTGCGAGGCAACCGGCCCGAGCGCGATGGTCTGCTTGGCGCCTTCCAGCGTGGTGGCGTCGACATACGGACCGAGCGTCTGCGGGATGCCCAGCCAGACATAGGCAAGCGTCAGCACGACGCAAATCGGCAGGAGCACGTAGAGCATGCAGCGGGTCAGATCGACCCAGAAATTGCCGATCGACTTGCCGGACGCGCGGGCGAAGCCGCGGATGAGCGCAATGGCGATGGCAATGCCGGTGGCGGCCGAAACGAAGTTCTGGACGGTGAGGCCGGCCATCTGCACGAGATAGGACATCGTGCTTTCGCCGCCGTAGTTCTGCCAGTTGGTGTTGGTGACGAAGCTGACGGCCGTGTTGAAGGCGAGGCCGGGCTCGACCGCGGCCATGCCGGCAGGGTTGTAGGGCAGGGCACCCTGCAGCCGCTGCAGCGCATAAAGGACGAGGAAGCCGGCGAGATTGAAGAGCAGCATGCCGGTCGCGTAGACGGCCCAGTGCTGCTCCTCCTTCTCGCTCGTTCCGGCGAGACGATAGAGCCCGCGCTCGATGGGGACGAGCACCGGCGACAGCAAGGTACGGTCGCCGCTGAAGATGCGGAAAATATAGCCGCCGAGCGGCTTCACGAGCAAAAGCAGGATCCCGCAAAAGACGAGGATCTGTATCCAGCCATTTATGGTCATGATGGGTCTCCGCGTGCCGGTCAGAAGCGCTCTGGGCGGATGAGCGCGTAGGTGAGGTAGGCAAGCAGGAACAAGGTCACCGCGCCGCCGAGGATGTAGTCGAAAAGCATAATCCGGCCCTTCTGCTCAGATTCTGTCGCAGGCTTTGACGTAGGCTAATGACAGGGCGAAGAACAAAATCCCGATCCCGAGAACTATGAGGTCCATTGCAGGTGTTCCTTGTTTCCACTTTGTGTTTGCGGCTCGCAGTGGCGAGCTCAAAACTGCACGCTGACGCACGTCACCTTGGCGGCGACGGCGATCGAAGCGTTTTTTCGAAGAGGAATATGGACCCGATCGCCATAAAGGTTCGAGACGGGGCGGATGGGAAAGATATAGGAATTTTATAGGGGTTTGGGTGGTCCGTCCGAAGGTCCGATTGGTTAGTGTGCGTTGTCAGATTCCATACCTTGGCGACTGGCCGAGACACCTATCGCGTCGTCATCCACGGGCGGAGCAAGGAGCGTAGCGACGCGCGCAGACCCTGGAATCCATGCCGTTGCCTGGACCGACGTGTGCAACGGTGCAGAATTCTGGACCGCCGCGGCGCTTCCAAGTCACGGCATGGATCCTCGGGTCTGCGCGCGTCGCTACGCTCCTTGCTCCGCCCTGGAATGACGAGGTTCATGAGCCTTCAGCTCATCACCAGCGTTTGCGATGACTACCCCAACGGACGTTGATAGCCCTTGCCCGACAAGGTGATCGCCTACAGCACCGGCCGCCGATCCTTCCAAGGCATTTCCTGCTCCAGCAGCGTTGACAGCGCCAGCACCGTCGCCTCATCGCCGTAGCGGCCAACGAGCTGCACGCCGATCGGCACGCCGCCGGCCGACTGCCCGAGCGGCAGCGAGATCGCCGGCAGGCCGGAGATGTTGAAGGGGAAGTTGAAGACCGCGTCGCCCCATTTGGCGTTGTAGCGGTCGAGATCGGTTTCCGACATGTCGTAGTAGCCGAGCGGGCGCGGCAACTGCGTCAGCGTCGGGGTGATGAAGATGTCATAGGGGTTGAGATCGCCAACGATGTCGCGGCCGATCAACCTCAGTTGCTCGACATCGGAAATATGCTTGATGCCGCTGGTCGCGCGGCCGCGCTGGATGATCGCCCAGGTCAACGGTTCGACATCGTTCGGCGTGACGGGGCGCCCGACAAGCGTTTCGAGGAAACCGAAGGTCGCGGCCGTCTGCACGCAGGTCATGTCGGTGTAGGTCTTCCATACGGCATCGGCATCGAGCGGCATGTCGTGCTCCTCGATGGCGTGGCCGAGGCGTTCGAGCGCGGCGACCGTGGAGAGCACGGTCGCCTTGACTTCGGGGTCGATGGCAGCGCCGTTGGGCGGCGTGACGGTGAAGCCGATGCGCAGTTTCTTCGGCGGCCGAGCGGAGAGGCCGAGCCAGCTGCCCTCCGGCACCGGCGGCGTGTAGGCGTCGCCGGGCATGGCACCGGCCACCGCATCGAGATAGGCGGCAGTATCGCGCACCGTGCGCGAGCAGCAGAGGAAATAGGCGCCGCCGTACCAATAGTCGCCGTAGGGCGCGAGGCTGACCCGGCCGCGCGAGGGCTTGAGGCCAACAATGCCGCAGCAGGAAGCCGGCACGCGGATCGAGCCGGCGCCGTCGCTGGCTTCGGCGATCGGCACCATGCCCGAGGCGATCGCAGCCGCGGCGCCGCCGCTCGAGCCGCCGGGCGTGATGCCGTCCTTCCACGGGTTCTTCGTCGCGCCGTAGAGTTTCGGTTCCGTGGTGATAGACCAGCCGTTCTCGGGCGCGTTGGATTTGCCGACCAGCACAAAGCCGGCGGCCTTGATGCGGCGCACGACCTCGCTGTCGGAATCGGCGACGAAGTCCTTCATGTAGAAGCAGGAATTGGTAAGGGGCGCGCCGGTCCAGGAGGAGGCGAGCTCCTTGAGCAGATAGGGCACGCCGGCAAAGGGCGCGGTTTTATCCACCGTCGGCGCTTGGGCGCGCGCCATGTCGTAGAGGCGATGGATGACCGCGTTGAGCCGTGGGTTGAGGCGCTCGATCGTGGTGATCGCCGCTTCGACCAGCTCAGCAGGTGAAACCTCGCCGCGCTTCACCAGCCCGGCGAGCGCCAGCGCGTCGGACTGGGTGTAGGTTTCGAGCAAGCTTTTCGAGATCGCGGCCATGTGTTTCCTCCCGTTAGGTGCTTGCCGAAGGCTAAGGGTGGCTTGGCGCACTCACCCTCACCCAGCCTCCGCTTCGCTCGGCTGACCTCTCCCCGCTGGGGAGAGGAGACTTTCAGCGCCGGCGCTTCCCTCTTCTCCCCACCGGGGAGAAGGTGGCCGCGAAGCGGCCGGATGAGGGGCTGGCGCTACCGTTGACCGAGTAACCTCAGGCCAGCTCGACGGTCCGCTTCTCCGCGATGCTCTGCTCGGCCGCCAGCACGATGCGCAGGCTGTTGACCGCGGCATCCATCTGCTCGCTCAAATCGAGGTCCTCGCGGATGGCACGCAGGAAGAAGGCCTGCTCGCGATCGCAAAGCTCCTGATGTCCAGGCTCATCCTCCATGCTGACGATCTCGTCGGGCTTGGAAAAATTCTTGTCGCCATCGACCTGCGCATAATGGATCTTCAGCGCGTCGGTCTTGGTGTGGCGGTCGATGTCGGCGGAATCGGAAACCTCCTCGGCGTCCTTGGCGCTGCTTCCCGACTGGCCGGCGACGATCGAGACGGCGCCCTTCGGGCCGACCACGTCCTTCACGAAATAGGCGGTCTCGCTCATCATCGGGCCCCAGCCCGCCTCGTACCAGCCGACCGAGCCGTCATCGAAGGTGACGTGCAAATGGCCGTAATTCTGCTTATCGGCCTCGGCCCAGAGTTTTGCGCCGATGCCGTGCACGCGCACCGGCTTAGCGCCGGTCAGCTGGCACATGACGTCGACATAGTGCACGCCGCAGTCGACGATCGGGATCAGCGAGTCGATCAGGTTCTTGTGCCAGTGCCAGGCGGTGCCGCTGCTCTGCTGGTTGAGGTTGAGGCGCATCACCAGCGGCTTGCCGAGCGTCTTGCCGACCTCGATGAATTTGATCCAGGACGGATGGACGCGCAGGATGTAGCCGAGCACCAGCTTGCGGTTCTTCGCCCGCGCGGCGGCCACCACCTTCTCGGCATCCGCGATGTTGGTGGCCAGGGGCTTTTCCATGAACACGTGGCAATTGGCGGCGATCGCCTTCAGCGCGTATTCGGCATGCGTGTTCGGCCAGCTGTTGATCGAGACCGCGTCCGGCTTCGTCTCCTTCAGCGCCAGGTCGAAATCCTCGTAGAGCGGGTAGCCGGCGAGTTCCTTCGGGATCTTCTTGTTGCTCTTGATGGTGCGGCTCATGATGCCGACGATCTCGAAGCCTTCGGAGCGGTGATAGGCGCTGGCATGCGAGGCGCCCATATTGCCCAGACCAACCACCAGGATTCTTACTTTGCCGGCCATCTCAGCCTCCTCAATGCTTTGAACGATAATTCGGGCGGCGCGATGCGCCGCCCGTTGGGGATCGGTTCGCCCTATTTGACGGCGGAGTCGAACAGGTGCGCCTTGATCTTGTCGACGTCGAGCGTGGCAAAGCCTTCCGACAGCTTCACGCCGTCGGCGTCAGCCTTGACCTTGGCCTTGTCGAAGTCGTTGGCGGCCGGGATCAGGTCGTTGGTGCAGACGTCTTCCGCCTTCACCGGCGCGGTGATCTGGCCGATCTTGAGGATCTCGTCGAAGAAGCCCTGCCAACTCGCCATGTCGTGCGAGCCCCAGCCGCCGCGCTTGTCCATGTCGCCGCGGAAGACGTTGATCTGCTGCAGGATCGAGGTCGTGCCGAGCTCGGGGCCGAGATTCTTGGCCAAGGTGGGGAACTGCTCGAACACGGCTTCGACCGCGGCGCGCGGGTTCTGGTAGCCGAATTCGAGGCCCATCGCCCAGCCGCGCAGGTATTTCTCCAGGAAGGCCTTCTTGTCGGCGTCCTCGAGGTCGGCGGCGCGCACGACGAAGGTGTTGGCCGGCAGCTTGGAATTCTGCACGCCCAGCCAATATTCGAAGTCGAGGCCCTTGGCGATCCATTCGGCGCGCAGCCCTTCCCAGGAGAGCGCCGCATCGCCCTGGCCGCCGGCAAGCGCGGTGCCCCAGGTCGGCCAGCCGGCCTCGACATATTTCACCTTCTTGATGTCGACGCCCTGCGCGGCGAGCAGCGGATCGACGATCGCCTGCCAGGCGGCGGAGCCGAGCAGGACGGTCTTGCCCTCAAGCTTCTTAAGGTCGTTCGATCCCTCGCCCTTGCGGAAGGCGATGCTGAACGTGTCGCGCGCGCCCATGTGGAAGACGGACTTCAGCTTCATGCCGTTCTGGATGGCGAAGGAGAAGACGCCGGGCGAGGGGAAGCCCATGTCGGCCTGGCCGACATCGACGAACTTCACCGTCGCGGTGCCATCCGAGGGGCCTGGCTGCATGTCGGTGTTGAGGTCGCCGAAATAGCCTGCCTTCTTCGCCGACCAGTAGGGATAATCGTCCAGCACTTCCAGCGTGCCGCGCGGCGAGATCCAGGTGAACTTCTCGTACGCCGCCGCCCTCGCCTTCAGGCCGGATGCGCCGAGCGCGGTGGCGGTGACGACGCCGGCCGCCGTCACCTGCAGGAAATAACGGCGGCTGATGCCGGCCGGGGCGCTGGAATGGATCGGATTTTCGTTGGTCATGGCATTCCCCTTTTGTTGATTGCTTGCCTTGCCTTCGCCCGCCTCCCGGGCGTGATTTTGCACGTCGGTCAGGTCTCCCAGCTCGCCCATTTCTTGCCGATCAGGAAGAACAGCACGTAGATCAGGATGCCGAGCGTCGACAGGATCAGCACCACCGCGAAGAATTGCGGCATCTGGATCATCGACGAATAGGAGGTGAGCCGGTTGCCGAGGCCGAAGCCGCCGCCGACCATCTCGGCGCCGACGGCGGTGAGCAGGCCGAAGATCGCGCCGATCATCAGCCCGACCAGGATCATCGGCAGCGCCATCGGCGCGCGGATCTTCCAGAAGATCTGCAAGGTGCTGGCGCCATAGGAGCGGGCCAAAGCGATCTTGGCGCTGTCGACGCGGCGGAAGCCCGTTGCGGCGTTGATCATCACCATCGGGCCGGCAGCCAGAGCCACGGCGATGATGCGCGGCGCATAGCCGAAGCCGAAGCGCAGGATGAGCAGCGGCACCAGCGCCAGCATCGGCGTGGTGACGAGGATCAGGATGTAGGGCGCGACGATCTTCTCGGCGAAGGGAAACTGCGTGATCACGGCCGCCATCACCAAGCCGACGACGGCGCCAATGGCGAAGCCCGAGACAAGCTCGACCAGCGTGTAGCCGAGATGCGGCGCGATCAGCGGGAACTCGTCGAACAAAGCGTAAGCGATCGAGCTCGGCGGCGGCATGATGTATTGCGGCACGTGGAAGATGCGCAGCGCCAGCTCGATGCCGCCGATGATCACCACCGCGACGGCGAGGATCGCCGCCACTTCGGCGCCGGATTTGATGCCGGGGCCGCTGGCGAAGGCCGAAAGATTGGTCAGACTGACGTCCTGGCCATCTGCCGATTTGGCTTTCGAGAATTCCGGAATGGCGTCGCCCCCGCTCACGGCCTGATCCTCACGATTTCAGCCGACCGCCGCTCCGGCGCGATCGGCCGGACGCGCTCGCCGACAATGTCCATCTTGATCTTGTTGGTGAGGTCGAAGACTTCTTTCGTCGCCATGATTTCCAGCGAACGCGGCCGCGGAAACGGCACCTCGTAGACCTTGGCGACGCGACCGGGCCGCGTCGTCAGCACCACCACGCGGTCGGAGAGGAAGATCGCTTCCTCGATGCTGTGGGTGATGAAGACGATGGTGGTCTTGGTGTCGAGCCAGATCTCCTCGACGAGGCGGTTCATCTCCTCGCGGGTGAAGCTGTCGAGCGCGCCGAAGGGCTCGTCCATCAAAAGCACCGAAGGCTTCAGCGCCAGCGCGCGCACGATCGCGGCGCGCTGCTGCATGCCGCCGGAAAGCTCGCGCGGGAACTTGCCGCCGAAACCATCGAGCCCGACGCGGTTCAACAGGTGCGCGATCCAGGCGCGATCGGGTTTCTCGCCCTTGATCTCGAAGGGGAAGTTGATGTTGGCGTCGAGGTTGCGCCAGGGCAGAAGGTTCGCTTCCTGGAAGACAATGCCGATCTCCGGGCGCGGTCCGGTGATCTCCTTGCCGTCGAGCAGGATCGCGCCGCCGGTCAGCCGATGCAGGCCCGACATCGACCACAACAGCGTGGTCTTGCCGCAGCCGGAAGGGCCGACGATCGAGACGATCTCGTTAGGCTGCACATCCAGGCTGCAGCGATCGAGCGCCAGAAGGTCCCCGGAGGCCGTTTGATAGACCTTCGTCGCTGCCTGCACGCCGAGCTTCGGCGTTCTTGCGCTTGCCGTACTCATGCTCCCCCTCGGAGACTGCGCGATGCGTTGCCGAAGGCCACATCTGTCCGCGAAATCAGTCTGTAACTATCCTACTTTACTGTCAAGCGGCGGCAGATAGCGGAAGCAATCAGGTTCAATCAGCTTTTGTCTAAGCACCTGATTTTCATTAATTTTATGATCCCTTGCGAGGTTTGTTACTTTCCTACATACTCACCTCGGTTGATTGCCTATGGCCAGCGGGCGGATAATCGCGAAGATGATAGGTCCCGAAGCGGGCTGGGGAGGACTGGCCAATGACCGAAGCTGACAGCCAGGCGTTGCGAACGGCGGACGAGGACGACGACCGGCACGACCATGTCAGGCGCATCCCCGATATCATCTCGCAGGTGAAGGACAGCTATGCGGAGTTGCGGCCGGCCGAGCGCCGCGTCGCCGATGTCGTGCTCGACGACGTCAAATATGCGGTCGACGCTTCCAACGCCGCGCTTGCCCAGCGCGCGGGGGTCAGCGAGCCGACGGTCACCCGCTTCTGCCGCGCCATCGGCTGCGAGGGCGTGCGCGATTTCAAGCTGAAGCTGGCGCAGAGCCTTGTCGTCGGCGCGCTCTATCTCGCCACCAAGCCGCAGCCAGCGAACAACGACAGCGGCATGCCGTTCTGGAACGCCGTGTTCGGCGAGGCGCGGCGCGCGCTGCAGGAGGCGGAGCGGCAAATCGATCCGGGACAGCTGCAGAAGGCCGCGGAACTGATCGCCAAGGCGCGGCAGGTGACGGTGTTCGGCCTCGGCGGCAGCTCGTCGGCGCTGGCGCAGGAAACGCAATACCGCCTGTTCCGCTATGGCATCACGATCAGCGCGCAATGCGATCCGTATCTGATGCGCATGACGGCATCGACGCTGAAGCCGGGCGATCTGGTGATCGCGATCTCGGCCACCGGCCGCACGCGCGAGGTGATCGAAGCGGTGGAACTCGCCAAGCATTACCGCGCCAACGCGATCTGCGTGACCGCGCCCGACACCGAGCTGACGCGCGTCTGCAACGTGCGGCTGACGATGGCGGTCCCGGAATATCCCGACACGCTGAAGCCGACCGCGTCGCGCTACGCCTTCCTGGCGGCCATCGATCTGCTGGCGGTCGCGACCGCGTACAAGATCGACGGCCCGGCGCGCGAGACGGTGCGCCGCATCAAATACAACGCCCAGATCCATCGGACAGGCAAGGAGATGGAGCCGCTGGGGGATTGAGGCAGCCGATATTCAGGTGAGGCCGGCCTGCAAATGGCGGTTTCCTGCGCTTCCGGTGCTCACGTACGAAAAGTACGCTCCGCTCCGGTTCTCGGAACCCACCATTTTCGACTCGGCCTGACCTGAATCTCGACCGCCTCAAGGCGCACTTTCTTGACATCGCCAGATGGAGCTTGGCGATGCCAATCGATATTTGAAGGGAAGGACAAAAATGCTCGACATCGCACCATCGCAACAGGCGGCTACCTGGCTCGGCTCATTCGGCCGGGCGCTGGAGGCCGGCGATATCGAGGCGGCGACGAACCTCTTCGCGCAGGATTGCTACTGGCGCGATCTTTTGACCTTCACATGGAACATCAAGACCATGGAGGGGCAGGGTGCGATCCGTGAGATGCTGCAGGCCACGCTCAACCAGGCGCAGCCGTCGCACTGGCACCTGTCCGGAGAGCCAAGCGTGGACGACGGTACCGTCGAGACCTGGTTCACATTCGAGACGACGGTGGCGCGGGGCGAGGGCATCCTGCGGCTCAAGGACGGTCGTTGCCGCACGCTGTTCACGGCGATGAGCGAGCTCAAGGGTTTCGAGGAGCGGAAAGGCCCGGCGCGGCCACTCGGCATCCGCCACAAGGCTGACCCCAAGCGCGAGACCTGGGCGGAAGCACGAGCGCGCGAGGCACGCGATCTCGGCGTGCATGAGCAACCCTATTGCCTGGTGATCGGCGGCGGGCAGGGCGGCATCATGCTGGGCGCACGGCTGCGGCAGCTCGGCGTCCCCACGCTGGTCATCGAGAAGAATGCGCGCGCCGGCGATTCCTGGCGCAACCGCTATCGTTCGCTCGTTCTGCACGACCCGGTCTGGTACGACCATCTGCCCTATGTTCCATTCCCGGAAAACTGGCCGGTCTTCACGCCCAAGGACAAGATGGGCGACTGGCTGGAAATGTATACCCGCGTCATGGAGCTGAACTATTGGGTCGCCACCAAATGCATCAGCGCCGCCTATGACGAGGCCGAAAAGGCCTGGACCGTGGTGGTCGACCGCGTCGGCCAGCGCGTCACGCTGAAGCCGAAGCACATCGTCTTCGCCACCGGCGCATACGGTCCGCCGCGGCAGATCGAGCTACCGGGCGCGGACAGCTTCAAGGGCGAGCTCCTGCATTCCAGCCAGTATGCCACCGGCGAGAAATTCAGCGGCAAGCGCGTCGCGGTGATCGGTGCTGCAAGCTCAGGCCACGATGTCAGCGTCGATCTGTGGGAAGCGGGCGCCAAGGTCACCATGGTGCAGCGCTCGCCCACGACCGTGGTGAAGTCCGACACGCTGATGGATGTCGGCTTCGAGATTTTCTCGGAAAAGGCACTGGCGCGCGGCATCACAACCGACAAGGCCGACATGATCGTCGCCTCGACGCCTTTCGCCTTGGTGCCGAAGGGCCAGCGCGCGCTTTACGACGTGATCAGGGCGCGCGACGCGGATTTCTACCGGCGTCTCAGCGACAGCGGCTTCGCCATCGACTTCGGCGAGGACGAGACCGGGCTGTTGATGAAGGCCTACCGGACAGGCTCCGGCTACTACATCGATGTCGGCGCCTGCGAGCTGATCCTGAACGGTGAGATCAAGGTGAAGAGCGGCGTCGGCATCAAGACGCTGACGCCGAACGGCATCCTGTTCGAGGACGGCAGCGAGCTCACCGTCGACGCGATCGTCTGCTGCACCGGCTACCAGTCGATGAACGAAACGGTTGCCGCGATCGTTTCGCGCGAGGTCGCCGACAAGGTCGGCCCGTGCTGGGGTCTGGGCTCCGGCGTCAAGGGCGATCCGGGGCCGTGGCAGGGCGAGTTGCGCAACATGTGGAAGCCGACGGGGCAGGAAGCGCTTTGGTTCCACGGCGGCAATCTGGCGCTGTCGCGCTTCTATTCGAAATATGTGGCGCTGCAGCTCAAGGCGCGGATGGAAGGGATTGCGACGGCGGTTTATGGCGAGCCGAGCAATTCGCGAACCTAACGTTCGTCATTCTACGGTCTGCGCTCCGCTTCGCGTCGCTCCGCCCCAGAATGACGAAGATGAAGGGCCAAAATGCCTCGCCGCCACATCCACATGCGTATGATGCGCATGCGTCTCGAAACGCTCGGTCTCATTGTGGTCGGGCACTTCGTTCGGCCACCATTTGCCGGCGATGACAATGCCGTTTGAAACCAAGCGCTGATCCGCGATTAGTGACGCCCCGACTGCATCGACGAAGGTGAAGCGGCCGGGCTGGGACTTCAGCACCGCGACGTCGCCGATGCCGCCGACCTTCAGCGCACCGAGCTCGGGCCTGGCAATCGCCTGCGCGGGATTTGCTGTCGCCGCGCGCAGCACCTCGACCAGCGGCATGCCAAGTGCCATGAGCTTGGACATGCAGACCAGGATGTCGAAGGCCGGGCCGTCGACGCAGTAAAGGTGCACATCGCTCGAGATCACGTCGGGCGCGAGACCCTCGGCGAGCATCGCCTTCGCCACCTCGAAGTCGAACGAGCCCATGCCGTGGCCGATGTCGAAGATGACGCCGCGCTCGCGCGCCAGCCGCATGTCCGGCCGCACCGCGCCCGAAGCGAAGACCGGCGCGTTGGGGAACGGGCGGAAGCAGTGAGTGAGGATATCGCCGCGCCGCAGCCTGGGCAGCACTTCCGAGCGGCCCGGCGGCGGCTCGTCGATATGCGCCATCAGCGGCAGGCCGACCTTGTCCGCGGCTTCGAGCGCGAGGTCGACCGGGGCGATGCCGCTGGTGCCGCCGGCATGCTTGCCGGAGCGGACTTTTACGCCGACGACGACATCGGCGTGCTCGCGCACCGCGGCAACCGTTTCACGCGGCTCGCAAAGCCTGAGATCGCTGCATTCGCCGACCGACACGGTCTTGGCGAAGCCGAATATGCCGGCGAAGGAGATGTTGACGTAAGCCAGGATGCGGACTTTCGAGCGCTCGATGACATGGCGGCGAAAGCCGAGGAAATTGCCGGCGCCGGCGCTGCCGGCGTCGATGAAGGTGGTGGTGCCGCTCTTGGCGGCGAGCCGGTCGGCGTCGACGCCGAGCGAGGTGCCGCCCCAATAGACATGGCTGTGCAGGTCGACGAGGCCGGGCGTGACGATGCAGTCCCTGGCATCGACCACTTCACGCGCCGCCTCGGCATCGATGGCGGCGTCGATCGCGGCAATGCTGCCATCGGCAATGGCGACGTCGCGCTGCGCGTCCAGGCCCGATGCGGGATCGATGACGCGCCCGCCCTTGATCAGGAGATCGAACTGCATCGGTGCCCTCCCTGTTGCTTCGTGTCCGCGATCAGAGCGGTCGGTAGGCAACCGCCTCGACCTCGATCTTGATGTCGATCATCAGGCGCGACTCGACCGTGGTGCGCGCCGGCGGGTCTTTGGAGAAATGCTTTGCGTAGACCGTGTTGAAGGTGCCGAAATCGCGCGCATCCTCCAGCCAGACAGTGGTCTTCACCACATCGTCCATGGTGCAGCCGGCGAGCGCCAGCGCCGCCTTGACGTTCTGCAGCACCTGCTCGGTCTGCTCGGCGATGCCGCCCTTCACCACGAGCCCGTCGCCGCCCACCGGCACCTGGCCGGAGACATAGACGAAATCGCCGGCGCGCACGGCGGGCGAAAGCGGAACGTGGGATTTTCCAAAGCACTGCTTGGGCAAGTGAGCCTCCTTTTGTCGACGGATGGGAACCGGTCACATAGCCGTCTACGCTTGTCGCCATGATCCTCATAGAGCCAATGTCGGAAAGCAACATTTTTTCGAAATCCATGTTGCTTTATTACAGGAGCCTGAGCATCTTGCGCTCGGTGCTGCGTCCGGCCGCGCGGATATAGGAAGGGGAGATACAGCATGACCTTCGACAAGAACCCGTTCCCGGAAGGCGATGCCGACCGCCACGCGCTGTGGGAAATGCTGGTGCGGCGCGACATCGATGCCTTCCTCGGACAGGACTGGTCGATGGTCGAGGACGATTTCGTCGCCGACAGCTTCTTCGGCATGCATGCGCATTTCCTCGCCAACGCCGATACCTGGCGGCTGCAGTTCCCGAGGCTGGAGGTCTATCGCGACGAATGGCTGCGCCAGGCCAAGGAAACCGCGGCGACGAAATTCGCCGAGCCGCTGCGCGAGGCGCTGTTCCGCGTCACCAACATGCGCGACATCGATGTCGATGGCGACCGCGCGGTGCTGCACAAGAAGTTCGACGGCTCCGTCGCCAAGGCCGACGGCGGCGTCGACCGGCTCAAATGGCAGACGCTCTATTTCTGCCGCAAGGTCGGCGGCCGCTGGAAGATCGCGGGTTTCGTCGGTTATATGCCGCATCCGCTGGGCTAAGGCATGCCGATATCCAGGTGAGGCCGGCCTGCAAACTCGGCCTGACCTGAATCTCGACACGCCTTGCTGAGAAAGCTGGTAGCGGTCCGCACTACGCGAGAAGCGGCAGCCGCTCGTCTGGCGAGCGGTGGTCGAAGACAACACCCATGGTCTTACCAATTGCCGCCATGACGATCAGCTCGACGAGATGATCGTCGCTGTCGTCGCAGGCTGGATCGGAGCGGCGGATGGCGTTGAGCATCGCGCGCGTCGAGACGGTGTCGCCGGCGCGAAATTTCGAAAGGGCAGACGCAACAAGATCTTGCACCGTCAACGCGGCGACGGGCACTTCGGCAGCGACGTCCATCGGCCTCCTCCTGCCATGAACCCTGTCCCGCAGCGATGATACGCCAATGGCCGACCGGCGCCAGCGAAATGGTGGTCCGACCAGAGTCATTGCCGACAGCCTGCCGCCAAAGGGCGAGTAGCTGTGGAACACCCGGTAAATGGTCGTGGTGTGCTCGACGCCTCGCGCTCGGATTGATAACCCGATCCCGCGCAGGGAGACGATCCGAGTCGAGACATGACCGTTGCAATCGAGATGGGGCAGACCACGGCGGGCGCGCCGGCGGCCCTCGACCTTGAGGAACTGCTGGCCACCCGCCTGCTGGTGCAGGGCAATTCGGGTTCCGGCAAGTCGCACCTGCTGCGTCGGCTGCTCGAACAGAGCGCGCCATGGGTGCAGCAGACCATCATCGACCCCGAAGGCGACTTTGTGTCGCTGGGTGAACACTATGGCCATCTGGTGATCGATGCGGAGGAGCATACCGAGCGCGGCCTACAGGCGGCCGGCGAGCGGGCGCGCATCCATCGTGTCTCGACGGTGCTCAATCTCGAAGGGCTCGATGCCGAGAACCAGATGCGGCGCGCCGCGGCATTCCTCGGCGGGCTGTTCGAGGTCGCGCGCGACCACTGGTATCCGATGCTGGTGGTGGTCGACGAAGCGCAGCTTTTCGCGCCCGCCGCCGCCGGCGAGGTTTCGGACGAGGCACGCAAGCTCTCGCTGGGCGCCATGACCAATCTGATGTGCCGCGGCCGCAAGCGCGGGCTTGCCGGCATCATCGCCACGCAGCGGCTGGCGAAGCTTGCCAAGAACGTCGCGGCGGAAGCCTCCAACTTCCTGATGGGCCGCACCTTCCTCGATATCGACATGGCGCGCGCGGCCGACCTGCTCGGCATGGAGCGGCGGCAGGCCGAAGCGTTCCGCGACCTGGAGCGCGGGCATTTCATGGCGCTTGGGCCTGCCTTGTCGCGCCGTCCGCTCAGCCTGCGCATCGGCCAGACCGAAACCAGCCCGCGCAACGGCACGCCGCGGCTGATGCCGCTGCCAGAAGCCGCGCTCGAGGATGCGCGCTCGATCATTCTGGCCGCGCCACCGCCGGAGACGGTCAGGCAGCAACGCCGGCCTTCGCCGGATTTGCTCGATCAGCTGATGGCGGCCAAGGCCGCGCCGCTGGACATTCGTCCCGAGCCGGCGGAGCCGCAGCCGAGCGCCGAGGACCTCGCCGAGCGGCGCGAGCGGATGGACCGCATCCTGCGCGCCATCCTGGCCGAGCCGGATGCGGGCTTCCGCGTCATCGGCGTGCTCTACCAGGAGTTCGTGGTCCGCTGCCGCATCGAGGGCCTGGCTTCGGTCGTGCCCGACCTCGCGGAATTCCGCCGCATGCTGACGCGGGCCCGCGCCGGCGTCGGCTCCGACATGGCCGAGGACGATGCGTGGCGGGACGTTTCCGTGCGCGCCTCGCTGCTGCCCGAGGACATGCAGGGCGTGTTCATGATGATCGCCCGCGCCGCCAAGGAGGGCTGGCCATGCCCGAGCGACGCCGCGATCGCGCGCGCCTACGGCTCGCATTCGCTGCGTCGTGCACGGCGACTGCTCGACTATATCGAGGAGCAGGGGCTCATTGTCTGCCAGGTCGACGGCACCGGACGGCGCACCGTGACGCTGGTCGAGCTCGCCTGGGCGACGGCGCCGGGTGATCCCAATGCCGCGGAGCAGGACAGCCTGGCGGGCTGACGGACGCGCATCGGGACACATCGCGCGAAGCTTTGGCGGATTTGCGCCATCAATCGGCAGGTGACAGGTTTATTAGATTCTTCTAATTAACTGTCGGACCACGCGATAATATGTATCCGGGTATGACAAAGCCAACGGCCAAGCCGCGGCGCGACGTCAGTTTTACGCCATTAAGCGGCCGATCCCCGATTCGTTAAATATCTAACAAATCGTTAACATTACCCACCGGTATATAAGCGGTTATGGTTTCCAAATCATAAAAAGCTAATATAACTGCCTATAGACAGGCTTGGTCCCGCAATAGCGGCGACATGAGGGGCACGCCAGCTAGGAGTGAGTGTTGGGGAGCGAGCGCGCAAGCGCTCGGGGTGGGTCTTTGTCTCTCAACGAGAGAAGTCTTCTCGGTCAATCAGAATGGCTTGGTCCTGACCAACCGCCGCAGGCAGGAGCATGCGCTCGCGGCGACGGCGAAGTGCGCGCGCCAGGATCAGCGGTAACCGTTGGGGCGAACAAGTCCATTGTTCGCGAAGGGATCACAGGGGGAAATTGGCAATGGCGACTACGACAGTTTCAGGTTCGACCGTCACGTTTTCGAATTCGGGGGCAGCAGCCGATCTGACGCAATCCGGCACGGAAGATGGCAGCCTTCAGTTCACGTTCGACGTCCTTGCGGCAAGCGGTGGCGGGACCAAGACGACGATCTATTCGGTGGATGACGGCCTCAAGAACGACGACGGAGGGGCTGGGATCGTCGTCACCAACAAGGCGTTCGCTGACTATAACAAGGATCTGCTGATACAGGACGGTGCGAACATCGTCGAAACCAGCAGCACGAGCGGGGCGAAATTCTGGATCGGCACCGACAACAAGATTCACTATGACGCGACCGCTCTAAGCGCGCAGATCAACGCGCTCGGCGCCGGCGAGCAGTTCACGGACACGATCCAATACACGATCAAGATGTCGAACGGCACGCTCAGCGTCGGCACGCTCTCGGTTGTGATCACCGGCACCAACGATGCCCCGGTGATCACCGTCGCCGCCGGCGATCACGATGCCGCCACGCTTAACGAAACAAACTCCCCTTTGTCGACAAACGGCACGTTGACTGTCAGCGATGTCGACATTCATGATACGGTCAAAGCCTCGGTGACGGGAGTGACCCTGGGCGGGGCTACCGGCTCCCTTCACGCTGCCGACGTCGTGAACATGCTGTCGCTGGGCGGCAATCCCATCATCGACAACAGCCACACCTCTGGCGCGATCAACTGGTCGTTCAATTCCACGCCGCAAGCTTTCGACTATCTCGCGGCGGGTGAGCATCTCACTTTGACCTACGCCGTCAAGGCGGACGACGGCCACGGCGGCACGACCACGCATAACGTGACGATTACGATCGACGGCGCCAACGACGCGGTGACGATCACCGGGGCGACGGACAGCGGCACGGTCAAGGAAGACGGCACGCAGACCGCCTCGGGTCAGCTCGGCTTCAGCGACGTCGACCTCAGCGACAGCCACACCTGGAGCATCGATGGCGCCAACAGCAGCGCCTACGGCTCGATCGCGGTCGACCAGACCGGCAAGTGGACCTACACGCTCGACAACGCGGCGGCGCAGTCGCTCGGCGCCGGCGATCACCTGACCGAGACCTACACGGTGAAGGTGGATGACGGCCAGGGCAGCACCGACACCCGCACCGTCACCATCCACATCGACGGCGCCAACGACGCGCCTGTGATCAGCGGCGGCAGCAGCGGTTCCGTGACCGAGGATGCCGCGCTGACCGTAAACGGCGCTCTGACCGTCAACGACCCCGACGCGGGCCAGAGCTCGTTCCAGGTGCACAATGGCAGCAATCCAATTGCCGGCACCTACGGTTCATTGACAATCGATGCCGGTGGAAACTGGGTCTACACGCTCAACAATGCCGCGGCCAATGTCCAGGCTCTGACTTCGGCGGACCATCCGCACGACCAGATCCATGTGGCGTCGGCCGATGGCACGGACCACGTGATCGATATCACGGTGAACGGTGCCGACGAGCCCGTGACCAACCATGCGCCGAGCGCCCCGGTCTTCGTTCCGAGCTCGGCTCCGATCGCCGACGTGAATCCTGTCGATCTGGGCCACTTCTTGTCCGTGGATCCCGATGCAGGCGATAGTGTCTCCTTTGCAGCTACCTGGAGTGGGTCCGGGACAGTCGCGGTTGCAGCAAACGGAGAGCTAACCGCCAGCGTCGGACTAGGAAGCTCGGCAACAGGCACTCTTACTGTCACCGCCACTGACAGTCATTCGGCTTCATCGGCTCCACAGTCGTTCACCGTTTGGATCGGCAACGCCAATGGGGGCAACGTCGACAACACGATCACACTGGTAAGTACCGATCCGACTATCGCTGACGGTCGAGCAGGCACGGACAGCGTCACCGGAACCTCTGCCGTCGACTACATCTTCGGTGGTGCGGGCAACGACACGATTATTGGAAAGGCGAACGCTGATTGGTTGGTCGGCGGCGACGGTGCCGACCATTTCGTCTACACGGCGGTTGCCGACTCCACCCATGCCGCCTTCGATACGATCCAGGACTTCGTCCACGGGGCGGACAAGCTCGACTTCCTGAACGCACTCAATCTGACTGGCACTCCGACCAACTTAGGTGCTTCGACAACGCTTGCCGCGCACAGCGTCGGTTGGACGACGGATGGAACGAACACCGTTGTCTACGCAAATGCCGGTACGTCAGCTGAGACGATTACAAGCGGTACGGACGTCATCGAAATCCACCTGCTGGGGGTGAACAATCTGAGCAGCGCAGATTTCAATCTGCATGCCTGATGGGGCCCACAGGAAGACGATGAAGCGGTAGATGATCGTGATGCAGGGCCTCTCTCCCCTCAAGCTTGCCCTGTCTCGCTGCCGCGGCGGTTTCGCCGCGGTGGCGGGGTTCAGCTTCGTCATCAACCTGCTCGTGCTCTCGACCTCGATCTACATGTTGCAGGTCTATGATCGTGTGCTGACGGGACGCAGCGTGGAGACGCTCGTCTATCTGACGCTGATCACGACAATGGCGCTCGCTGCGATGGGTGCGCTCGAATTCTTCCGCTCGCGGCTGCTTGTGCAGCTCGGCGCCTGGATCGACCGCGTGCTGTCGCCGCAGGTGCTGGGCCGCGGGCTTGAGAACGCGTTGCGCGCCTCCTCCTACCGCACCGAGGCGCTGCGAGACCTCGCCACGCTGCGCGGCTATCTTGGCGGCGGCGGCATCATGGCGCTGTTCGACGCGCCGTGGATGCCGCTCTATCTCGGCTTCATCTTCCTGTTGCATCCCCTGCTTGGACTTCTGGCGCTGGGCGGCGCGATCATCCTGTTCGGCTTCGCCCTCGCCAACAACGCGCTGACGGCCAACACGCTCAAACAGGCCAACGCCGCTTCCGCGCGCGCCTACCAGGCGGCGGATGCCGGTTTCCGCAATGCCGAGGTCATTGACGGGATGGGCATGGGCGGCGTGCTCGCCCGGCGTTGGGATGCGGCCAATGCGTCCGTGCTCGCGCTGCAGACGACCGCCAGCGACTGGGCCGGCCTGATCAATGCATTCACCAAGCCGTTCCGGATGTTCCTGCAAGTCGCGGTGCTGGGGCTCGGCGCCTGGCTGTCGCTGCGCCACGAAGTCTCGCCCGGCGCCATGATCGCGGCCTCGATCATCATGTCGCGTGCGCTCGCCCCAGTCGAGCAGGCTATCGCAACCTGGAAGCAGACGGCCGCCGCTCGCGAGGCCTGGCGTCGGCTGGACCGGCTGTTCGAGGCTCCGTCGCTGCGTCCGCCAGGGATGGAATTGCCGCGGCCCCAAGGACGCCTCTCGGTCGACGCCCTCGTCTATACGCCGGCCGGCGGCAAGGAGCCCGTGCTGAGGAACCTCTCCTTCGTCGTGCCGCCAGGCCAGGTGCTTGCGGTGATCGGGCCGTCGGCTGCTGGCAAGTCGACGCTTGCCCGCCTGATCGTCGGCATGCTTTCGCCACAGCAAGGGCGGGTGCGGCTCGACGGTGTCGATGTGTTTTCCTGGAACCGCGCCGATTTCGGCTCATATGTGGGCTATCTCCCCCAGGACGTCGAACTCTTTCCCGGCACCGTCCGCGAGAACATTGCCCGTATGGAGCAAGGCGATCCGGCCGAGATCGTGGCCGCCGCGCGGATGGCCGGCGTGCACGAGATGATCCTCAGGCTCCCGAACGGCTACGATACCGAGATCGGCGAACAGGGGTCGGTGCTTTCCGGCGGGCAACGCCAGCGCATCGGCCTTGCCAGGGCGCTCTATCGCCGTCCGGCGCTGGTCGTGCTGGACGAGCCGAACTCGAATCTCGATGCAGTCGGAGAGGAAGCGCTGAACCAGGGGATTGCCGCAATGAAGGAGGCCGGCTCGACGGTGGTGATCGTCGCCCACCGCCCACCGCTGATGGTGAACGTCGATTGCGTCCTGGTGCTCAACGAAGGCCAGTCGCAGATGTTCGGCCCGCGCGACGCCGTGCTTGCGCAACTGCGCCGCCCCGAGCAGCAGCACGCCCCGCCGCAGGTCCGGGTCGTGAGCTCCGAAAGGACCGGGTCGTGACGGAAGCCGCCCTTTCGGTGAAAATGCCGCCGCCACCGCCCGCTTGGCCGGCGGTAAGCGCCCATGTCTTCGGCGGCCTGACCGTCATCGGCCTGCTGTTCGGCGGCTTCGGCCTCTGGGCAGCCACCGCCCCGCTGACGAGCGCGGCGGTCGCGCCCGGGGTGGTAAAGGTCGACAGCAATCGCAAGACCATACAGCACCTGGAAGGCGGCATCATCCGGGAAATCCTGGTCCGGGAGGGAGACCTGGTCAAGCAGGGCCAGATACTGGTCCGCCTCGACGGGCTTGACGCGGAATCCGATCGCGATGCCGTGCGTGGCGAACTCGATTCCGCGCTCGCCGGCGAAGCCCGCCTGATCGCGCAGCGCGACGGCCTGAAGACAATTCCTTTTTCGGCGGACCTGTCGGCCCGGCGAAGCGAACCGACCGTCGCCGAGGCCATGGCCGGGCAGGAGCGCATCTTCCAGGACCAGGCCAAGGTTCAGGCGTCGGAGGTCGAGGTCTGGCAGCAGCGGATCGCCCAATACCATGCCCAGATGTCTGCGCTCGCTGCGAGAGTTGCGGCCTACGAGATCCAGTTGCCGTCTCTGCGGGAAGAGCTGGCGGACGCCCGCACACTTCTCAAGAAAGGCTATGGGGTGAAGTCCCGCGTGCTCCAGCTCGAACGGCAGATCATCGCCGCAAAGGGTGAGGCCGATTCGAACCGTGGGAATATAGAGAGCCTGCGGCAGCAGATCGCCGAGGCGGATGCGCAGATCGATAATGGCCGGCTCTCCTATGTCAAGAAGGCCGCCGAGGACCTTCGTGACGTTCAGACCAAACGCTCTGAGCTCGAAAAGGCACTTCAAAAGACCGACGCGCGTGCAGCGCGCCAGGATGTCGTCGCGCCGGAAGATGGGGCAGTAATGAACCTTCGGTATTTCACGCCGGGCGGCGTTGTACCCCCCGGCGGAATTATTCTCGATCTGGTTCCCGACCAGGACAAGATGGTGCTGGACGTCAAGATTCAGCCGCTGGATATCGATGTCGTTCGCCCCGGTCTGCCGGCGACGGTGCGGCTTGTCGCCTACAAGCAGAGGACCACGCCCACGGTGAAGGGCGCCCTTACGCGGATTTCGGCCGACGCCGAGATCGACGAGCGCAGCGGCGTGACGTTTTTCAGGGGGACGGTCGAGGTGGGCGCGGATGAACTCAAGAAGCTCCCGCAAGTGAAGCTATATCCGGGAATGCCGGTGGACGTCTCCGTTGTCACCGGCAAGCGAACCTTGCTCGAATATCTCTTTCAGCCTGTCGCAGACAGTTTCGCCCACGCCTTCAAGGAGGAGTGAAAAGGCCGCCAGCCTTCGGTTGGCATGGCATTCACGGCCGCAATGCGATCACGCTAACATCGCGGAGCGGCGGTGCGCGATGGGTGGAGACGACGACAATGCGATCGCTGAAGCGGGCGAGTAGCCGCTCGAGAATGCGCGCTCCCTGTGTATCGTCGAGGTGCTCGGTCGGCTCGTCGAGCAGCATCAGGGGCTTGGTCGACAGCCAGGCGCGGGCGAGATTGATGCGCTGCACCTCGCCGAGCGAGAACCGGTCCTGCTTGATCCAGGCGTCCAGCCCGCCGGCCTCGTGGATACGGCCGTCCATTTCGACTGCTTCCACCGCCCGCCAGAGTGCCGCGTCCGGGACATCGCCGGCGAAGAGATTGGCGCGGACGGTGTCCTCGAGGACGACCGCGTCGTGCAGGACGAGCGCCGCTTGCGACCGACGCTCGCTCGCCGACAGGATGCAGTCGCCGGCGGCAAAGGCATCGTCGCCGATCCAGCCTGCGATCTGCTTGAGCAGGCTGGTCTTGCCCGAGCCGCTCGCCCCGACGAGCAGCGTCGGCTGGCCCGGTGCGAGAAGCAGGGAGATGGGCATTCCGATGGCGCGGCCGTCAGGCGCGCGACGCTGCAGCGCGCCGTGGCGCAGCAGGCGCGGCGGAGCCTCGGCGGTAGCCGAATCGCGTCTGCCGGCCGCTGCCGCTGTCTGCGTCCATTGCTCGATCTCGTTGCGCGCCGCGTTGCGGCGAAGCACGGCAACCAGCATGCGCGACGCGCCATTCATGGCTTCGCCCAGCGCCAGCCAGGAGAAGGCGAGCAGCATAGGCGCAAGAAGGTCCGCGCCTTGCCTGCCGGCATGCCAGGCGGCCGCCATCACGCTGATGCCGGCAACCGGACCGAAGGCCGCGCCGATCATGTCCAGCATGGCCTGCAGCCGGCGAAGCGCAAGCAGCGCGCCGTCGGCGCGGGAGAGCGCGGTAAGGGCCTCAGTGCCTTCGCGGCTCCAGGCGGCTTCCGCCTTCAAGGGGATGACTGACGCCATGGCCGCGCCAAGCCTCACTGCGCCCCCGCGACGCAGCGACCTGGTCTCACCCCATGCCATGGCGCCAGCCTTGGCCACCCGGTTCCCCGCGAACAGGATGGCAAGCAGAAAGAGGGTGATCGGCAAAAGGGATAAAGGCGCCAGCACCGCCGAGCCCGCGATCAGGGCCGCGAGGCCGCAGCCGAGCGTCAGCGCTGGCAGGCCGGCGCGCAGCCTGGCGTAGTCGAGGTCCTCGACGTCGTCGAGATAGTCGGCGAGGCGGGCATCGTCGCCGAGCTGCCATCCGGCCCGGCGCACGGCCGGCGCCGCCGCCATGGCGGCGAAGAGCTCGACGCGCCGCGCCACCTGATCGGTGAGCGCCGCCTTATGCCCGGTCAACCGCTCGCCATAGCGCGCGGCGGTGCGGCCGACCGCGAACATCCTGATCAAAGCGGCCGGGATGTGGAAGTTGAAGGTGAAGGCGGCCGCTGAAAGGCCCGCGATCGCCACCGATCCGAGCAGCCAGGCGGAAACCCCGCCCAGCAATATGGCGCAGGCCAGGGCAGCGAAGGCGAAGCCCGTCGCCAGCCGCCACGACTTACGGCTCGACGATTGATATGCAGCGCTCATGCCGCCACCTCGACGGTATCGTTGCGGGTGAGATCCAGAACGATATCCGCGGCGGCGGCGAGGTCCCGGTCATGCGTCGCCACGACGACCAGCCGCTTCCGCGACATCTCCAGCAGCATGCGCCGCACGGCTTCGGCCGTCTCGCGGTCGAGCTTCGCGGTCGGCTCGTCGGCCAGCACGGTCCGAACGGAGAGTTGCGCCCGGGCGACCGCGATGCGCAGCCGCTGGCCGCCCGAAAGGTTGGCGCCGCCCTTGTCCAGCTTGGCATCGAGGCCGCCCGGCAGCAGCGCGTCGTCAAGCAGCCCGATCGCGCCAGCGGCGTCTTCCAGCCGGTTTCGGTCCACCGCGCCGGCGTTCCACGAAACCGCCTCGGCCAGCGTTCCTTCCGGCACGTATGCGTCCGTCGAGACCCAGGCGATTTCCTTGGCGGCCAACGGGTGGGCTCCCGGCGTCGGCTTGCCGCCCGGTTCGAGGCCGGCGAGACGACGCAGCAGGGTCGATTTCCCTGACCCACTGGGACCGACCACGGCGACGAGGCCGCGCGCCGGCAGCGCCAGGGACAGCCGGTCGAGCACCGGCAGGGCTTTGGCCGCAACCGGACTGACATCGAGCAGCCCGTCCAGCGCGTCGGCCGCCGCCAGCCCCTCCGCCTTGGCGTGGTACTGCTCGGAGAAGCGCCGGAAAGGCGCAAAATATTCCGGCGCGATCATCAGGATGAACAGGCTCTGCCAGAGCTCGAGATTGGAGAAACCGGGAATCATCGCGAGCTTCAGGTGGCCGAGGCCGAGAAAGACGGCGAGGATCGCGATCGAGAGCGAGGCGAAGAAATCGATGATGGCGGCATTGGCGAAGGCGATGCGCAGCACGCCCATCGTGTTGCCGGCATAGGCTTCGAGGCGCTGGGCCAGTTTTGCCTCTTCGCCGGTCATGGCATGGTTGGCGAGGATCGTGGGCAAGGTGCGGAGGCGGTCGGCGAACTGGCCGGCCAGCCGGCCGAAGGCGCGTTCCTGCGCATCGGCGCGTCGGCGGATGGCATCGCCTATCAGTGCGAAGAACAGGATCATCACCGGCGTCAGGCAGATGACCAGCAGCGCTGCCTGCCAGGAGACGAGGAAAAGGGCTGCCGCGGCGAGCAGCGGCCCGGCCGCCATCATGGCGCTTGCCGCGCGATGGCCGACGGCGAGGCCGGCGACCGCTTCCGGGTGACGCTGCATCGACATGATGACGCCGCCGACCGAAAGCGCCTGTAATTGACGTGCCGGCATCTCGTCCAGCCGCTTGCCCGCCAGCTCGCGCAGGCCGATCGACACGGCGGTTTCCGCGGAGGCTTGCGCCCTGTCGGCGGCAAGCCCGGCGAGGCAGGCAGCCAGGAGAAAAACCATCGCGACCGGGACGACCCAGGCGGCGACGGGCTCCCCCATGACGAGCCGCCCCACCGCCATCGCCGCCGTGGCGGCGAAGCCAAGCCGCAGCGCGGTGCGGGCGACTTGCGCGGCAAGCAACTGGCGCAAACCGCGTTTTGCAAGCTGCCTTGCGGTGGCGAGCGCCTGGAAAGCGCCGGGCGAGGGGACTGAGGGATCAGAGGCTGGTGCGGGAACGGCCGGCGTTTGCATGGCCCGGTTTTCGCACACGCGGAGAGGAAAGGAATTGATCCAGATCAAGTCGCCGGCATTCGTGGCGCGCTATGAGGCGGTATCCAGAAAGGATGCTCTCATGTCCGACTTTCTTCTCGTCGACCTGTCGCGGCTGCAATTCGCGCTGACGGCCCTCTACCATTTCCTGTTTGTGCCTTTGACGCTCGGCCTCTCCATCCTGATCGCCATGATGGAGACCGTCTATGTGATGACTCGCCGCACCATCTGGCGCGACATGACGAAGTTCTGGGGCGTGCTGTTCGGCATCAACTTCGCGCTCGGCGTCGCCACCGGCATCACCATGGAATTCCAGTTCGGCATGAACTGGGCCTATTACTCGCACTATGTCGGCGATGTGTTCGGGGCGCCTCTGGCCATCGAGGGGCTGATGGCCTTCTTCCTCGAGGCCACTTTCGTCGGGCTTTTCTTCTTCGGCTGGGACCGGCTTTCGCCGCGCGCGCATATGATCGTGACCTGGCTGATGGCGCTCGGCACCAACTTCTCGGCGCTGTGGATCCTGATCGCCAATGGCTGGATGCAGAACCCGGTCGGCTCGGCCTTCAATCCGGACACGATGCGCATGGAAGTCACGGATTTCGTGGCCGTGATCTTCAATCCGGTGGCGCAGGCGAAGTTCGTCCACACCGTCTCCGCCGGCTATGTCTGCGCCGCCACCTTCGTGCTCGGCGTCTCGGCCTGGTATCTCTTGAGGGGGCGCCACGTCCAGCTCGCCAAGCGCTCCTTCGTGATCGCGTCGGCCTTCGGCGTGGCATCGGCGCTGTCGGTGATCGTGCTCGGCGACGAGAGCGGCTATGCGCTCACCGACAACCAGAAAATGAAGCTCGCGGCCATCGAGGCCATGTGGGAGACAGAGCCCGCGCCGGCATCGTTCACGGCGTTCGGCATTCCGAGCCAGAGCGATCGCCAAACGCATTTCGCCATCCACATTCCATGGGTGATGGGCATTATCGGCACGCGCTCGTTCGACAGGCAGATCGCCGGCATCGACGAGCTCGTCGCCCACGCGGAAGTCCGCATCCGCAACGGTATCGTGGCCTATGACGCGCTGGAGAAGATCAAGGCGGACCGCAACGACAGCGCCGCTCGCGCCGCCTTCGATGCCAGCTCCAAGGATCTCGGCTACGCGCTGCTGCTCAAGCGCTACCTGCCCGACCCGCGGCAGGCAAGCGAACAGCAGATCAAGGACGCCGCCTGGTCGACGGTGCCTTACGTGCCGCTGCTCTTTTTCGGCTTCCGTTTGATGGTGGCCTGCGGCTTCGCGCTGCTGGCGCTGTTTACGGTGTCGCTGTGGCATACGACGCGGGAGACGGAAGCGCCGCGCTGGCTGTTCCGCGCCGCGCTCATCGCCATGCCGCTGCCCTGGATCGCCATCGAGGTCGGCTGGTTCGTGGCCGAGTTCGGCCGCCAGCCGTGGATCATCGACGGCGTGCTGCCGACCTTCCTCGCCACCTCGGAGCTCGGCGTGAGCGACCTTGTGCTCACCATCGCCGGCTTCACGCTCGTCTACGGCGTGCTCGCCGTCATCGAGGTCAGGCTGATGCTGGCCGCCATCCGCAAGGGACCCGAGATCGCGAAGGTCATCGACGACCTGCGTCCGAGCGCCGACCCCGCAATGCAACCGGCAGAATGAAGGATCACGACGATGATCGAATTTCTCTTCGACTATGAAACGCTGCGCGTGATCTGGTGGATATTGCTCGGCGTGCTTTTGATCGGCTTCGCCGCGACGGACGGGTTCGACATGGGCGTCGGCGCGCTGCTGCCCTTCGTCGCCAAGACGGACGCCGAGCGGCGTGTCGCGATCAACACAATCGGCCCGGTCTGGGAGGGCAACCAGGTGTGGTTCATCCTTGGCGGCGGCGCCATCTTCGCCGCATGGCCGGCGCTCTATGCAGTGAGCTTCTCCGGCTTCTACCTCGCCATGTTCCTGGTGCTGTTGGCGATGATCATGCGTCCGGTGGCCTTCAAGTACCGCTCGAAGCGGCCGGATCCGGCCTGGCGCACCCGTTGGGACTGGGGGCTATTCGTCGGCGGCGCGGTGCCGGCGCTGATCTTCGGTGTCGCCGTCGGCAACACGCTGCAGGGTGTTCCGTTCCACTTCACGCCGGACCTGCGGCCGATCTATGAGGGCAGCCTTTTCGGGCTGCTCAATCCGCTGGCGCTTTATTGCGGCCTGGTCTCGCTCGCCATGCTGGTGACGCATGGCGCAGCCTGGCTGACGTTCAAGGCCGAAGGCAGCGTCGCCGACCGCGCCCGCGCCGTCGGAACGCGCTCGGCGATCGTCACGGCGGTGCTCTTTGCCGGCGGCGGCGTGCTGGTCTGGCTCGGCCTGCTGGGCGGCTACCGCGTGACGTCGCCGATCGTCTGGGACGGCCCGTCCAATCCGCTGATCAAGACCGTCGTGGCGGATGGCGGCGCCTGGCTGGCGAACTTCCATGCTCATCCGCTGCTCTGGATCGTGCCCGGGCTCGGCATCGCCGCACCTTTGCTTGCCGCCGCAGGCTTCCACGCCCGGTTCGAAGGATGGACCTTCATTGCTTCGAAGCTCGGCGTGGCGATGATCATCGCCACGGTGGGGTTAGCAATGTTCCCGATCCTTTTGCCGTCGAGCAGCAACCCCAGCCACTCGCTTGCGGTCTTCGACGCCTCGTCGAGCCGCGCCACGCTGCGCAACATGCTGATCGCCACCGCGATCTTCCTGCCGCTGATCCTTGCCTACACCGCCTGGGTCTACAGCGTGCTGTGGGGCAAGGTCGGCGAGAAGAGCATCGAGAAGGCGGGCTCTTCCGCCTACTGATCCAACCGGAGTTTCTGACCATGTGGTATTTTTCCTGGATACTCGGCCTCGGACTTGCCGCCTCCGTCGGCATCCTCAACGCGCTCTGGTACGAGCTGCGCACCGTCCGCGAAGAACCCGTCGAGGACACCGTCTCCTTGCCCACTCCTTGAAACCGGGAGCGAGGGAGGAGCGTCATGACGGGCGTAATGCCGGAGCCGCTGCACAGCCCGGCCGACATGCGGCGGGCGCATGTGCAGAAGCTCGCGCTCTGCCACATGCTGGAAGGCATCGCCGACGATCTGCCGTCGCGCGTCGACCGGCTCCAGTGTCTCGCCGTGGCGGCCGATCTCTTGCCGCTATTGCGTGAATGCCACCGCTTCGAGGAAGAGGTCGTCTTCCCCGTTTTTGCGCGGCGAAGCGGCGAGGAAGATACCGTCGCGCGGCTGAAGCTCGAGCATTTGGAAGATCAAAGCGCGGCGGCCGATCTCAGCGAGGCGCTGTTGGCCTATGGCCATGGGCGGCCGATCGAAAATCCGGAGGCGTTCGGCTACATGCTGCGCGCTTTTTTCGAATCGATGCGTCGCCATATCGCCTTCGAGCGCGACCATGTGCTGCCCGAGGTCGTCGACCATCCCTAAGCGGAAATTCGCGGGCAAGCCCACGAATGCCTGCTTAGGGACTGTTGTTTTTCGCAGGTTCTCTTCGCAAAACCGCGGGACACTTTTGCGGAACCTGCCTGGGGGATGCCGGGGATCAGTCCCCGGCTCGCGCGGCCAGGCGCCCGATGTCGTCGACGATGACGTGGCGGTTGTTCTCGACGCGGATGACGTTCTCGCCGCGCAGCCGAGTGATTTGGCGGCTCACCGTCTCCACGGTGAGACCCAGGAAATCGGCGATTTCGGCGCGCGACAGCGGTAGGTCGAAAGCGGCGGCGCGCCGCTCGGGTCCGGCCGCGGGATCGATGTTGCGGGCGATCATCAGAAGGAAGCTCGCGATCTTCTCGGCCGCCGTCTTGCGGCCGAGCGCCACCATCCAGTCGCGCGCCTGGTCGAGCTCGCGCAGCTTCTGTTCGAGCAGGCGATGCTCGAGGTTCGGCTGCTCCTTCATCATGCGCTCCAACGCCTGGCGCGGGAACGAGCACAATTCGACATTGGTCGCGGCCTCGGCGGTGAGCGTGCTTTCGCTCTGGAAGGGCCTGCCAAGGAAATCGGGCGCAAATTGCAGTCCGACGATCTGCTGGCGGCCGTCGGAGAGCGTCTTGGTCAGCTTCACCACACCCGAAAGCACGTTCGAGAAGCGCTCGACGCTCGTGGAGTCGCCCGCCAGTTCCTTGCCGGCCTCGGCCTTGTGCCGCTTCGTCGATTTCGCAAGCACCAGGAGCTGCTCGGCGTTGAGCGCGCCGCATATGCCGCGATGCCGCGCCTCGCATGAAGCGCAGAGCACAGGGACGCCGGCCGTGTGAATATCCTCGCGCACGATGGAATACCTATAATGTCCCCGGCCCGTAACGGCAACGCAGGGTTGGGCGCGATAGCGTCGCAGTTCGGCTGGAAATCCATCCCGTCGATTGCCGCATTGCACAAATCCGGTCCGCCTGCACAATAGGCGCATGTCCGCCGGTTCGTTGACCATCCTTGTTATCGACGAGAATCGCATCCGCGCCTCGATCATCGAGGCTGGATTGCGGGACGCCGGCCATCGCCATGTCACGGTGATCCATGACGTGGCCGGCATTGCCCGGCGCATCGCCGAGATCGAGCCGGATGTCATCGTCATCGACCTCGAGAACCCCAACCGCGACATGCTGGAGAACATGTTCCAGCTGTCGCGCGCGGTGAAGCGGCCGATCGCGATGTTCGTCGATCGCTCCGACCAGGCCTCGATCGAGGCTGCTGTCGATGCCGGCGTGTCCGCCTATGTGGTCGACGGGCTGAAGAAGGAACGCATCAAGCCGATCCTCGACATGGCGATCAGCCGCTTCAATGCCTTCTCGCGTATGGCGCGCGAGTTGGAGGAAGCGCGCAGCGAGCTCGAGAACCGCAAGGTCATCGACCGGGCCAAGGGCATATTGATGAAGTCGCGCGGCTTGAGCGAGGAGGCGGCCTACGCGCTTTTGCGCAAGACCGCCATGAACCAGAACCGCAAGATCGCCGATATCGCCCAGAGCCTGGTGACGGCGGCGGGATTGCTGGGACCGCTGGAGGGCGAATGAGCATGGCGCACGAAATCACCGCCGGCTTCATGCCGCTCTTCGACAGCGCCGTGCTGGTCGCGGCCGGCGAAATGGGCTTTGCCGCCCGCGAAGGCATCGAGCTCAAGCTGCAGCGCGAGACGTCCTGGGCCAACATTCGCGACCGTATCGCGATCGGCCATTTCGACGTCGCGCATATGCTGGGGCCGATGCCGCTTGCCTGCAGCCTCGGGCTGACGCCGCTTGCCTCAGAAACCATCGTGCCGTTCTCGCTTGGGCTCGGCGGCAATTGCATCACCGTCTCCAACGCCATCTGGGACGGCATGGCGGCGCATGGTGCTGCGCCCGACCTCGATCCGGCGCGCGCCGGGGCCGCGCTCGGCGCGCTGATCCGCGAGCGGGCGGCGGTCGGCCGCGAGCCTTTGCGTTTCGCGGTCGTCCATCCGCATTCCGGGCACAATTACGAACTGCGCTACTGGCTCGCCGCCTGCGGCGTCGATCCCGACCGCGACATCGAGATCGTCATCGTGCCGCCGCCCTTCATGGCCGATGCATTGGCTGCCGGACGCATCGACGGCTATTGCGTCGGCGAGCCCTGGAACAGCGCCGCCGTCGCGGCCGGCACCGGCTGCATCGTCACCGTCAAGGCGCTGCTGTGGCGCAACAGCCCGGAAAAGGTGATCGGCGTGCGCAAGGCGTGGGCCGAGGAGAACCCGGATGCGCTGGCGGCGCTGTTGAGGGCGCTGCATCATTCCGCCCGCTGGTGCCAGGATCCGGCAAACCGCGGCGAGCTGGCCGCGCTGATGGCAAGACCAGCTTTTCTCGGTCAGCCGGAGGCGATCC
Source organism: Mesorhizobium sp. B2-7-1 (assembly GCF_006440735.1). GTDB lineage: Bacteria > Pseudomonadota > Alphaproteobacteria > Rhizobiales > Rhizobiaceae > Mesorhizobium. The sequence continues at coordinate 28,670 of NZ_VFUA01000017.1, read as the reverse complement.
AGACGCCGATCCTGACCGGACAGCTTCAACTTGGCGGCGGCGCGGAAAGGCGCGTCGAGGATTTCTTCCTGCCCTTCGACAAGGCGGCGAATTTTCCCTGGAAGAGCCACGCGCTGTGGTTCTACACGCAGATGGTGCGCTGGGGGCAGCTGCCGCACACGCCGCAAAACCTCGCCATCGCTCGCGACTGCTACCGGCCTGACCTCTACCGCTCGGCGCTGAAGCCGCTCGGCGTGGCGCTGCCCGGCGCCAATGCCAAGGTCGAAGGGGCGCTGAAGGTCGCGACGCCGGTCGGTTCCGCGGGGGCGAGTCTCATGCTTGGCCCGGACGGGTTTTTCGACGGCCAGATCTTCGATCCCGACCGGATCGACGCCTATATTGCCGGCCAAGAGCACGCCTGATCATTTACGCAGCATTCTTGTGCGTTGCACAAAATTTATGCGCCATGTCCGTGCTGTTGATCAATGTTTGACCGCGCCGCTGCTTGGCTCGATCGCAGGTCGATTCCGCTATCACATTGATTTTAATTGAAATTCTTCTTTCTCGCAAAACTGGCACGCTTCGTGCTTTGAAATAATCGAGCCCCTCGCGGGCAATAGAACAGGCGTCCAATGGCGGGCGCCACAGGCAAAGCTGCCGCTCAGGTCACCACGCGATCCCGGATGTACGGGCGCGCGAGGCCTGGACGGCAGCTTTTTCCGTTTTGGACCGGAGACGACGATGACGAAACCCTCGCTCAAGGATTTCACCCGCCGCGATGTCCTGGCGAGCAGCATCCTGACGGTGGTGCTGTTCGTCGCAGCGCTGCTTTTGTTTCCCGCCAGCCACGAAGCCGAAGGCAAGGGTCCGCAAGTGACCGCGCAAACCCCCTCGCGCTGACCGATGCCGCGCCTCTGATCAACATCCCACGCGGTGTCTCCCTACGCCGCAAACTGGAGCCGACCATGACCACAAACCTCCCAGCCGCGCCCAACCAGGACAGTGCTCCCCGGCAGGCGCTCGTCATGTCCACCATCGCCTTCACCGTCTGCTTCGCGGTTTGGACGATCTTTTCCATCATCGGCGTGCGCATCAAGCAGGAGCTTGGGCTCAACGAGACCGAGTTCGGCCTGTTGGTCGGCACGCCGATCCTGACGGGTTCGCTCGTGCGCATGGTGCTCGGCGTCTGGACCGACCGCTATGGCGGCCGCCTGGTCTACACCATGACCATGCTCGCTGCGGCGGTCGCGACCTTCCTGCTCGCCTTCGCGCACACCTATGGGCAGATGCTGGTCGCAGCACTCGGCGTCGGGCTCGCCGGCGGCTCCTTCGCTGTCGGCGTCGCCTATGTCTCGCGCTTCTTCCCGGCTGGAAAGCAGGGCACGGCGCTCGGCATCTTCGGCGTCGGCAATGTCGGCGCGGCAGTCACCAAGTTCCTGGCGCCATTCGTGCTCTTGTCTTGGGGTTGGCAGTCTGTCGCGCTGATCTGGGCGGTGGCGCTGGTCGTCATGGCCATCGTCTTCTGGCTCAGCACCGGCGACGATCCTGTCATCCGCGAGCGACGCGCCGGCAAGGCGACGCCCGCGAGGAGCTTCTGGCAGGAATTCGTGCCGCTGAAGAACCTGCAGGTCTGGCGCTTCGCCTTCTACTATTTCTTCTCCTTCGGCGCGTTCGTGGCGCTGTCGCTCTGGCTGCCGCGCTACCTGATCGGCGTCTACGGCTTCGGCATCGCCACCGCCGGCATGATCGGCGCCGCCTATTCCATCCCCGCCAGCATCTTTCGCGCCTATGGCGGCGTGCTTTCCGACCGCGTCGGCGCCCGCACCGTGCTCTACTGGACCTTCAGCGTTTGTGCCGTCGCGACCCTCGTTCTGTCTCTCCCCTCGGCAGACTATGTCGTGCGCGGCATCAGCGGGCCGATCCCTTTCCACTTCGAGATCGGCCCGCTCGCCTTCATCGCCGTCGCCTCTGTGCTCGGCTTCTTCATGAGCCTGGGCAAGGCCGCGGTCTACAAGCACATCCCGGCCTATTATCCGCAGAGCGTGGGCGCGGTCGGCGGCGTCGTCGGCATGATCGGGGGCCTTGGCGGCTTCATCCTGCCGATCGCCTTCGGCGCGCTGAACGACCTGACCGGCGTCTGGTCGAGCTGCTTCATGCTGCTGTTTGCTACCGTCGTCTCCTGCCTGGTCTGGATGCATCTCACCATCCGCCGGATGGAGCGCGCGGCCGAGGTCAAGGCCGCGTCCCTCTCCTATGCCGCCGAATAGATCGGAGACCGACATGAGCGAAAAACTCGTCATCATCGGCAACGGCATGGCGCCAGGCAGGATGCTCGAGCACCTGCTGGAGGCAGCGCCAGACCGCTATGCCGTCACCATCTTCAACGCCGAGCCGCGCGTGAACTACGACCGCATCATGCTGTCGCCAGTGTTGTCGGGCGAGAAGGCGTTCGAGGAAATCGTCATCCATGGCGACGGCTGGTACATCAAGCACGGCATCACCCTCTACAAGGGCCACCGGATCGTCGCCATCGACCGTGAGGCGAAGACCGTCACCTCGGACCATGGCATCACCGAAAGCTACGACAGGCTGGTCGTCGCCACCGGCTCGGTGCCCTTCATCATCCCGGTGCCCGGCAAGGAATTGCCCGGCGTGCTCAGCTATCGCGATCTCGATGACGTCAACGCCATGCTGCTTGCGGCGCAGTCGCGCGCCAAGGCGGTCGTCATCGGCGGCGGCCTGCTTGGGCTCGAAGCCGCTGCGGGGCTGAAGGAGCGCGGCATGGACGTCACCGTGCTGCACGTCATGCCGACGCTGATGGAGCGCCAGCTCGACCCGGCCGCCGGTTACCTGCTGCAGAAGGCCGTCGAGGCGAGGGGCATCAAGGTGATGACCAAGGCCAACACCAAGGCCATTGTCGGCAACGGCAAGGTCGAGGGCGTCGAGCTGATGGACGGCACGATCATCCCGGCGACGCTGGTGGTGATGGCGGTCGGCATACGTCCCAGCATCGGCCTGGCCAAGGAGGCCGGGCTGGAGGTCAACCGCGGCATCGTCGTCGACGATCGTATGCGGACCTCCGATCCAGCGATCATGGCGCTCGGCGAGTGCGCCGAGGTCGGCGGCCATGTCTATGGGCTGGTCGCGCCGCTCTACGAGATGGCGCGGGTGACGGCGGCCGGGCTGGCGGATGGCGAGGACAGGCGCTTCGTCCATTCCGACACGCCGACCAAGCTCAAGGTCACCGGCATCGACCTCTATTCGCTGGGCGATTTCGCCGACGGCGAGGATCGCGAAGAGATCATCCTGCGCGACGCATCGGCCGGCATCTACAAGCGCGTCGTGCTGCAGGACAACCGCATCATCGGCACGGTGCTGTTCGGCGAGACAGGCGACGGCGCCTGGTTCAATGACCTCAAGAAGAAGGCGACCGACATTTCGGAGATGCGCGACACGCTGATCTTCGGCCAGGCGTTCCAGGGAGGCGTTTCCTCGGACCCTTTGGCGGCCGTTGCGGCACTGGCGGATGATGCGGAAATCTGCGGCTGCAACGGCGTCTGCAAGGGCAAGATCACCGGCGCGATCACAACCAAGGGCCTGACAGGCCTCGACGACGTGCGCGCCCACACCAAGGCGTCGGCCTCGTGCGGCTCGTGCACTGGCCTCGTCGAGCAACTGCTGAAGCTCACGCTGGGCGAAGCCTACAATCCGGCGGCGGTGCAGCCGATGTGCGGCTGCACGAGCCTCGGCCATGACGACGTGCGGCGCCTGATCAAGGCGAAGGGCTTGAAGACCATACCCGCCGTCATGCAGGAGCTCGAATGGAAGACCTCCTGCGGCTGCGCCAAGTGCCGGCCGGCGCTCAACTACTACCTGGTCTGCGACTGGCCGGACCAATATGCCGACAACTACCAGTCGCGCTTCATCAACGAGCGCGTGCACGCCAACATCCAGAAGGACGGCACCTATTCGGTGGTGCCGCGCATGTGGGGCGGCGTGACCAGCGCCGGCGAACTGCGCGCCATCGCCGACGTGGTCGACAAGTTCGAGATCCCGATGGTCAAGGTCACCGGCGGCCAGCGCATCGACATGCTTGGCATCCGCAAGGAAGACCTCCCGGCGGTATGGGCCGATCTCGGCAAGGCCGGCTTCGTCTCCGGCCATGCCTATGCCAAGGGCCTGCGCACGGTGAAGACCTGCGTCGGCACCGACTGGTGCCGTTTCGGCACGCAGGATTCGACCGGGCTCGGCATCCGCATCGAGAGATTCATGTGGGGCTCCTGGACGCCGGCCAAGGTGAAGATGGCGGTGTCGGGATGTCCGCGAAACTGCGCGGAGGCGACCTGCAAGGATGTCGGCGTGGTCTGCGTCGACTCTGGCTACGAGATCCACTTCGCGGGTGCTGCAGGCCTCGACATCAAGGGCACCGAGGTGCTGGGCCTGGTCAGGACCGAGGACGAGGCGCTGGAGGTGATCGTGGCGCTCGTCCAGATGTACCGCGAGCAGGCCCGCTATCTGGAGCGCATCTACAAATGGGCCAAGCGCATCGGCACCGTCGAGATCAAGAAGCAGATCCTCGACGATGCCGAGAAGCGCAAGGCCTATTTCGAGCGCTTCGTCGTCAGCCAGAAATTCGCGCAGGTCGATCCGTGGTCCGAGCGTGTCTCCGGCAAGGACAAGCACGAGTTCCGGCCGATGGCGTCGGTCGGGTTCGCGGAGGCGGCGGAATGACCAACATGAACTGGATCGCCATCGGCTCCATCGCCGACATCCCACCCCGCGGCGCGCGTTGCGTGGCCACCCCGCAAGGCAAGATCGCTGTCTTCCGCACCGCCGACGACCAGGTCTTTGCCATCGATGACCACTGCCCGCACAAAGGCGGACCGCTCAGCCAGGGCATCGTCCATGGCGCTGCGGTGACCTGTCCGCTGCACAATTGGGTGATCTCGCTGGAGACGGGCAAGGCGCTCGGCGCGGACGAAGGCTCGGTGAGGACGCTTCCCGTCAAGGTCGAGGGCGAACGGCTCTTCATCGCGCTCGAGGCGCTGGCCTCGAAAGCGGCCTGAGGCATGGAGGAAGCACGCGAGGTGAGGACCACCTGCCCCTATTGCGGGGTGGGCTGCGGCGTGCTGGCCGAGGTCGCCGCGGACGGCACGACAACCGTCCGCGGTGACACCGATCATCCGGCCAATTTCGGGCGGCTGTGCTCGAAGGGTGCCGCGCTTGACGAAACGCTCGGCCTCGAAGGCCGTTTGTTGCGGCCGGAAATTCTCGGCAAGCCGGCGAGCTGGGACGACGCGCTCGATCTCGTCGCTGAGAAATTCTCGCGGACGATTGCCGAGCATGGGCCGGACTCGGTTGCCTTCTACGTCTCCGGTCAATTGCTCACCGAAGACTATTACGTCGCCAACAAGCTGATGAAGGGTTTTTTCGGCTCGGCCAACATCGACACCAATTCGCGGCTCTGCATGGCCTCGTCCGTCGCCGGCCATCGCCGCGCCTTCGGCGAGGACATCGTTCCCGGCGTCTACGAGGATTTCGAGCACGCCGATCTCATCGTTCTCACCGGCTCCAACACCGCATGGTGCCATCCCGTGCTCTACCAGCGCATGCTTGCGGCGCGCAGGGAGCGTGGGACGAAAATCGTCGTCATCGATCCGCGCCGCACCGCCACGGCCGACGAATGCGACCTGCATCTGGCGCTCGATCCGGGCACGGATGTGCTGTTGTTCAACGGGCTGCTCGCGCATCTGGTGCAGGTCGGAAAGGTCGATGCTGATTTCATTCGCGGAAGTACCTCGGGCTTCGACGCCGCAGCCGCGTTGGCCAGCGCCGATGCGCCGTCGGTCGCGCGCGTCGCGAAAGGCTGCGGATTGGTGGCCGCCGATGTGAAGGCCTTCTACGATCTCTTTGCCGAGACCGAGGGGACCGTCACCGTCTACAGCCAGGGCGTCAACCAGTCGGCGCATGGCACCGACAAGGTCAACGCCATCATCAACTGCCATCTCGTCACCGGCCGCATCGGCAAGCCCGGCATGGGGCCGTTCTCGGTCACCGGGCAGCCGAACGCCATGGGCGGGCGCGAGGTGGGCGGTCTCGCCAACCAGCTGGCCGCCCACATGGACTTCGCGGATGAGGCCAACATCGACCGCGTCTCCCGCTTCTGGAATGCGCCCGACATCGCGCGGCGCGGCGGCCTGAAGGCCGTGGACATGTTCCAGGCGGTCGCCGACGGCCGCATCAAGGCGCTGTGGGTGATGGGCACCAATCCAGCCGTCTCGATGCCGGATGCTTCGCGCGTGCGCGCCGCGTTGTCGAAATGCGATTTCGTCGTCGTCTCGGATGTCACTCGCACCGACACCACGCGCTATGCCGACGTGCTGCTGCCGGCCGCCGCCTGGGGCGAGAAGGACGGCACGGTCACCAATTCGGAGCGGCGCCTCTCGCGCCAGCGACCGTTCCTGCCATCGCCGGGCGAAGCGAGAGCCGATTGGCGCATCATCCGCGACGTCGCCGTGCGCATGGGTTTCGGCAACGCCTTCGTCTACCAGACGCCGGCCGAGATTTTCCGCGAGCATGCCGCACTCTCCGCCTTCGAGAACAATGGCGAGCGCCTGTTCGACCTTGGCGGCCTGGCGGACCTCGGCGATGCGGAATACGCCACCCTGGCGCCGCGCCACTGGCCCGCGCTCGATCGGCACGAGCAGCTCACAAGATTGTTCGGCGATGACCGTTTCCCGACGTCGGACGGCCGCGCGCGTTTCGTGCCGGTGCGGCAGGAGGCGACGGCCTTCACCGTCGATGCCGACTATCCGCTGGCCCTGAATACGGGCCGGCTGCGCGACCAGTGGCACACCATGACGCGCACCGGCAACGTGCCGCGTTTGATGGCGAACGCGCCGGAACCGGCGGTCGATCTCCATCCGGTCGATGCAGCCGCGCACAATCTCAAGGATGGTGATCTCGCCCATCTTTCGACGCGCTTCGGCTTCGTCCGGGCACGGGTGCGCGTGACGGAGGCACAGCGGCGCGGCCAGGCCTTCATGCCCATGCATTGGAGCGGGCAGTTCGCGGCCAAGGCCTCCGCCGGCCTGCTGTCGTCGCCGGTCACCGACCCGCATTCCGGCCAGCCAGAGCTCAAGCATGTTCCGGCGAGGATCGTGCAGGAAGAGACCGGCTGGGCCGGCGTGCTCATCACGCGCCGCGATCTCAGGCCGACGGGTTTCGTCCACTGGAGCCGGTGTGCGGTCGAGGGCGGCTGGGTCTACGAACTGACAGGAACCGAACCGCCGGACCAGGGCATTCTCCTGGCGCGCAAGCTGCTCGGCGTCCAGCGGCGGGATCAACTCCTCGAATACACCGACCGGCGCGGGCTCGCCTATCGCGCGGCGGCCATTGACGATGCCGGCGCCATGGCCGAGGCCCTGCTGGTCGCTGCTCCGGATCAACTGCCGGCGCGGGAATGGCTGGTGTCGCTGCTCGCCACGCGCCAGCGGCTGTCGGCGACCGATCGCCATGCGCTTTTGTCGGGACGCTCGCCGGTGCCCATGCCGGCCATCGGACGGGTCGTGTGCGCATGCTTCCATGTCGGCGCCAACCAGCTCGCTTCGGCGGTCGCCGCCGGATGCGACAGCCTGGAAGCGATCGGCTCGACGCTGCGCGCAGGCACCAATTGCGGCTCATGCCGCTCGGAGATCAGGGCGATCATCGATGCTCGCCAGGTGCAGGCGGCGGAGTGAGCGGTGCTCAGGCTCTACCGGTCCTCGACGATCCGCAGATAGGCCGCCGTCACGAACAGCACGATGAAGCCGAACAGGATGCGGCGGCCGCCTTCGGGCATCTGCAGGATGGTGAGCAGCGTCGTCAGCACGGTCAGAATCAGCGCGCCGATGATGGTGCCCGTGTAGCCGCCGCGACCGCCGAAGATCGACGTGCCGCCAATGACGGCGGCGGCCACCGAAGGCAGCACCAGCGGTTCGGCGAGCGACAGCGAAGGCGCCTTGATCAGGCCGATATAGAGCAGGCCGGTGATGCCGGCGAGCAGGCTGGAGAGCACGTACAGCGCAACGATCACCTGCCAGTAGCGGACGCCTGACAGCCGCGCCGCGCGTTCATTGTCGCCGACGGCATAGAGCAGGCGGCCGAAGCCGGTGCGGTTCAGCATGAAGACGATGAGCACCGCCACCGGCACGAACAGGAGAAGCGCGTTAGGAAAGCCATAGGTGACGCCGGTACCCAGCCAGTTGAGGAAATCCGGGATTTTCGCGCCGGACGCGATCACGGTGCGCTGATAGACCTGCAGGAAGCCGGTGCCGATCAGGCTGGTGCCGAGTGTCATGATCAGCGGATGCACCCGGAACACGCCGACGCCGATGCCGTTGACGAGGCCGATCAGCACGGCGGGCAGCATGGCCAGCAGGAAAGCCACCGCCGGATCCTGGTTGACGATCTGCGTCGCCATGATGAAGGCGCTCATCGTCGCCACGGTGCCGACGGAAAGGTCGATGCCGCCGGTCAGCATGGTCATGGTCTGGCAGCCGGCGAGGATCGCCAGCGGAATGGCGAATTTCGCCGTGTTGGCGAGCCAGCGCTCGTTGACGATGCCGGGGCGCAGGATCTGCAGGATCACCACAAGAATGATCAGCAGGATGATCAACGGGATGAGCGGCCGGTCCGCCATGAAGCGCTTGATGCGGCGGCCGAACGAGACGGGCTGCGGCATGGTCGCGATGTCGGTCATGACGTTGCTCCCGCCGGGCGGCTGCGCATGGTGATGAAGGCGCCGAACATCACCACCGCGACCATGATCAAGCCTTCGATGATCGCGGTGACGTTCGGATCGATGGCCAGAAGCGTCAGGTCGGTGCGCACCAGCCGCAGCACGAAGACGGCGATGATCGGCCCGAGCAGGCCGCCCTTGCCGCCGCCGAGCGCGACGCCGCCCAGCACCACCGCCGCGACGCTGGCGAGCAGATAAGGCCCGGGGATCGGCGCGCCGATGCCGGTGCTGATGGTCAGCGACAGCCCGCCCATCGCGGCGAACAGGCCGGACAGCGCATAGGCGATGATCCTGGTGCGCGCCACCGGCACGCCGCTGCGGAAGGCGGCGAGCTCATTGCTGCCGATGGCATAGATGGAAAGGCCGAGGCGTGAGCGCCTGAGCGGAATCCAGATGATGCAGAGGCAAACGACGAGCAACACCAGCGCCTTCGGCACCCAGGCGTCGGCCCAATCCGGCAGGCCGGGGAGCGGCATGGTGCCGATGACGCTTGCTTTCAGCCATTCGGCGGCTGCGCCGCCGGGCGCGCCAAGCACGAGCAGTGCCGCGCCCTGCAGCACGAACAGCGTCGCAAGCGTGACGACGATGTCCGGCACACGGGTGACGACGATGAGGACGCCGTTCAGGGCGCCGAGCACGAACCCCATGGCGAGCACGAAGGGCACGACGAACAGCGCATATTCCTCGCTGGCGCCGTTCATCATCGAGGCCGCGGTCACGCTGGTCAGCGCCATCATGGCGGCGACCGAAAGGTCGATGCCGCCGGCGATGACGACGACGGTCTGGGCGGCGACGGCGAAAGCGTAGGGCAGCACCGCCCGCGCGAGCGAGCCGAAGTCGCCGCTGCCATAGGCCGGCTGGATCAGCTTGGTGACGACGAAGAGGAAGATCAGCAGGGCGAAGAGACCCGCGACCCAGCCCTGGTTGCGCAAGAAGCGGCTCATGGCGCGGCCTCTGCGCTGGAACCGGGTTTGACCTCGGCAAGGATGCCGACATCCGCCTTGGCGCCGCGCGGCAGGCCGTAGGCGGCGCGCATCAATGCCGCTTCGTCGGCCTCTTCGACCGGGAAGGTGTCGACGACGCGGCCGCCGAAGATGACGATGACGCGGTCGCAGACACGCTGCACCTCTTCCATCTCGGATGTGTAGAACAGCACCGACTTGCCCTGGCCGGCCAGCTCGCGCAGCAGCTTGTAGATTTCCTGCTTGGTGCCGACATCGATGCCGCGCGTCGGATCGAAGCAAAGGATGGTGCGGGCGTTGGCCGCGATCCAGCGGGCGATGGTCACCTTCTGCTGGTTGCCACCGGAGAGGCGCTGCACCTCGCCCTGGGCGCGGGTGTCGATCTGCAGCCTGGCGATGGCGCTGGAAACCACCACCTGCTCGCGGCGCATGCGGATCGGCCCCCATTTGCGCAACGCGGCGCTGAAGGGCAGCGCGATGTTCTCGCGCACCGAGCGCTGCATGGCCAAAGCCTCGGCGCGGTCGCCCGGCACATAGGCGATGCCGGCCTGGATGGCGTCGCTCGGATGCGAGAATTTTGCCGGCGCGCCGTCGACGTCGATGGTGCCGCCGGTCGGGCGGATCGAGCCGGCAAGTGCTGCGAAGAGCTCGTCCTGGCCTTGACCCTCGAGCGCAAAGACGCCGGCGACCTCGCCATTGGCGAGATCGAAGGAGACGTCGTTGAGCTTGGTGCCAAGCTGCAGGTTGCGCACCGACAGTCGGGGCCGGCCTCCGCCGGCGACCGCCACATCATTTGCCGCGCGCGCGGTGACGCGGGTCTTCTCGATACGGGTGCCGAGCATCATCTCGACTATTCTTTCCTCGATGCCCGGCTCGATGTCGACGACGCCGACCGTGGAGCCGTCGCGCAGCACGGTGGCGCGGTCGCAGAGCGCCGAGATCTCGACGAAACGGTGCGAGATGAAGATGACGGAGCGGCCGGCGTCACCCTGGCGGCGCACGACTTCCAGCACTTTCTCGGCGAGGTTCGCCGGCAATGCCGCGGTCATCTCGTCGAGCAGAAGCACGTCGGGCTCGACCGCCAAAGCGCGCGCCAGATCGAGCACGCGCAGGATGGCCAAGGGGATATGGCGGGCGGTCTCGCGGATGTCGAGATCGGGAATGCCGAGCTCGCGCACCCAGGCGCGGAAAGGCTCGACCGGCGTGCCGGTGAGCCTGAGATTGGAGAGCACGTCGAGGTCGGGGATCAGCGCCGGTTCCTGGTAGACCGGCACCAGGCCGGCGCGGCGGGCGGCGGCGGGCGAGCGGACATCGAGCTGCTGGCCGTGGATCAGGATGCGCCCGGCGTCCGCCTTGATCGCGCCGGTCAGGATCTTCACCAGGGTCGACTTGCCGGCGCCGTTGGCGCCCATCAGCGCGTGCACCTCGCCCGGCAGCACGGACAGCGAGGCGTTGCGCAGCGCGGCAACCGCGCCGTAATTCTTCGCCACGCCGATGGCGTCGAGGAGAGGGCTTTGCGGCGACGGGTCTGTTGTCAAATCGTGTGGTTCTCGTTCCAGAAACTAGTGCAGGCGGCTGAAGCAGGCGAGCTCCACCTTCTCCCCTTGTGGGAGAAGGTGTCGCCGAAGGCGACGGATGAGGGGTGTTCCAGGGAACGCCAGCGTCTCACTCCGCTGGAACACCCCTCATCCGTCTCGGCGCTATGCGCCGATCCACCTTCTCCCACAAGGGGAGAAGGCAGAGGCATGTCCAGGCGCTTATTCGCCCGGGCCCTTGCAGGCGATGATCTGGTCCTTGGTGTAGGTCGTCCAGTCCGGGATCGAGATCGAGACCGGCCATTCGGGGCTGAGCGACGGGTCGACGACGCTCTTCAGCTTGGCCTTGCCTGCGTCGGTGGCGTTCTCCCAGAGCTCGGGATTGACCAGCACGGTCTGCTGCGCCGGTTTCTTGCCGTCGAGGATCTGCAGCGCCAGCGTCACGCCGGCGCCGCCGATCGAGCCGGGATTGGTGACGGCTGCGCCCACCAGGCCCTTGACCGAGCTCAACTGGCCGACGAAGCCGGCATTGTCGGCGCCAACAACCGGCACCATCGGCGCCTGCTGCTCGACCAGCGCGTCGACGATGACGTTGTCGATGCCCGAGGTCCAGATGCCGTTGATCGGGGTGCCGGTGGCGAGGAAGGACAGGATCTGCTGCTTGGCCTGATCCTGCTGCCAGCCGGTGAAGACTTCCTGCGCGACCTTCACGCCGGGGAACTCGGCCAGCGCCTTCTTGAAGCCTTTGTCGCGATCGCTATCGGCCGAAGCACCGGCGGCGCCGCGCATATAGAACACCTCGCCCTTGCCGCCCATCTGCTGGAACAGCCACTTGGCGCCGAGATAGGCGTACTGTTCCTGGTTGTTGGAGATGATGTAGGCGGACGGCTCGGTCACCGCCTGGTCGACGGCGACGACGACGATGCCTGCCTTGGTGGCTTCCTCGAGCCCGGCCTTGATGCCGGCCGGATCGGCCGGGTTGACGACGATGGCGTCGACCTTGGCGCTGATCAGGTTGCGGATGTCCTCGAGCTGGCCGGCGGCGTCGGTGTTGCGGTGGGCGATGTTGAGCTTCGCCACTTCGCCGGAAGCGAGCGCCTGCGCCTTCATCGCGCAGATCATTTCCTCGCGCCAGCCATTGCCCTGCACGGTGTTGGAAATGCCGATCGTGTACTTGCCGGCGGCGGCCGAGACGCCCACCGAGGCAAGCAAGGCGGCGCCGGCAAGTAGCGTGGCCGCGGTCAGATGTCTTTTCATTTCAGTACTCCTCCACATTGATCTTTTCAGTTCAGTTCGTTTTTTAGTTCAGTTCCAGGGCGCCGATGCGATCGGCGCCAAGCTCTCGTCATTTGATGAAAGGACGCAGGACGTCGCGCGCAAGCAGGAAGCCGCGCTTCACCTTCTCATCCGTCCCCTCGAAGCGCCGGTCCTCATGCTCGATGATGACCGGCCCGTCATAGCCGGCCCGGTAGAGGCCCGAAAAAATCCTGCTCCAGTCGATGTCCCCAAGCCCCGGCATGCGCGGCACCTGCCAACCTATGCCGGCCGAAAGGATTCCGCGCTCGTACAAACCATCATGATCAATCATCAGGTCCTTGGCATGCACATGCAGCATGCTCTTGCCGAACTCGCGGATGAAACGCTCCTTGTCGATCATCTGCCAGACGAGATGCGAGGGATCGAAATTCATGCCGACGTCGCCGCCCCAGGCTTCCAGGATGCGGCGCCAGATATAGGGCGAGTAGGCGATGTTGTGCCCGCCCGGCCATTCGTCATAGCTGAAGATCATCGGGCAGTTCTCGAAGGCGAGCTTCACGCCATGCTCGCGGGCATGGGCAATGATCGCCGGCCAGACCTTCTGCGCGTCTTCCCAGTTGGCGTCGACAGTCTTCGAGGCGTCGCCGCCGCAGAAGGTGTTGACGAGCGAGACCCCCATGCGGCTCGCCAGCACGATCACCTTCTTCAGATGATCGATCACCGCCTCGCGATGCGCCCGGTCGGGATGGAGCGGATTGGGGTAGAAGCCGAGGCCCGAGATGGTGAGGCCCTTGCCGGCAAGCTCTGCGGCGATGTCCTTGGCGTGCGCGGCCGAGACGTCGACGTCGATATGGCTGGTGCCGGCATAGCGGCGGGCACCGCCGGATGCTTTCGGCCAGCAGGCGATTTCCAGCGCCTCGAAGCCGACCGAGCGTGCCCAGTCGGCGACCTCGCCGAGCGGCGTATCCGGAAATGGTGCTGTCAGCAGTCCAAGCTTCATGTTGCCTCCCAGTTCCTAACTATGCAGATCGCGCCGGCTGCTTCAACCGCGCATCGGTTGGCCCAATGCAGACTTGTCCGACAAAGCCCATTGGATCGTTCGAGAGCAGGCCGTCGAGCCCGGCGACGACGTGGGCCCGGAATATCGCGTTGGCGGCCAGGGACGGGTCGAAGATAGCGTCGATGGCGAGGATCGAATCGACAAGCGCACCGCTGTCCGAACCGATGCGGTCGGCGATCGCCGCGATTTTCCCGGCAAAGGGGTCGGATACCTGCCAGGCGCGACCGAAGCGCGCGGAAGCCCTGATCAGATAGGCCATCCAGCCGGCGACAGGCACCGAGAGGAGCGCAATGCTGTCGCCCTTTGCCAGGCGGTCGCGGATCGGGTTCAGCAGGCGCTGCACGATCTTCTGCGAGCCGTCAGTGGCGATCTGGTGGTTGCGGTGGCGGATCGCCGTGTTGGTGAGGCGCGACAGGCTCTGCTCGACATAAGCCGCCGGCTGGATGCCGGGCACGGGCATCAGCGTGGGCAGCGTTTCCTCCGCCAGCATGCGGCGGACGAAGGTTGCAAGAAGCGGATCGGCGATGGCTTCGAACGTATGCTCGAAGCCGCCCAGAACGCCGAGATAGCTGAGCGTCGTCTGGGCGCCGTTCAGCACCCGCATCTTGAGATGCTCGAACGAGGTGACGTCGTCGACGAAGGTCGCGCCGACCCGGTCCCAACGCGGCACGCGGCCGGCGAAGCGGTTCTCGATCACCCATTGGCGGAAGCGTTCGCCCACCACCACGGCGGCGTCGTGGTAGCCGAAGCGCTGCTCGATGGTGTCGATATCGGCCTCGGTCGTCGCCGGCGCGATGCGGTCGACCATGGCAGAGGGGAAGGCGACATTGGCTTCGATCCAGTCCGCCAGCTTGCCGCCGCGCTGCTCGGCGAAGGTGCGCACGACGTTGCCGAGGATGGTGCCGTTGGCCGGAATGTTGTCGCAGGACAGCAGCGTCACCGGCCGGCGATGCGTGGCCATGCGCAATTCCAGCGCCCTTGCCAGGATGCCTGGCACGCTGCGCGGCGTCTCGGGATTGGCGAGATCATGCGCGATGTCGGGGTGGTCGAGGTCGAGCGCGCCGCTCGACGGGATGTGGCAATAGCCTTTCTCTGTCACCGTCATGGTGACCATCTCGATGTCGGGCGAGGCGAGCACCTCGAGTGCCGGCGCCGCATTGTCCTGGCTGTCGACGACGCGCACGATGCTGCCGACGATGCGCGCTTCGACCTCGTCGTTCTGGCGGATGAGGCGCGTGTACAGTCCGTCCTGTTTGCCGAGCGTCTCGGCAAGCAGAGGCGGCCTTATGTTGATGCCGACCAATCCCCAGCGGTCGAAATCCTGTGCAAGGAGGTCGTCGGTGTATTCGGCCTGATGGCAACGATGGAAAGCGCCGACGCCGATATGGGCGATACCCGGCTTGAGCTCGGCGCGATCGTAAGCCGGCTTGCGGACGTCCGACGGCAAGCGGCCGAGCAGGGCAGGGCCGAGGTTTTCGGGCGCACTCACCGGTTGGCCCCGATCACCCATTGCTCCTGGTCGACCAGCGTGCCGGTCATCGGGCCGGCCGCATCGGAAAGCAGGAAGACGGCCAGGCTGGCGATGTCGGTCACGGAGAACAGCCGGCCGAAGGGCTGCGTCGCATTGGCCGCGTCAAGCCAGCCCGGACCCTGGCCCAGCGTCTCAGCCTGCATGACGCGCTCCGCCGGCGTGTCGGTCCAGCCGACATTGATGCCGTTGACGCGGATGCGGTCGAAGCGGTGGGCATTGGCGGCGTTCTTGGTCAGCGTTGCCAGCGCGCCCTTGGTGGCGGAATAGACGGCAAGCTCCGGCGATCCGCAATGCGCGTTGATCGACAGGATGTTGACGATGGCGCCGCCTTGTCCGCGCTTCTTCATGTCGGCGATCGCGGCCTGCATCAGGAAGAAGGGCGCGCGGGCATTGACGGCAAACAGCGATGCCCAATCGTCGAGGCTGGCATTGATGAAGGAAGCGCGGTCGGTCAGGCCGGCGGCGTTGACCAGGCCATCGATGCGGCCGAAGCGTTCGATGCAGGCCTGCGCCAGTTGCGCCGGGGCTTCGGGATCGCCGAGGTTGGCGGACGCGAAGGCCGCCGCGGTGCCCATGGCGGAGAGGTCTGCCGCGGCAGCGTCGCCGCGTTTCCGGTCACGGCCAGTGATCAGCAGGCCGGCGGCACCGGAGCGCGCGGCGATCTCGGCGATCGCCCGGCCGATGCCTTGCGTCGCGCCGGTGACCAGCACCACCTTGCCGTCGAGACGAACCTCCATTCCTCCTCCCGGAACAAAGTTTCTATTTTTCTGAATATGGAATGACGGTTCTCTTTAGTCAACCATGTCGGTCAGTTTGTCCGCCGCTCGACCACGCCGTGGACCAAAGCCATGCCTACCGCCAGCGAGGCCGCGAGCGAGCGGAAGCCGGCGAAATCCTGCTCGACCACTTCGAGCCAGGTGTCGGAGAGCTTCACCAGCGGCGAAAAGGTGCTGTCGGTGATGGCGACGATGCGCGCCTTGCGCTCATGCGCGACGGCGACGAGGTCGGGCGTGATCGAATTATAGGGGCTGAAGGAGACGGCCAGCACCGCGTCGCGCGGCGTGATGCAGCCGACCTGGTCGAGCGCGGTCGAGCCGACATTGTCGACCAGCACGTTGCGCACGCCCTGCTGGGAGAGCGTCAGCGACAGATAGGTGGTGACGGGGAAGGCGCGCTTGCTGCCGATCACATAGATCAGCTCGGCCGCCGCCAGATGATCGATCATCGTTTCGAAACTGTCGATGTCGAAACCGGTGCCGATGCGGCCAAGTGAGGCTTGGCAGGCACCGACCATGCCGTTGAGAAAATGCAGGTTCGCATTCGGCTCCGCTGCCTTTTCCTGGCTGCCCTGCGGGTCCGGCCAGGAGCCTTTCATGCGGTCCTTGAACAGGACCTGGAAATCGGAGAAGCCGGAATAGCCGAAGATCTGCGCGAAGCGCACCAGGGTCGAAGGCTGCACGCCGGCCTGGTCCGCCACCTGCGCGATCGTACCCAGCGCCACTTCGCTCGGATGCTGCCAGAGAAAGATCGCGACCTGGCGAAGCCGTTTCGGGAAATGCACGGTGCCTGACGAAAGCACCGCCCGCAGCTCTTCGTAGGTTTGCGGCTTGGTGTAGCCAAGTGCTGCCAGTGATCGGCTCCGCTTTCTCGCCGCCGTCTCCAGGCTGTGTGTGGACGGCTCGTCGGCCGCCTTGCCGCGGCCGCTCATAGGATATGCCTCATTGTGACCCCAAACATCGGATGCGTCATCCGATACCTGCCCTCCGGATGCGGCCCATCACCTGAGCCTGGGTAAAAGCTAACGCGGCACAATCGTTTTACAAAACAAAAAATAGAAATATCATTCGAAAACAACGACGACGGTTACGGCAAACATCCGCGTCGACCGCTATAGCGAACCTTAGGGAGAATAATCGCAATCATGGTCTATGCAACCGCTGATGGTACATCACGTCAACGCCTGCGGGTCGGCATGGTCGGAGGCGGCCGCAATGCCTTCATCGGCGCCGTGCATCGGCTGGCCATGCGGCTCGACGACCAGATCGCGCTGGTGGCGGGTGCTTTGTCCTCGGATCCGGAGAACGCCGCGGCCTCCGCCGCGGAAATCGGCATCGCGCCGGAGCGCAGCTATGCCGACTACCGCGCCATGGCGAAGGCCGAAGCGGCAAAGCCGGACGGCATTGAGGCGGTGGTCATCGTCACGCCCAACCATCTGCATGCGCCGGTCGCCACCGCCTTCCTCGAAGCCGGCATCGACGTGATCTGCGACAAGCCGCTGTCGACGACGCTCGATGAGGCGCAAGCGCTGGTGGCGCTCACGAAAGCGAAACAGCGCCGCTTCGTCGTCACGCTCAACAACACCGGCTACGCCATGGTGCGTCAGGCGCGCGAAATGGTGGCGGCGGGCGAGCTCGGCCGCATCGTATCGGTGCACGGCGCCTATATCCAGGACTGGCTGACCAAGCCGATCGACGCCGAGGGCCAGAAGCAGGCGGAATGGCGTACCGATCCGGCGCGCGCGGGCCAGTCGGCGGTGCTCGCCGACATCGGCGTCCATGCCTTCAACCTCGCAAGCTTCATTTCCGGTTTCGAGGCCGAGGCGGTTTCCGCCGACCTCTTCACGGCCGTACCGGGGCGGCGGCTCGACGACAACGCCCATGTGCTCTTGCGCTGGGCAGGCGGGGCGCGCGGCACGATCCTCGCCAGCCAGACCTCACCCGGCCACTACAACGATCTGTCGGTGCGCATCTATGGGGAGAAAGCCGGGCTCGAATGGTCTGGGTCGCGGCCGGAGGAGACGCGCTTCTCGCCCTATGGCGAGGAAACGCGCACGCTGGTGCGCGGCGGCCATGGCTCGACGGCGGAAGCGCGGCGCGTCTCGCGCATGCCGGCGGCGCATCCGGAAGGCTATATCGAGGCTTTCGCCAATTTCTACCGTGACGCCGCCGACATCATTCGCGCGCATCGTTCGGGCGGTGCGGTCGATCCGGCGCGCGTGGCGCAGGTGCCCGACGTGGTCGACGGCGCGCGCGGCGTGAAGTTTGTCGCCGCGGCGGTGGAGTCGAACGCGGCTGGAGGGGCGTGGACGCCGGCGCGGTTCAACCCTTGATCGCCGAGCCGACGATCGAATCGACGAAGAAGCGCTGCAGGAAGACGAACAGAACCAGCGGCGGCAGCACGGCGAGCGTCGCGCCGGCCATCACAAGGCTGGTGTTGACCGCGCCGCGATTGTAGCTGAGCAGCCGGCTGAGGCTGATGACGATCGGGTAGGCGTCGGCATTGCCCTGCAGCACGGTGAGCGGCCACAGATAGCTGTTCCAATGATAGACGAAGGCGAACAGCGCCAGGGCCGCGATCGCGGGCGCGACGCTCGGCGCCACGATCTTGTAGAGGATGAGCAGTTCGGAGGCGCCGTCCATGCGCGCGGCGTCGATCAGCTCGTCCGGCACGCCGGCGATGAACTGGCGCATCAGGAAGATGCCGAAGGCGTTGGCGAGGTTGGGCACGATGATGCCGGCGAGACTGGCGTTCAGCCCGATCGAGCCGACCATGCGGTAGAGCGGGATCAGCGTCACGATCGGCGGCAGGAACATGGTGGCGATCAGCAGCGAGAACAGCAGCGAGCGGCCAGGGAAGGAATATTTGGCGAAGGCGTAGCCGGCCATCATGCTGGTGACCAGGATGCCCGCCGTGGTCACCGAGGCGATGACCAAGGAATTCCACATCGAGCGTCCAAGATTGATAACGCCGGCGACCTTCCCATAGGCCTCCAGAGTTGGCGTATGCGGGATCCAGACCGGCGGCACCTGCATGGTCTCGGCCGGTGTCTTCAGGCTGGACAGCATCATCCAGGCCAGCGGGAAGGCGGAGGCGACGGCGACCAGAAGCATTGCGGTCGCAAGCAGCGCCTTGCGGCCGGAAGGGCGCTTGCGGGCGAGCGATCGGGTTGCCGCGCTCATTCGCTGTCCTTGCGGTTGACGAAGGCAAACAACGCCGAAACACAGACGATCAGCGAGACCATCAGCATCACCGCCATGGCCGAGCGCAGCCCGCCCTGCGCGCGTTCGATGCCGACGCGGCGGATATGGTAGGTGAGCACATTGGTCGAGCCGACCGGTCCGCCCTGCGTGATCAGCGCCACCGGCTCGAACACCTGCACCGCGTTGATGATGGCGATGACGGCGCTGAAGAGAAGCGTGCGGCGAAGCAAAGGCAGAGTGATGAAGCGGAACTGCTCGCGGCCATTGGCGCCATCCAGCGTCGCTGCCTCATAGAGGCTGCCCGGGATCTGCGTCAGCCCGGCGATGGCGAGCACGGTGAAATAGCCGACCTGCTGCCAGACATTGAGAAGCACGATCGAGATCAAGGCCGAACGCGGCGAGGAGAGCCAGGGCTGCGGACCGATGCCGACCAGGCCGAGCAACTGGTTGAACGGGCCCTCGCTCGGCGAATAGAGCTTCGACCACACCAGCGCCACCGCGATCATCGGCACCATGTAGGTGGAAAACAGCACCGTGCGCAGCGCCGTGCCGCCGGCGACCTCGCGCTGATGGACCAGCAGGCCGAAGACGACCGACAGCGGCAGGATGAGGGCCACGGACAGCGCGGTGTAGATCGTGGTGTTGAGCAGGGCGGTCTTGAAATCGCGGCCGACCGAGGTGGGACCGAAGATCTCGCGGAAATTACCGAGGCCGACGAAGCTCGCCTCGGAAAAGGGCGTCTGCGTCGACCAGTCCTGGAAGGACAGCCAGACGGTAAGCAGCATCGGCAGCAGCACGAACACGCCGATCAATGTCACGGCGGGCGCAAGCATGATGCCCGCCGAGGCACGAAAAGCTTTGGCCATTCACCTGCTTCCGGTCAGCGACCCGAACTTACTTGGCGGCGCGCTCCAGGATCGACGTGGCGTCGGCCTGCGCGTTCGCCTGCGCATCCTTGGCCGAGACCTGGCCATACTGCAACGCCTCGAGCGTCTGCTGCAGGGATTCCGAGAACTCCTGGCCGCCGAGCACGACCGGGAAGGGGCGCGCATCGGCAAGCACCGAGACATAGCCGGAGAGGAACTCGGAGCCGAGCTTGTCCTTGTGTGCCTCGATGTCGGAGTTGCGTGACGGCAGGATGCCCATCGACATCAGGATATCCGACATAGCCGAGGCGCCGTTCTTGCCCGACTTCGGGCTGTTCAGCCAGGCGAGGAACTCCCAGGCCGCCTTCTGCTCGGCCTCGCCAGCCTTGGCGTTGACGACGGTCATCCAGGAATAGGAGATCGAATGCGGCTTGTCGCCGCTCGGGCCGACCGGGATCGGCGCCGTGGCGATATTTGCGAACTTGTCGCCCATGCCGGCCTTGAGCGCGCTTTCCCACCAGTTGGCCATGATGATCATGCCGGTCTTGCCGGAGACGAAATTGTCGAGGAACGGACCCGTTGTGTTGGCGTCGGCCGTCGCCATCGCCGGATTGCTCGCGCCGGACTTTATCAAGTCTTCATAGAGCGCGAAGGTCTCGCCGGCCTGGGAACTGTCCAGCACCGGCTTGCCGTCCTTGACCAGGTTGCCACTATTGGAGACGAGCAGCGAGGCGAAAGGATGGACCACCCCCGCCGCCCATGAATTGATCATACCGAAGCCCTGCTGGCCCTTGTCCTTGTCGGTCAGCTTCGCGGCGGCATCCTTGAATTCGGCCCATGTTTTCGGAGGCGCGCCGATGCCTGCTTCCTTGAACAATTCCTTGTTGTAGTTCAGCGCATAGACGTCGATCTCGTTCGGGATGCCGTAGAGCGTGCCGCCGACCGAGGCGGCGCTGACGACGCCGGCGGGCCAGGCACTCTTCACCTCGCCGGCAACAGCGTCGGGGGCAGGGGCGACGAGCTTGTCCCTCGCCAGTTCCGGCAGCCACAGATCGTAGATGCCGCCGATGGTCGGGCCGTCGGAGGAGCCGCCCTGCGAGCGCAGCGTGGTCAAGAGATCGCCGAACGGAACCGCGCGCACGGTGACGGCGACATCGGGATTCTGCTTGGAAAAATCCTTGGCCGCTGCTTCGAGCAGCGCCACCGTCTCCGGCGACCAGTGGGTGAGATAGGAGATGTTGACCGATTGCGCCCAGCCGGTCGCGGGCAGCGCAACGAGCCCCGCGGCGAGAGTCAGCTTCGAAATCCAGGCAAGCGACATCGGCATCCTCCACATAAGCCGTGAGAGCAAATGACGTTATGACAAGTTTGAGCAAGGGCGCAAGCCCCTTGCATGCGAAGGTTTGGATCAGATTTGTGGATCAAAAATCCGGGTAATGTCGGCTTATCTTAATTACATATATTAATCAGATAGATATATCGATACTCCCTTCGCACATCTCGATCGGCCAGCGGCCGCAAACGCCCTGATCGCTCTTGCGAATGGCATCATGTCGTTATAATGACTTTGTGGAAAAGCAGACGAGTTGCGACGAGTGCCTTCTGCCGCTTGCCGCGCGGACCTCAAAACCGAAACAATGGGAGAACTGGTAATGAGCATGCTTTCCATATACCGGCGCGCCGTGCTCGGCCTGATCGGCGGCCTTGCCGCCGCCAGCGCGGCCATCTTTACGACGCTGCCGGCCCGCGCCGATTCGACGGTGACGCTGTGGAGCTGGCGCACCGAGGACGAGGCAGCGATGCACCGCATCTTCGAGGCCTTCGAGAAGAAGAACCCCGATATCAAGGTCGACATCCAGTTCACGCCCGACGCCGATTACCAGAACCGCCTGAGCACGGCGCTGCGCGGCGGTCGCGGGCCCGATATCGCGCAGCTCAAGGCCTATGGCGAATTGCAGCCCTTCATCGAAGGCGGCTATCTCGACGCGCTCGACGACAGCGTGGCGGAACTGAAGAACATGCCGGATGCCGCGCTTGGCGGCGCGCGCGGCCGTGCCGACGGCAAGATCTACGGCGTGCCCTATTCGGTGCCGATGATGGGCGTGTTCTACAATGAAGACATTTTCGCCGCGCAAGGTATCGAGGTCCCCAAGACCTACAGGGACTTCGTCGCCGCCTGCGAGAAGCTCAAGGCGGCGGGCATCACGCCGATCGCCAATGGCGGCGCCAACGGCTCGGCCTGGGAGCTGGAGATCGGCGTCGGCGTCATCGGGCCGACGCTTTACGGCCCGGGTTTCTATGACGAGATGATGAGTGGGAAAGCGACCTTCGAGGATCCCCGCTATGTCGCGGCGCTGAAGCGCTTCGCCGAGCTGAAGCCCTATTATTCCGACGGTTTTGCCGGCATCGACTACACGACCGCGACGCAGCAGTTCATCGGCGGCAAGGCGGCGATGTTCTTCGGCGGGTCGTTCGAGAACGGCAGCTTCAAGTCGCAGAACCCGAAGCTGAAATTCTCGATCTTCCCGTTCCCGGCCGACGATGCCTCGACCAAGCTCTACACCTCGGCCTTCTCGGATGGCTCCTATGGTCTGGTCTCCGAAAGCCAGAACAAGGAAGCGGCGACCAAGGTGCTGAACTACATGGCCTCGGCCGAATTCGCACAGGCCTTCGCCGACGAGCTCGGCTGGCCGCCCGCCCGCACCGACGTCACCGTGAAGGACCCGGTGCTTTCCAAGATGATGGAGATGGCGAAGAACTCAACGCCCTACCTGACGCTGGTCGGCTTCCGCTGGCAAACGCCGACGGCGTCGTCGGTGCTGCAGTCCGGGATCATCGACATGGTCGAAGGCAATGTCGCGCCGGAGAAGCTGGCGGCCGACATGCAGGCGGCCGTCGCCACCTGGTTCAAGCCGAAGCAGTGAAGGAGCGGCGTCGGCCGAGACGCGGCCGGCGCTTTTTCCTCGATAGAACGCAGCGCATGATCAAGCCTCGCCGCACGACCAGCCTCCAGCGCACGCAGCAGCGCATGGCGGTGCTGTTCATCCTGCCGGCCTTGGCCGTCTACGGGCTGTTCGTGCTTTATCCGCTGCTCATGTCGCTGTGGGGCAGCTTCTTCACCTGGAAGGGGCTGCGCATGCAGGAGTTCGCGGGGCTGGCGAACTTCACGCGGCTGTTCGCGTTTCCGAGCGGCGCGCGGCTCTACGGGGCGCTCTGGCACAACATCGCGTGGTTCTTCGGCATCATGGTGCTGCAGAACGGGCTCGGCCTCCTGTTCGCCTGGCTGCTTTTCCTGCGCGGCAGGGGCGCTGCCCTCTTCCAGTCGGTGTTCTTCTTCCCTGCGGTGCTCAGCCCCGTCATCGTCGGCGCGCTGTGGCGCCTGCTCTTGGCGCCGGCTGGCATCATCGAATGGGCGCTCAATGGTCTGGGCCTGCATCAGGGCAGGCTGACCGTGCTCGGCAACAGCCACACCGCGCTCGGCATGCTGATCGCCGTCGACGCCTGGAACTGGATGGGCCTGCCGGTGCTGATCTATACGGCGGGCCTCCGTCAGATTTCGCCGCAGGTGTTCGAGGCGGCGAAGCTCGACGGCGCCGGCAACGCGCGCATGCTCTATGCGATAGCGCTGCCACTTTTGATGCCGGCGCTCGGGACGCTGACGACGCTCTCCTTCATCAACACCTTCAACCAGTTCGACATCGTCTATGTGATGCAGGGCGTGCAGGGCAATCCGAGCTATTCGACCGATACTCTTGTCACCTATTTCTACCGGCTGGCCTTCGGCGCGGAAGGCGCGGTCGGCATCACCGATATCGGGCTGGCGCTGGCGCTCGGGACGATGCTGTTCCTGATCCTCAGCATCGGCACGCTGTTGATGCTGCGCTTCTTCGACAAGCGGACGGTCGAGCTATGAGCGCCCGGTCCCTTCAGCGAAGATTGGCCTTTCAGCAGGAATTGGCCATCCCGCAAAAACTGGCGCGGCTGCCGGGCTGGATCATCCTTTTGATCTGGACGGCGGCGGTGCTGTTGCCGCTCTACATCCTCGTCGTCTCGTGCTTCAAGACGACGGCGGAAATCTACGACAACCGGCTCGGCCTGCCGCAGAGCTGGGCGCTCGACAATTTCGTCCGCGCCTGGACGCGCGCCGATCTCGGCCACAATTTCATCAACAGCCTGGTCGTCACCGGCGGCGCGGTGGTCCTCACCATCGTCGTATCGGCGATGGCAGCCTATCCGCTCAGCCGCTACAAGCTCGGCTGGAACGGCATCATGCTCGGCCTCTTCCTGTCCGGCATCATGCTGCCGATCCGGCTGGCCTCGGTCGAGCTGTTCACGCTGATGCGCACTCTCGGCTTGCTCGATTCGCTCACCGGGCTGATCCTCGTCTATTCGGCGATCCGCATCCCGTTCGCCGTCTTCATCTTCGCCAATTTCATGCGCGTGCTGCCTGCCGAACTCGACGAGGCGGCGCGCATGGACGGGGCCGGCGAGGCCCGCATCCTGTTCCAGATCGTGTTGCCGATGGTGAAGCCGGCGGTGTCGATCGTCGCCATCTTCACGGCGATCGCGGTGTGGAACGATTTCTTCTTCCCGCTGATCTTCATCTTCGACGACCGCTACAAGACAGTGCCGCTGGCGATCAGCGTGTTCGTCGGGCAGTTCCGCACCGATTGGGGCCTGGTGTTCGCCTCGCTGGCGATCTCCATGGCGCCGATCCTGATCATGTATTGTTTGCTGGCGCGCCAGATTCGCGAGGGCGTCGGCGCTGGGGGAGGCATGAAATGATCGAGGACAAGGTCTATGCCGCGCGTTCGATCCTGGTCGTCGGGGCGCATGCCTTCGACGCCGAGGTCATCGCGGGACCGTTGGCGGCGGCGGCCGCCAAGGGCGGCGCCCGGGTCTCCTTCCTGCATCTGTCGATGGGCGAGCAGGGTCATCCCTGCCTGATCCCGGAGCACTATTCGGCGCAGAAGGAGGACGAGGCGGCGAAGGCCGCCGCGCGGCTCGGCGTCGCCATGCGCAACATGAAGCTGCGCGACGCCTTCCTGCCCAACGACAACGCGACTGCGCTCCAGGTCTGCGACGTCATCCGCGAGGTGCGACCGGAGGTCGTCATCACGCACTGGCACGGCAGCTGGCACAAGGACCATCGCGCTGCGGCGCATCTTACCCAGAACGGCATCGTCTTTGCCGCGCTGCCGACGCTGAAGCGCGCCCATCCGGCGCACACGCCGCAGCTTTTGCTGTTCGGCGAGAACTGGGAGGACGACGAGGGTTTCCGGCCCGAGCACCTCGTCGATGTCAGCGCCGGCTTCGACGCCTGGCACGAGGCGGTGATGGAATATGAGCTGGCGCGGGGCTTAAGCAGCTTTCCCTATGTCGACTATTACAGCGCGCTCTACCGGCTGCGCGGCTGCCTGCGCGGCACACGCCATGCGCAGGCTTTCGCGGCGGCCTCGCATTCCTGGAATGCCGGCAGCGGCCTGTTCGCGCCGCCCGCCGATCGGAGTCGCGAGACATGACGCGGGTCCTCGCCATCGATCTCGGCGGCACCAATCTGCGCGCCGCCGCCCATACCGGCGATGTCGGCGCGCTTACACCGCAAGTCCGCGAGCCGGCGCCGCAGAACCTCGATGCGTTCGTGGCGCGCGTCCGCGCGCTTGCGACCGGGGGCGAAGCCGAGGCGCTCGGGCTTGCCGTGCCGGGCCTGGTCCAAGGGTCGGTCTGCCGTTGGATTCCGAACCTGCCCTGGCTCGACGGCGTCGACATGGCGGCGCTGTTTCCCAACCTTCGCGTGGCGGTCGGCAATGACGCGCAGATCGCGCTGCTGGCGGAAGCAGCGCAAGGCGCGGCCAAGGGCGTCTCCGACGCGATCCTGCTTGCGATCGGCACCGGCATCGGCTCGGCGGTTCTGGCCAATGGCCGCATCGTCGCCGGCGCGCATGGCGGCGCCTGCTCCTTCGGCTGGGCCAGCGCCGACATCAAGGACCACGGCGAGGATCGCAGCGGCTGGCTGGAACGTGTCGCCTCCGGTCGTGCGCTGGACGCCCTTGCCGCACAGATTGGACTGGCCGACAGCCGACAGCTGATCGAAGCCGCCAAGGCAGGCGACCTTGCAGCGCAGACCTCGCTCGAGGTGCCGGCGCGTCAGCTCGGCACCGCGCTTGCCGGCGCCGTCGGGCTGCTCGATCCGGGCGTCATCCTGGTCTCGGGTGGCCTCGCCGATGCGCTGGACGTGATCGCGCCGCCGCTGCTTGCGGCACTGCGGCGTCAATTGCCGCCGCATCTGCGCGGCATCGAACTCAAGCCTGGAAAATTCGGCTCCCGCGCCGGGCTGATCGGCGCCGCACTTGCCGGGCAGGCGGGCAGTGGGTGGAGGCAGATCCGATGAGCGAAGCGAGCTTTCAGCAGCCGGACCGCAGGCGGCCCCAGCCGCTCTGGTATCAGGTCGAGGAGGCGATCCGCGCCATCGTCAAGAGCGGCGAATGGGCGACAGGAGACCAGATACCGGCCGAGGACCGGCTCTGCGCGCTGTTCGGCGTCAGCCGCATCACGCTGCGCCACGCGCTGCGCAACCTGGAGGAAAGCGGGCTGCTCCGGCGCGAGCATGGCCGAGGCACTTTCGTGCGCTCCACCACCCTGGTCGCCGGCACACGCGAGCTCACTTCCTTCACCCAGGAGATGGGCAATATCGGCGTGGTCGCCGGCTCGCGCCTGCTCGACTGCAGCCTGACCACGGCGAGCGCGGCTGCGGCCGGCGCGCTGGAGATCGAGGAGGGGGATCCCGTCGTGCGCATCCGGCGGCTGCGGCTCGGCAACAACGAGCCGATCGGCATCCAGACGGCGCAACTGGCAGCGGCGCGTGTGCCGGGCTTTCTCGATGCCGGTCTGCTCAAGGGCTCGCTCTATGAGGCGCTGGAGCGCCAGTACGGCATCGTGCCGGTCGAGGCGCGCGAGAATTACCGTGTCGGCGCCGTCGGCGCGGCGGACGCCGAGTTGCTCGACCTGCCCGCAGGCAGTCCCGCCTTCGTGGTCGAGCGCATCACCATCGACGAGCGCGGCCCGTTCGAATTCACCGTCTCCGTCATGCGCGGCGACCGCTACGAGATCCGCTCGACGCTGCGCGCCGGCCGCCTCCCAAACACCAGAAGCTGACACGATCAACAGGAGTACCAAAGTGTCCGATCTCTATATCCCACGCCTCACCGCTCTTCTCGAACAGGCTTCAAAGGCGAATGCCGAAGCCTTCGGCCAGGCGGCGAGCCGCTTTGCCGACACGCTCGAGAATGGCGGGCTGGTGCATCTCTACGGCTCCGGCCATTCGGTGCTGCCGGCGCAGGAGATGTTCCCGCGCTATGGCAGCTTCGTCGGCTTCAACCCCCTGACGGACCCGAGGGTGATGTGGCACAACGTGCTCGGCGCCGGCGGCGTGCGCGAGCTTTTGTGGCTGGAGCGAACCGAGAAATACGCCGAGAAGTTCCTCGACCACCAGCCGCTGAACAAGGGCGATTCCATCATCATCTTCGGCCATAGCGGCCGCAATTCGTCGGGCATCGACACTGCCCTCTACGCCAAGAAGCGCGGCATCTTCGTCGTCGCGGTGACCAGCAAGAACAATCTCGACAAGCCGGCCACGCATTCCTCCGGCAAGCGGCTGGCGGACGCAGCCGACCTCGTCATCGACACCTGCTCGCCGATCGAGGACGCGGTGGTGCCGATCGAAGGCTGGAGCCGGCCGGTGGCGGGTTCCTCGACGGTGCTGGCGATGATCATGGCGCATGAGCTGCTTGCGCGCACGGCCGAGCAACTGTCGAAGCGCGGCATCGAGCTGCCGGTCTTCGCCTCGCCGACCATCGCGGGCGTTACGCTGCACGATACCGACGTCATCTACGGCGTCTACCGCGAACGCATGATCGAGGCGCAGAAAAAGCACCTGCCGACCTTCCAGGCGACGATGCGCGGCGAGTGATGGGATTGGCCGGGAGGCGCGTCCGGCGCCTCCCGGGAGCCAGGTCAAAGCCGGCGCCCTATGACGGCCGAATGCCTGGGCGGCGCGTCATTCTCGTCGGGATTGGGGATCGGCGCCTCGTCGGGCAGCCGATCCGGATCCGGCTCGCGCACCGGCTTCGGTTCCGGGATGGGCGGCGGGGTCGGCACCGGCGTGGGAACCGGATCCGGGCTGGGGAGAATGGCCATCGGGTTTCCTTCTGCTCGATGCCTTGGCAAGGCCTGCTCGACCCAACAAGCGAGATGTCCGGCCCGACCTGACATGATGGAGGTGATCGCGCATTCGGGCGCTTCGCCGGGAGCGATTAGCGGCGCAAGCTGGCAGAACGGTCGCGCGCGCGGATGGTTCCAACCTGATCGGGCGGGCCGCGCGATGGCGACACGTAACGATCAAATCATTCCGCGCACCTGTTTCGGCTCTTGCCGGCGTCGGTGGCCGCCTTAATTCCCGTAATGGATGGGGGCCATCTGCCGACACAGGAGACGGCCGTGAAACACCAAACCCTTGACCAAATCAACGCCGTTGCCGACGTTCATGCGGAAGCACCGGCTCTCATCGCCAATCGCGGCCAGCGCCTCGAACGCTGGGCGCAACTTCTGGAGGAAAGCCCGGGCCGCCGCCTCACGGCGCTGGCGGCGTCTATTCGGCGATCCGCATCCCGTTCGCCGTCTTCATCTTCGCCAATTTCATGCGCGTGCTGCCTGCCGAACTCG
>NZ_VFUA01000169.1 GCF_006440735.1 Mesorhizobium sp. B2-7-1 | reverse complement strand
GGTCAGCCAATTGGAGCTGCCATCAGCCGCCCGCAGCCAGGCGAAGCCCACGCCCCCGAAAAACAAGCCAAATCCTCTCCCCCCAAAACCATTCACAAACAACACCAGAGAGCCAGCTCCGGAGGTGTTGTTTTTTGTAACCCGCCATTCGTCTCTCGATCTTTTCGATGAGGCTGCAGATGGCGTCTGCCGCACCTGCCGCAGGCGGTCGCTCAATCCATATGGAACTGCTTGGGCAGAAGATAGGGAAACTCAGTCGCCGGATCGATCTCGATACGCATGATGGGTCCCATCCATTCGCCCCACCTGGCGTTGTCGGGATCCCTGGCAAGCCTGGCCTTGGTCGCTTCCAGATCGTCGGTCTCGAAATAGCCGAACAAGGTCAAGCCGTGGCGGAAGATGCTGTAGTTGCGGATGCCAGCCGCCCGCAGCGCCGTCAGCATTTCGGGCCAGATCTCGTCATGACGCCTCTTGTATTCTTCCTCGTAGCCGGGCCGGACTTCGAGCACCCACGCATATCCTGTCATCCGATCTACTCCCTTGCATGAAGCGGTTCAGCACCCGGCGAGGTTCCGGTGTCTCGGGGCGGCGAGGCAGTGCGTTCACCGTTTCACCGCAACGGTCAAACGCCCTATCTCTTTGTTTTTACGCAATTCCGAACGGCAGGCTACGGCGAAGTCGCCGAGCCCAACCGCTCACACTTTTCCTGGGATTGCTCCAGGCGATCGGGACATCCCACGTTCAGCCTCCGGTCTGCTCCAGCCGGCCGCTGCGGGCCGAACGATAGAGGGCATCGAGCGCCTCGGCGACGCGGGCGCCATTCTCGCCGTCGGCGCCGTTGACGATAGGCCGACCCGAGCACAGCGCGACGAACTTGCGGACCGGAAGCGCGCCGTCATAGGTGGTTTGCTCCTGCGTCAGCGCGACGGTCTCGTCGCCGCCGTCGAGCCGCCGCAACTCGAGCCGCGCACGTTCGGTGTCGAAGAACAGACACCCCTCGGTGCCGTAGATGCGCACGTCGACATGCATGCCGACGTGCTTCGGCACGGTCGCCGATCCCGATAGCGACACGGTCGCGCCATTGATCGCGCGCCCCACTGCAGCATCGTAGAGATCGACCCCCGTCTTGGACTTGCCGTCCATGCAGAAGATGCTTTCGAAACGAATATCTGCGACGTAGCACAGCCACGCGAGCGAATGCGACATCTGTCCCCATCCATAGCCGCCTGCCTTGGCGGGATCGGCCCAGGTCGAAGCTGGCGGACGGAAGAGGTGATCCGCGGTTTCCAGCATCGGCTCGCCGGCAAACAGATCGTCCAGCGCCGATCCCATCTGGCAGACGGCGTGACGAACCGTGCCGATGCGTCCCGCGCGCACCATGCTCGCGGCCTTGGCGGAAAAGTCGGTGAAGTTGAGGCTGCAAGGCACGAGCACCTCGCGCCCGGCCTTTTTCGCCGCAGCCGCGATAGCGCGACCGTCAGCGGCCGTGGTCGCCATCGGCTTCTCCACCAGTACGTGGCAGTCTGCCTCGAGCGCGGCGATCGCCGGGGCGGTATGGGCGACGTGCGGCGTCGAAACCATGACGCCATCGAGTGCTTCCCTGGCGAGCATTTCACCGAGATCCGTATAGCGGCCCGCAATCGAAAATTTCTCGCCGACCACCCGCAGCCGATCCGCGTTGAGGTCGCAGATCGCGGCCACCTCCGCATCGGGGCATGACTGGACGGTCGGTATGTGGTTGGTGGTCGCCCACCAGCCGATACCGACCACACCGATCCTCGTCGTCATGGCTCGTATCCGCCTTTGCTGCCCTGGCCGATCGTCGATTTGTAGACGTTGCGCATGTGGCGCGCAGCGGCCGTTGCCGCCGCCTCGGGATCGCGGGCCTTCAGCGCGTCGAGGAGCCTTTTGTGATCCCGAAAGCTCTGCTGCAGCACTCCCTCGGTCTCCGAAGCACGCTTGCGGAACTCCAGTCCGATGACGTTGAGGCTCTGGCCGATGCGCCTGAGGAAGGCGTTGCGGGCGCCCGTCCACAAAAGCTCGTGGAACCTGTAGTCCGACATGCGGAACGCCAGCGCGTCGTGGAGCACGCCGGCCTGCTCGTCGAGGATGGTTTCGAGCTGGCGCAATTCGTCGTCGGTCAGCTGCTCCGCCGCTCGGCTCGCAACGGCGCTTTCGACCAGGCTGCGGGCGTCGTAAAGCTCGCGGATGTTCATCTCCTCCAGCGACAGGAAGAACTGGATCGGTCCCAGAAGGGCATCCGCATCGAGTTCGCTTATGTAGGCGCCGCCGCCTTGGCGGGTGCGCACGACGCCGAGGATCGACAATCCCCGCATTGCTTCGCGGACACTGGGGCGCGATACGTTCAGCGACTGCGCCAGGTCGCGCTCCGGCGGCAGTTGGTCGCCGGGCTTGAGAACGCCGGCCTTGACCATGTCGAGCACCCGGCGAGCCACCATTTCCGCTATCGATTCACGAACGATGGGCTTGTCGAATTCGTCCGCGGCGGCTGTCCGGTTCACGAGACGTCCTCCTTCAGAGGTGCGCGCCGGCCAAACAGCCGCGCGATGTCGATGCGCGGTGCCAGGACCGAGGCGATCAGCAGGACGCCGATGACGCCAGTCTGGATATGACCGGTAATGTTCATCAGAGCCATGCCGTTGCGCAGGTTGAGGACGATGAGGATGGAAAGCAGCGTTCCAACCAGCGTGCCCGCCCCGCCGAAGATGCTCACCCCGCCCAGAAGCACGATGGTGATGATGTCGAGTTCGAAACCGAAGGCGATGTCACCGCGCACCGCGCCGACGCGAGCCGTGTAAAGCAGGCCGGCAAAGGCGGAAATCGTGCCGGATGCGATGAACAGCATCGCCTTGTGCCGAGCCGTGTCGATGCCCGCGAAGTCCGCCACGCTGCGATTGGTGCCGATCACGTAGGTCTTGCGGCCGAATCCGGTCCGATGGAGGATGACCCAACTGATTGCAAAGAGGATCGCGAAAGCGATCAGCGCGAAGGGAACCGGCCCTACGAGGCCTTGCTGCCCCAGCGCGTTGAACCATTCCGGGAAGCCGGAGATGCCGCGATCCTCCACCAGGACGCGCGCCAGTCCCCGATAACCGATCAGCGTCGCAAGCGTCACGACCAGCGAAGGCAGGCCGAACCGGGTCACGAAAAGCGCGTTGAACGCTCCCCCGGCCACCCCGATGAACAGCACAATGACGATCGCGAGCGAGGCCGGGACGCCGCTTTGGAACAGCCAGCCGAAACTGCAGGCCGCGAGGCCCATCATCGAGCCGACCGAGAGATCGATTTCGCCGTTGATGATGACGAAGGTCATGACGAGGGCCACGATGACCTTCTCGATGGAAAGC
The DNA here is from genome assembly GCF_006440735.1 of Mesorhizobium sp. B2-7-1. Classification (GTDB taxonomy): domain Bacteria; phylum Pseudomonadota; class Alphaproteobacteria; order Rhizobiales; family Rhizobiaceae; genus Mesorhizobium. Next base: position 5,342 of record NZ_VFUA01000169.1, on the reverse strand, counting down.
TGCAGCAGATTGATCTGGTTCGAAACGCGCAGGTAGTCGGGCGACAGCGCGCTGTTGGTCGCCATGATGACGACGAGAGCGGTGAGCAGGAAAAGCTCCCAGCCTTGGATGCGGAAACGACCGAACCCGTTCCGGATGCTCATGGCGCCGTCTCCGCACGCAGTTTCGGACCCTCGCCTGAGCTCTCCTTGTCCGTCTTCTTCCTGGCTGCTTCCCTGCCGATCCGAAGCCGGACGAGGCGCCGCATCACCACGGCGTCCATGGCGACGGACAACAATATCAGGGCGCCGAGCACAGCCTCGCGCCAGAATTCGCTGACGAGATGCCAGCGCACCAGACTTGCCTCGATAAGGTCGACGAGGATCGCGCCGATGAATGCGCCGATCACCGTGCCCGAGCCCCCGAAAATATTGACGCCGCCCAGCACCGCCGCCGCGACTGATTTCAGTTCAAAGCCGAGGCCGGCGACCACGGTGATGTTGCCGAAGCGGGCAAGGAACATGAAGCCGGCCAACCCCGCAAGAGCGCCGCAAAGCAGGAACGCCGCAAACACGGTGCCGGCGACGTTGACGCCGGCCATCTCGGCCGCTTCCGGGTTGGAGCCCACCGCGTAGAAGCGGCGCGCCGGCCTCAGCCTGTTGAGCGCGATGTGGACCAGAACCACGACCGCGAGCGCCATCGCGAAACCGGCCCGGAAATCGAAGCTGCCGATCGAGAAGAGCTGCAGGTTCGGGAAGTCGACCAGCCATTGCGGCAGCTCTTGCGAGGTTATCGACTGGGCGCCCGAATATTCGACCAGCGCCGAGCGGAAGATCGCCATCGTCGCCAGCGTGACGATGATCGAGGGCACGCGTGCATAGGCGACGAGAAAGCCGTTCACCGCGCCCAGCGCAGTGCCGACAAGCGCCGAGTAGGCCACCAGCAGCAGCGGGTTGAGATCGGGGTGTCGCGAAACGAGCAATCCGGCCGCGAAAGCCGCGAAGCCCACGATCGATCCGACGGAGAGATCGATGTTGCGCGTCAGGATGACCAGTGTCTGCCCGGTAGCGACCAGCGCCATGATCGCCACCGAGCTCGTGATCCGGTTGAACATGCGGCCGCTCAGATAGCCGTCGATCTGGGTGGAGAAGAACAGGACCACGAGCAGCAGCACTGTCAGAAGCGCGACGATGCGCAGGGTCTGCGGGCTGATACGGCTGAGCAGCGTCGACATCACCCTGCCATCCTCATGCCCGACTGGCCGGTCGCGAGCGCGATGATGCCATGCTGGGTGGCACCGGCGTTGTCGACGATCGCCATCTGCCGTCCTTCACGCATGACCAGTATGCGATCGCCCAATGCCAGCACCTCCGGGAGATCCGAAGAGATCACCAGTGCCGCACCGCCTTTTGCCACGAATTCGCGGATCAGATCGTGGACCTCGGCCTTGGCGCCGACGTCGATGCCGCGTGTCGGTTCGTCGAAGATCAGGAGGTCGGGCCTCAGGTTCAGCCATTTTGCAAGCATGACCTTCTGCTGGTTGCCGCCTGACAGCAGCCCCACGGCCAGTTCGACGTCCGGCGTGCGGATGTTCAGCCGCTTGCGGTAGGCTTCGGCGGTCTCGCGTTCGCGCTTGCGGTCGAGCATGCCGGCCGGGGAAAGATACTGGGCGAGCGTGGCGAGCGAGATGTTCGAGCGGATCGACATCGACATCGCCAGTCCAAGCTTGCGGCGGTCTTCCGAAACGTAGGCGATCCCCAGATCGATGGCCTGCGCTGCCTTGGTCACGCTTATGGGCGCCCCCTTGTAGGTCATGGTGCCAGAGGTTGCCGGCGCGATGCCGAAGATGGCCAGTCCGACATCCGTGCGGCGCGCGCCGATGAGCCCGGCCATGCACATGATCTCGCCGCGACGCAGATCGAAGCTGATGTCTTCGAAAACGCCTTCACGGCCGAAATCCCGGACCGAAAGCACGACCTCGGAGGTGGCGTGCGACGGAGCCTTTTCAAAATAGTTGCTGACGTCGCGGCCGACCATTTCGGCAATCATCGATTGCGACGTCACCTCGGCGATCGGCCGGGTCGAGATGTGCCTGCCGTCGCGAATGACGGTCACCCTGTGGGCGATCTCGAAGACCTCTTCCAGGCGGTGCGAGATATAGACCACGGCGACGCCCTGGCGCGCGAGATTGGCGGCGACGGCCCGGAGCTGGGCCGCCTCATGCGCCGAAAGCGATGCCGTCGGCTCGTCCATGATCAGCACGCGCACATCCTGGCTGAGCGACCGCGCTATTTCGACGGCCTGCTGTTCGGCCAGCGTCAGCCCGCTGGCGACGCGGTCGACGTCGACATGCATCCCGATGCGCTCTATGAGTTCGCGCGCCTTGCGGCGCAGCTTGCCGCGGTTCTGCAGCCAGCCCTCGCGGGTTGAGCTGATGAAGATGTTCTCGGCCACGTCGAGGTCGGGAAAAACCATCGGCTCCTGGTACATGGCGGCAAGGCCGGCCGCACGCGCGGCCTGGGGGCCGTTGACCAAGGCCGGCCGACCACCGATCTCCAGCACGCCCGACGTCGGCTGATGGATGCCGGTCATGATCTTGATCATCGTCGACTTGCCGTCCTGCACGACATCGATCCAGGCCTCGTCGGACAGGCTGAGCTGGAGCTCGCCTTGAGGCGGGACGGTCACATTTGCCGTGGCGCCGAACGTGCCCGCCGCCGGCGCACGTTCCGGCGGCACCTCGAAGCTGACCGTGTCGACGGCCTCGAGCGAGAAATCGACCGCTTGCCCGACCGCTAGGGCGGCGCCGGACTGCGCGGCGGGCGCCGCCGGGAACAAGGCCTGCTCGCGCGCGACCGGCCATTTGAAGGCATCGCAGCCGGTATCCGCGGCTACGGCAAAGCTGGTGCTGGCAAGGAATGCGAAGAGGCTGATGACGACTTTTCTCATGGCTAAGGGGACTCGCATGGTTGGTGTATGCGCATATCAATACAACTTTAGAGGGATAATTGCAACCATGAAGAGAACAAATACGGGAACTGAAACCATTTCCACTCACCGATTGTTGATGGCAGGCCATGGGAAGTGAGTGGTCCATCGCCGGGCGATAATTTATCGCCGGGCGGGGGTAAAGTGGAGTTTTAGATGAAGCCTTTTGAAAGCCTTGCCCAGTACCGGCCGCAGGCGCTGGGCGTGCTGCGCATCATGACCGCCTTGCAGTTCATCGAACATGGCTCGCAGAAGCTGTTCAACTTCCCGGTCAGCGCCCAGCCGCATGCCCTAACCGGGTTGACGACGGCTGCTGGCATTCTCGAATTCGCCGGCGGCATCCTGCTTGCGCTCGGCCTCTTCACCCGCCCGGTCGCCTTCCTCCTCGCCGGCGAAATGGCAATCGCCTATTTCATGGCGCACATGCCGCGCGACTTCTTCCCCGTCAACAACAGCGGCGACGCGGCGATCTCGTTCTGCTTCATCTTCCTCTATCTGATCTTCGCCGGCTCCGGCGCCTTCGCATTGGACAATCGTCGCGGCTGACAAGCATGCACCGCCAGTGCATGTCGCCCAAAAGTGCCTAAAGCGCGTCGCGATCTTTCAGATTCGCTCCTTGCGCTTTAGGCGTTTGATTTTGCGCATGTCTTTGCCCCGAAACCGGTTCCCACTTTCGGGAGACATGCTTTAGCGGTTTTGGGGTAACGACATGCGCAAAATCAAGAATCTGAAGCGCATCGGCGGAGCCGCGGTGCTTCAGGCGCGCAGCCGCTCGAAATTGGCATCGAACAGCGGCGCGGACTGGATGCGCGCCGCGCGCCGCTTGCCGAGGATCTCGATCTCGAATCCGTCCGGTCTGTCGGCGATCTCCTTCGGCACGTAGCCCATGGCGACCGACTTCTTCGAGTGATGCGCATATCCGCCCGAGGTGACCCAGCCACGCACGACACCGTCATGCCAGATCGCCTCGTCGCCGATCACATCGGCATCGGTGGCGTCGACGATGAAGCTGCGCAGCCGAAGCTTGCCGCCCTCTTTGCGCTCGGTCACCGCTGCCTCCTTGCCGATGAAGTCGGCGTCCTTGCCATAGGCGACGAAGCGATCGAGCCCGGCCTCGACCGGCCCGTAGATCGGCCGGTACTCGCGTGCCCATGAGCCGTAGTTCTTCTCGAGCCGCAGCGCATTGAGCGCGCGAGAGCCGAACAGGCCGATGCCGAATTCCTCGCCCGCAGCCAGCAGCGCCTGGTAGGCGGCGCGCTGATATTCCGGCGCCACCCAGATCTCGTAGCCGAGATCGCCGGTGTAGCTGACGCGGCCGACGAGGCACGGCGCCATGCCGATATCCATCCGCGCAACCGCCATGAAGGGGAACGCCGCGTTGGAGACATCGGCGCGGGTGACCTTGGCGAGCACCTCCCGCGCCTTCGGACCGGCAATCGCAAGGCCGGTGAGCTTCTGCCCCAGCGCCTCGATCCGCACCGAGCCATCCTTGGGCAGATGCGCCTCGAACCACCGCATATGGTACTGCTCGGCAATGCCGGAGCCGGCGATGAACCACTCTGCGTCGTCGATATTGGCGAGCGTGAAATCGCCGATCAGCCTGCCGTCATCCTTCAGCATCGGCGTCAGCGTCATGCGGCCACGCCTGGGCAGCCTGCAGGCAAGCATGCGGTCGAGCCAGGCCGCCGCGCCCTCGCCCGTCACCTTGTATTTGGCGAAGTTCGAGATCTCCGACAGGCCGACGCCATTGCGCACGGTTGCGACTTCCTTGGCGACATGCTCGAAGTCGGTCGAGCGCCGCCACGAGAACTCGTCCTTGACGCCTTCCGGCGCATACCAGAGCGGCACTTCCAGCCCATAGGACACGCCCCACTGCGCACCCCTGGCGGCAAGCGTGTCGTAGACCGGCGTCGTCTTGAGCTGGCGCCCGGCCGGCAATTCCTCATTCGGGAAGCGGATCGAAAAGCGCCGCGAATAGTTTTCCCGCACCTTGGCATTGGTATAGGCCATCGTCGCCCAGTCGCCGTAGCGCGCCACGTCCATCGCCCAGATGTCGGCGCCCGGATCGCCCTCGATCATCCAGTTGGAGAGCGCCAGCCCGACGCCGCCGCCCTGGCTAAAGCCGGCCATGACGCCGCAGGCAACCCAGAAGCCCGGCAGGCCGCGCACCGGGCCGACCAGCGGATTGCCGTCCGGCGCGAAGGTGAAGGGGCCGTTGATGATCTGCTTGATGCCGGTCTTCTGAAAGGCGGGGAAATGGCGGAAGCCGACTTCCAGCGACGGCGCGATGCGGTCGATGTCCGGCTCGAGCAGCTCATGGCCGAAATTCCAAGGTGTGGTGAACTCCGACCACACCTTGTTGGCCTTCTCATAAG
>NZ_VFUA01000168.1 GCF_006440735.1 Mesorhizobium sp. B2-7-1 | reverse complement strand
AGATCGGGTGGCGCACCAGGCGGTAGGGGCCGGTGTCGACGACGCGATGATCGGCCTTGGCGGTGACGTTGGCCGACCACAGGCGGCCGAGATACAGGCGCGCCCACCAGGCGAAGGCGATGCCGACCGCGATCAGGGCAACGCAGATCCAGGCCTCGGTGAGCGTCGGCATCCAGAGCCGCATCCTACCGACATAGCCGTGCGCCGGCACGAACAGCAGCACGGTGCCGGCCAGCCAGAAGACGCGATAGCGCGCCTCCGCCGTTAAAGCCGCGCGCTTTTGCGCGGGATCGGCCCAGAAGGCGGCCAGGAGCCACGATAGGGCCCAGAACAGCCAAAGCGCTGCGACGGCGTGTCCAACCTGCATGATCGAGCCTCTCGTCTGCCACGCGTTTAAGACGGCGCGGCAGACGAAAGAAAGTCGAAGCCGGTAAGAATGTCGTGATCAAGCCGGTGCTGTTACGCGGCGGCCTTTGCCGCGGCGACAAGCGCTTCGCCCGAATATTGCCGGCCGCCTATGCCCCAACCGCCGTCAGGGGCATTGAGGATGTTGATCCAGGTGTTGTTTGGCTTGTGGCCCGGCACGCAATACTCGGCGACGATCCTGGTGGCTGCGGTGATGAAGTTTCCGCGTGCCTCATCAGTCGCCAGGCCGATGTTCGGCAGCTTCAACTCCACCATGACGACGGGCCGGTTGGCGCCGCCGGCATAAATGCGATCAATCGGCAGGATATGAACCGTTCCGCCGACGATTCCGGTGAAGAATGAATTTCCGGTGGCCCCGGAGGCTTCGATGAGAGCGGCGCTAAGGCGAGGCAGGATTTCGCGCTCGCCCGCTTCGGTCAGCACGCCCTCGGGCGCGGTCAGGGTGATCGGCATGTTGGTTCTCCTTCGTGCTGCGCGTGGTTCCGCTTGCCACGTTGCGTATTGATTGTTACGTTACTTAAAGCAGATGAGTCAACAGATTTCGTATCGATCACTATGGAAGATCTTGAAAAATCACGTGGAGGCAGGCCGCGCGCGTTCGACCCGGAGGCCGCTCTCGACGCGGCCATGCTGCTTTTCTGGGAGCACGGCTATGAGGCGACCTCGCTTGCCATGCTGCGCGAGGCCATGGGCCTGACGCCGCCGCAGATCTACAACGCCTTCACCGACAAGGAGACGCTGTTCCGCCGTGCGCTGGCGCGATACCACGACAGAGAGATATCGTTTGCCCTGGATGCGCTCGGCGCGCCGGTGCGGACCCGAGAGGCGATCCGGCTGCTGCTGTTGGGAGCCGCGCAAGCCTATACAAGGCCGGGCAAGCCCGGCGGCTGCCTGTTCATCAGCGGTGCGCTGGCTACATCGCCGCAGGCGCAAGGCGTTGCCGACGCGCTCAAGGCGTATCGCAAGGCGACCGAAGCCGGCATCGCGGCGCGGCTGGCAAAAGGGTTCGCGGCGGGCGAGCTACCAGCGGGCGTAACGGTTGAGGGATTTGCCAAATACCTGGCTGGGGTCATGAACGGAATGTCGATCCAGGCGCGCGACGGAGCTTCGACCGAAGAGCTGGAGGCGTTGGCTGAAACGGCCCTTGCCGTGTGGCCGTCCGAAATGCAAGGAAGCGCCATCTTGAAGGATGAAGCCGATGCTGGACCTTTTTGCCGGGACTGAATCTGTGGTCGACATCGTGCCGGGCCGTAAGCTGACGGCAAAGGCGGCGGCGCTCTATGCCGCCCCGCACGATCATTTCGAGACGAGGGCGGTCGAGGGACTGCATCTTGGCTTCGACGGCATAGCGGGCGACTTCCATGGCGGAACAACGCGGCGTTCCGGCGGGCGCGAGCCCTGGTACCCGCGCGGCACCGAGATGCGCAACGAGCGGCAATTGTCGCTTGTCGCGGCGGACGAGCTTGCCATCATTGCCCAACGCATGGGGCTCGACGAGATCAAGCCGGAGTGGATCGGCGCCAACCTCCTGGTCGAAGGCGTGCCGCAGCTTTCGATGCTGCCGGCCGGCTCGCTGATGTTCTTCAAGGGTGGCGTGACGCTCAAGGTCGACGGCCAGAACAAGCCGTGCCGCGTTGCCGGACAGTCGATCGCCAAGCATGTCGGCGCCGTGGATCACAATGCCACCGCGCTGCTCTTTCCAAAAGAGGCGAAGCGGCTGCGCGGCCTTGTCGCCTGGGTCGAGAAGCCGGGCGTCATCAGGGCCGGCGAAGAGATCTCGGTGCGGGTGCCCGAGCAGTGGATTTACCCGGCCTGAGCAAAAGGCCACGCCGCAAGAACGGCGTGGCCCGTCCTAGCTTCAGGTTTTGCGGTTCTTGTTGGCGCCCTGCGCCATCACCGAGACATGGTCCCACTTTTCCCAGGTGGCGATGCGGTTGGCATATTCCTGCCTGATCATCGGCAGTCCGCCATCGCCGAAGAAGACCCTGAGCGGCGGCTCGGCCGCATCGACGATCGCCAGCATTGCCGGGCCGGTCGCTTGCGGATCGCCGGCGGCGGAACGGCTGCGTCGCTCGGCCATCGCCGCGCGGATCGGCTCATAGACTTGCAACGGCTTGGAGACCTTGGCCGAGGGCCCAGCCCAGTCCGTCGAGAAACCACCTGGCTCGACAAGGGTGACGTGGATGCCGAAGCCGGCGGCTTCCAGGCTGAGCGACTGGCTGAAGCCTTCCAGCGCCCATTTCGAGGCGTGGTAAAGGCCGAGCGAGGCGAAGGCGTTGACGCCGCCGATCGACGAGACCTGGATGATGTGGCCGGAGCGTTGCGTCCGCATGATGGGCAGCGCGGCTTGCGTCACCCAAAGCGCGCCGAAGACGTTGGTCTCGATCTGGTCGCGCGCTTCCTGCTCTGTCACTTCCTCGATGGCGCCGAAATGGCCGTAGCCGGCGTTGTTGATGACGACGTCGAGCCGGCCGAAGCGCTTGTGCGCCTCGGCGATCGCGGCGTCGACCGCTTGCTTGTCGGTGACGTCGAGCTCAATGGCGGCGACCTTGTCGCCATATTTCTCGACGAGATCGGCAAGCGTGCCGGCATCGCGCGCGGTTGCCGCGACGCGATCGCCGCGGGCGAGCGCGGCCTCGGCCCAGACGCGGCCAAAGCCTTTCGACGATCCGGTGATGAACCAAACCTTATCAGTCATGATCTGTGATCCTTGCCCTTGGAGCGGTGCAGCGCCTCTCAGGGTCGCCGAGCCGCTCCAAGTCGTTGTTTTTGCGAAATTCCAGGCGGGAAAGCGCTACGCGTTTTCCCTGGAATTGCCCTGGTGACGATATATTCCGGATATAAGCGGAGGATGCTCCGCTTGCTGCATGTACGGCGCTTTGGTCGTTTTTCCAGAGGCGCCGCCGGAATTATTTGGCGGCAGGGCCGGGAACAGGCAGCGCGCTCGACGAGGCCGGATCGTCATGCCTCCGGGTAAGAGACTTATCAGACGTCTGGTGGGTCGCCGACCTCACTCGTCCTCGTCGTCCTCTTCGAGCAGGCGCGTCGCCCGCCAGCGGGTGAGCACCTCGTTGGTCCGCCCGATGACGAAGAAACGCGCCGAATCCCGGTCATAGCCTTCGGCGAGCAGCTTCTCGTAGTCGGTGTGGACATGGCGGACATGGGCGATGGTTGCCAGCCAAACCGCGATCGTCGGCGGCAAGCTCTTCATATGCACTGAGCCAGCTTCGGCGCGGATCTTTTCCATGTCCGCGTAGGGAGCGAGCGGCAACAGCGCCGTCAGCGCCTTGGCGATCGCGCGGCGCCGTCCGGTGGGGGCGCTCATTTCTCGTCGCGCCCGGCGATCGTCGCTTCGGGGAAGGCGTCGGTCGAGGCGTGGTAGGGCTTGATGTCGATGACCGGCGTGCCGTCGAGCACATCGATGGCGTCGATCCCGATCCGGCCGGCCTCGATGTCGAGCGCGACAAGCTTCGCCACATGCAGGCCGACAGGGTTCGGCCGGGCAGGGGAACGCAACGAGAAAACGCCTTTCGGTTCAGCCGCATGGCGCGGTTTCTGTACAATCAGATTCCGCGGCGCGTGATGGAGCCAGGACAGGATGACGACATGGCTGGCGCGTTCCAGGTTTTGCAACCCGGGGCGATAGGGCTCGTCGATCAGGACCGTCGCGGCTTGCCCGGATTCGCGGGCGGCGCGCATGTTCTTGGGGCAATCCTCGCGACCAACCCATGGCGAGACGATGCGGCCGATAAAGACGACATGGCCGTCCGGCCGCAGTTCCGCCGGATCGGCTGCAAGAAGCGTTTCACCTTCGCGTGTCTCAAACATCCTCTTCATCCTGTCGAAGACCCAACTGCCTGGCGCGGATCACGGCTGCGCCATTTTCTTGTCCGGAAGCGACATAGCGCTTGCCAGGGTTTCAAAATCGACATAAACATATCTTTATATCTTTCAACGAGAACCCGCTCATGCATGTCTCGCTCGACACAATGGTAGATACATTGAAGGCGGCGGCCGAATCCAGCCGGCTGCGTATCCTGGTGCTGTTGTCGCGTGGCGATCTTACTGTCTCCGACCTCACCGAGATCCTCGGGCAGTCGCAGCCACGCGTCTCGCGCCATCTGAAGCTGCTGCTCGATGCCGGGCTGATCGGCCGCTACCAAGAAGGGTCCTGGGCCTTTTTCAGGCTGACCGATACGGATAATTCGCGCGATTTCGTGCAGCGCCTGGTGTCGGGCATAAGCGAGGCCGATCCGCAAGTGGTGCGCGATCTCGAGCGGCTGGCGGCGGTGAAGCGCAAGCGGCAGGACCGGGCGGCCGAATATTTCTCGGAAAACGCCGCGAGCTGGGATCACATCCGCTCGCTGCATGTGCCGGACCGCGCGGTGGAAGCGGCGCTCATCAAGCTCGTCGGCAAGCGGCCATTCCAGTCGATGCTCGACCTCGGCACCGGCACCGGCAGGCTGCTTGAAATCTTCGCGCCGCTCTACCGGCGGGGCGTCGGCATCGACATGTCGCGCGAGATGCTGACGGTGGCGCGCGCCAATCTCGACAAGGCCGGCATCGCCAATGCGCAGGTGCGCCAGGGCGACATTTTCTCGCCGCCGGTCGAGCGCAACGCCTTCGATCTAGTCACCATCCATCAGGTGCTGCACTATCTCGACGATCCGGCCCGGGCCATCGCCGAGGCGGCGAGGCTGCTCAGGCCATCGGGCCGGCTGATCGTCGTCGACTTCGCGCCGCACGCGCTGGAATTCCTGCGCGACCAGCATGCCCATATGCGGCTCGGCTTCTCCGACCGGCAGATGTCCGACTGGTTCGCCGAGGCGGGGCTCGACCTGGAGGACAGCCAGGAATTCGAGCCGCGCGGCGGCAACGAGGCGGGGCTCACCGTCAAGCTCTGGCTCGGCCGCGACCGCCGCCTGTTGATCGCCGATCCATCCAACGATTCCTTGCCAGTGAGGGAAACAGCCTGATGAACCAGTTCCGCTTTTCCCGCCGCCCCGACATCGGCGACAAGGTCCGGGTCTCGTTCGAATTCTTCCCGCCGAAGAACGACGAGATGGAAGCGAGGCTCTGGGACACGGTGACCCGGCTGGAACCGCTCAAACCGAAATTCGTCTCGGTGACTTACGGCGCCGGCGGCTCGACCCGCGAGCGCACGGCACGCACCGTCAAGCGCATCCTCAACGAGACGACGCTGACGCCGGCGGCGCATATGACCTGCGTCGACGCCGCGCGCGATCAGGTCGACACGGTCATCCGCGAATTCGCCGACATGGGCGTCAAGCGCTTCGTCGCACTGCGCGGCGATCCGGCGGCCGGCGTGGGGACCAGCTACCGTCCGCATCCCGACGGCTATGCCAATGGCGCCGAGCTGGTCGGGGCGCTGAAGAGCGTCGGCGATTTCGACATCTCGGTCTCGGCCTATCCGGAAAAGCATCCGGAGAGCCCCGACTTCGCTACCGACATCGATATGCTGAAGCGCAAGGTCGACAATGGCGCGACGCGGGCGATCACTCAGTTCTTCTTCGACAACGATCTTTACGAGCGTTACGTCGAGCGGGCGCGCCGCGCCGGCATCTATATCCCGATCGTGCCGGGCATCCTGCCGGTGCATAATTTCACCCAGGTCGCCAATTTCTCGTCGCGCTGCGGGGCGCTGGTGCCGGCCTGGCTGGCTGAGCGTTTTGAGGGGCTGGAGAACGATCCACAGACGCATGCGCTCGTCGCCTCCGCCGTGGCGGCCGAGCAGGTGCTCGACCTCGTCGAGCGCGGCGTCGGCGACTTCCATTTCTACACGATGAACCGTGCCGACCTCGTCTTTGCCGTCTGCCACATGATCGGTATCCGTTCGCATGAAGCGGAGGCGGCTGGTTCGGCTGCCGCATAAGGCGGGCTGGAATGGAAAAGGCCGGGTGGAACCCGGCCTTTTCGAACTGTTTGGACTACTCTCGGTGCTTTTCTTCCCGTCTTTGGCGGGTCAGGGAAGAACGCCTATGATAAGGGCACCGATGAATGCGAATGCGGCACAAATCATCAAAGCGTTGATCGGCCTCGTCAGTCCCATGTCATAGCCTCCTCTTCAGAGCTATGGCAGGAGTCTAGGGTCATTTGTGCCACAGGCAAGCGGAAAACGTGCTGCAATGCGACATGATTGTGGAATTCGCGACTTGGAATTTGCCGTTAGCCGTTGAAACTCTTCGGCAAAAGCCGGCTTCGCCGTTGTGAATAAATTGTGGCGGCGGTGTGGCATGACACCGCTACCATTTGCCGAACAATCGCCCGTCGATGGTGACCAGGCCTAAACCGATCAGCGTCATGCCGCCGATCTCGAACAGCGCCAGCCGCTCGCCGAGGAAGAGGAAGCCGAGCAGCACCGCACTGACCGGCACGACCAGGGTGACCAGCGAGGCATTGGTGGCGCCGGCCGAGGCGACGAGGTTGAAATAGAGGATGTAGGCGAAGGCGGTGGACAGCAACGCCAGGCCCAGGACCGCGGCCCAGACGGGAGGCGAAACCGAGAAAAGCCCTGAGGGGCCATACGCAATCAGCACGACCGGGATCATGATGATGGTCGATGCGGTCAGCTGCCCGGTGGCGATGACCGGCGAAGGCACGCCCTTGAAGCGGCGCGCGATCATCAGGGCGACGGCGTAGGAGAGCGAAGCGCCGATCAACGCGAACTTGGGCCAGACCGGCCCGCCGAGTCCGGCAAGCAGGCCAGGGCCGATCATGACCGCCGTTCCGGCAACGCCGAGCGCGATTCCGGCCAGCTTGTTCCAGGACAGCTTCTCGTCGGTTGTGAGCGCGTTGGCGAGGATCAGCGTCCAGAACGGCGTCGTCGCATTGAGCACGGAGGCGACGCCGGCGCCGAGCTGCGTCTGGCCGGCGAAGATGAGCGAGAAGGGCACGACGTTGTTGGTCAGCGCCAAAAGGAAGAAGAGGCCGGCATGCGGGAAGGCGAGCCGGAACGAAGGGCCGCGGACCGCCAGATAGAGCTGGAGTGCGATCGCGGCGATGGCGACGCGAAACAGCACCAGCGCCAGCGGATGGATTTCCGACACGGCAATGCGAGCAAAAAAGAACGAACCGCCCCAGATCGCGCCGAGCAGGAGAAGCTGCGCCCAATCCGTGAGCGTCATCGGTCCGCGCGTCGGCGCGGCGCCGGCCGTAATCGACATGTCCTGCTCCTCCCCTGGCCGATCGCAACCTCAGCCCGTCAAACATCGCAACAACCGATATCGAGTTCGGCGGCAAGAGCCACCCGAAACCTGACCGGTGGTTTAGCGTTGGCGAAATGTGCGGCCGGCCGCTCCGGGCCGCCAGACACAGAACTGTTTTCTTTGGCGGCTAGCTAGGATTAATTGTGCGCGCTCCAGACCTGAGGATTCGTCCATGCAGCGATTCGAAAATGCCCGTGAAGCGGCACTGGCGCTCCGTCCCGACGATCCGGTCTATTGCTTCCGCCCCCAGGTGCTGAAAGCGGATGCCTTGCAGTTCATGGGCATGTTTCCCGGCAAGACCGCTTATGCGGTGAAAACCAATGGCGAGCAGATCGTGCTGAAGACATTGGTGGAGGCCGGCGTCAGCACCTTCGACGTCGCCTCGCCCGGCGAGTTCGCCGCCGTGCGCGCGGTCTCGGCGGATGCCGAGATGCTCTACATGCATCCGGTCAAGGCGCAGTCGGACATCAAGCTGGCGCTCGAGAAATACGGCATTCGGGTGATCTCGCTCGACCACGAGGACGAGATCACCAAGCTGACGCGCGTCGTACGCGCGCTCGATATCGACCCGGGCGCCATCACCGTCTTCGTGCGCATCCAGACCAAGGGTCATGCGGCTTATGAATTGTCGAAGAAGTTCGGCGCCGGGCCTGCCAATGCCGTCGAGCTTGCCGAGCGCCTGAACCGCACCGGCTATAAGGTAGGGCTCTGTTTCCACGTCGGCAGCCAGATCGAGGATCCCGACACCTATGAGCGCGCGCTCGCCTCGGCCGATTGGGTGCGCAACCGCCTGACCTTCGACATAGTCGGGTTGGATGTCGGCGGTGGCTTCCCCGCCGAGTATGGCCACGATCCCAACCGCAAGCAGGTCGAGATGCCGTCGCTCGGCCAATTGATGTCGCGGCTGGCCGGCGACCTGAAAGAGTATCAGTTCGACCAGATGCCGCTGGTCGCGGAGCCCGGCCGAGTGATCGTGGCGCGCTGCTTGTCGCTGATCGTCCGCGTCCTGCTGCGCAAGGGCAAGCGGCTCTACATCAATGACGGCATCTGGGCGTCGCTGTCGGATTCATGGACCGGCAAGATCACGCTG
>NZ_VFUA01000167.1 GCF_006440735.1 Mesorhizobium sp. B2-7-1 | reverse complement strand
CGGCGGACAGCAACTCAGGGGGAAAACTGTAACCCATGTATCCGGTTCAAACTGTTACCCATCTATCGGCTGGACACCACATCCTGATACGCCGTCGCGACACCGCGGAACCAACCGCGCGTTGCGGGCGATATCCCTATAATATTAGATATTGCTAACGTATATTATCGTACGCAGGACAAACCGTGTCTGTCATGGAACCCGCGGCGCAGTCAGCGCGTTGCCGGGCGCCTGGGAAACAGCGGGAGGCTCGCTTGAGCGAATTCAGGAAGTTCGCCTGCCCTCGGTGCCTTGGCGCCGGCAAGGTGTTCGAGTGCGAGAAACGGGTGGCCTCGAACGGCACATGCTGCCCCTCCGGCGCGTTGCGCGACAATTGCCCGGGACAACGGGTCTGCTGCCAGGCTTGCAACGGAACCGGGCTGCGCGGCTACAGCGCGCCCTCTGTTCTGCAGGACTGAGCCTGTCCACCCCACGTCACGCGCCTGAGACTGGAGCCTTGCCTTTTATTTGCAATTTCTAATATAAAGACGCCCGCGCGAGAAACGTAAAGCGACGCCCCCGGAGGCGCGCATGAAAACCTATCGCGTCGAGGAAATAGACGGCGAAACCATAGTCGCGGTCCATGCGGCCGAAGCAAAGACGCCTTTCGAAGCGGCTGAGAGGGCGCTTGGCCAGAAAGTGACGTTGCGCGCCGGCGCCGACAGGTGGGTCCGGGTGGTCGACCTCACCGAGCGGCCGAGGCCGGTCAGACTCAGGCCCACCATCTTCGAATTCAAGGCAATCGGACAAAGGAAATAGCCGATCCGTCGGCTTTGAACGCTACGCACTTTTCCTGGAATTGCTTCTTGGTGGCCGCAATTCCGGACGGAAAACCGCTACGCACTTTTCCTGCAATTGCTTCAGGTGCTGGCGCCACCCATCAGGGCGGCGACCAGGGTCGCCAGGAAGACAAGCAGCCCCAACGCAACCCGGTCCAGCCATGACCGCCGTCTGGCAAGAACCTCGAACAACCGATTGGCCATCGCAACTTCCCCCCATTCGCTGGCAACATTCTATCACGTCTTTCATGAGCGGATCATGAAACGGCTCACAGATGCGACCGACGCCGCTTTCTAAAGCGCGTTGCGATCTTTCAGATTCGCTCCATGCGCTTTAGGGTTTTGATTTTACGGATGTCTTCATCCCGAAACCGGTTCCCACTTTCGGGAGACATGCTTTAGAGGGAATCCATCGTCGCCGGGCGCCGATGTTGCACTGCCGAATTGCGCCCAAAAAAAGTCGGGGTCGAAGGGACAGGCCGGCCGGCGAAAAATCAGCTTATTCAAGCGGATAGGCATATATGTGCGGCGCGGCTCGCCGGCCCTCGAAAAACCCGGAAATCCGCCATTTCGGGGCTTCTTGACGGGCCCCCAGCATGGCTGCAAGGCGTGCTTCGGGCGCGAAAAGGCGGCTAAGAAGGCGCTCTCGGGGCGCTCGCCGGCGGCGTTGACAGGCCCCCGCGCCAATGGCACTCCGCAACGACTGGTCACGCCATGACCGTTGCTGTTGGGGACGGACGGGGTTTCAGCAGCTTGGCGGCGGCGCCGGACGGGCGGGCACCTGCGCGGTGTACCGCCCGCTCCTGGCCGGTCAGGCTTCCAGCTTCAAATCGCTCGCTTCAAAACCGCTGGCGCGCGCCTCTCAATCCCGGCCCTGGGGATTCAGAACGTGAAGCCGGAGGATGGCAAGGCGGCGGTCACCGCCGAAAGCCTGTCACGTCTGGCAAGCGTCGGTTTGCAATATGGCTTCTTCATCGGCTGTCTCGACCCGGTCGACGACGAACACAGGAGGGCAACATATGCCCGGTGCCCGCCGCGTCAAGCGCAGACGAAATTTGGCACAGAGGAAAATTTGGCCGCCAAACAACCTGCCGGCGAGCCGATGAGCGCGCCAGCCGGCGTATCTGTAAGTTGATGTTAAGGCTTGAAATTTGAAGGGAGGGCGATGGCGATAACGCTCGACTTTGCGATGGTCCGGGGTTAGCCGGCATGCTGCAGCCAATGGCGGTCGAATACGTCGAGGATGGCTCGGAACTCGGCCGGCGGGATCTGGATAGCGCCGTCGTCGCTGAAGGCGTCGAGGAATTGATCGAGCTGGCGGTCGATCGCTTCCGGGTGATCCAGGCCGATGCCGAGGCTTGCCAGGTCGGCGGCGATCGAACCGCCGGCCGGTAGATATCCGCCCCATGTCCCGGCGCCGGATGCCGCATCGCGCAGCCGCACCAGTAGGATCCGGGTCAGCGACGGCTGCGCTTCGGGGCCGATGACAGCCGAGCCGCACATATAGCCGCCGAGCACGCTGACCGGCTGTGTCTGCGGGAACAGGCACAGGAAGAACTGCGTGTCGCCGCCGATATCCTTGAGATGCAGGTAGAGACCGCGCTTTGCCGGCATCACCGGGCCGACGAGCTGCAAGTGCCCCGTCGGCAAGGTCTCGCCATAGGTAGCCGTCAGCCCGTGCACGCCCGGTCCGGCCTCGATCGACAGGCGGCCCTTGATCAGCTGGCCGCGATAATAAGGCGACCAGGCGCGCGAATAGCATGCATAGGTCGCGGCAAGCCCGGAGCCGACGCCGCGCTCATCGTGCGAAGAGGCATCGAACTGCAAGCCGGCGCGTCGCTCCAACTCGGCGCTGTCGATGCCGTGGCGGGCTGCGATCGCCGCGGTGAAGGCCGGCAGCTCGCTCTCGGCGATCCAGGCGCCGGGCTGCTGCTCCAGTTCAAGCAGCTTCGCCCAGTCGTCATAGACGCTCATCTGTCGCGGCCGCGCGCGGCCCTGCAGCCATTTGTCGGCGCGGCCGAGATCGAACGCCGTCTTCGGGTTGATGGCGCGGAACGCCGCCGCCAGGTCCTTGCGGGTCACCGTTCCCAGCACGGCCGATGTCAGCCTCAGTTTCTGCGCGATGTGCTGCGCCATGCCACGAATTCCCCGATGTTTCTTCGCCGCCTAAGTGTTTCAGCGTTCCGGCGGGAATCGCCAAGCTTCTCCGACGCTTCTGGCTAGCACGCCGGCAAACAGTCTCCACCCCGTCGGTGCTTTATTTTCATCTACTAATGTTACTGGAATTCCAAAGAATTCCACAGCGTTCCGCGCGCGTGGTCTTTGCGATGAGACATGCAGCGCTAGGGTGGCTTCGGGGCCAATTCAGGGGAGCTGTCATGAAAATCCTTCTATCCGCGCTTGTTATGGCGCTTGCACTGTCGCAAGCCGCCGAAGCCAAAACGAAAATCCCCCCGACCGAGGCAAAGACCGGCACCGAGAAGAGCCGGCCGCTGCTCGATCAGACGGCCACCGGCGGCATCGTGCCTTCGGCGGGCCTGCTGTCGAAGGACGCCGAACCGGGCCAAGCCTATCCGCAGCCGCTGGACCTTCATTTCTAGATCAATTCCGGGAGACGTGCTCGGCGGTTTTGGTCCGGAACCGCGTAAGACAAAAGGTAGCCATTCCGGGGGGCCCATAGCCGGTTCACCATCCCGATCGGCGAGGAAAAAGCGGCGGCCGGACGGCCGAACCAACAGCCGCCCGGCCAGCCTGAGGGCTGGGGGCTTGGCGCCGTCGGCGGGGCGGCGCCGCCCGCGCGGATCGCAACGCCATGGTCCGCGCGGGTCAGGCTTGCGGCCGGTCACCCCAGATCATTCTTCTTCAAGCCATTCTTGACGAATGCCCAGCGAACCGAAAAGCTCGGCCGCGGCGCCGCAATGGCGCGGTGCGAGAAGGAAGGCCATGCCATGCCGGGTGCCGACGAAAAGCTAGCCGTGCTCGGCATCGTGCTGCCGCCGCCCTTGAAACTGCCGCCGGGCATGGTGCTGCCCTTTCCCTGGGTGAATGTGCGCGGCGACCGCGCCTATATCTCCGGCCACGGGCCGCAGGAGCCGGACGGCGCTCTCGCCGGGCCGTTCGGTGCCGTCGGCGAGAACGTGTCGCTTGAAGAGGCGCGGGGCTCGGCCCGCAAAGTCGGGCTGTCGATGCTCGGCAGCCTGAAACGCGAGCTCGGCAGTCTCGACCGGATCACCGGCTGGTGCCGCGTGCACGGCATGGTCAATTCGGCATTGCGCTTCACCGAGACGCCGGCGGTGATGAACGGCTTTTCGGACCTCATCCTCGAAGTCTTCGGACCGGAAATCGGCCGCCATGCCCGCACGGCCATCGGCGTCGCCGCCCTGCCTTTGAATTTCCCGGTCGAGATCGAGGCCGAGGTGATGCTTGGGCGGTGAGCATCCCCCAGGTTTCCAGCCCGCTTAACCAGGCCGTGGTCGGCGCGATACGCGGGCGCAGGCCATCCAACCAATGAAAGACCCGCCATGACCGACCCTATCGTAAAAGACAGCAACGGCACGCCGCTGAAAGATGACGACTCCGTGACCCTCATCCAGGACCTCAAGGTCAAGGGCACATCGGAAACGATCAAGCGCGGCACGCTGGTGAAGAACATCCAGCTAAACGGCAATCCCGGCGAGATCGAATGCAACACCAAGCAGGTCAAGGGTCTGGTGCTGAAGACGGAGTTCCTGAAGAAGGCCTGATAGCGGGCCGAGGCTCTGCGATGGCCTATCTCCCCTTATGTTGCACCGCGTTAGATTTGTTGCATTGCGATATCATCCCATAGGGCCGAGGCTTTACCGCGGGCGGGATACGAACGACCATTGCGAGGTTCGTATTCGTGTCAGCATCGGCGCAGGATTTCCGACCCGACATAGAAGGGTTACGGGCGCTGGCCGTGGCGGGCGTGGTCGCCTTCCATTTCGGCCTGACCGCGCTGCCCGGCGGCTTTGCCGGGGTCGACATCTTCTTCGTCATCTCGGGTTATCTGATCACCCGCCATCTGGTCGCCGAGATCTCCGACACCGGCCGACTTGATCTGTTGCGTTTCTATGCCCGGCGCGCGCGGCGCCTGTTGCCGGCCGCGCTTTTCGTCATCGCCGCAACGCTTGCCGCGGGCGCGATCATCTTGTCGCCGGAGGAGCAGGCGCTCTATTCCAAGGGCGCGATGTTCGCCTCGGCCTATATGATCAATCTGTGGCTGATCCGCTGGTCGTTCGACTATTTCGCCAATGACGCCACGAGCAACCCGTTCATCCACTACTGGTCGCTGTCGGTCGAGGAGCAGTTCTATCTTGCCTGGCCGGCGCTGCTGATGCTGGCCGCGTGGATGAAACCAGGCAAGCGCGCCATCATTGTTGCCATCGGCATTGTTGGCCTCGTTTCCTTCATCCTCTGCGCCTGGCTGACGAGCGTCTCGCAGCCTTGGGCCTTCTACTTTTCGCCGCTGCGCGCATGGGAATTTGCCGCCGGCGGCCTCGCATCGATGGTGCCGGCGCGGCTGTTGCAGGAGCGCCCGCTGCTGGGGCGGGCGTTGAGCCTGGCCGGCCTGACGATGATCGGGGTCGCTTATCTCACCTTCAGCGAGGACGCTCCCTTCCCCGGCTTTCTGGCGCTTCTGCCGGTGGCCGGCACAGTCCTTCTGCTCAAGGCGGGAGCGGCCGGCGCCAGGGACGGCACTCCTCATTCACACAATTCCGGACGGAATTGGGTGAAAGCCGCCCTGGCGCTGCCGCCTTTGCAATGGATCGGCAAGCTCTCCTATTCGATCTATCTCTGGCATTGGCCGGTCATCGTCTATGCCGGCATGCTGGCGCCGGAGCTGACGCCGGTCGAGCGGCTCTTCTGCCTTGCCCTGACGCTGGCGCTGTCCAGCTTCAGCTACCACCTCATCGAGAACCCGATCCGTCGCAATGGCTGGCTGATGGCCAGTGCGGCGCGGGCGCTGGTGCCGGCCCTCCTCCTGACCGGCACCGGCGTCGCAGCCGCCTATGGCAATGCCAGGCTTGCCGTGCACGACCTCGATCCGGAACAGCGCATCATCGCCGCAAGTGCTGCCGAACCGTCCACGGCCCGCGCCAAGGCCGGCTGCGTGCAGGACTACCAGAGCGTGACGCCGACCCCTTGCGTGTTCGGCGACGGCCGGCGCCTCATCGCCCTGTTCGGTGATTCCCATGCCGACCATTGGTCGACGCCGCTGATCGAGGCTGGCAAGAAGAACGGCTACCGGGTGGTGACCTGGTTGAAGAACTCCTGCCGCGCCTCGCGCATCAGCGTCTGGTCGTCCGAGCTCAAGCGCCCCTATGCGGAATGCGACCGCTGGCGCGAGCAGGCGATCACCGAGATCATCCAGGCGAGACCGGCGCTCGTGGTCATCTCGGAACTGGCGCTGACCAGCGGGCGCAAGATGGCGGGCCGCGGCGGCGACCCCGCAAACCAGGATGCCGACTGGCGGACCGGCCTACGCTCGACGCTCACCAGCCTGAGCAAGGCCGGGCTCAAGGTCGCCTTCATCCGCGACGTGCCGTTCAACAACGCCAATGTCGACACCTGCGTGGCGCGGGCGCTGTGGCGAGGCGAAACGCCCTCGCGCTGCGACCAGACGCGCGCCTACGCCGCCAACGACGCGATGGCGGCGGTGGAGCGAGACATCGTCGACAGCATCCCCAATGCCGCTTATGTCGACCTCACCGACCGCTTCTGCAGCGCCACCATTTGCCATGTCTTCATCGACGGCAAGCTCGCCTTCCGCGACCAGCACCATATGGCGACGCCCTTCGCGGAATCGCTGGAGCCGGAGGTGGAGAAAAAGGTGATTTCGAAAGTGGGACGCTGAAGCTGCCAATCTCCCCCCTTGTGGGGGAGATCAGCAGTTCCGGCGTCCGCGCCCTCACCCCGCCACGACGACGAAATGCTTGGTCACCGGCTCGAGGATCTTCCACGTCCCCTTGAAATCCGCCTCGACCACGAAGGCATCGCCGGGGCCGACCTCGACCGGCTGGCCACCATCAGGGGTGATGATGATGCGGCCGGCGATCATGTGGACGAATTCATAGTCGGTGTAGGTAGCGTGATAGGTGCCGGGCGAGGCGCGCCAGGTGCCGGACATCACCTTGCCGTCCTCGGTGGTGTGCTGCACGGCCGTCTGCATGGTCGGCGAGCCCTCGACCGCGATCCAGCCCGGCAGGTCGCCGCCTTCGGCATGCTCGACGGCGCCGAATTTGAGAATGGTGGGTCTGGTCATCGGTGGGCTCCTGGGTTCGCCGGAATTGGCTGAGGATGGGATAGCCGATGGCGGCATGCAGTGCACGCGGCGATGCGACAAAGCGAGGCGAAGTGGCGACGGATGCCTCCGGCCTTCACCGGATGGCGGGCTTTCCGTTTTCCGGCCAATGCCGGAATCCATAGCTGGCCGAGGCGATAGGCCGTGGCATATCAGCAACGCTTAACAGACATCGCGCAGAGTTTGCGGCATTGAGCATCGCTGTCCCGTTTCGGGACTGGCATCCGCCTTGCTATAAAGAGATTGCCGGTGTCCTCCCGCCGGTCCTGATCGGGGGATCAGGTCTTAAATCTCGCCGGGCCTGTGGGCTTTGGGCATCAGGGTCAGGCCCGGCGAGTTTTCTTTCTTCACTGTCATGCCGACTGGCGTGCGCCCCGCCTTCACTGCGCGGCCTGCAATTGCTTCCGCCGCGACGGCGGTCGGCGGCGGTGGGCGGCTTTCAACGTGACCGCCGCCTTGTTGGAGAGCGCGCCGGTCACGGCGTCGACCATGCCGAAGGCGGTGAAGTCGGCGTTCATGGAGGCGGCGAGGTCTACCGCCGCCTGGGCGTCGTCGTTGCCGACTTCCGACCAGAGCACGATGCCGACGCGCAGCCTTGGCTTGATGCGCTTCAACCTGCGCACCGTGAAGCGCGCGTGCTGGGTGGACTGGCGGTTGAGGAAGCCGATGACGACGCTGTCGATCGCCGCGAGATCGAGGCGCCGGATTGCGGAGGGCTCGAGATCCGCGAAGCTCGCGCGCGTCGCTTCGGCGCCTTGCACCTCCAGCACCTGTGCCAACATGGCTGCGGCGGCATCGTCGAGCTCGCCGCGCCCGCCGGCGCAAAGCACGGCAATGCCTGAACCGTCCGGCAGGTCGATCTCCTCATCGTCGGCTTCGCCGGACTTGTCCTCCGGTTCTTCGGCGGCGCTCTTTTCCGAGGATTTGCCTTCCTCCGCCTTGGCGGCCTCCTGGTCCTCTTCCTCCTCGGCCTCCTGCTGGGCGCTGTCGTCGAGATTGGCGACGAGCGTCATGGCGCTGTCGGCGACCTGCCTGCGCTGCTCGGCGTCCATGACGCCGCGCTCGCGGTCCTGCTCGCCAAGCAGCAGAGCCGGGATCGCCACCTTGCCGTAGAATTCGAACAGGTACTTGTCTTCCAGCATCTCCTCGGCGTGGTCGGTCGCCTCTTCCGGATCGCCGGCCAGCAGCCGCTGGTAGAGTCTGGCATGCGGCTCCAGCATCGGTTCGTTGCCGAACAGGACATCGAGGAATTCGAACTGCGGCACATGCCGGCCGAGCACCACAAGGCAAACGGTGAGCGGCGTCGACAGCACCAGGCCGATCGGCCCCCAAAGCCAGGTCCAGAAGATCGCCGCCACGATGATGGCCAAAGGCGAGAGCCCGGTATGCGAGCCGTAGAGCCACGGTTCGATGACATTGCCGGTGACGAGCTCCACGACGATGAAAAGCGCGGCGGTCCACAACAGCAGCGACCAGCCGGGCGCCACGGCCAAAGCGAGGAACAGTGGCAGCAGCGCGCCGACGATCGGCCCGATATAGGGAACGAACCGCAGCGCCAGCGCCAGCAGGCCCCAGAGCAGCGCGTTGGGGATGCCCAGCACCCAGAGCCCTATGGTGATGGGGACGGCATAGATGGCGTTGACCACCAACTGCATCAGCAGATACTGGCCGACGCGCTTGCCGGCATCCTGCAGCGCCTGCGTGGTGCGGTGGAGGTCGCCATAGCCGACCAGCCGGATGAAGCGGTCGCGCAGGTCCTCGCGCTCCATCAGCATGAAGATGACGACGATGATGACGAGGCCGGCGGAACTGAGCGGGCTGATCAGCGGGCCGACCAGGTTCTGCAGCACCTCGAGCGGCTTTTCATGCGAGACGACCTCGACCGGAATCGGCTCGCGCTTCGGCGCCTCGGCGGCCGAAGGCAACTGCGGCTCCTGGCGGTCGATCTCCTGGCCGACACGCTCGATGACGCCGCTGAGGCGCGAGATGATGCCGCCGCCGAGGCCGTTTTCCTTGAGCGCGCGGACCTTGGTCAGGATGTTGATCTGGTAGACGGGGATGTTCTGCGCGAGATCGCTGACCTGGGTGGCGACGACGAAGGAGAACAGCGACAGCGCGGCGAACGCGCCGGCAACGCTGGCGATGACCGCCGCGATGCGCGGGATGCCCAGGCGCTTCAGCCAGGACACGACGGGGGCGATGGCGAAGGTCAGGAGCAGCGCAACGGCGATCGGCAGGAACACCTCGCGCCCGAAATAGAGCGCCGCGACCGTGGTGACCAC
>NZ_VFUA01000166.1 GCF_006440735.1 Mesorhizobium sp. B2-7-1 | reverse complement strand
GCCTGCGTCGAGCGTCTCGATCAGCGTCTGGCCGACGGTCGCATAGTGGTGCTCCTCGACGCCGTAGCCGACAAGGCCGATGCCATGCTCCGCGCAGAACTTCACCAGCGCCGCGACGCTTGTCGTATCGCGCGGCCGCACCAGCGCCGAGGCGCCGAAATTGCGAGCGTCAAAACCCGGATCGCGGGTGGCGAGTTCGGCGTTGTCCCGAATGCTGGCGTCGGGGAGGGTGGCGCGGAGGGAAGATAAAAGGCCGTTGCTCACGCTGGCGGACTCCTTCTGAAGCTGAACCTCCAACCTATAGAGGCGGTAGCGCAGTTGGGCCACACCGGGACAATGATTGCAGGGCTAAGTTTCGCACGTGCCAGCTGCGCTGCTTCGATTGCGGTGTGGCAACTTTCGCATCGGCGCGGATCAGGATGTTCTGCCGGCCTGTTCGCGCCTTTGGGCATCTTGGCTATTCAGCTGAGCAACAAGCTTTTCCGCGTGCCGCGTCCTGATTCCAACTGTCGGCTTCTGCTCGAACTCGGCAGGTTGGCCGGTAAAGACGTCGAAAACGGTCCAACTGTTCGGTTCGTCCATCCTCAGTGCGTAGCGGTTTGCCATGCTTGCATCCTTCTGGTCTCGCGCCGGCTAGACGAGCCCGCTCAGGCCCGTAGGGACAAATACCGACGCCAGCACGGCTGCAATCCACAGCGCAACATAGAGCGTCAAGGCGAGTCTTCCGTGTGCGAAAAGCGCTCCGCGCATTATCTCCGCGGCATTTTCCATACGTTTCGATCCGGCCGGCTCCGCCGCGGCCTGAGGCTTCGTCGCGCCAAACTTGCCGAAGCCACGGGAGGTCCGCTTGGCCATGGATACGACCTCGAATGTTATTGCAATGCCGGAAGTGGAGAGCGGTGCGCCGGACGACCCACATTGCCGCCAAGTGCTCGGATTTCTCGATGCCCTTTTCGGGGACAAGCCTATCGTCTTATAGACGGCTTTGGATTTGGCGGATAGGAGTGAAAGAATAATTGCAGGGAAGCCCAAAAATGTTTTGGATGAAATAATCTGAAGATTTCAGCGCCTACAAATCGATTTATCGCTGTTTCAGGCCCAAACCTGAGATTTCTATTTACTCAGGAAAAAAATATTAGACGTACAAGTCTTGCTTTGAGCGCAATTGAGGCGCATACAAAAAGTGTTGATTTGGTTGAGTTGGCTTTCGCCCCGTCGGAGCCGCGCCAATCCTTTCCGAATTTTCGATAGCGAAGCGTTGCGCCGTTCCGGCGCGGCATTTTGCTCGTTTGAACCCTGGAACGACGCAGGGCGCTGACCACGGATGTACTGGCAGCACCCGCGAACCGTTCCAGCGGTTCGACCGAAGTAATGCGGAAGTCCATCCTGGCATGTTTTCACGGGAAAGCTGCAATCGTGGCCATTCGCATCGCGTCGTCCGTCGTCGTCTGCTTTGGCTTTGCCTTGGTGCTGTCGCGCTTCAGACGCGCCGCAACCGCAGGGTATCTTGCCGATCTCGACGAAGAGGCCTGGAAGGGCCTTTCCTGCGCCGCGCAACGCAACGCGGCCGCTTTCATTCACCTGCCGGCGATCCTCCGTACAGTGGGGTTCGCACGGTAAAAGCATCGATCACCGGCCTCTCTCGAGGCGGCGCTCGATGACGACCGGAGACAATCATGACAAGCCTTATGCAGCGCAACACGCGGCCGATACGGCACGGCGCCCCGCCGCGGTTGTTCGACATCGGACAGGCGGTCCGTCTGAAGGGAGATTTCCGGACATCGACCGCGGAAGTCTACCACGTCACCGGCACGCTGCCGCCAAAAGAAAACTCGCCGCAATACCGCATCCGCAGCGACACCGAACCGCATGAGCGGGTAGTGACCGAGGACAGGCTGGAATCGGCCGGAACCCCGGCGTCGGACCTCGGCCTGATGCTGATCGAAAGGACGTTCGGACATGGCCAAGGGACAGCGGTGCTCCAATCGCGAGATGAGGAAGGCAAAGCAGGAAAAAGTTCTGACCAAGCCTGAGAGTCCGTTCAATCAAGGCGCCGGCCTCAACGCAAAGGGCTCGATGCCGTCGCGCGGCGGGTCTCGATGAAGGTCGTAATCGAATTCTATCGCACGCGCCTCACCGATGACGCGCATGCCGTCATCGGTCGCGAGACGGTGCTGGCAACCGATCTCGACGATGCAATCGAGATCGCGCGACTTTTGGCGAGGACGCTGAACATGCCGCAGTGGCCGGACGCGGTCACAATCTCCGAAGCGGACGGCGCGGCGCTTTATTCGGAGATTATTGCCGCGCAGGAAAGCGAGGAAAGACCGGCATGAACAGTCCCATGGCCAACGGCAAAACCGAGGCTGGTCACAAGGCCGTATCCGGCTGTTCGCAAAACAATAGAGACTTGTCGGGCCATGCCTTCAGGGATCATCAATACGGCCGCCGTGTCGAAGCGGATCATTCCTGGACAGTCTATCATGTCTTCACTGGAATTCCGGTGCATGTCGACGGCGCTCCGATGGTCGGGCTAACGCATGCGCATGCGACGAAGAGCATGCTGGATCTCAACCGTCGCAATGTCGAGGCTCGAAAGGAATGGAATAGAACCCGGCCAGCAACTGAATATGCTGAAATAAGGGTGGGCAACCCATGACGCTCGCCTTTCCAAATCCCAGCCGGAGCTTCGATCAAACGCGCCGCGCCGTCTGCTTCATTGGCCACGATGGTATGTTCCAGGTCCGCTTCTTCGTCGAGGTCGAGGCCCTTGGGACATTTAACGACGATGCTGGGGGTAGGGAAACGGCCGAGATAGCATACCTTTCGGCATTCGACGCCCTGCGCAGTTCCATCCAGGACGCCGCCAGCAAAGCATATGCGCGCGAGCGCCGAAACTCCTACACGCTCACTGCTTCCGGCTTCCGATAAGCAGGAAGCCAATATCGCACGAAAAGCACGCAGCCGCGAATAGCCTTAGCCCTGGCTGCTCTAAGAAAGGATAATGCCGATGCGTTCCATGAAAACCCCCGAGACGATGCCCGCCGCGGTCAAGCCGATCGTCAGGTCTTCAAACATCATGTCCGCGCGGCTGACGATCAGGAAGGACGAGGCAGCAATGCGCAAGCTCGCCGACACTGACGGCACCGTGCGGCGGGCACGTCAGATCGCAGAGCGCAATCGCCTGATTTGACGTGTGGCCACCTGGCAGGTGCCTCTTAATTTGGGCCTTGTATCTCGCGGGCTGTCTTCCCGATCCTAGGCATGTCCAAATCCCTTGGCGTACACGGCCTAACCGGAAGGAATACCATGGCGATAAAGCCCAACTATCGATATGAGCGCAGCAAACGCGATCAAGCGAAGGCGGCAAAGAAGGAGGCGAAGCTCGCGGCCAAGGTGGCGAAAGAGAAGGTGGTGGAGCAGGAAGACGAGCGGGGGAGCACAGATAACGGATAACGTCGCGTTAGGCCGACCGGCCTTGGAACCGCAATGACAAAACGAGAGTCCGATCACTTCGAAATCGATGTGGAATGCCCTCAGTGTCGGCACCAGGCAAAAACGCGTGTGGGCTGGGTACGCACTCACACCCAGATGGAGTGCGAAAATTGCGGCGAGATCATCGACATCGAAAGTAAGAATTTCAGATTACGCGAACAACCTTAAGGTGTCACAAGAATGGCCGCCTCGCGGGCGGCCGCTATGAACGCCTTGCGCGCGAATGAAGCCGGTCGGCGCCCGCTGTTTGCATCTGTGCAGGCCTGAATGGCTGCGCGGTGCTTATCGCTTCGCTTGCCGCGCCATCTTCGAAGTAGGAAGTCCAGGCAGACGGCCGCATCGCCGATTGCCTCCTGCCCCCCGGTCGGATCAGCGATAATCGTTACCGGCTGGTCGAATTTTTCATTTGCCATCACTGCGCTTAGGCCAGTGTGCGCAACATAGCAACCACTGTTTGTTGTGAGACTATCGGATGGGTGAACGGGAGGTAGGGTCGAGTGATACGATGCTAGGCAGTTGGTGGGGAACCAGCTGCAAGCAGAGCTCCGTTCGCGTGATGCAGCCAAGGACAGTCTCCTGGACAGCCCGACCTACTTAGCAAGAGGTCAAGCCGGACTGTCCTCGCCGCACCAGCGAGATCGTACTCTGCGCCTTTGTTTCCTGTCTGGCCAGTGGAACCGTTACAAATGAGCCGTTGAATACCACGGGATGCCTTATGGCGAACGATAACGGCCAGCCTACATTTGACGGGATCGTCAAAAGGCTGATGCATCAGACGGGCATCACCGAACTCAGGCGCTCGAACTCATCCGTTTTGTCGGTTTGAATTGGCAGTCCCTCGTTAGAGAGGCGAAGGCGCTTAAAGTCGGGAAATCGTAGCCGTGTCCGTCGCGGGCCAGCAATTGGCTTCTCTAATTACTACTCGCCCAGATCGAGCACCCGACCTTCTGCCCAGTGTCTGCATCCCGCACCGTCTTCGCAAACACCCGCCGCAGGCCCGTCCTGCTGGATGCGACGCCCTTGCTCGCGAGGTAGGTCGGGTCGCCGACTTCCCAATGGTAGCGTGTGTTGGCAGGCGCCCGCTTCCAGGTGAATTTCGAGCGGTAAGCCACCTGGCCAGGCGTGGTGTCGGCGAACCGGCAGTTGATGGTCGCCGGCATCATGCCCTTGGCGCTCATCGCGCTGACCACCTTGTCGGCGTCGTCGGTCGTCAGCCATTGGTTTATGCTGCTCGTCTGGCGTTCATCTATGCCAGTCGGCTGATGCGTCATGCATCCTGCAAGCAGCATCAGCGCTGCCATCGCTGCGCCTGCCTTGCTTGCTCGCTTGCTGTCTTTCCGATCGATGCCCATGCCCGTCTCCTTCTTGAAGAGAGTGGAAGTCTCGGGCAAGAGGATCGTCGGCGCGCATCGCTTCGTATATTAGGCGCTTCACATGCCGTGCGGGCTTGGCCGCTATCTCTTCGCGTTGGAGGGGGGAGCGATCGCCCCTGGAACAATGTCGGTGTTTTGGGCCACCTTTATCCGCCAGCCGGACTGTTCCTTCTTCACCACCAGAAGCAGGATGCCTTCCCGTGTTCCGGCGGGGGAGCCGTCCGGAGCGGACGCACCGGTCAGGGTCCATCTATAGTGCAGCGATGCGAGGCCCGGAGATAATTCGACGACTGACGAGACGATACCCTCCAACCGGCTGTCGCGAAACATGGCCCCATGAGTCGCGCGGTGCGCCGCTTCGATCTCGGCGCGGTTTTTTCCACCACATGCCCACGACATTGACGAAATTGGCATCCTCGGAAAACAGCACCGCGAAGTCGTCCATATCGTGCCTGTTCCAGGCATCGGCGAAGGCGGCTGCGGCATCCTCAGGCTTGCTGATCTCCAGTCTCATGACAAGACCTCCCTTGCTTTCCGCCCGCTCGGGGTGAGACGATAGCGGCATCGGCAGGCCCTGTCACCGAGCTGCCACAGAGCTTAGCCGCGCCACTTCCTTAACGGCCCCGATCCCCAAAATTAACCTTTTGTTAACCATTCGCCCGGCACCCTTTAACCATTGAGTAAGGATTCGCTCGGACGTGACCTTCGCCGCCCCTTTGCACAACAAATCGATCCGCTTTCGTGCCCGTTCCTTCGTCGCTTTCACGTTGACGCCGGAGGCGCCGATCGCCGACTGGCTGGAAGGGCTGGATCACTGGATCGCCAACTCGCCGGGCTATTTCAACGGGCGCCCGGTGGTGCTGGATTTGAACGTCCTGCAGCCTGGGCCGGAGGAGATCGTAGCCCTCGTCGGCGTGCTCGGCTCGCGCGGCATCCGCGTCTATGCCATCGAGCTCGAAGGCGCCGAGCTCGGGCCGGATTTGCCGCCGCTCTTGGCCGGCGCCAAGGAGGCGACCGCGGAAGGCCTGCTGGGCCGGGCCGCGCGCAAGGCGCGGGCCGAGGAGCTGGAAGCGGCCGCCGAGGAACGGGTGCAGGCTGTTCAGATGCCCCAGTTGGCCGCGGAGGTGGCGCAGGCGGAAGTCTCTCCTATCGAGATGTCCGGCGATGAGCCGGTCGACCCCGAACTGGCAAGGCTGGAAGCGGTCAGGATCGAGCCAGCTCAGACCGAAGCGGAAAGGTCCGGGCAGGGCGCCGTGCCGACGCCTTCAGCCGGCACGCTGATGATCAAGGCGCCGATCCGCTCCGGGCAGTCGGTCTTTCATCCGCATGGCGACGTGATCGTGCTGGGCTCGGTCGCGTCCGGTTCCGAAATCGTCGCCGGCGGCTCGATCCATGTCTATGGCACGCTGCGCGGCCGCGCGATCGCCGGCTCTGAAGGCAATATTTCGGCGCGCATCTTCTGCCGCAAGAACGAGGCCGAACTGCTCGCCGTCGACGGCTGGTACACCACGGCCGAGGAGATGGAGGGCGTGTCGCGCGGCAAGGCCGTGCAGGCCTTCCTCGACAACGATGCGCTGTGCGTGGTGCCGCTAGGCTGACGCGCAAGCTTCGGACCGGTTTCGCGTGCAACTGTAGTTAAGAGTCGGCCGTGTCCCAAGCGGCAGGACTGAACATAAGAAGCGCCAACGGAGGCTGGATATATGGGCAAGGTAGTCGTGGTCACTTCGGGCAAGGGGGGCGTCGGCAAGACGACCTCGACGGCCGCGCTCGGCGCTGCCGTGGCCAGGACCGGCAAGAAGGTGGCGCTGGTCGATTTCGACGTCGGCTTGCGAAACCTCGACCTCATCATGGGCGCCGAGCGCCGCGTGGTGTTCGACCTCGTCAACGTCATCCAGGGCACCGCAAAACTGTCGCAGGCGCTGATCCGCGACAAGCGGCTGGAGACGCTCTATCTGCTGCCGGCCTCGCAGACGCGCGACAAGGACGCGCTGACCGAAGAGGGCGTGGCCGAAGTCATTGCGCGCCTCCGTTCGGTGTTCGACTACGTCTTCTGCGACAGCCCGGCCGGCATCGAGCGCGGCGCCCAGCTCGCCATGCGCTTCGCCGACGAGGCGGTCATCGTCACCAACCCGGAAGTGTCGTCGGTGCGTGACTCCGACCGCATCATCGGTCTGCTCGACGCCCGCACCATGAAGGCCGAGCAGGGCGAGGTGGTGCAAAAACATGTGCTGGTCACCCGCTATGACGCGGCGCGCGCCTCGCGCGGCGAGATGCTGTCGATCGACGACGTGCTGGAAATCCTGTCGACGCCGCTCTTGGGCATCATCCCGGAAAGCCAGGATGTGCTCCGCGCCTCCAACCTCGGCGCGCCCGTCACGCTTTCAGAGCCGCTGAATTCCGCCGCAAAAGCCTATCTCGAAGCGGCAAGACGCCTGGAAGGCGAAGACCTGCCGGTGGTCGTCCCCTTCGAACGCAAGGGCTTCCTCGACCGGCTGCTCGGAAGGAGGGCCGCATGAGCATCCTCGACCTCTTCAAGCGGCGCACCAGCGCGCCGGTGGCGCGCGAGCGGCTGCAACTGCTGCTTGCCTATGAGCGCCAAAGCCGCGGCCAGCCCGACCTCGTCTCCATCCTGCGCGAAGAGATCATGGCGGTCATTGCCAAGCATGTGCAGATCGACCAGGACTACCTCCAGGTCTCGATGGACCGCGGCGCGACCATGTCGACGCTGGAGATCGACATCCAGATCCCCAACAAGAGCGCCATGCCGCTCGCCATGGCGGGGTGAGTGGCCGATCTCCCCCCCTTGTGGGGGAGATGCCCGGCAGGGCAGAGGGGGTCGCTGTCGCGCCAGCCCTTCGGGAGCCGCGCCAACGGTTCGTCATACTCGGGCTTTGACCCGAGGATATGCCGCGACGTTCGACACAGAACTCGGCGGTGCGCTTCTTGCTCCGCCCTAGGATGACGAAGGCGGTGAGCCGTCGCCCGCCTTGTCCCACCCATCCACCTCGCCCTGCCTCACGACATCGCAACCGACGCGCCCTATCTCCATCCCTGTACCAGGGGATGGAGCCAGGATTGACCACAGCACAGGCCGCTAACCAAGAGACCCCTGTCGGCGCCATGCCGGTGCTCGGCCTGCTCGGCGCCATCTTGTCGGTGCAGGTCGGCGCCGCCTTTGCCAAGGGGCTGTTCCCGGTTCTGGGTTCGGAAGGCACGACCATGCTGAGGCTCGCCATCGGCGCGCTGATGCTGGCGGCGGTGCTGAGGCCCTGGAAGGTGTTGCCCTCGCGCAAGAACCTGCCCTGGCTGGCCGCCTACGGCATCACCGTCTGCGCCATGAACATGCTGTTTTATGCCGCGCTCCAGCGCATTCCGCTCGGCATCTGCGTGGCGCTCGAATTCACCGGACCGCTGTTTGTCGCCACGCTCGGCTCCCGGCGCGTGCTCGATCTTGCCTGGGTGGCGCTGGCGATAGCCGGCATCGTGCTGCTGTCGCCTTTTGCCGGTATCAGCCGCGGGCTCGATCCGCTGGGCGTGGCGCTGGCGCTGGCGGCGGGAGCCTGCTGGGGGCTCTACATCATCTTCGCGCAGAAGGCCGGCGCCGAGCTCGGCGTGCGCACCTCCGCCTATGGCATGGCGATCGCCGCGGTGCTGGCGCTGCCTTTCGGCTTCAGCGCCGCGCAACCCTATCTGACCGACCCGCACATCATGGCGGGCGCCGCCGTGGTCGGCCTGTTCTCCAGCGCGCTGCCCTTCTATCTGGAAATGCTGGTGCTGGCCCGCATGCCGGCCAAGGTCTACGGTATGCTGGTCTGCCTGGAGCCGGCGGGCGGCGCGCTGACCGGCTTCCTGTTCTTGCACGAGAAGCTCAACCTTTTGCAATGCGCGGGCATCGCCGCCGTCATTGCCGCCGCCTTCGGCGCGGCGGTTGCGGCGCGGCGGCCAGTGCCTCTGCCCACTTGATTCGATCTTCTGAACAGCGGCGATCCCCGAAAAAAAGCCCGAAACGGGTCGGGTTAGGGGCCGCGCCGTGGCCGTCCGTCGGGAATTGCTTCAAACAAAGGGAGCCCAGGGGTTAGCCGTTTCCGCCAAACGGTGAGCGCTTCCGTGCCTGACGGGCCGTTAAGGGATTGGTTGGCCTGGAAAAAAATGACCGCGGCGGCGATCTCGGACCGCATCCGGTGGTTGAAATAAGACTTAGGTCCTATGGAAAAATTGCAATAGGTCCGAGTGGACAAGACAAGGGTCGTGGGCCACTTCCTTATGGCCTGCTGATTGGGGATGCTTATGCTGCGACATTGCCGGTGGGGTAGTTCGGCCGACGGGCTGAAGGGCTGGCATGGGGAGAACGGAATGCGCGCATCGCGCAGGGGCTGCGGGCTAGTCTTGCCGGCGCTGGCTGCGCTAGCGCTTGTCGTCGCGCCTCTCAATCTCTCCGTTGATGGTCTCGTCGTGGCCAAGGCCTATGCCGGCAAAGGCGGCGGCGGCGGTGGAAACGGCGGCGGCAAAGGTGGTGGAAACGGCAACGGGAATGGCGGCAATTCCGGCTCGGCCGGGGGCTCAAATTCC
>NZ_VFUA01000165.1 GCF_006440735.1 Mesorhizobium sp. B2-7-1 | reverse complement strand
TTGATCGGTGGCGGCGCGCTGCTGCGCGAGAAGATCGTCGCGGCGGCGTCCGACCGCATGATCGTCATTGCCGACAAGTCCAAGATGGTCGGGACGCTCGGCCGCTTCCCGCTGCCGATCGAGGTCAACAAATTCGGCCTGCGCGCCACCGAGATCGCGATTGGCGCCGCCGCGGCGGAGCTCGGGCTTTCCGGCCCGGTTACATTGAGGATGACGGGGGGCCAGCCATTTGTTACAGACGGCGGCCACTTTATCCTCGATGCATCTTTTGGCCGCATTCCGGATACAAGAGCGCTTTCGAATGCTCTCTTCGCCATTCCAGGCGTTGTCGAGCACGGTCTATTCATCGGGCTGGCGTCAACGGCCATCATCGCCGGCGGCGACGGTATCGAAACCGTCCATGCAGCCTGAAACCAGGGAGTTCTACCGACTATGATGTTGCATAAACGAGTTCGCCGCTTTTCGATGCTTCTGGCGGCCTCGGCCGTGCTTGCGCTGTCGTCACCGGCGTTCGCGCAGGATGTCAGCGAATCGCATCTGAAGGCCGCGCGCGCGGCCGTCGCGGCGATCCATGCCACGGACACGTTCGACAACATCTTGCCGCAGGCGGCCGGCGCGCTCGAAGCGCAGCTGATCCAGAAGAACCCCGACATGCAGGAGCTGATCGGCAAGACGGTGGCCGAGAAAGCACTCGGCCTTGCGCCGCGGCGCGCGGATCTCGAAAAGGAAGCAGCGCTCGCCTACGCCAAGGTGTTTTCCGAGCAGGAGCTCAACGACATCGCCACCTTCTACAGCTCGGCGGCCGGCAAGAAGCTGCTCGACAGCGGCCCCGCGGTGACGCGCGACCTCGTGAAGGCCGCCGACATCTGGCAGAACGGCGTTGCCCGCGACCTCGCCCAGCAGGTCGGCGAAACGATCGCAGCCGCCGCCAAGGCCGCGGCGCCGGCGGCACCGGCTCCGGACGCCGCCGCGCCCGCCGACAATTCCGCTCCGGCGGACAATTCGGCTCCCGCCGACAATTCGGCCCCGGCGGACGACTCGCAGAACTGATCCGCATCGACCCGGCCGACGGCCGCTGGACTACAAAGCCCGGGTTTGCCCGGGCTTTTCTTTTGCCGCTTTGCAGCCTACCTGTGCCCCGTCTTTCTCATCCGCAGGAGCTCTCGCGATGACCGGTTATGACTATGATCTGTTCGTCATCGGCGGCGGCTCCGGCGGCGTAAGGGCGGCCCGGGTGGCGGCGGCCCTCGGCAAGCGGGTCGCCATCGCGGAGGAATACCGGTTCGGCGGCACCTGCGTCATCCGAGGCTGCGTGCCGAAGAAGCTCTATGTCTATGCGTCGCAATTTCCCGAACATTTCACCGACGCCGCCGGCTATGGCTGGACCGTGCCCGAGGCGAGCTTCGACTGGCAGGCACTGGTCGTCAACAAGGACAAGGAGATCGCGCGGCTCGAGGCGATCTACAAGAGAAATGTCGAAGGCTCAGGCGGCGAGACATTTCACTCGCGCGCCGTGCTGGTGGACCCGCATTCCGTTTATCTGGTCGCCGAGGACCGCACGGTCAGCGCCGACCAGATCCTGATCGCGACCGGCGGCAGGCCGGCGCCGCATCCGGCGCTGTCGGGCCACGAGTATTGCATCTTCTCCGATGAGGCTTTCGACCTCAAGGAGCTGCCAAAGGCGATCATGATCGAGGGAGGCGGCTACATCGCCGTCGAATTCGCCAACATCTTCCATGGCTTGGGCGTCGACACCACGCTGGTCTATCGCGGTCAGGAGATCCTCAGCCGCTTCGATATGGACCTGCGCCGTTTGCTGCACGAGACCATGGAGAAAAAGGGGATCAAGATCGTCTGCCCCGCGGTTTCGGAATGGGTGCGCAAGACGCCGGAGGGCCGGCTCGACGTGTTTCTGTCTTCCGGCCAAACCTTGACGGTCGACCAGGTGATGCTGGCTATCGGGCGTATTCCCAATACCGAGAATATGGGCCTGGAAGGCGTTGGCATCGAACTCAGCCAGGCGGGCGCGATCGTGGTCGACCAATATTCGCGCACCAACCTCGACAACATCTGGGCGATCGGCGACGTCACCCATCGCGTGCAACTGACGCCGGTCGCCATCCACGAGGCGATGTGCTTCATCGAGACCGCGTTCAAAAACAACCCGACCGCGCCGGACCACGACACCATTCCGACCGCGGTGTTCTCGCAGCCGGAGATCGGCACCGTCGGCCTGTCGGAAGACGACGCGGTCAAGCGTTATCCGGATGTAGAGATCTACCGCGCGTCGTTCCGTCCGATGCGGCACACGCTGTCCGGCCGCGACGAGAAGATGCTGATGAAACTGGTGGTCGACGGCGCGTCCAGGAAGGTGATCGGCGCGCATATACTGGGCCCCGATGCCGGCGAAATGGCCCAGCTTCTCGGCATCCCGCTGAAGGCGGGCCTGACCAAGGACGATTTCGACCGCACCATGGCCGTGCATCCGACCGCGGCCGAGGAACTGGTGACGATGTACAAGCCGACCTATCGCGTGAAGAACGGCGAACGCGTCTGACATTTCAGGATTTCAGGGAGCCTCCGATGTCCGCCAGCGCCGCGCCGCTCGACCGCAACTTTGCCCGGCGCGTCGATCAGGTTGTGGATGGCGCGATCGAAGAGCGCCGTATCGTCGGCGCGGTCATTCTCGTCGCCCGGCGCGGCGAGATCCTCTATGGCCGTGCCGCCGGGTTCGCCGACCGCGAGGCGAACGAACCGATGCGTCAGGACGCGATCTTCCGCCTGGCCTCGGTGACCAAGCCTATCGTCGCCACCGCCGCGCTCGCCCTGGTCGAGGCCGGCGCGATCGATCTTGCCGATCCGGTGACGAAATTCATCCCGGAATTCCGGCCGAAGCTTGCCGATGGCAGCGAACCCGTCTTGAACATCCAACACTTGCTCACCCACACCGCCGGCCTCGACTACGGCTTTCGCCAGCCCACCGGGGGTCCTTATCAGCGGGCTGGCATCTCGGACGGTCTCGACCAGCCGGGTCTGTCTTCCGCCGAGAACCTCAGGCGCATCGCCTCGGTGCCGCTGTCCTTCGCACCCGGCGCGGGCTGGGGCTATTCGGTGGCCATGGACGTTCTGGGCGAGGCGATGGCGAGAGCCACGGATGAGACCTTGCCGGACCTTGCCGATCGCCTGGTCGTCAAGCCACTCGGCATGAGCGACACGGATTTTACCGTGCGTGACCAGGCCCGGCTGGTGAGGCCTTACGCGGACGGCCCTGGCGGGGCCGTCGCCATGGGCGAGCATCATCTCGTGCCTTTCGGCGACGGCGCCATCTCGTTCACGCCTGGGCGCGCTTTCGATCCCACTTCCTTCGCATCCGGTGGCACCGGCATGAATGGCACGGCCAGCGATGTCCTGAAGCTGCTCGAAGCGCTGCGGCGCGCAGACGGGACCGTTATCCGCCCCGAGACGGCGGCGGCAATGACCAGGGATGCGATCGAAGGCCTGGCGACGACCATGCCCGGCTGGGGCTGGGGTCTGGGATTTGGCGTGTTGCGCGACCCGGTGGTGGCGGCGACGCCGCAGGCTCCGGGGACATGGCGATGGGGCGGGGTCTACGGCCATTCCTGGTTCGTCGACCCGACGCTCGACCTGACGGTGGTGGCGCTCACCAACACGGCGATCGCCGGCATGACGGGCGCCTTCCCGGATGCGCTGCGCGACGCGATCTATGGCCGGCGGGCTGGATGACGCAGATACCCGCCGCCGACACGGTCCGGCGGCGGGTTATGCAATGCTTCTACAGCAGCGTGCCGCGCAGGATCACCAACGCCACCGAGAAGTAGATGACGAGCCCGGTGACGTCGACCAGCGTGGCGACGAACGGCGCGGAGGCGCTTGCCGGGTCGAAGCCGATCCGCTTCAGCGCGAAGGGCAGCATCGATCCCGACAGCGAGCCGAAGGTGACGATGCCGACCAGCGCCGCGCCCACCGTTGCCGCGATCAGCATCCAGTGCGGGCCGTAGTCGTAGAAGCCGAAATACTGCCAGAGCGTGATGCGGCAGATGCCGACGATGCCGAGGATCGAGCCGAGCACCATACCGGTCGGCAGCTCGCGCAGGGCTACCCGCCACCAGTCGCGCAGCCCGATCTCGCGCAGCGCCAGCGCGCGGATGACGAGCGACGTCGCCTGTGAGCCGGAGTTGCCGCCCGAGCTCATGATCAGCGGGATGAACAGCGTCAGCACGATCGCCTTCTCCAGCTCGCCCTCGTAGCTCTGCATGGCGTTGGCCGTCAGCATCTCGCTGAGGAACAGCGCGCAGAGCCAGCCGGCGCGCTTCTGGATCATGGCGAGGAAGCTCATCTTCATGTAGGGCTCGTCGAGCGCCTCCATGCCGCCGAAACGATGCACGTCCTCGGTCGTCTCCTCGATCATCGTGTCGATGATGTCGTCGACGGTGACGATGCCGAGGATCCTGCCATGGTCGACCACGGGCAAGGCGAGCAGGTCGTATTTGGAGATGGTCTGCGCCAGGTTCTCGCGATCGGTGAGCGGCGTCACCGTCACCGGCACGCGATCGGGCGCCACCGACAGGATCGAATCCTCAGGGTTGCCGGTGATCAGTCGGCGCAATCCGGTCGAACGCAGCAGGAGCTGCGTCTCCGGGTCGACGATGTAGATGGCGTAGATGGTCTCGCGCGTGCGCTCGACCTTGCGAATGTAGTCGAGCGTGCGGCCGACGGTCCAATCCGAGGGCACGCTGACGAATTCCGTCGTCATGATCGAGGCGGCGCTGCCTTCCGGATATCCCAGGATGGACAGCAGCGTTGCGCGCAGCGGCGGGGCCAAGGCGCCAAGCAGCTCCGAGCGAGCCGGTTCATCCAGCTCGCGCAGGATGTCGGCGGCGCGGTCGACCGACATGGCGGTCAGGAGCTTGCTTGCCTTCGGGCGCGGCAGGGCCTCGGCGAGCTCAGGTGCCGCTTCGAGCTCCGGCTGGTCGAAAATCTCGACCAGCCGCTCGAACGGCACGGCGCAGAGCAGCTCGATGGCTGTCTCGCGGGGCTCGTGGTTGAGGGCTTCGACGACGTCGGCGACGTGATCGTTGGCAAGAACACGGGCGACGGCGACGGCTTCGTCGTCCAATACGGGTGCGAATTCGTTCATGGCTCACTCCTTGCCGTCCGGCAGGACGTGAGCCATCAGGTCACGTCAGGGCGGACGGCGGTTGCGTTCGACTGTGACTGTCGCCAGGCATGGCGGGTTGACCTTTCTGCTCGCGGGGTTCGAGTTTGAATTTGGCGAGCGGGCGCAACATAGGAGCGCCTTTTGCCGAGTCAATTGTCAAAAGCTCGGAAATCGGGTGAGGGGAGGTCGGATCGCGAGACTGTGATCGGCAGCCGCGGCAGCCAAGCCACGGAAGCAGATAAAAGCTTGGCCTGATTGCTATTTCTGCTTCAGCCGGCGGAAGCGCAGCCATTTGTCCTCGGCCGGCCGCGGCGGCTGGGCGAGGATGGTGGTGAGCTCGCGCGGCAGGCTGGGGGCGAGCGGCTTCTTGGTGGCGACGCCGTCGGCGATCGCGACCACGCTGTGGTAGAAATCCTCGCCCGTAAGCGAGCGCGGCGGCACTGCCTCATGCATGACGCTGATGACGGTGACGTTCGCGCAATTGTCCTTGATCGCCTGGTGGAAGGCGATCTTGCCTTCGGGATCGAGCGCGCCGGTCGCCTCGTCGAGGAACAGAAGTCCGGGCTGCCGCAGGATGATGCGAGCGACCACCAGCTTCTGCTTCTGGCCGCCCGAAAGCACCTGGTCCCAGACCTTGCCCTCACGGCTTTCGTCGGCCATGTGCCCGATGAAGTCGCCGAGGCCGGCTTTGTGCAGGGCCGCGGCGACCTGCGTGTCGCTATGGTCGTTCTCGGAACCCGGCAGGCAGACTAGCTGCTTCAGCGAGACCTGCTGCAGCTTGACCTCCTGGGCGGCGTAGAAGCTCGTCACGCCTTCCGGGAAAACGATGGTGCCGCGGCCATATGGCCACAGGCCGTTAATCGCCTTGATAAGCGAAGTCTTGCCGCAGCCGGACTCGCCCTTGAGGAAGGTCCATTCGCCGCGACGGAAACGTAGATTGGCGGCGCTGAGGAAGGGCGTCGCATCCTCGCCCTGATGCGCCAGCTCGAGCTTCTGGATGGTGAGGCCGAACACCGGGTTCTGGGTGGCGTAGCTGAAGTCGGAGCGGCCCGTCTGCTGATAGAATTCCTGTGGGTGCTGGACGTTCTCGATGGCGTTGGCGAGTTCGGTGACGCGCTGGCTGTTGGCCCGCAGCGTGGCAATCGCCGGCATCACATGGATGAACCACGAACACTGGCTGATCAACTGGGCGACCATTTCGGAGCCGGTGATGTAGCCCTTGTAGTCGAGGCGGTTGTGGATGAACGACACGAGGCCCGGGGAGTAGGCGACGATGCGGGCGCCGACGAAATTGTAGATCAGCTCGAACGACGTGTAGCTGGTGTTGACGATGTTGAGCCGCCCCCATGTCTTGTCGATATCGACATAGAGCCGGTCATGCATCGACTTCTGCACGCCCTCGCCATGCGAGGCGGCGACGTGGAAGCTGCGGCGCAGGAACGTCGTCAGTTCGCTTCGGTAGCTGCCCTCGGCCTGTTGCATGCGCACATTGAGCCGCTCGAGCAGGCGGCCGAGCTTGACCGCGATCCAGGTGTTCAGCGGCACGTAGATGGCGACGGCAAGGAATGCCAGCACCGCGGTGCCGTAGCTGCCCAGGAATTCCAGGCCTTTGACCTCGACCGAGGACCCAATCAGGTTTTCACCGATGAAGTAGAGCGAAGTCGCGACACCCAGCACGCCCATGGCGAGGCCGATAGCGCCGCCGGTCATGTCCTTGATCGATTCCTGGATACGCTGGTCGATGTTGTCCGGAGCGACGATGCCGCCGGCCGCCGAACCGTGCTGGGCGTGGAAATGGGTATGGTTGCCGTCGAGCAGGGCCTGGTTGAACTGGTTGTTCAGCCAACCCCGCCATTTGCGATGCAAGGTCGTCGAAACGAGATTGCGCACGCCGGTAAAGCCGGCATCCTTCAGCACGACCAGCAGCACCAATATGCCGGCATTGGTCAGGATGGTCTGCAACGGGTGGGTGTTGGCGGCGTCGTGGAGGAAGGCGATCGAATTGCCCAACTCGCCCAACGCCATGGCAAACCAGACGCCAGCCTTGCTGGACAATGCCGTCAGCAGCGCAATGACGACGGTGAGGGTCCAGGCTTCCTTCCAGCGGTCGGAGAACCAGTAGGCTCGCATCAGCCCCCAGAATGTACGCATCGACGATACCGGCGTCAGGGACGAGGCCTTTGCCTCGCTGGATATTTGCTCCGGTACTGTACGCCGCGGTCTACCGACCTCAGTCACGATCCCGCCCAAACCTTTCTAGTTTTGTTACACAGGGTAACACCAATTGATCATTTTCCATTAATTTTCTGCCGGCGAATGTGAACAGGGTTATCCGCCGTGGCGCGAGGGCAACAGAAAGGCCGAGCCCAGGGATCGTTAGCTGCTCTGATTTCGCCTTTTATTCCAGTGTGTTAAAGGCGATTGCGCCAGTCGGCGAAAAGCTTCCCTTGGGGAAGCAAAAAACACGGCTTCGTGAACGAAGAGAGGCGCCGATCAGCCGAAATGATTACTGCGCGGTGACCTGAATGCCCGAAAATTTACCGTCCGCGAGCTCTTCAGGCTTGCCCGATTCGTCTTTTCCCGAGGCACTGAAATGACCGGAAATGGTCTTTGCGGCTGCATCGTATTTGTCGATGACGATCTCGCCGCTGGCGAAACGGACATGGCCGACCATCGCGCCGGAATCGAGAATGTTGAAGTTGGCGCTGTTCGCGCCGGATCCGGTCTTGAGCTTGTAGCTGCCGGCAAGGTCGTTCGGATCCTTGAGCGCCAGCATCGAATTGAAGGTCTTGGTCGGAAAGCCCTGCTCGGTCCCCGACAGGTTCAGCATAGGCTTGCCGCCCATCTGCATCGTCTGGGCAAGGGTAAAGGACGCTGTCCAGGGTTTGCCTTCAAAGGTCGCCGACATGACGGCCTCCTCGGCGGATACGCGCTGCAATGTCAGCGGAAGGCCGAAGGCGAAAGGCAAGCACAGCAGCAACAATGCGCGACGCCTGACCGCCATTCGGTGCCCCTCAAATCAGTTAAACCCTCGGCCATCGTAGCCCAGCGCGGCGTGCAAGGCGATTCACCAGATCGTGTCGGGCGGCGGAAGAGGATTTGACAACGCGGTTCCCCGGGCCGAACTTGCCAAGCGATGGTTTATGTCGAGGGGGATGACATGCCTGCACGGACAGTCGCTGCCGCGCTGCTCAGCATTTTCACCTGGACGTCCGCGGCGCACGCCGCCAGCCAGACCATTCCGGCAAGCGCCGAGGGCCAGGTCGAGTTCAACACGCCATCCGGCAATATCGGCTGCATCTATACGCCGAAGGGCGGCACCAGCACCTACCAGCCGCAGGATGGCGGGCCGGAGCTCTCCTGCTCGCGGGTCGAGCCGAGCTATGTGACCGTAATCCTGGGGCCGAAAGGGCCGGCGACGCTGATCAAGAATCCCGGCGAGCAGGGCTGTTGCAGCGACGTGAACAAGCTTGGCTACGGCAACAACTGGAGCAAGGGGCCGTTTTCCTGCCAGTCGTCGACGAAGGGATTAAGCTGCACGGGCAGCAATGGCCACGGCTTCTTCTTGAGCAAGGCCAAAGCGACCGCGAAGTAGGAGCACAATCCCAGGAAAAGCGCGCGGCGAGTTGGAAACCGCCAACTGAATGTTCCATTGGCGGAAGGCGCACGGCACCGAACCTGACCGCCGCGCGCCTTGGCCTGCGCCACCTGGCGGATCGCGTCGGCAAGCGTGTCGGCATCCTGCGCGCCCATCACCGCGTATTTGCCTTCGAGCAGGAAGCAGGGCACGCCGGTGATGCCCATGCGCGAAGCGGTGGCGATCTCGTTGCGGACCGCCTCGACGTCGGCATCGGTCGGCAGCAGCGTCTCGACCACGGAGGCATCCATGCCGGCTTCGCCGGCCGCCTTTACCAGCACGGCATGATCGCCGATGTTCACGCCTTCCTCGAAATTCAGCTGGAAGAGGCGGCGCACCAACCGGTTCTGCACATCTTCCCCCGCGGCTCCCGCCCAGCGGATGACGCGGTGAGCATCCAGCGTGTTGGCGGCGACCTTGATGGCAGCAAATGCAAAATGGATGCCCTCGGCCTCGCCGAGCGGCTCGATGCGGGCGTGGATCTCGCGGATGCGTTCCTCGCTGCCGAATTTGCCGAGCATGTATTGGCGGCGATCCATACCCTCTGGCGGGATGGTCGGATCGAGCTGGAACGGCCGCCAGCGGACATGCACGTCGACGTCACCTACAGAAGCAATGGCCTTGTCCAGCCGCTTCTGGCCGATGAAACACCAGGGGCAGACGACATCGGACACGACATCGACGGTGATGGAG
>NZ_VFUA01000164.1 GCF_006440735.1 Mesorhizobium sp. B2-7-1 | reverse complement strand
GGGGCCTTCGTAGGGCGCTCCCCTCTCCGTCTCGGCTTCGCCGAGACACCTCTCCCCACTGCGTGGGGCGAGGAACCAACCTTGAACTTCAGCTTCGGCGCTGCCCCTTATCCGCCCTTCGGGCACCTTCTCTCCGTTGAACGAGGAGAAAGAAGGGATGCGGCCAACAAAAAACCCGCCTCGAAGGCGGGTTCTTCAAATCCGACAGACGTATCCGGCTTAGAGGCCGAAACCTTCGAAACGCTTCTTGAACTTCGACAGGCGGCCGCCGCGGTCGAGCAGGGTCTGCTGGCCGC
The DNA here is from genome assembly GCF_006440735.1 of Mesorhizobium sp. B2-7-1. Lineage (GTDB taxonomy): Bacteria > Pseudomonadota > Alphaproteobacteria > Rhizobiales > Rhizobiaceae > Mesorhizobium. The sequence continues at coordinate 9,262 of NZ_VFUA01000164.1, read as the reverse complement.
CGGTCCAGGCCGGGTGCGTGGTCGGGTCGATGTCGAGGTTCATCGTGTCGCCTTCCTTGCCCCAGGTCGAACGGGTCTGGTACTCGGTGCCATCGGTCATGACGACCTTGATGGTGTGGTAGTCGGGATGGATATCGGCCTTCATTGTCGTGTTTCCTGGCTGCCGGCGCTGGTGACGGGCCCAAGGCCTGCGTCGATGCGCCCCTTTTTAAAACTCGAAGCCGCAGCTAATGAAAAGCCACGGCTTCTAAAACGGTCGGCGAGCCTATACATCAGCCGGAATTGAATCACAAGGCCGCGGCAGGCGCATATTGAAATGCGGCGCCGCCGAGCGGCCAGAGGAAACGCTCATGGCGGAAATCGGTGGCAGCGCAAGCGAGCGCAGACGCTCGGTCCGGCCGCTCCGCAGCCTTTTTCCCTATATCACCCGCTACCGGAAGCTCGCCATCGGCGCCATCATCTCGCTGATTGTCGCGGCAGTGACGACGCTTGCCCTGCCGATGGCCGTGCGGCGCATGATCGACCATGGTTTCCAGGCCTCGGGCTCCATCTTCATCGCCGAATATTTCGCGGCTTTGGTAGCAATGGCGGCGCTGCTCGCGGCCGCCTCGGCCAGCCGCTACTATTTCGTCATCACGCTCGGCGAACGGGTCGTGGCCGACATCCGCCGCGACGTTTTCTCTCATGTCACGACGCTGTCGCCGGCGTTTTTCGATCGCGCGCATTCGGGCGAGATCGTGTCGCGGCTTGCCGCCGACACCACGCAGGTGAAGTCGGCGGTCGGCGCCACCGCCTCGGTCGCGCTGCGCAATGTCATCCTCGGCCTCGGCGCGGTGGCGATGATGGTCGTCACCAGCCCGAAACTGTCTGGCCTGGTGATTGCGGCCATTCCGGTCATCGTGCTGCCGCTGGTCGCCTTCGGCCGCTCGGTGCGGCGCAAGTCCCGGCAGGCGCAGGACACGCTCGCCGAGGCCACCGCCTATGCCAGCGAGCAGATCGGCGCGGTGCGCACGCTCCAGGCCTTCACCAACGAGAAGCTGGTCACCGGCCGCTTCGCAGGCGCCGTCGACGCAGCCTTCGAGGCGGCGCGGGCCTCGGTGTTCGCGCGCTCCTTCCTGACCTTCTTTGCTATCTTCATGATCTTTTCCTCGGTCGTGGCGGTGCTGTGGTTCGGCTCGCGCGACGTGCTCGCCGGCACGCTGTCGGCCGGAACGCTCGGCCAGTTCCTGCTCTATTCGGTGTTTGCCGCCGGCGCGCTCGGCGCGCTGTCGGAAGTGTGGAGCGAGCTGTCGCAGGCGGCGGGCGCGGCCGAGCGGCTGACCGAGATCCTGGCTGAGACGCCGACGATCCGCCGGCCTGTCGACCCCGTTGCGTTGCCGGCCACGGCCAAGGGCGCGATCAGCTTCGACGAGGTGTCCTTCTCCTATCCGGCGCGGCCGGACCGCGCCGCCGTGCATGGCCTGAGCTTCGAGGTGAAGCCCGGGGAGACGGTGGCGATCGTCGGGCCTTCAGGCGCCGGAAAAAGCACCGTCTTCTCGCTGATCCTGCGCTTCTACGATCCCGAGAGCGGCCGCGTCGTCATCGACGGCGTCGACGTGCGCGAGGCCGATCCGGCCGCCATCCGCCAGCGCATCGCGATCGTGCCGCAGGACGTCACCGTCTTCGCGGCGAGCGTGCGCGACAATATCGGCTTCGGCCGGCAGGGGGCCAGCGAAGCCGAGATCGAGGCCGCGGCCAAGGCGGCCCTTGCCGACGAATTCATCGCCAGGCTCGACAAGGGCTATGACAGCCAGGTCGGCGAGCGTGGCGTGACGCTGTCCGGCGGCCAGCGCCAGCGCATCGCGATCGCCCGCGCCATCCTGCGCGACGCGCCGATCCTCCTGCTCGACGAAGCGACCTCGGCGCTCGACGCCGAGAGCGAGACGCTGGTGCAAAGAGCGCTGGAGCGGCTGATGCGCGGCCGCACAACAATCGTCATCGCGCATCGGCTGGCGACGGTGCTCAAAGCCGACCGCATCCTCGTCATGGAAGGCGGCCGCATCGTCGAGGAAGGCACGCATCAGAGCCTGGTCGCCAAGGGTGGCACCTATGCGCGGCTCGCCAAGCTGCAGTTCGAGACAGGCGCCAGCGCCTTCAAGGGCGCGGCGGAGTAGCCGCGCCCGACCCGGCTGGTTTCGAACTGACCTGCGTCAGCCGCCGTAGCGCTTGCGCAAATGTTCGGTGAAATAGGAAGCGTTGAGCTTCTCGCCGGTGGCGCGCTCGAGCAATTCCGGTGTCGACCACCGCGAGCCTTGCGACCAGATCCGGTCGCGCCGCCAGCCATTGATGGAGCTGAAATCGCCTTTCGCGAGATCATCGTCGGCCGACGGATGCTCCCTGGTTAGCGCCGCCCATTGCTGCGCCGCCATCATGGCGCCGAGCGTGTAGGAGGGGAAATAGCCGAAGGCCGCACTCGGCCAATGCACGTCCTGCATCGGCCCGTCGGCCGGGTTGTCGATGGTCGAGAGGTCGAGATAGTCGCGCATCCTGGCGTCCCAGGCCTCCGGCAGGTCGGCCACTTCCAGCCGGCCGGACACGAGCTCCTGCTCGAGCTCGTAGCGCAGGATGACATGCAGCGGATAGGTGACCTCGTCGGCATCGACGCGGATCAGGCCGCGCTCGACATGGTGGACATGCGGCAGGATGTCGTCGAGCGACCAGGCTTCGCCGAGATGTCTTTCGACCACCGGCAACGCCCAGCGCCAGAAGGCCGGATTGCGGCCGATCTGCTTTTCGACGAACAGGCTCTGGCTCTCATGCACCGCCATGCCGCGCGCCTTGCCGAGCGGCCAGTGCGACCAGGCTTTGGGCAGGTTCTGCTCGTAGAGCGCGTGGCCGGTCTCGTGCAGCACGCCCATCAGCGCCGACAGGAAGTCGGAGGTCTTGTAGCGGGTGGTAATGCGCACGTCGGTCGGCACGCCGCCGCAGAAGGGATGATGCGATACCGAGAGCGAGCCATGGGTGAGGTCGAAGCCGACAGCCGCCATCATGGCAAGGCCGAGCTCGCGCTGGCGGTCGACGGCATAGCTGCCCGACAGCGGCTTCAGCGGATGCCTGGCCAGCCGCGTCTCCTGCGCGGCCAGCGCACGCGGCAGGAAATCCTTGAGAAAGGCCTTCAGCTCGGCAAACACCGGCGTGATGTCGGCGGCGCGGTTGCCGGGATCGTACTGCTCCATCAGCGCGTCATAGGGAGCGAGGCCAAGCGCGTCGGCGCGCAGCGCCGCTTCCTCGCGGACCAGGGCCATGACGCCTTCCAGCGCGGGCAGGAAGCCGGCCCAGTCGTTCCTGGCGCGCAGGCTCCGCCAGAGCTGCTCGGAGCGCATCCGCGCCACCGTCTGGCGCTCGACGAATTCGACGGGCAGGCAGGTGAGGTTGGTGTATTGGCGGCGCAACTCCCTGACCGCCGCCTGCTGCTCTTCGCCGAGCTGCTCGGCTTCGGCGGCGGCGATCCAGTCGCCGATCTCCGGCGCTGTCGCTTGGGCGTGCAGCATGCCGGCAAGCGAGGACATTGCCTCGGCGCGCTTCTCGCCACCGCCGACCGCCATATGCGTCGCCTCGTCGGCGCCGAGGATGGCCAAAGCGTGCTCAAGCGCTTCGAGCTTGTGGCCGAGTTGGTCGAGTTTCTGGAAGGACATGATGGCTACCCAGCTTCAATTTGGCTGGCGCGAAAAGATACCAAGGGATCGAGCTTGGCAACCCTGATCGGCCGGGATGGAACCAGCCGTCTTGCCTTGTAGGGCGACTGCGTGATCAATGCCGCGAACAAACTGCTGGAGGGGACAATGATCGGCAATATCCTGGTCGGGCTGGTGGCGCTGATCCATTGCTATATCGTCTATCTGGAGATGGTGTTGTGGGATACGCCGCGCGGCCACAAGGCGTTCGGACTGACACCGGAGTTCGCCAGCGCCTCGAAGGTGCTTGCCGCCAATCAAGGGCTCTATAACGGCTTCCTCACCGCCGGGCTGATCTGGGGTCTTTATCTCGGCGCCGCCGGGTTTCAGATCAAGATGTTCTTCCTCATCTGCGTCGCTATTGCCGGCCTCTACGGCGCGGCGACCGTCGGCCGCAAGATACTCTTCATCCAGACTGTGCCGGCGGTGCTCGCCGTCGGCGCGCTTTGGCTCGGCGTGTAATCGAAGCAGGACGTGGTCCAAAAAGGACGCCCTCGGGGCCAGGTCCCGTGGGCGCCAGTTAGTCCCTTCCTGTGTGCTGGCCATTTCCCCGAATTGGCGAACCGCTTCAGCCGTTCGGGTAATTCCCGCCGTCGGAGCCGTCGCCCGTCATGAAGCCGCTGCCGGTGTCGTTCATCAGCCTCTGGTCGACATTGTCGAGCCTCCGCAGCAGGTCGTGATATTGCGCGGATGGTATCCTGCCGTGGTCCGAGGCCGCGACATGCTCCGCCGCCTGGCTGATGCGCGCGGCGCGCATATGCAGTTGCTGCGCTTCGGAAGCCGAGATGTTGTTTGCCTGCCGGGCGTCGGTAATGCCCTGATCCACGCCCTGGACCTGATCGATCAGGCCGGTCACGCGCGGCCCGACGAAATCGGCTGGAGGGGTCGCGTCGAGAAGCCCCTTGTGATGCCCGGCCGCATAAGCGCCGGCAAGCGGGGCCGCGATCAGCGCAGCGGCCAGGGTTACTGTCTTGAGAGATGTTGAAGCGCGCATGGCGGCGCATCCTCCTATGGGGGAAGGAAGCGGCCCTGCCGCATTGCCTTCCGACCTTTCCGGGCCGTCCGGTTCCGTCGCGTCGCGATGGGAGGCATCGCCGGCGGTCCCCGGCCCTGCGCAGCAAATTAGGTGCGTCGATTCGCGATGTGTAATTAAAAAAAGATAATGTTTTCAGCTCTTGCCGCCGAAACTTGCCGCGCTAAGTATTCAGCCGACAAACAACTTCCCGTGACTTGGCGTGATCCTTTAGCGCGTCGCGATCCTTCAGATACGCTCCGCGCGCTCTAGGGCTTTGATTCTACGCATGTCTTTGTCCCGAAACCGGTTCCCATTTTCGGGAGACATGCTTTGAATCATCGTTCGTGAGCTTCAGCTCAATGCGGCGGTCGCCGCGCATCCGCCACGGAACGACAGATGCTTGACGGCGCTGCGATCGGTACTTTCTTAGCTGAGACAATCAAGCTAGCGTAGGGAGGGGGTTGACCAATATGACTCCATAAAGGGGTCGTCAATCTCGGTGTGGGTCTGGCGGGGATCAGGAATGGAAGACAAGGAGTTTATGCTGATAGAATATCAGAAGTCCGCGGACATGTATTCCCGCGGTGTTGATATAGGGTTCAGCGCCACGAAGAATTTCCTTATATTAAATGGTATATTGGTCACGGCTTTTCAATTGCAGAATAGCTCTGGAGGCGGCCTTGATCTGATAAAGCGAATTCAGATTTTGGCCCCGTGGGCTGGCCTTGTGCTTTCCGTTGTCTATCTGCTGTGCGTTTCCCCCTATCAATCGCATCTAAAAAATTGTTTGGTTCGTTGCGTCGAAATAGAAGAGAAGTTTGGTGGATTCCTTTTTACGAGAAACAACCAAATATCTGGCAGAAAAATTCACACGGGAATCTTCCTATACGCCATAAGCCTCGTGTTCATAGCTGCGTGGTTGTTCTTTATTGTGCTGTCACTCAAGGCGTAGGGCGCCCGGTTTCAGACGCTGGCGGCTCTAAAGATAGCCGCCACATGCAGGCGCTGAAGATCGGCGACTTTGGAGAGCACATCCGGCCTCGTTTCGAGGGGCCGTTCGATTTTCGTGCCGAGCGCGGCGTCCAGTATCAATGTCTTCAAGCCTGGCTCTGGATTTTCCAAAATATTCATCGCGTCATTGTAGAATGCGGCACGTGCATGGAATACCGTTTGGTAGTCGGGTGAATAGTGCCGGATACGCAAAGCTTTCTCAAGCAAGGCAGCAGCGAAGCTAAACTTCTTTCGTCGGCCCACGGGGTGGCTCAGGAGCGCAACGATCACATCGTTCCCTGCCTGCTTTGCTGCCTCCGAAGCAACGGCGGCTCGAACCATCCCATCGTTGTAGGTTTTTCCATCGATTGCTTCGCTATGTGTCGTGAGCAAGGGGTTGCTTCCAGAGGCCTTGATGGCGGGAATGAGATGTCCGATCGGGTCCGAATGGCTCGAGATGAATCGACAGGCGCCGGACCCGGTGTCGGTGACGGGGATTCTCAGCTCGATCCGGGATCTGGCCAACTCGGCCGTATCCAGTTTTTTAGCGCCGTGCGAGACGACGTTTTCTGCAAGCCAATTTATGTCAATCTGGTCCGGCCAACGTAGCAAACCCATGAATTTTCCAGAGATTACCTCTTTCAGGTAAATACTCACGCAGACATGGCTCTGGCCTGCAACAAAATAAGCTGCGTTAACTGCGCCTGCGGAAGTTCCATAAACTTCATCGAAGCAATTTGTATAACCTAATTCTTGTAAGGCGAGCGTAGACGCAGCGCTTATCAAGCCTGACATTGCTCCTCCTTCGATCACTAGTGCAATTTTGTGACCGTCTCTAAAAATTCCTCGTTCATATTTATAGGTTCTACGTTTGTTCAATATTTCAAATACTTCCTCACGGTTAGATTCGTGAGAGATTGATGAATCATCCGTCATTTTCCGCCGTGGTCAAAATTGTCTTTCTCGAATTTCGAGAAGATCAGACGTTGCCGGTAGGAGTATCGTGATCAGGAAACTTGAAGCTGCGCATTAGACATGGGATCAACGTTCGGTGAGCTTCAGCTCAATGCGGCGGTTCTTGCTGCGCGCCTCGTCGGTGTCGGCAGGATCGAGCGGCTGGAACTCGCCGAAGCCGGCGGCCACCAGCCGATTGGCCGGCACACCGTTCTCGATCAGGAACTTCACGACGGACGTCGAGCGGGCGGTCGACAGTTCCCAATTGTCGCGATAGCGGCCGGTGCCCGACAGCGGCTTGTTGTCTGTGTGGCCGTCGACGCGCAGCACCCAGCTGATCTCCGGCGGGATTTCCTTCTGCAATTCGATGATGGCGTCGGCGAGCTTCTTCATCTCGACCTTGCCGGCGTCGTTGATCTCGTCGGAACCGGTCGGGAACAGCACTTCCGACTGGAAGACGAAGCGGTCGCCGACGATACGGATGTTCTCGCGGTCGGCGAGGATCTCGCGCAGACGGCCGAAGAAGTCGGAACGGTAGCGGTTGAGTTCCTGGACGCGCTGCGCCAGCGCGACATTCAGGCGACGGCCGAGATCGGCGATCTTGGTGTTGGAGTCGCGGTCGCGCTGCTCGGAGACGTTGAGCGCGTCTTCCAGCGCGCCGATCTGCTTGCGAAGTGCTGCGATCTGCTGGTTGAGGATCTCGACCTGGCTCAGCGCCTGCTGGCTGATCTGGCGCTGGTTGGAGAGCTCGCCGGTCAGCTGGTCGGCGCGCTTGTTGGCCGCGTCGCCGGCGCCGGCGCCCTGCGAGAGCAATTGTTCGAGGCGGCTCTTTTCGGCTTCCGCCGCCGATAGCGAAGCTTGCAGGTTGGCGAGGGTATCTTCCTTATCCTGGCTGTTGGTGCGTTCCAGGGCGAGCAGCTGGGTCAGCTCGTTGATCTGCGAGTTGAGGCGGTTCAGCACCGCGTCCTTGCCGGAGATCTCGCGGCTGAGCAGGAACTGCGCCAGCACGAAGACGGTGAGCAGGAACATGATCGCCAGCAGCAGCGTCGACAGCGCGTCGACGAAGCCCGGCCAGTAGTCGATGCGGCGGTCGGCGCGCCGTCTTGCCAGCGCCACGTCAGTGGACCCCTTGCTTCTTCAGCGCGTCGGCGATCTTTTCCAGCGTGTTGCGCATGGCCTTCTGCTCATCGGACTGGGCCTCGACCCAGTCGCGCATGATCTGCTGCTCGGAGCGCATGTTCTTCACCAGGCCCGAGATGCCGTCGGCAAGATTGGCCATGGCGGTGGCGACGCGCGGATTGGAGCCGCCGCCATTCTCCTGCAGGCTGCGCAGCCGCTCCGACAGCAGGCGGATGTCCTCGGAGGATTCGGTTGTTTTCGTCGTGTCGGAGACGACGATGTCCGACGACAGATCGGTGACCGAGGACAGCCAGTTCTCGAGCTCGGTGTAGAAGCGGGTCTGGGCGCGGCCGGCCTGCAGGTCGAGGAAGCCGAGCACAAGCGAGCCGGAAAGGCCGAACAGCGAGGACGAAAACGCGGTGCCCATGCCGGCGAGCGGCGCCGACAGGCCCTGCTTCAGCGCATCGAGCACGGCGGCGGCATCGCCGGTGCCTGGGTCCAGCGCCTCGATCGTCTCGCGGATCGAGGCGATGGTGTTGAGCAGGCCCCAGAAGGTGCCGAGCAGGCCGAGAAACACCAGGAGGCCGACCAGGTAGCGCGAGGTGTCGCGGCTTTCGTCGAGGCGGGTGGCGATGGAATCGAGCATCGTGCGCATCGACGAGGTCGAGAAGGCCATCGAGGACGAACGGCCGATCATCGCCTTCATCGGCGCCAGCAGGACCGGCTCGGTGGTCTCGGAGCCGGCGCGGAAGGAATTGACCCAGCGTACCTCGCGGAACAGCCGCCCGACCTGGGCAAAGGCGAGCAGGATGCCGACCACAAGCACGCCGACGATAAGGCCGTTCAGGCCGGGGTTGCTGGAGAAGGCGGTCGAGATCTGGCGGGTGAGGATGGCGGCGATGAAAGCGACGATGATGAGGAAGATCACCATGGTGAGCAGGAAGACCTGCGGGCTCGACAGCTTGTGCGGATCATAGACCAGGACGTCCGATCGCCTGCCGAAGGATCTGAGAAAAGCCATCCGTGCCCCGTTTCCGATGCCACCGCCGCAGAATTGCCGCGACTCTAAACGGAATTGTGACCAAATTGAATGGCGCTTGGCAATATGGCCGATAGGCCTGCGCCGCAGGCCTAGAACCGGATGATTTCAGGTCTGTTCGACCTGAAATCTGAATCCGTCTCTAAGTCAAAGAACATAGAGCATGATGTCGTCCGAAAACCGCTTCACACTTTTCGGCATCATGCTCTAGAACCGGTTGACGACAAGGCAGTCGACCATGGCGGCCAGATGCAGGCCGGCACCGGTGACGACGAAGCCGTGCCAGACGGCATTGTGGAAGCGCAGGCCCTTCCAGGCGAAGAAGATGACGCCCAGGGAATAGACGATGCCGCCGGCGATGAGGAGCGCGACCGAGGTCGTCGGCAGCGTCTCGCCCAGCGGTCCGGCCCGCACCCCGCCGCTCCAGCCGAT
>NZ_VFUA01000163.1 GCF_006440735.1 Mesorhizobium sp. B2-7-1 | reverse complement strand
GACGCGCCTTGATCACGTCGGGGTCGACCAGCCGGATCGTATAGAGGTAAAGCCCTTCGATCTCGCGCAGCTTGATGATGGCGCCCATGATGTTGCGGGTGCGCGGCTCTATCAGCACCGGCTTGCCGTCGGCCGCGGTGTCGACGGCGCCCGAAGGCGGCTCCGGCATGGGAAAATCGGCGTCGGTCTTGGCGTTCATGACGAACGAGCCGTCCGGCTTGATCAGGGCCGCATGCGCCAGTCCGCGGCCGACGGCTTCCTTGTTCAGCAGGTCAAGGAAACCGCCCTTGTCGAGGCCGTAGAGCGTGCGCGAGGCATCAAGGTCGTATGCCATCGACAACGTCGTGCCCTGGAGGTTGCGCGCATTTTCCTGCACATAGGCGTCGGCAATCGACAGCGACGAGTTGACGATCGTCTTGGTGCGGATTTCGAACCAGCGGTCGAGGCCGATGTCGAGCGTGATCGATGCGATGATCGCCACCATGATGGCCGGGATGGCGGCAACCAGCGCGAACATGGCGACGATGCGCACATGCAGCCGCGAGGCAGCCCTGCCGTGGCGCCGCGCCAGAACGATGCGGCGCACCTCGCGGGCGATCAAAGCGATCAGGAACAGGACAAAGACGGCGTTGGCCGCGATCAAGGCCCAGGTCGCGTCGGCGGTCGGCGCGATCGGCGTCGCGCCGACCAGGATCGCAAACGAGATCGCCGCCGTGATCATCGCGCCAGCAATAGCGACCACGCCCGGCAACGCCAGCAACCGCCGCCCGTCAGGCGCGCCGGTCTGGTTGAAAAGCGGTTGGTTCAGGGTCGGAGCCTCAGCTGCCATGTCGCGGTACAGAGTCGGTCATCGCGTCGGATGTATGCAACGCATTGTGGCGATTATGCAACAAGTGTGACCGGGAAGATAATCTTTCCCAGGCAAAATTCGCCGAAAGGACGAAGTGACGCTAGAGCCGGACGATTTCAGGTCGGGTCGAGCTGAAAGCTGAATCCGTCTCTAGATCAAAGAAATAGAGCATGATGTCGTCCGAAAACCGCTTCACACTTTTCGGCATCATGCTCTACGGCTGCCTGGCGGATTTGTAGACGTTGACGCCGAGCTCGCGGATCTTCTTGCGCAGCGTGTTGCGGTTGAGCCCCAGAAGCTCCGCCGCCTTGATCTGGTTGCCGCGCGTCGCCGTCATCGAGGCCAGCACCAGCGGATACTCGACCTCGGCAAGAATGCGCTGGTAAAGCCCGGCCGGCGGCAAATCGCCGGCAAAGGAGGCAAAATAGCGCTGCAGGAAATGCTCGACCGCCTGGCCGATCGACAGGTCGTCGGGGATGAGCGCGCCACCGTCGGGCACGACCGGCCTATCGCCGGTCTTCAGCTCGGATTCGATGATCTCCGACGATATCTCGTCCTGCGAGTAGAGGGCGGCGAGCCGGCGCACCAGGTTTTCGAGCTCCCGCACGTTGCCCGGCCAGGGATAGCGTTTCATCAATTCGATGCCGCCGGTCGAAATGCGCTTGGTCTGCAGGCCCTCGCTGGCGCCCTGCTTGAAGAAGTGCCGCACCAGGTCGGGAATGTCCTCGGAACGCTCGCGCAGCGCCGGCAACCTGAGCGGCACGACGTTGAGGCGATAGAACAGATCTTCGCGAAACAGGCCCTGGTTGATGAGCGTGCGCAGGTCCTTGTTGGTGGCCGCGACGATACGGACGTCGGTCTTGATCGGGGTGCGGCCGCCGACCGTGGTGTATTCACCCTGCTGCAGCACGCGCAGCAACCGGGTCTGCGCTTCCATCGGCATGTCGCCGATCTCATCGAGGAACAGCGTGCCGCCCTCGGCCTGCTCGAAACGGCCGCTGGAACGGTTCTGCGCCCCGGTGAAGGCGCCTTTCTCGTGGCCGAAGAGCTCGGATTCGATGAGGTCGCGCGGGATCGCCGCCATGTTGATGGCCACGAACGGGCCGCCACGGCGGCGGCCATATTCGTGCAGCGCGCGCGCCACCAGTTCCTTGCCGGTGCCGGACTCGCCACTGATCATGACCGTGAGGTCGGTCTGCATCATGCGCGCCAGCATGCGGTAGATGTCCTGCATGGCGGCCGAGCGGCCGACCAGCGGCATCGTCTCGGGCTGGTCCTCCGCGCGGGCATCGAGCTTCGGCCGCTTCGGTTCGGCCAGCGCCCGGTTGACGATGTTGAGCAGCTCCGTCAGGTCGAACGGTTTCGGCAGATATTCGTAGGCGCCGGTCTCGGAGGCGCGGATGGCGGTCATGAACGTGTTCTGCGCGCTCATGACGATGACCGGCAGCTCGGGCCGGGCCTTCTTGATGCGCGGCAGCATGTCGAAGGCGTTTTCGTCGGGCATCACCACATCGGTGATGACGAGATCGCCCTCGCCCGCCGCCACCCAGCGCCACAGCGTCGAGGCATTCGAGGTCACGCGCACCTCGTGGCCGACTCGCGACAGCGCCTGGTTGAGCACGGTGCGGATGGCCGCATCGTCGTCGGCGACGAGAATATTGCCGCGAGCGGTCATGTGCGGTCTCCTTCAGCTTCGTCGCCGGTGCCTGGCGCGGTCTCCTTCCAGGCCGGAAGCAGGATGCGGAACGTGGTGCCGCGCGGCGTCGAATCGCATTCGATGATGCCGCCATGCTCGCCGACGATCTTGGCGACCAGGGCCAGCCCGAGGCCGGAGCCGTTCGGCTTGGTGGTGATGAACGGATCGAACAGGATCGGCAGGATGTCCTCGGAAACTCCGGGGCCGTTGTCATGCACGCAGAATTCCAGCGGCAGCGAGACACGGTCCTGCGTTCCAGGCACGGAAACGCGGATGCCCGGGCGGAAAGCCGTCGACAGCATGATCTCGCCTTGCGGGTCGGCGCCGATCGCCTCGGCGGCGTTCTTGACCAGATTGAGGAAGACCTGGATCAGCTGATCGCGGTTGGCGAAGACCGGAGGCAATGATGGATCATATTCCTCCAAAATCTTGATCCGCCTTGCAAAGCCGTTCTTGGCAATCGCCTTCACATGATCTAGCACGACATGGATGTTGACCGGATAGCGATCGATCGGCCGCTCGTCGGAAAACACTTCCATGCGGTCGACCAGCGAGACGATACGGTCGGTCTCGTCGGTGATCAGGCGGGTCAGCGCGCGGTCCTCGTCGGACGCCGAAAGCTCGAGCAACTGGGCGGCGCCGCGGATGCCGGAGAGCGGGTTCTTGATCTCGTGCGCGAGCATCGCGGCAAGGCCGGTGACGGAACGCGCCGCACCGCGATGCGTCATCTGGCGGTCGATCTTGTCGGCCATCGACCGTTCCTGGAACATGACGACGACGGAACCCGGAAACTCCGGCACCGGCGCGACGTAAAGATCGACCATCTTTTCGATGCCGAGACGCGGCGACGACACGTCGACCCGATATTCGTTGACCGGCGCGCGCCGCTCGCGCACCTGGTCGACCAGCGTCAGCAACGGGCTGCCGAAGGGCACCAGCTTGGTGAGCGTGTTGCGGGCAAGCATATTCGCGCTGGAGCGGAAGAAGTCCTCGGCATCGGCATTGGCGAAGGTGATGAAGCCGTCGGGATCGACCATGATGACCGGGCGGCGGATGGTGTTGAGCACGATATTGGCGGCACCCGCCATATCGGCCTGCTGGGGAACATCGGCCTTCATGCAGCGCTCCGCAGGCTGATCGATGGCGAGCCGTCGGCTAGCACGTTGCGCAACCCCGCAATGACTTCGCCCGGCTCAAAGGACATGAGAATGGCTTTGCGCCGCTCGGCTAGAACGTCGGGAGCATGCCGGTCGAGATACCAGCCGAGATGCTTTCGTGCTTGGCGCAGCCCGCTTTCGATGCCGTAAAGCGCAAGCATGTCCTCGTAATGCGAGACGACGTAATCGGTTAGCTCTTGCGGCGTTGTTGGAATGCCTTGTGTGTTTGCACCGGCCGCGGCCATCGCTATGCCGCCCGCGACCCATGGCGCGCCATAATGCGCGCGGCCGATCATCACCGCGTCGGCGCCGGACTGTTCGAGGATGGTCACCGCCTCTTCCGGCGAGCCGACATCGCCATTGGCCACCACCGGGATCGAGACCGCTTGCTTGACGCGCGCGATGGCGCGCCAGTCGGCCTTGCCTTGGTAGAACTGACAGCGCGTGCGGCCATGCACGGTCACCATCTTGACGCCGGCCTGTTCGGCGCGGCGCGCCAGCATCGGCGCATTGAGAGCGCTTTCGTCCCAGCCGAGCCGCATCTTGACCGTCACCGGCACCGACACGGCGCCTACCACCGCCTCGATCAGCGACAGCGCATGGTCGAGATCGCGCATCAGCGCCGAGCCGGCATAGCCGCCGGTCACCTTCTTGGCCGGGCAGCCCATGTTGATGTCGATGATATCGGCGCCCTCACCGGCCGCTATACGCGCGCCTTCGGCCATATGGATGGCCTCGCGGCCGGCCAGTTGCACCATATGCACCGGCAGGCCAGAATGGCGGATGCGCAAGTCGCAGCCCGCCCTGCCCTTGGCCAGCTCGCCGCTTGCCACCATTTCCGACACGACCAGCCCCGCGCCGTGCGCGTGGGCGCGCTGCCGGAACGGTTCGTCGGTGATGCCGGACATCGGCGCCAGGAAAACCCGATTGCGGATTTTCACGCCGCCGACATCGAGTGGCGATGCCAATGCGGTCAGTTCAGCCATGCACAAAAACCTAGCATGTTCGATTGTTGCACATTCTCTAGCCAGAAGTGTGGCATTGTGCAACGCGCAATGACGTCACATTAAGGCGCATTTTGGAAAATGCTGGCCTTCGGCCATCACCCCGACTAGAGCATGATGCCGAAAAGTGTGAGCGGTTTTCGGCCGACATCATGCTCTACTTCTTTGATTTAGAGACGGATTCAGATTTCAGGTCGAATCGACCTGAAATCATCCGGCTCTAGGACCGATCGGAATGAGCGAGGCAAGCGAAAAGCAAGCGGCGTCCCCAAGCGGCGGGATCGGGGTGGTGATCGTTGCCGCCGGCCGCGGCGCGCGCGCTGGGCAGGCCGACGGTCCGAAACAATATCAGCGCATCGGCGGCCGCGCCGTCATCGCGCATACGCTGGATATCTTCCTCTCGCATCCGATGATCGGCGCCGTGGTCGTGGCGATCCACGCCGACGATGCCGAACTTTTCCAACGCGCGGCCGAGGCGCATGGCGATCGCCTTGTCGCCGTGATCGGCGGCCCGTCGCGCCAGGCGTCCGTCCGGCTCGGCCTGCTGGCGCTGAGGGAGCAGGCGCCGGCAAAAGTGCTGGTGCATGATGCGGTGCGCCCGTTCGTCGATGCCGGGCTGATCGACCGCACCATCGAGGCCATCGGCGAGCGCCAGGGCGCGCTGCCGGCTTTGCCCGTCGCCGACACGCTGAAGCGGGAGTCGGCCACCGGGATGATCGACGAGACGGTGTCGAGAGCAGGCCTGCATGCCGCGCAGACGCCACAGGGTTTCCCGTTCTGGCCGCTGCTCGCCGCGCATGAGAAGGCGCATCATCTGGGCAAGACGGAGTTCACCGACGACGCGGCGATCGCCGAATGGGCGCAGATACCGGTCAAGATCGTTCCCGGATCGCCGGACAACGTCAAACTCACCTGGGCAAGGGACATCGCATTGGCCGACCAGCGGCTCTCGAGTGCTCAGCGCTTCCCGGACATTCGCACCGGCAATGGCTACGACGTGCACGCCTTCGAGCCCGGCGACCATGTGACGCTCTGCGGCATCGCCATTCCCTACGAGCGAAAACTCTCCGGCCATTCGGACGCCGATGTCGGGTTGCATGCGCTGACCGACGCGCTGCTCGCCACCTGCGGCGCCGGCGATATCGGCACGCATTTCCCGCCATCGGACCCGCAATGGAAGGGCGCGGCCTCGAAGATCTTCGTCGAGCATGCGGCAAAGCTGGTGCGCGAGCGCGGCGGGCGCATCGCCAATGCCGATATCACGCTGATCTGCGAGGCACCGCGCGTCGGGCCGCATCGCGCCGCGATGACGCAAGCGCTTTCGGCCATGCTCGGCATCGCGGGCGAGCGCATTTCCATCAAGGCCACGACCAACGAGAAGCTCGGCTTTGTCGGGCGCGGCGAAGGCATCGCCGCAATCGCCACCGCCAGCGTCGTCTATCCGGGAGACGTGCCGGCATGAGCAACGCCGAACTCGCTATCGCTTTGCTCCAGGCCTGCCAGCAGCGCGGCATCATGCTGGCGACGGCCGAAAGCTGCACCGGCGGCCTGATCATCGCGGCGCTTACAGACATCGCCGGGTCCTCCGCCGTGGTCGATCGCGGCTTCATCACCTATTCCAACGAAGCCAAGATGGAGATGCTCGGCGTGTCCGCCGCCACGCTCGAGGCGCATGGCGCGGTCTCGCGCGAGACGGTGCTGGAGATGGCGGCAGGCGCGCTGGCGCATTCGCAAGCCAGCCTTTCGCTCGCCGTCACCGGCATTGCCGGTCCGGGCGGCGGCTCGGCGGACAAGCCGGTCGGCCTCGTCTGGTTCGGGATAGCGCTCGCCGGACAGCCTATTGTCGCCGAACAGCAATTGTTCGGCCAAAAGGGTCGTGAATTCATCCGGCACGAGACGGTGCGCCACGCGCTGCAACTCGGATTGCGGGCACTCGGCGAGCTTTAAAGCGCGTTGCGCCGAAACGGATTCAGGCGACGCGCATTAAGTCTTTGTGTTTTGATGCATGTCGTTCTCCCAAAACCGCTGCGCACTTTGGGCGACATGCATTAGGCCGGCTTTGCGCCGTAGATGACGTCGGCGCGCTTCTCGAAGGCTTCCGAGAACATGCGGAAGGCACGGTCGAACATTGTGCCCATCACCGCGCCCAGGATGCGGCTCTTGAATTCGTAGTCGATGAAGAAATGCACCTCGCAGCCTTTGTCGGCCGGGTCGAAGCGCCAGATATTGCTGAGATATTTGAACGGGCCGTCGATGTATTTGACGTCGATGGCATGTTCAGCCGGATTGAGCAGCACCTGCGTGGTGAAGGTCTCGCGGATCGCCTTGTAGCCGATGCTCATATCGGCAACCAGGATGGTGCGGCCGTCGCGCTCCTTGCGTGATCGCACGGTAAGCGATTCACAAAGCGGCAGGAATTGCGGGTAGGTCTCGATGTCCGCCACCAGCGCGAACATCTCTTCCGGCGTATGCGCGACGCGGCGTGTCGCCTCGAATTTCGGCATTGAAGGTCAGCTGACCTTCGCGAGCTGCGCCTCGCGCGCGGCGCGCAGCCTGGCGAAATCCTCGCCGGCATGGTGCGAGGAGCGCGTCAGCGGGCTCGACGCCACCAGCAGGAAGCCCTTGGTCTTGCCGACCGTTTCGTAGGACTTGAACTCGTCCGGGGGGATGAAGCGGATCACCGGATGGTGCTTCTTCGAGGGCTGCAGATACTGGCCGATGGTCATGAAGTCGACATTAGCCGACCGCAGATCGTCCATCAGCTGCAGCACCTCGTTCCGCTCCTCGCCGAGGCCGACCATGATGCCGGATTTGGTGAAGATCGACGGATCGAGCTCCTTGACCCGCTGCAAAAGCCGGATCGAGTGGAAATAACGCGCGCCCGGGCGAACCGTCAGGTAGTTCGACGGCACGGTTTCGAGATTGTGGTTGAAGACGTCGGGCTTGGCGGCAACGACGATCTCCAGCGCGCCGTCCTTGCGCAGGAAGTCGGGCGTCAGGATCTCGATCGTCGTCGAAGGCGTCGCCGCGCGGATCGCGCGGATGACGTCGGCGAAATGCTGCGCACCGCCATCGGCAAGATCGTCGCGGTCGACGGAGGTGATGACGACGTGGCTCAGCCCCATCTGCTTGACGGCGTGCGCGACGCGCGCCGGCTCATCCGGATCGAGCGCGGTCGGGATGCCGGTGGCGACATTGCAGAAGGCGCAGGCGCGCGTGCAGATCTCGCCCATGATCATGAAGGTGGCGTGCTTCTTGTCCCAGCACTCGCCGATATTCGGGCAGCCGGCCTCCTCGCACACCGTCACCAGCTTGTGCGACTTCACGATCTCGCGCGTTTCGGCATAGCCCTTGGAAACCGGCGCCTTGACGCGGATCCAGTCGGGCTTGCGCAGCACCTCCTGGTCGGGCCTGTGCGCCTTCTCGGGATGCCGCGGGCGCGGCCGGTTGGCGATCGTGTCTACGACTGTGACCATCTCAAACCCTTCGCGGCCGTTATTTCGACGGCCGGCTGTCTTTCGTCATCTAGGACTTTTCGAGGCAAAGAAAAAGGCCGCGCCGGCGCATGCCGCCACGGCCGTTTTCGCATAACGGCTCTCCTTCAGCGGCGAACGAGCCGCCCCACGAAGATCAGCAGGCAGGCGCCGATGAAGCCGGTGATCAGATAGGCCACCCAGCCGACGCCGAACGACTGGATGTTGAGAGCCTGCAGGAGCGCGTTCAGCACTATCGCGCCGACGATGCCCATGATGATGTTCATGACGATGCCGGTGTTGCTCTTCATGACCATCTCGGCGAGCCAGCCCGCCAAGCCGCCGACGATGATGGCTGCGATCCAGCCGACGCCATTCAAATGCATATGCCAGTTCCTCCTCGATCAGGTGAAAACGCATCCGGATATGAACTGCCTTGCCGTCAGGTTTTTCCGGCTGCCGCGTGTGAGTCTCGCCCGACCACGTTACCACGGATTGGCCAGCTACCACCGGTTGGTGATCTATCACCGATTGGTGACCTATCACCGGCCGGTGACTTATCATGCGTTCAAAGCGCGGCCATAGGCGTCGAGCACGCTCTCCTTCATCATTTCCGACAGCGTCGGATGCGGGAAGATCGTGTGCATCAGCTCTTCCTCGGTGGTCTCCAGGTTCATCGCCACGACAAACCCTTGGATGAGCTCGGTCACCTCGGCGCCGACCATATGCGCGCCGAGAAGCTGGCCGGTCTTCCTGTCGAAGATGGTCTTGACGAAGCCCTGGTCCTCGCCGAGCGCGATCGCCTTGCCGTTGGCGCTGAACGGGAAGCGGCCGACGCGGATGTCCTTGCCTTCCGCCTTGGCCTTGGCTTCCGTCAGGCCGACGGAGGCGACCTGCGGGCTGCAGTAGGTGCAGCCGGGGATCTTCAGCTTGTCGATGGCGTGCACGCCGGGGAAGTTAGCGATTTTTTCGATGCAGACGACGCCTTCATGCTCCGCCTTGTGGGCGAGCATCGGCGGACCGGCGACGTCGCCGATGGCGTAGACGCCCGGCACATTGGTCTTGCCGTAGCCGTCGACCACCACGCAGCCCCGGTCCGTTTTCACGCCGAGCGCCTCCAGGCCGAGATTTTCGATGTTGCCCTGCACGCCGACTGCCGAGATCATGCGGTCGGCGGTGATCTTCTCGATCTTGCCGTCCTTCATCTCGACATGCGCGGTAACCGAATTGGCGCCCTTCTCGACCTTGGTCACCTTGGCTTCGAGCATGATCTTCATGCCCTGCTTCTCGAACTGCTTCTGTGCGAATTTCGAGACCTCGGCATCCTCGACCGGCATCACTGCCGGCATCAGCTCGACTACCGTCACGTCGGCGCCCATGGTGCGGTAGAAGGAGGCGAATTCGATGCCGATGGCGCCCGAACCCATGACCAGCAGCGATTTCGGCATCTCCTTCGGCACCATGGCCTCGAAATAGGTCCAGATTAGCTTGCCGTCCGGTTCGATGCCGGGCAGCGCGCGCGGCCTGGCGCCGGTCGCGAGAATGATGTGCTTGGCGGTAAGGTCAGCCCCGATACATCAGCCGTGGTCGACCGTTCGCGAAAAGTGTCGCTCAGGCTGAACAC
>NZ_VFUA01000162.1 GCF_006440735.1 Mesorhizobium sp. B2-7-1 | reverse complement strand
CTCCATATCGCCGCAACCTCAGCATGGTCTTCCAGAACTATGCGCTGTTCCCCCACAGGACCGTGGCGCGCAACGTCGCCTTTCCCTTGGAGATGCGGCGCAGGAGCATTTCCGAGATCGACGCGGCGGTCGCGGAAGCATTGGCAACGGTGCGTCTGACGGGGCTGGAGAACCGGCTGCCCACGCAATTGTCCGGCGGCCAGCAGCAGCGGGTGGCGCTGGCGCGCGCCATCGGGTTCGGTCCATCGATCCTGCTGATGGATGAGCCGCTCGGCGCGCTCGACAAGAACCTGCGCGAGCAGGTCCAGATGGAGATCAAGGAGATACAGCGTCGCCTTGGTGTCACGGTCGTCTACGTCACGCATGACCAGCATGAGGCGCTGACGATGTCGGACCGCATCGTGGTGATGAACCATGGACGCATAGAGCAGATCGCTTCGCCGGAGACCATGTATCAGTGGCCGGCAAATCGCTTCGTTGCAGGGTTCCTCGGCGCGTCCAACTTCATCGAAGTGAACATGGACGACGTCAAGACCGACGGCTCATTCGTCGCCTCCGCAGGCGAGGGGCTGGCAATCCGCGGCCGCTCCGAGCGCGCGCGTCCGGGCAGCGCCACACTGGCAATCAGGCCCGAGCGCATCGCGCTCCTCCCATCCGGGACGGAAAGCGAAGGCCTGCACATCCACCAGGGCATTGTGACCGGAGCAGTATTTACCGGTGACAGCCTGTCCTACTCGGTTCGTGCCGGGCGGATCGATTTGTCCGTCAAGGTTCCAAACACCGGGCGGGTCTATCGCCCATCGATCGACGATCGGGTCAACGTCGGATGGTCCGACGAAGATATCTCGGTTCTGACCGAATAGGGTTGAAGTTGCCCATGTCTGCGATCGCCCGCCTTCGAAACCCGAAAGCCTCTTATGCGCTGATGCTGTTGCCGGTCCTGGCGCTGATCGGCTTTCTGTTCATCTACCCGATGGTCGATATGGTTGCGCGCAGCCTGGGATCGACGCAAGGAACGCTGACCACGCAATATTACGCACCGATCTTCTCCAAGACCATTTATCTGCGGGTGCTCTGGAACACGTTCGAGATTTCGCTGCTCACCACGCTGGTGACGCTGGTGCTTGCGTATCCCGTCGCGTATCTGATCGCCACCGGCAGACGCCCGCTGTCGCTGTTCCTCACAGTTTGCACGCTGATCCCGTTCTTCACCAGCCTTCTGGTTAGGACCTATGGCTGGATGGTCATCCTGAGCCCCGAAGGACTGCTGAACGAGGCGCTCGGTCTTCTGGGCCTAGGTCCTGTGGCGCTGCTCTATACCAGGGGCGCGGTGCTTGTCGGAATGACCTACTCGCTGCTGCCATACATGGTCCTCACATTGGCCAGCGTCTTCCGCGGGATCGATCCGGGACTGATGCGCGCGGCAGGGCTCTTCGGCGCTTCCAATGTCAGGGCGTTCCTGCATGTCTATTTCCCGCTCAGCCTGCCAGGGGTGCTGGGCGGCTCGCTGCTCGTCTTCCTGCTGGCGATCGGTTACTTCATCACCCCGGCTCTGCTCGGAAGCGGCAGGGATCAGATGATCGCGATGATCGTCTACGAGCAGGTCGACAGGTCGCTCAACTGGGAGTTCGCGGCGGCGCTGTCCACTCTGCTTTTCGCAACGACTCTCGTCGTGTTCTTCGTGTATGCGCGGGTGTTCGGGCTGGGCAAGGCGCTGGAGGCCAAGCGATGACCGGTTCCTCAATCTCCGACAGGATAATGCGCTGGGCCATCTACGGCTTCGTTGGCCTCGTCGTCATCTTCCTGGTGGCGCCGATCCTCATTATCATTCCCATTTCCTTCAGCTCCGCGCGATATCTGATCTTTCCGCCGCCCGGCTTTTCCTTCCAGTGGTACAAGGAACTGGTCGAACGTCCGGAATGGCTAAGGGCATTCTGGGTGAGCCTGAAGGTCGCGGGCCTGTGCGTCGTGCTTTCGCTCGCATTCGGCCTGCCTGCCTCCTTCGCCCTCGTCAGGGCAAAGTTCAAGCTCACGCCGCTTTTCTACGCGCTCATCCTCTCGCCGATGCTCCTGCCTTCCGTGGTGGTCGGCCTCGGGCTGTTCTTCCTTTTCAGCAAGCTCGGTATCACCGGCAGCGTCGGCGGGCTGGCGCTGGGTCAGGCGGTGGTGATCATGCCCATCGTGGTGGTCATGATAACGTCCACCCTGCAAGGCTTCGACAGGCGGCTTGAGCAGGCGGCGTTGATATTCGGCGCCTCACCGCTCACCGCCTTCCGGCTTGTCACCTTGCCCATAATCGCGCCTGCAATCATTTCGGCGGCGCTGTTCGTGATCCTCTTGTCCTTCGATGACCTGTTGATCGCGCTGTTCCTGTCCGATCCCTCGACCTCGACGCTGTCGATCGCGATCTGGAACAACACCACCATGCAGATATCGCCGGTCATTGCCGCCGTCAGCGTGTGCCTGCTGGGCATGTCGATACTGATTCTCGGGCTGGTCGCCATCGCGAGGCGCTGGGCCTGACGGGCGCCTCGCTCGAATGGCTTCATCCCAAAAGGTTGCGCGCTGTGCGCATGAAGATCCGCGAGCCGATCGGGATCAGGTCGTCGGGGAAATCATAGTCGGGATTGTGCAGCGAGGGGGTGCGTTCGCCGGCGCCGAGGAAGAACATCGCCGACTTCGCATTGTGGCCGAAAATGCCGAAATCCTCCGAGGCGCGCATCGGCAGCGCATCCTCGCTGCGCGCAACACCTTCCTCGTCGAGCGCGCGGTTGAGATGCTCCACCGCGTCCGGCGCGTTGACGCTGGCGACGAAGATCTCGTGGTAGTCGAAGCGCGCTGAGAGACCGTGCTTTGCGGCGATCTTTCCAGCCAGCGCTTCCGCGGCGGCGACCTGCTCGGCCATGCGCTCGTCGCGCCTTGTGCGCAGCGTCGCCCACACTTCGGCATAGCCGGGCGCGATGCCGAACACGGCTTCGCCCATCGCGCAATGGGTGACCGTCACCATGCCGAAATCCTCATCGGTGAAGGTGCCGCGCCCGAGCGCGGGGAGCGCCGGCATCAGCTCGCTCACCGCCGGCATCGGCGAGATGCCGGTCTCGGGCATCGAGGAATGCGCGGTCTTGCCTTCGAGCACTATGCGCATGCCGCGCGAGGCGCAGTTGACGGTGCCGGCCTTCAGCCGCACCTCGCCGAACGGCACGCCCGGCAGATTGTGCAGCGAAAACGCAAAGTCCGGCGCGATCTCGGAAAAGCGCGGATCGGCGACCACGCCGGCCGCGCCGTTGCCGGTTTCCTCGGCCGGCTGGAACATCAAAACGACGCGGCCGCGCGCCGGCCTTTCGCGTCCGAACTGACGGCCGAGCGCCGCCAGGATCGCGGTGTGCCCGTCGTGTCCGCACATATGCGACTTGCCCGGCACCTGAGAACTATGCGCGACGCCCGAAAGTTCCTCGATCGGCAGCGCGTCGAGCTCGGAACGGAACAACACTGTCGGCCCGGCCTGCCCGCTGTCATAGACCGCCGCCACGCCATGGCCGCCCAGTTCCGTCAGCACCTTGTCCGGTCCCGTATCGGCGAGGAAGGCGACGACTTCCTTGGCTGTCTTTTCTTCCTCATTGGAGATTTCCGGCTGCCGATGCAGCTTGCGGCGCCATTCCGTCAACTCGATGAGGTCGCGGTTGGTCAGGGTCATGGGCTGAGACTCCGGTTGGGCTTTGCCGGTCACACAAACACGATAGGGTTTTTCTCGCGCCGTGCCATGCCGATCAATTCGGATAGGCCATCGGCGAGTTCCCGGAAACATGCGTCGGGACTAGACTCGATCAGCTTCAATTCGCGTTCGAGCGCTCAGACCCATCCCGATCCTCCTGTCGAGCCGGAGCCATCCTTACAGGCGACACCGTTGGAGGGTCAAAGCGACATGCGCCGATCCCTCAAAGATGGATGCGGATGCCAGTACGGGTCGCATCGGCATTCACCGCTCAACCAGCCGAAAGGGGGCGAGCCTCGAACAGCAGCGCAATCCCGAGGATTGTGAGCACGGACAGGCCGGCGAGTGTCAGCCACTGCATGGTCATGGCCTGCTCGTCCCGTCCAAGAACGCGATAGAGTCCGTCGATCTTGGTCATTTCGCTGTCGGACAGCCGCTTCTTCGGCAGGTTCCGGTCAGTGTAGAAATACTTGGTCATCGCGTTGAATTCGAGCTCGCTGCCGACGAACATTTCGGACGGTGTCACATCCGATGTGACATGGCCTTCATAGGGAAATTCCTGGGTGGCGCGGATGTCGACGGTGTTGAAGTCGGGCTTGGTGGCGCCCGGATGAAACCAGCCTGGTGAGAACTCTGCCACCGGCCCGGAGCGGGGCAGATGGGTGATCGGTTGATTGACGATCGCCATTATCTTTTGATCGGTCTGGGCTGTTTCCGCATTCAGCGTTTCGATTTGTGGGCGGACCCAAAGCACGGCGTACATTGCGGCCAGCAAGATGCTCGTTGCGCCAATCAGGCCCAGTACGAGACCTATGCCGCGCGCCGCTTTCGGCACGCGGGCGGGTGGTGCGGTCGGCGCGTCGATAGCGCGTCCGCGCTGACCGAACTTGGCACTGGTCGAGTCCGCGACTTTCATGCGACGATTTTGAAAGCAAGCGAGCTAACGCAACATTAACAGGTCAAGGAGAGGGTCAGTAAAATCGCCGCAGCAGGTGGTTTCGAGGGTTATCGCGCCACCTTCACCTGCGGCAGGTCGCGGCTGATCGGGCGGAAGCCGACGCCGTAATACATGTTCCGGGCAGCAGGATCGGCCGGCGCGCCGCGGCAGGCGACCAGCATGCGGCTGGCGCCTGCGGCTTTCGCCAGTTGCATGCCGTGCAGTTGCAAGGCCGTGCCCAGTCCGCGCCGGCGAAAATCGCGATGCGTGCCGACCGGTTCGAATTCGGCGGTCCGCGTCGTCTCGTCCAGCCAGATAATCGCGGTCGCGGCCAGCGTGCCGTCGGGCGCAGCGACCAGCACATGCAGGTCTGCCCGGTACGGCCAGGTCCGCCGCACGCGCTCGAACGCTGCCTCGTTGAAGCGCGACGCGTTCCAGGCCTGGCGATGCGCCTGGACCGCGTCGGCCGCCGGGACGTCGTTGGCGTCGAGGAACCGGAACCCTTCGGGCAGCGCCGGATCGGCCACGTCGGTCAATTCCCGCGTGTTGAACTGCACCCAGGGCCCGTCATCCGCGCCGGCTTCAGCATCGAAGGCGTAGCCATGCGCGGCGACAATCCGCTGCGCCTCGACATCGGCGGATTGCACCGTCAGCAGTCGGTCGACATCGCCGGCGACGTCGTCGTACCAGTCGAGGATTTCGCCGAGCATCGCGGCGCGGTCGGGATGCGTCTGCCAGATCAGATTGGCGGTCTCGACCTCGATCACGGTGCCGTCGCCGCGCGGCACGCGATGGGGCAGGCAGGCCCATCCCCACGCCGCCACCCGCCTGTTCACGAACCACAACCGATGCCGCCAGAAGGGGCTGAACGCATCGAAATCCTTGGCCCAGACCCAGGCCAGTTCGCCGACGGTCGCATCGTCGTTGAGCAGTTCCGGCCGCAGCGCCGTCACGTCCTGGGCGAGGCCTTGCATCAGCCGGAGATCGTTCGGACCAAGAGTTTCCATCTCGGCATCTTTTGCGCGTGTGATCGTCCTGTCCACCCGTAACGCTCGCAAATGTCCAGAACCGTGCCCGACGGCTCCTGTCTGGCAGGCCCAATCGAAAAATGCGACGTAAGCCGCTGAAATCCTTAACACGATTTTCATCCCGCTCGCCTAACCACTAGGGCCATGACAAGGCATGATGAGCGGCTGGTTGCGGGTCCCTCTTCCGAGGGGCGGAGCGAAGCCGTGGAAGCAGGCATCCTGCGCGATCAGCTCGCCAATCTGGCCAAAGGCGTCTTCATTTCGATGCCTATCGGCACGGTGCTCTCGGCCCTGATCCTGGCGGTGAAGTTGCTGTCGGGTGGCGGCCCTGCCTCGGTGTTGTGGTTTACTGCGATCGCCTTGATAAACGGCGCGCGCGTGGTGCTTGCCGTCGCCCAATCGGACGCGGCCGACGACAGGCCGGAGGCGGTCGGCGCCCGGCTTTCCCTCTATGGCCTGCTGGCGCTGGCCTCGGGCGTCGCCTGGTCGTTTCTGGCGCTGCTGAGCGACGGATACACGACCAGCCAGGCGCCGCTCTATCTCATCGTGCTTGCCGGTATTTCGGCCGGTTCGGTCACCTACGGCACCTCCTACGCGCCGGCCTCGATCAACTTCATCACACTGCCGCTTCTCACCGCCGCCGGCTGCGTGCTGGCCAAAGGCGGCGTCGAGAATTACGTGCTTGCCTTCACGATCCTGCTTTTCCTCGGCGGCATGATCAGGAGCGCGCTGCTCGGACAATCCCGCTTCCGCGAGACGAGCCGCCTCAAATACGAGGCGCGCGAGCTCGCCGCCGAGATGGAGGGCAACTCCAGGCGCGACCCGCTGACGAACCTGCTCAACCGCTATGGCCTGGAGCAGGCCATCCACGAGCTCGGCCTTTCCGACGGCCCGTTCGTGGCCATGCTGATCGACCTCGACGGCTTCAAATCCGTCAACGACACCTATGGCCACACCGTCGGCGACGACCTTTTGGTCAAGGTGGCGCGCAGGATCGAGGACCACGCCCCTCAGGGTGCCACGATCGCGCGCATCGGCGGCGACGAGTTCGTGCTGCTTTTCTCCGCCGGTAGGTCTCGGCAGCCAGCCGGCGAGCTTGCATCCACCATCATCGCGGCCATCGCCAATCCGGATCCGGAATTGAACTCGGTGCGCGTCGGCGCGTCGATCGGCATCTATCAGGCGGAAAAGCCGCGCCTGACGGAAATGTTGCTCAAGGCCGATTTCGCGCTCTATGCGGCCAAGCGCGGCGGCAGGAACGAATACTACCTCTTCGACGCCGGGCTTGACGCCGCGCTGGAACGCAAGAACCGCATCGAGCGCGACCTGCGCGGCGCGATCGAGGCAGGCCGGCTCTGCTCGTGGTTCCAGCCGCTGGTGCGGCTCGACACCAGCGCGGTCGTCGGTTTCGAGGCGCTGCTGCGCTGGCATCATGATGACCATGGCGCCATCTCGCCACCCGAGATCGTCACCGCCGCGCGCGAGACCGGCCTGCTTTCGTTGTTGACCGAGACGGTGTTCCTCAACTGCTGCGCCATGATCGGCGAGTTGGTGCGGCAGGGGCGCCGCGACGTGCGGGTCGCGATGAACCTTTCGCCGCGCGAGCTCGAGGCTGGCAATATCGACGACATGATCCTCACCGGCCTGAAGGCCAGAGGTGTGCCGGCCGCGATGCTTGAGATTGAGATCACCGAGGAGGCGCCGGTCGACCGCGCCCGGGTCGACGAGAAGGTCGGGCATTTGGCGGATGCCGGAATATCGATCGTGCTCGACGATTTCGGCACCGGCTTCTCGACCCTGGTGTCGCTGAAGGACAGCCGTATCCGCAAGATCAAGATCGACAAGGATTTCGTGCGCGACCTGGCGAAATCCGTGGAGGACCAGGCGCTGGTCGAGGCGGTCATCGGGCTTGGCCGCACACTGGGCATAGAGGTGATGGCCGAGGGCGTCGAGACCGACGCCGACCGCATGATCCTGCGCTCGCTGGGCTGCATGATCGCGCAGGGCTACCTCTTTTCGGCGGCGCTGCCGATGCGCGACGCGCTGGCCTTCGACGCGGCCGGCGCTGAGGTCATTTTCGAGCCGCTGCGCAATCCCCGCAGCGGCAACGCCGCCTGATCGGGAAGCCTGCATCGGCATTCATCGTGATCCGGCCGGCAAGAAGCCGCGACAGGGCCGGGTGGCGGTGAAGCGCGGCCCCGCATGAAACCTTTTGATTTTTGGGCCGTTGTCGCGCGATGCCCCCGGCCAAACGCAAACCGAAACCAGCCGACAGCGCCATTGAGCGCGGCGCGAGTAAGCCGCGCCCGGCGACGTCGCGCCCCAAGACTCCGCACCAGTTGAAGCCGCGCCAGTCGAAACCGCGTGACGCTCTGAAGCCGCGCGCGGAGAGGGCGCAGGAAGACAACCCAGACGACAGGCTGAAAGAGGACAAGGCGCGGCAAGCAAAGCCATCGGTCGGCGAGAGCCCGCCCGAAAAGACGCCCGCCGATGCCGCGCCGGAGGCCATCGGCCATGCCGGGTCGCCGCCGCCCGAGACCGCCGAGCCCGGTCCCGCGCTTTCGCCGGAGGAAGCCGAGCGGGCGCGCAAGAAATACCTTCTGCGGCGCTTCTGGATCAGCGGCCGCGGCTACTGGGGTCTGCGCGGCGACAAGCTGGCCTGGCCGCTGACGATCGGGCTTCTGGCGCTGATCTGCGTCAATGTCGGCTTCCAATATGGCATCAACCGCTGGAACCGCGCGATCTTCGACGCCATCGAGCAGCGCGACGCCCACACCGTCTACTGGCTGAGCGCCATCTTCCTGCCGTTGGTCGCCGGCAGCATCAGCCTGGTGGTCGCGCAGGTCTATCTGCGCATGACCATGCAACGCCGCTGGCGCTCCTGGCTGACCACGGCGGTCATCCAGCGCTGGCTGGCCAGCGGCCGCTATTACCAGCTCAACCTCGTCAAGGGTGACCATGCCAACCCCGAGGCGCGGCTGACCGAGGATCTGCGCATCGCAACGGAATCGCCAGTCGACTTCATCGCTGGCGTCCTCAACGCCTTCCTGTCGGCCTCGACCTTCATCGTCGTGCTGTGGACCATCGGCGGCGCGCTGAGCTTCACGCTTGGCGGCTCCACCATCACCGTGCCTGGCTTCCTCGTCGTCACCGCGGTCATCTATGCGGCCATCACCTCGACCTCGATGTTCGCCATCGGCCGCCGCTTCGTCCAGCTTTCCGAGGCCAAGAACCAGGCGGAAGCCGAGTTCCGCTACGTGCTGACGCGCGTGCGCGAGAACGGCGAGAGCATCGCGCTGCTTGGCGGCGAGGAGGAGGAGAACGCCGGCATCGAACGCACCTTCGCCGGCGTACTCGGCCGCTGGGCGCGGCTCACCGGCCAGCATATGCGCACCACGCTGGTCTCGCAAGGCTCCAGCCTGTTCGCGCCGGTGGTACCGGTGCTTTTATGCGCGCCGAAATTCCTCGACGGCTCGATGTCGCTCGGCCAGGTGATGCAGGCGGCCTCGGCCTTTGCCCTCGTGCAGGGGGCGTTCGGCTGGCTGGTCGACAATTATCCGCGCCTGGCCGACTGGAACGCGTCGGCACACCGCATCGCCTCGCTGATGATGTCGCTCGACGGGCTGGAGCGCGCCGAGACGAACGATACGCTCGGCCGCATCCAGCGCGGCGAGACCGAGGACGGCGCGATGCTCAGCCTCAACAACCTTTCCGTGACGCTCGACGACGGCACCTCGGTGGTCAAGGAAACCGAGGTGGAGATCGAGCCTGGCGAGCGCGTGCTGGTCTCGGGCGAATCCGGCTCCGGCAAGTCGACGCTGGTGCGCGCCATCGCCGGGCTGTGGCCCTGGGGCAGCGGCAGCGTCGATTTCCACCCGGGCAAGCGGCTCTTCATGCTGCCGCAGCGCCCCTATATCCCGTCTGGCACGCTGCGCCGCGCCACCGCCTATCCGGCCGCCGCCGACAATTGGAAGACCAAGGAGATCGCCGCCGCCCTCGACAAGGTCGGCCTTGGCTACCTGAAGGACCGGCTGGAGGAAGAGGCACCCTGGGACCAGACGCTGTCGGGCGGCGAGAAGCAGCGCCTGGCCTTCGCCCGCCTCCTGCTGCATGCCCCTGACATCGTCGTGCTAGACGAAGCGACCTCGGCGCTGGACGAGAAGAGCCAGGATAAGATGATGCGCACGGTGATCGAGCAACTGCCGAAGGTCACCATCATCAGTGTCGCTCACCGCGCCGAGCTGGAAGCGTTTCATACGCGCAAGATTACGCTGGAACGGCGCCAGGGCGGTGCGCGGCTGGTCAGCGATGTGGAGCTTGTGTCGCGGAGGAAGAAGCGCGGTCTGCTGCAGCGGGCGCTGTGGGGAGGCGGCGCGAATGGCGGCAAAGGGTAGGGGTGCTCTAACATTGTGCGCAATCGCCGGCGCCGCTCCCCCGCTCCGTCTCGGCGCTGCGCTCCGAGTGTCCAGCCGATAGATGGGTAACAGTTTGAACCGGATACATGGGTTACAGTTTTCCCCCTGAGTTGCTGTCCGCCG
>NZ_VFUA01000161.1 GCF_006440735.1 Mesorhizobium sp. B2-7-1 | reverse complement strand
CACCAACTTGGGTGGACGCCCCGTCGCCTCAACCGGCGCCCCATACTGCTCCAAATCAAACGCCGTCCACGCCAACACAGCCTGGATCGACACCAAACGTTCAGCCGGCGCCATCGCCTGGGCCGGCGCTTCCTCCATCGTTAAACCCGTCTGCACCACTTCCGTCCCTCCCTCCGGCAACAGCCGGCGTTTCTCTCGGTCCCGCGCGAACTGATTTTTCCAGATCGGCCCGTTCATCTGGTGGCGGGGGTGGGATGCGCCGGGCGGCAGGCAAGTATGTTCGCGCCGTTGGCGGATCTCGAAATGCGGCGCGCGCGATGGGACCGTCGCGCAGCACCGCAACGGGCATTGGGCAATTTGCCGGTGACGTTGCCCAGCGAGGCGCCGCTGAAGCGCTTCGCACGTTCAACCTGCAAAGCTTGGCGGGT
The DNA here is from genome assembly GCF_006440735.1 of Mesorhizobium sp. B2-7-1. Taxonomy (GTDB): domain Bacteria; phylum Pseudomonadota; class Alphaproteobacteria; order Rhizobiales; family Rhizobiaceae; genus Mesorhizobium. The sequence goes on along the minus strand of NZ_VFUA01000161.1, from coordinate 9,998 downwards.
GCGGCGGCATCAGATGTCTTCGTCGCACTGACCGATGTTCTATGTCCCGACGGCGGTACGATTGACGAAGCCATTGCACGAAATGCGATGTTGGAGACGGCGGCGGAAATGGGGGCGGCCGGGGATGTGCCCTTCGATGCTCTCACGCCGCAGGCTCTCGAAGCGTTCTTCTTGGGAACGATTTCCCGCTCGATTGAATCGAAACTTTTTAGCGAGCTTGGCGGTAAGTCAATTAGGCTTCCAAGCGATGTGACGGCCGTTCGGGCCATCCAACGTGTCCTCCATGACTTTATTCAAGGCACGGTTCGCGACCGATTTACCGCTTCAGGCCAAGCGTTGGCGACGATGCCGCGTGTGGACGTGGATCGCTTCGTACAGACAATCTACGAACAATCGTTTCAGCTAATTCAGACGCTGGGAGAACAGGCATGAGGCGCTTTGTTTTCATCGGTCGCTTGGGTGCAGGCGACACGGCGCCCGTGCCGGTCGTTCAATTAGACGCAGTGCCAGTAATGATCCAGTTCGTCGCCGCGTTTGAGCGGCTCGACTATGGCATTGGCGATGCATTGGAGATGCTACGGCGGCTCGGTAGGCAACCTAGCGAAACCGCGATCGACTTTCTTCTTGTAGCGGCCATGATCAACGCTGCCGACACGCGCGTCTCCCGCAGCATCAACGCGCAAGACGGCTGGACCCGCGAAATCGATATCGTCGTGCCGGTTTCCGACCCTTCTCTTTGGACGTCACAGGCCGAATTATTGTCCCGGACCCTCCGCTTCTTGACCGGAGATCACTGGCGAGTATTTTTCAGGCCACGTCCAAAAGGCTTCGTGCAAATAGCCAAACCGCCAACAAGTCTCGCACTTCTGAAGTTTGACGACATCTGTCTGTTCTCTGGAGGCTTGGATAGCCTTGTTGGCACGATCAATATTCTGGCGGACGGCAGAAGGCCGCTCTTGGTTAGCCACTACTGGGATTCCGAAACCAGTAAGGCGCAAAACGCCCTGCTGGGTGTCCTGAAACATAAATACAGCGCGAACGAATTCCGTTCATTGCGGGTGCGATTAGGTTTCGACAAGAATCATGCCGATACCGGCGAGATCGAGAACAGCCTTCGCGCCCGCTCGTTCTTGTTCTTCGCTCTGGCGGTGTTGGCGGCATCCGCCCTTGGCGGAAAAACGGAGGTAACAGTCCCTGAGAACGGTCTGATCGGGCTCAATGTACCACTGGACCCTCTTCGTCTCGGGGCGCTCAGCACGCGCACGACACACCCCTATTACATGGCGCGAATGAACGAGCTACTCGGTGCTCTGGGCCTGTCGGTCGTCTTGGTGAATCCGTTTCGTCATCAGACCAAGGGGGAGATGGTGGCAGGTTGCCACGATCTTCCTTTCCTTCAGACCTTGGCTAAACATTCAATGTCGTGCTCGTCGCCTGCAAAGGCCCGATACAAAGGCTTGGCACCCCAGCATTGCGGAACCTGCGTCCCATGCCTTATTCGCCGCGCATCGCTTCTTGCCGGTCTGGGCAGGCCTGACACCACGCTGTATGCCGTGCCGAGCCTCACGTCGCATACGCTCGACACCACAGCAGCAGAGGGTGAGCATGTTAGGTCGTTTCAGTTGGTTATCGAAAGGCTCCGCAACAACCCCCGTGCGGCGAAGGCACTCGCAAGGATACCAGGTCCCCTCAATGACGCACCGGCGGAGGTTGATGACTATGTTGACGTTTTTGTTCGCGGCATGCAGGAAGTTGGCTCGCTTCTCGCACCCGTTAAGGCGAAGCCCATTTGACAATTTCTACGCCGCGCATGGTGGATTTTCATTGCCACCTCGATCTCTACCCCGATCTGGCTGACGCCATAGGAACGTGCGACGACGCGCGTACCGCGACGCTCGCGGTGACTACGACACCGAAGGCGTTCAGGCGGAATGTTCAACTCGCCAGCAAGTCGGAGTTTGTCCGTGTCGGCCTCGGCCTGCATCCGCAACTCGTCCATGAACGTTGGAACGAACTGCCACTATTCGAGGCGCTTTTGCCGGAAACCCGGTATGTTGGTGAGGTTGGATTGGATGCAGGCCCTCAACATTACAGGACGTTTGAACGCCAGACGGAGGCATTTCGACGTATCTTGATCGCGTGCGCCAGCCATCGCGACAAGATTCTGTCCGTTCATAGCGTCCGAACTGCATCGAAGGTTCTCGATCATGTCGAAGAATTGTTGCCTCGAGGCTCCGGAAAGGTTGTTCTTCATTGGTTTAGCGGCTCAGCCGCCGAAGCTTCTCGCGCGGCGTCGCTGGGTTGCTACTTCTCTATCAATCAGGCCATGTTCAAATCAGATCGGGGTGTGTCGCTGGTAAAAAAGCTTCCGCCCGATCGGTTGCTAACAGAGACCGATGGCCCGTTTGTCGAGATCGAGGGACATCCTATTGGACCGGGCGATGTGCTCGAGGTCGTTCGCTTGCTCGCGTCCACGCTCGGAAACGAGGTGGATGATATGCGTCGCACCGTTGTGAAAAATCTCGCGGCGCTGGTGTCCAGGACATAGGCACCACCAAGAATCGAGCGGCGCCCTTTCGAGAGTTGCCTCGCTTGAGGCTAGGCGATGGCACCGTGCTCACTGTCAGCTGAGGCGAAGAGAGCACCTTGGGACAAGTGAATACAGTCGCGTTGTATTGAGTTCCTGAAAGGTCGGGCACTCTGAGATTTGAGGTGATTTGCCTATTGGTTGCCGCTCAGATGCCGATCGTTTGCCTACCGGCCTGCGATAATTCTCGGCTATGCTCCCTCCACTGATAAGAGGATGACATGAAAAAGTTCACCCCAAAAGGCAATGTGATTAAGCAGCTCAGGGAGAATCTTAATAGGCTGAGCACGCAAAAGGAGATGGCCAACGAAGTTGGTGTCAGCGATCGAAAGTATCGCATGATCGAGAATGAGAATTCATCCATTCCGATGGTTACTGTAGATCGGCTTGCAAAGGCGCTTGGTGTGCACCGGGAAGCCATCATCTATTCTACGGGAGTGCCAATCGTGGCCGCAGTGAATGCGGCACCTGCATCTCCGTCGCCGCCGCTTGATGACGAAGACAAGCTGATACCAAGGTTCGACTGGGACTACGCGAGAGCGACCACTGACGAAGGTCGGCTTTATAATAAGGCGGTCTCGTCTCATGATATGTCAACGGTCATCGAAACCACATTGACAGAAGAGACCAGCGCATATGCTGAGGAGCTGTTCCAAGTCTTGGGCAATCTAACTTGGTCTAAGCGCGACATCCTCGCAGACATCGCTCCCACTGAAGAGATCGCGATACGCCGACGCATTCGCCAGCTTTTGGTGTTGCTCAAGGGTAATGACGTTTGGGTGTATGAAACCTCGTATTATAGAATGGTGCCCGAACGATACACGCTGGCACCTGAAGGAGAGCCATGCACTCATCAGGGCCGTTTGGTCCTCGCGTTGGGGCCTCCAGGGGAGTACGGAGAGGAAACGCTGCGTGTAAACATCGACAACGGCCAGCCCTTCATGCTGCCGTCCTGGAAGAACTTGCGTTCGAAGAATGCCGGGGGCGACGATGCCGCAAAGTAACGTCGCGAGCGACGATGCGGTGATTGAGAAAGTGTCCGACACGGGCGGGGATATTGTGTTCGGCGAGCATCAGGCCTTTGCCGAGCTACTCGTTTGGTCGGCAGACCGTCCCGCCTGGCAAAAGGACGCGCTCCGGCGCCTTGCGCAGGGGGCGTCGCTAACAGACGGCGACATAGACGAGCTTTTCAAGCTTTGCCTGGACCCCACCTTATCGCATGAAGCGCTTTCCGAGCAGCATGTGTCCGCGCAAGCGACGGTCGGGTTGCCTATTTCTATTTTGCGCATTGAGAAGCCAACGGGCATCAACGCCCTTGCGCCCGAACAGACGCTTGAGTTCGCCGGAACCGGTCTCACGGTCATCTACGGAGACAACGCGTCTGGCAAATCGGGCTATGTCCGCGTTCTCAAACATGCGTGCCGAACGCGCGATCTTGGAATGAAGATTCTGCGCGATGTGGAGGCCACGACCGCCGCCCCGCAATCGGCAAACATCGTTTTCGCTCGTGGGACGGTCGAGGATGCCTTCCCTTGGACTCCGGATGCGCCGGGTCATCCCGAACTGCCTTCCGTTAGTATCTTCGATTCACGTAGCGCAAACATTCACGTTGAGAAGTCGAATGCGGTTGCGTACATTCCCTTGCCGATGAAGGTGTTGGAGGCCCTGGCAGGAGCCTGCGATAAGCTCAAGGAAAAGTTGGACGCAAAGCTCACGGAGCTTGCCGCTAAAACACCTTTGGCAATTAGAACCACGAAACTTGATCCTGAAACGGCTGCTGGTACTTTTGTACGGGGCCTATCTGCCAAGTCCAATGTCGCGCAATTGGACATCCTGGCTTCGCTAAACGACGCCGACATCCAAAGGCTGGCAGCCTTGGAGGCAGATCTTTCGCAAGACCCGAAGCGGGCAGCCGCCCGCATTCTCAATCAAAAAACTAGATTGGACGAAGGGACCACGGCACTCAGGAATCTTTGCGAGGCGACGACGCAAGCTGCTTTCCAAGCACGCGACCGTTTGAAGGCGGAGAAGGACGCAAAAGCTGCCTCTGCGAAGCTTGCCTCTGACGCATTGTTCGCAGCGTCGCCGCTTCCCAACGTTGGTGAAGCGGTATGGCGCAACCTGTGGGAAGCGGCTCGAAAGTATTCGGATACGGTGGCATATCCGGACAAATCGTTTCCAGACCTACACGGACACGATGAGCTGTGCGTTTTGTGCCAGCAACCTCTCGATGAAAGCGCCATTGAGCGGCGCATCACGTTTGAGAGCTTTGTGAAAGGCTCTACGAAAGCGGAGGAAGAAGCTGCCGACAGAGGATATCGTCCAACATTGGCCGCTTCTGCCAAATCGAGCATGAGCGCTCATGCAATCAGGCAGCTCGCTGCGTTTATCGAAACCGAGATCGGAAACGCGTCGCTGGCGGCATTGGTGCGTCAAAACGGAATCCGCGCCGCGTGGCGCCACCGTGCATTCAAGCGAGAAATGCCGGCGCCAGGACAGGAAGCTCCAAATCTTAAGCCTGAGCTTGGTGCAGCGTCGGTAGCTCTTGCGACGCGCGCATCGCAGCTTTCCTCCGATCAAGATAGTCCGCAGCACAAGCTTCTCGTGAATGAGCACCGTGAGTTGAAAGCGCGTGAGGAACTGAAGCCGCTGCTGGCAGACGTTAAGGCCGAGATCGAGCGCCGGAAGGAAGCGGCGGTTATAAACACTGTTTTGAAAGACACTGCCAAAAGAGGGGTTACGACCAAGAACAAGGAGCTGTCGGACAAGATCGTTACGGCCGCTCTCCGCGGCCGATTCATCCGCGAGATTGAAAAGCTCAAACTTGCGCGGATGCCGGTCGAACTTAAGAAAATCAAGGACTCGAACGCAGTCTCATATTTTCAAGTTGTCCTCGTCGAAAAGCCCGACGAGCCTGTCGGTGATATTTTCAGTGAGGGGGAGCACCGCTGCGTTGCGCTCGCTGCCTTCCTTGCAGAGCTGGTGACTTCAAAACAGTATTCCAGCATCGTATTTGACGACCCAATGTCATCGCTGGACCACATCCATCGCAAGGCCGTTGCCGCACGATTGGTCGAGGAGTCGGCCCATCGGCAGGTCGTCGTGTTCACGCACGACCTTACCTTTCTATTCGAGTTGCGCCGGGAAGCGGAGACGAAAGCACTGCCGATTGCGTACCAGACGGTATGCCGCAAACAAAATCGCCCCGGCTTTATCGAGGCCGAATTGCCTATGAAGGCAAAATCGGCATGGCAGCTTGGTCAGTCGCTGCGCTCGGAGTTGAAAGAGGCGAAGCAGCATTTCGATGCGTGGCCGGATGCTCGTAGAACGGTATTTTCGAAGGGGTTGATCGAGCAACTACGAGAGTCATGGGATCAAGGCATCGCCGATTTCATATTCCCGGTCCTTGGGAGGTTCGACAACTCCATCAAAGGGAACAGCCTTTATAAGCTCGCGATCCTCGTTGACGCCGATGTGGCAACCGTTACCAACGCGCGGGGCCGCCTTTCCGAGGATCTGCATACATCCTCAGAGACATTGAATCCGGAAACGGTGTCTCATGCCGATCTGCTCGCCGAGGTCGTTAAGCTGGAGACCTGGCTATCAGACATTGCTGACCGCCAGAAAGTGGCGAAGCCAGTTAGGGGCCACGCTTAAGACTTCTTATTTTATAAGTAGATGCGCCGTCTCTCCTTGGAGGCGGCGCATGCTTGTGCCTCGGTTAATCGCGGGCAGCGTCATCGTCAGCCTGTTCGACCGATAGGACGAAGAGGACGCCTTGACGTTGGCTCAGTTGGACCGGGATCAGATCGAGGCTGAGGATGCCACCGGCTCGTGCTTCCTAGCCCAGATGGCGCCGATCTCTTTAGGTTTGGCGAGGACATCGTTGCCCTTGAGAATCGTTGTGTGGCCATTTTCCCTCATATGAGCCGAAATCTCACCTTTGACGCGTCCAAATTATATCGAGACTGTTGTCACGATTCGGCCGGGGAGGATCAGGAGTCCCTGGCAGATCGCGGCGATGGCGACGAAACCAGGAAAGTCCATCGAGTGCACGAGTCTGCGGACTGTGAGTTCAGGCTTCGACTTCACCTTCAAGCCTGATGTTTTGGCCTGGCTTGGCCTTGGGATCGACGACTGAATACCGATAGTTGGCCGTCGGGATTTTCAGCATGATCCGATCATCGATCCGCTTTTCCGCTGTGGCGATGATTGCCACCCTATCCTCGATATTAATTTCCCCAGCCATAGAATAAGATTCTGGCGCTCTCCAACTGGTCCTCAAGGGGTTGCTAATGTAGGGTGCGGCGGTTTCCTGGGGGCAGGGATGGCGTATACGAACGATCTAGACTTGTTCGAGCATCCTTTATTGCATGTTGCGGCATTAGCTCTGCGACAACAGACGCGCGACCAGGTGGTTGATCTGCTTATAGCCAAAGGCTGCGACCCAGTCGTGGCGCCTCGGTTGGCTGACATCGCCGCCGAAGTGCGGGCAAAAGCGGACAGACCGCCGCCGCCGGTCCGGCTTGTCGGCCTGGGCGTACTCGTCTTTGGCTTGCTGATGCTCGGCTGCGCTTACTATTTGACCACCAAACAAATACCCGCTGCCAGGTATGGTCGCCTAGTCGTTGGTTTTCTTGTAGGCGGGGCCAGCGCCATAACGGGGATCTGGTTGATCCTGACCGGCGGCGAGCGATAAAAACGACTCGCAACTTTATCGATGATGAGGAATATAATCCTCCTGTTGCGGCGACCCTCTCAAAACGGAGATCGCCAAATGGCCAGAACCAAACCATCCAAGCAGCTTTCAGAGGCTGAAATCGAACGCTTCGTCATTGCGGCAGCAGAGCTGCACCGAAGCATAGTCCGCCCGCTGATATCGCCTAACTGTGAGCATTATCGTTCAACGCGGACCCTGCATGAGGCGCTGTTAAAGTCCGTGCGGGAAGTGACTGGCAAGGAAATCGAGTTCATCAAGTGGAACACCACCGGACCGGTGCGGCCTCTTACGGCCGAGTGAACGCACGCTGGCGGCGGTCTAATTGTCGCTCTTCATGCACAAGAGTTGCACCTGACGCGAAAATCGTCGAGTTCTTCAATAACCCGAACGAGCAAGCAATCACGGGCGGCCTGATCAGTTCACGGATGTGCGATCCGAGCCAGCGGCAAATTGGAACACAGGCGAACAACCCGGTTAACGTCCGCGTCAAAAGACACTGGTCGATTTGAGTTCCGAGAGCTTGCCGTCGACGGACAATTGATAGGCTCCGCCTAAACCCGCACCACGCGCGATGATGAGAAAGGCCGCCCTCGGTCTCAATGCCATACTCGATTACAACGCGATTTGGTGGCTGTACGCTGGCTTGTGGGAGCGATTAGGGGGCCCACAAGTCGCAGTACAGGATCGCGCTCAATGGCTTTGGCCGGGCCTTTACCTGGGGAGGTGCTGCGATCAGCAGGGCTACCAGGCAGACGCTTATCATCGCCTTGCTCGACGCCGGCCTGCCGGACCCTTAGTAGCGGGACATGGCGCTCGGTGAAATGTCAAGCAGTGCAGCGACCCGGTTCTTCGCGATTCCTTGGCGGACACCCTCGCTGGCGAAAGCTCTTCCGGCATTGCTCAAACGGTTGCCACTGTCGGACTTCATAATCGTGACCATCTCAGAATGGCGCTTCTCTAGTTCGCGGACCCGCTTGGCCAGCGATTGCAGCTCATTCGTTATCGACATTTTCTTTATGACTCCTCTCCAGCAAAATCGGGAGATTGAGCCAATAGTTTATATATTTTTGCGTGTCAAACCGAAACTTTCGGTGAAAGGAAAAATCATCCTTGTTCGCCAGTTATCGTCGACAACAGGTCAGCCCATGCGTCGACCGCACGTCTCTTTTGCCGCAAATAGTCGATGATATCATAGCTCTGGGCTGTCACCGCGCGGCGCCGCCTTCGGGTAGTGTCCTAATTTGAAGGCAGGTTCGCTAAGGAGGATAGGCCGGCGAGCGCCACGGACACTGCGGTCCAGATCGCCGCCTCCTTATTCTTGGCACCAGACTTCGCGAGGGTGCCGCGAACGGCATTGATCCAAGCGAACGAGTCTGACGTCGGAATTTCTCGTCCCCATTCGTCAAAGGGACGAACTTCAACTTGGCTCGCTTTCCACCATTTATATGCTGCAACCAGCCCTGAGCCCACCGACCCGGCAACTACAACCAATATCAGCCACCACTTCATTTGCTTTATGCTCCGCCACGATAGTCGTCCGCACCGCATCGATCGGTGTATATTGATCGGCCGGATATTCAAGACGGCGAAAATCTGCCGCCTTGCGGCAGCTACCGCAGCGAGCGTAAGCGACAGGCTTTGCTCAACGGAAGAATTGATGGACCGCACGTCAAAGTGAGCATGGAAGATCAAAGCGTCACACCGAAGAAGAAACGCCGCTCCGGCATTCCTAGCGGGAATGCCGGAGAATACTTTGTCATGGGCGAATTGTTACGGCGTGGGTTTGATGCGCAACTCGCCGACCGTAACACCAAGGGATATGACCTGTTGGTCGGGAAATTCAACGATCAAGCCTTGCGAAAGGCACAAGTGAAAACCGTTCGCTCCCCACCCTGGTATGTGAGCAAGGCGAGCTTTGTCGGTGAGTTGATCGATCAAGTCACTGTCTATGTTTTGATCGGGAAGGCAAGCAGCAGCAAGCCGGTTAGATACTTCATCGCTCGGAATCGCGACCTTGCCGCGAATGTTCAAGCGCCCGCCGGCTGGCGAGACAACGCCTTTATGCCTCTCAGGGCCGTTCAAGGATACGAAGATCGCTGGGATATTCTAGTCGAGGTAAATTAGGACACTACCCGCCTCCGGTGTCCATGGAATCGGCGATCACCTAGGAGACGATAAAACGAGCTATGCCGATGCGCTCGCTGGTCACCATCGTGGCGCCGGTGCGTCGCAGATCGTGAGGAACGCGTATCGGCAATTTCAGTAGAAACGCCGCCGAGCGAGCAGAATTGAGTGTTCCTCCGACAGCCGAGCCGGCACCGAATTAATGGGTGTCCTGCTTCTGGCTGCAAGTAACCCAGCTAGATCCCGACCGCAATTCCCACACCTATCGCGATGCCGTCCGCCAAGTGCCGGCGAAGCGAATCGCCAAAGACGTTCGCAACCTCGCGCCAATTCCCATATCGGCCGCGTTCTCTGCAGCCGATCAGGTCATCAAAAACATGATCCATAGGTTCTCTCCTTCGGGCGATCTCGCGTGTAGATCGGCGCCTAGTGAACCCGAGCTGTGTAGATATCCTGTAGATCAGCCGTTTTCCGGCCAATTCTGAAAACCCTGCACACCTTGGAAATGTTGGCTCCCCGGGCCGGATTCGAACCAGCGACCAACCGGTTAACAGCCGCATTCTGGAC
>NZ_VFUA01000160.1 GCF_006440735.1 Mesorhizobium sp. B2-7-1 | reverse complement strand
GACGCGCTTTAAGTCTTTGTTTTGATGCATGTCGTCCCGCCAAAACCGCTGCGCACTTTTGGGCGACATGCATTAAAGCGCGCATGTCTTTGTCCCGAAACCGGTCTCCACTTTCGGGAGACATGCTTTAAGCGCCAAGATGCCGTTTCAGCCCACTGACGCGGCGCTTATTTGCCGCCGTTCAGCCTTTCGCGCAACTCCTTGCCGGTCTTGAAGAACGGCACCCACTTTTCCTCGACCTCGACGGACTCGCCGGTGCGCGGGTTGCGGCCGGTGCGGGCGGGACGGTTTTTCACCGAAAAGGCGCCGAAACCGCGCAATTCGACCCGGTTGCCCTCGGCAAGCGCATCGGTGATCTCGTCAAAGATCGCGCCGACGATGTTTTCGACATCGCGCAGGAAAAGGTGCGGGTTGCGCGCAGCAATGATCTGCACAAGCTCGGATTTGATCATAGAACGTTCCCCGTAAAACCACTGCAATCGATTATCAGGATGATTTTATTGCTTTTTTGGCTCGTCCCGGCGAGATGTCAAGGGTGCCAGACCGAAACGAGACCGTCAAGAAACAAGCGGTCGGCGCCAAGCTCGTGAATGATATCGCCGCCGGCATCCGGCAGGCCAAGCGCTTTGGCCGCCATTTTTGCCATCGACTGGGAAAACAGGAAACCGCCGCGCCTGTCCTTGTCCTTCCACTCGACGACCTTGAGCTTGCCGTCCACGCCCTTCGTCGTCAGCCAGTCGATCGCCTCCTGCTCGCCGCCGACGGCGTCGACCAGGTGATTGGCCAAAGCCTGGCGGCCGGTGAAGATCGAACCGTCGGCCAGCGCCAGCGCCTGCTCATGCGTCATTTTGCGGCGGTCGGCGACGATGCCGACGAACCAGTCGTAACTGTCGAGGATCAGCTTGCGCACCATGGCGCGCTCGTCATCATTGGTCGGCTTGAAAGGCGAGGGCGAAGCCTTGAGCGGCGACGATTTCACTTCCTCCAGCTTGATGCCGAGTTTGTCCATGAGACCGCTGACGTCGGGATACTGGATCAGCACGCCGATCGAGCCGACGATCGAGGTCTTGCGGGCGACGATGTGGTCGGCAGCGCTTGCGATCATGTAGCCGGCCGATGCCGCCAGCGTGCCGACTTCGGCCACCACCGGCTTGTCGCCGGCAAGCTTGCGCACGGCTTCGAATGTCGACTCGCCGCCGACCGTCGTGCCTCCAGGCGAATCGATCGACAGGATGACGCCCTTCACCTCTGGCGACTTGCGGATCGCCTCCAGCCTTTTGAGCAGCTCCTCGTCCTCGGTGATGGTGCCTTCGATCTTGACCTTGGCGATATGCGGGACTGCCTGGCCGGTAAAATTGTCGTCATAGACCCAGGTCGAGAAGGCGATGATGGCTGCCGCCAGAACCAGAAACGCCACGACGCGCCAGAAGGTCAGCTTGCGGCGCAAGCGGCGGCGGTCGATCAGGTCGTCGGCTCTCATTGCCATCGTCAGCCTCATGGGTGGGTGGGAAAGCACGCTTTTAAAGCAAGCTTCGGCACACGGCTACCGTTTCCTGAAGACTCGGCGCCGAGCGTCGGCGTTGACGTCGGCCTCACGAAAAATTAACGCAAGCGGCCTGTATCTCTGCTATGAAGTACAGGGGTGCCGCCGAATTGTTCTCGATTTGCCGGCGGCAGTTGTCACATTTTTGCAGTTTTCCTCCGCTTGTGCTTGCTTGTAGGTGTCGGCATACCACCTATAGGCGGTGTTTGGGCGGGCAAAGGTCCATTAGAAAAGTCATGTTGGCGCGATCTGACGAAACGAGCGATGCCGGTGAGGTATCGGCTCCCGCGACCCAAGGCGGCACGCGTGGCGATGCTTTCAACCGCGCGCAGCGGCACTCGCGCCGCGTGCGCGTGCTGAAATTCGCCGTGCCGTTGCTCGCGGTCGCGATCGCCGTCGCCTTTCCGGTCTATTCCTACCTGAAGGCGCCCCTGTCCGTCTCGGTGCAGGCCGACGGCACGGCGTTTTCCGACGGCAAGCTGGTGATGGCCAATCCGAAGCTCAACGGCTTCACCAAGCAGAAGCTGCCCTATTCGCTGACGGCGACCAGGGCGACGCAGGATGTCGGCCAGCAGGCCGTCATCGACCTGGACGGCATCAACGCCAAGCTGCCCGTCGCCACCGACAATATCGTGTCGGTCGATGCCGCCCACGGCATCTACAATCGCGACGCCAATACGATGGACCTGACCAGCGATGTCAGCGTGACGACGACGGACGGCCTGGTGGCCAAGTTCAAATCGATCTTCCTAGACATGGGCAAAGGCTCTATGAAGACGAGCAATCCGGTCGACGTCAGCCGTGGCGGGTCGCGCATCACCGCGGACTCGATGTCGGTCGAGGACAATGGCAGAATCGTGGTCTTCGAAAACCGGGTTCGCGTCAACATAGATCCAACTGCGCTTAAGGCAGCCGGGGTAAAAGGTGGAGAACAGAATGCGTCGCAGTAAATCCGCATGGCTTTCGGGCGCTGCTTCCGCATTGCTGCTTTTGGCGACGGCGCATTCGTTCGCGCAATCGAGCGCCACCAGCCAGATTCCGGGGCTCAAGCTGTCGGGTGACCAGCCGATCCAGATCGAAAGCGACAAGCTGGAGGTTCGCCAGGCCGACAGCATGGCCGTGTTCAGCGGCAACGTGACCGTCAACCAGGGGCCGACCCTGCTCAAGGCCGGCAAGATGACGGTCTACTATGTCAAGGATGCCAATGCCGACAAAAGCGCCGCAGCCGGCGCATCGGCGATGACGGGCGCGGCCAATATCGACCACCTCGAGGTCGAGAACAAAGTCTACATCAAATCGAACGACCAGATCGCCACCGGCGACACCGGCAAATTCGATATGAAGACGCAGGTGCTGGTGCTTTCGGGCAAGGAAGTGGTGCTGTCGCAGGGCGACAATGTGCTCAAGGGCTGCAAGCTCACCGTGCAGATGAAGAGCGGCCTCGGCAATGTCGAAGGCTGCCCTCGCGTCATCATGATGTTCAAGCCGCAGAAACAGGACGCGCAGGGAGCGTCGAGCAAGTAATGGCCGGCGTGACTTCGCTGCTGGCCCGTCTTCCGGGACGGGCAGCCGCACAACCCGCTGCGCCGGCGACGGTCGGCACCGACAAGGCGAAGTTCAAGGGCACCCTGATCGCCAAGGGGCTGACCAAGAGCTACAAGGGCCGCAAGGTGGTGAGCGGAGTGACGCTTGGCGTGCGCGCCGGCGAGGCCGTCGGCCTGCTCGGCCCCAACGGCGCAGGCAAGACCACCTGCTTCTATATGGTCACCGGCCTTGTCCCTGTCGACGAAGGTTCGATCGAGATCGACGGCTTCGACGTCACCTCGATGCCGATGTACCGGCGTGCCCGCCTCGGCATCGGCTATCTGCCGCAGGAAGCGTCGATCTTCCGCGGCCTGAATGTCGAGCAGAACATCCGCGCCGTGCTGGAGGTGGTCGAAAAGAGCCGCAAGGAACGAGAACGTACGCTCGACGAGCTGCTCGAGGAGTTCCACATCAGCCATCTGCGCAAGGCGCCGTCGATGTCGCTGTCGGGCGGCGAACGGCGCCGCCTCGAAATCGCGCGTGCGCTGGCGACACGGCCAGCCTATATGCTGCTCGACGAGCCCTTCGCCGGTATCGACCCGATCGCCGTCGCCGACATCCAGCAGCTCGTCCGCCACCTCACGGCGCGCGGCATCGGCGTCTTGATCACGGATCACAATGTGCGCGAGACGCTCGGCCTGATCGACCGCGCCTACATCATCCATGCCGGCCAGGTGCTGACGCATGGCCGGGCCGACGAGATCGTCGCCAACGCCGACGTGCGGCGTCTCTATCTCGGCGAGGGCTTCACGCTCTGATCCGCGATTTCGCGGTTTTCGATGATCGCGTCACGACTTTCGGTTATTTTAGCGCTCGATAACGCTCCGGTAAGCCGCGGCTGCTAGCGTTTTCCTTGACAAGCAAAAGCCGGGCCAGTTTGTATGCCCGACCGAAAAACAACTGTGCGACGCGTAGACGAGGCGTTTGAATCCCACCATGGCGCTGGCAGCCAAACTGCAGCTCAGACAATCCCAGTCGCTGGTGATGACGCCGCAGCTGATGCAGTCGATCCGGCTGCTGCAGCTCACCCATGTCGAGCTCGAGCGTTTCATCGACGAGGAGATTGAGCGCAACCCGCTGCTGGAGCGGGCCGAACCGCAGGACGACGCTGCCGGCGGCCAGGCCCAGAAAGGCGAGGCGGCGCCGGACAAGGATGTCGAGGGCGACTGGTTCGAGGGCGAGACGGAATGGAGCGCCGAAGCGATCTCGCAAAAGCTCGATTCTTCCCTGGAGAACCTGTTTCCCGACGATCCCGGCACCCACGAGAGGCTGGGGCCCGATCTTACGGCGCAGTGGAAGTCGGCCGCCGGCGGCGGTGCCGGCGCGGCGTCGTCGGAAGGATTCGACGTCGGCGACATGGCCGCGGCCGCCGTCACGCTGCGCGAACATGTCGGCGAGCAGATCGCGCTTGCTTCGCTCAGCCCCGGCGAGCGCCTGATCGCGGGTGAGCTCGCCGACGGGCTCGACGAAGCCGGTTATCTGCGCACCGACCTCGATGAGATCATGGTCCGGCTCGGCGCGGACGACGCGGCGGTGGCGCGCGTGCTCGGCGTCTGCCAGACCTTCGAGCCGGCCGGACTTTTCGCGCGCGACCTTGCCGAATGCCTGTCGCTGCAGCTTGCGGTGCGCGACCGGCTCGATCCGGCGATGAAGGCGCTGGTCGCCAATCTCGAGCTTCTGGCGCGGCGGGATTTCCAGACGCTGAAGCGCATCTGCGGCGTCGACGAGGAGGACCTGCTCGACATGCTGGCCGAGATCCGCGCGCTCGATCCGCGGCCCGGCCTGGCGTTTTCGGGCGGCGCGAGCGATGCGATCGTCGCCGATGTCGAGGTCCGCGCCGCCAATGACGGCAGCTGGGCGGTGGAGCTCAACGCCGACACGCTGCCGCGCGTGCTGGTGGACAACGTCTACTTCGCGCGCGTTTCAAGCCACGCCAAGGATCAGGCGGAAAAGGACTTTCTCGCCGAATGCCTGCAGAACGCCAACTGGCTGACGCGCAGTCTCGACCAGCGGGCCAAGACCATCCTCAAGGTGGCGTCCGAGATCGTGCGGCAGCAGGATGCCTTCCTCGTCCATGGCGTGCGCCACCTCAAGCCGCTCAACCTGCGCACGGTGGCCGACGCCATCGGCATGCATGAATCGACCGTCAGCCGCGTCACCGCCAACAAATACATGCTGACGCCGCGCGGCGTCTTCGAGCTGCGCTATTTCTTCACCGCATCGATCGCCTCGGCGGAAGGTGGCGAAGCGCATTCGTCCGAGGCCGTGCGCGACCGCATCAAGCAGATGATCGACGAGGAAAAGTCCGCCGACGTGCTTTCCGACGACGCCATCGTCGACATGCTCAAGGAAAACGGGGTCGATATCGCGCGCCGCACCGTCGCGAAATACCGCGAAGGCATGAACATCCCATCGTCGGTGCAGCGGCGGCGGGAGAAGCGGGCGCTCGCGAACGCCGGCCGCTAGAGCAATTCAGGGAAAAGCGTGAGCGGTCTTCCGTCGGGCACTTGCGTCGGCAGCCGCAACTACCGGCCTACGCTGGGGGCGTTTGCGGCGCCGCTCCTGCGTTTTCTTACTCTCCAAGTGAAGACCGACGTCGCCGCATAATTCCAAACGGCGCCAACGAGAATGCCGGCCAGGCCTGCCGACCACCATCTATAGTGACTGTTCGCGAACAGGTAGTTTGCAATGCCCACGTTTGCGAAGGCACCCACCGAGCATACGAGCATGAAACTGAACAGGCCGAAAATCACTTCCCTGACACCCCGCAGCCGTCTGTCGCGATAGGTCAGCGTGTTGTTGACAAAGAAATTGAACACCATCGCGGTGAATGTCGCGACGCCCTGAGCGGCCACAAAACCGAGAAGGCCTGCGGCGAGAAGCGCCGACAACACGACCATATGAACGAAGACGCCAAGGCCGCCTATCAGGGAAAAAGATATGAAGCGCGCTGGAATGATGTGACCGACCAGTTTGTCGGCCAGCAACATCAGGTATTCCCATGTGACCAAGGCATCGAGCTTGCTCTCGCCGGCCTGCCGCGTCCGAAACTGGTAAGCGACCTCCTGGATTCTCAATGGAGATTTCGAGGAAGCGCAGATGTCCAACAGGATCTTGTAGCCTTGCCCCGATAAATCCCTGACCGAATTATCGAAAGCCGACCTCGTAATGGCGAAGAAGCCGCTCATCGGGTCACTGAGATCGCTTTTGGTCACCATCTTGGCCAACCACGTCGCAAGAGCGCTGATTTGCGCCCGGCGTTGGTCCCAAGAACCCAGCCCGCCACCTTCGATATACCTAGAGCCGACCACAAGGTCGGCGGCGTTGGTTTCGAGGACGGAAAGCATTTCCGGTATGATGCTCTCGTCATGCTGGAGATCGGCATCTATCACGACCATGAATGGAGCGGTCGTGCTGAGCATGCCTTCGGTGACGGCCGTAGACAGCCCACGCCGGCCGATGCGATGAATGAGTCGAATTCCGGGGAGGGCGGCAGCCAGTTTTGCGATTTCAGTTCTCGTCCCATCGAAGGAATCGTCGTCGACAAAGACGATCTCATGGTCTCTGCCTTTGAGCGCTATCCCGATGGCCGCCGCGATCTTGGAAACATTCGCAACTTCATTGAATGTCGGAATGATGACTGAAATCAACGGGGCAAAATGCGACTTCGCATTTTGACTGCTGACATCGATGTTCAAAGTCGCCCCCTGGTCATTTGAGTTTGGTGCCGCGGCGTCTGACGGGCACTTTGTCGCAATTGGCCGTGAAGCCGCCGATGGCTGGATTAAGCTGGAGCAGGCCAAGCTTCAATAGCATGAACTAAAGTTCACCAATGCAGCAGGGGGTCTGCTTTCACGACCGTCAACTTCCCGGCGTCGATGCGTTTGGTGACGACATCGGGAGGAAGATGGCCGGTGAGAATCTGCTCGCGGGTATAGAAGGGATCGACGATGAAGGGTTTTCCCGAACGGTAGCTGGCAAGCGTAGAGGAACAGGTCGCGTCGCCGGGCGTGTCTTGGAGGCGGGCGACCGTGGCGGACATGGCGGCTTCGCGCGCGGTTATTTCGGCGTGAAAGCCGGGATCCATCAACAATTGCACCGGTTCCAGGCGAGCGGACGCCAGCAGGCGGATACAGATGGCGAGCAGAAGGATGAATTGGAGCTTTTCCCCAGACCAGCGGCGGGCCAGCGGCAAAGCCGGCGCGTGCGCGAAAGCGAGGCCGGTGGCAATGGACACGCCGAAGACCAATTCGAATTGCGCGTTGTAGGCTACGCCATCGCCGGTTTTTTGGACGAAGAACATCACGAGGCCAAGCGTGTTCAGCAGATTGCAGAGCCGGATATTGGGATCGGCCCTGCGCGTAATGCCGACGTAAACCCAGGCGGCCAGGCCAACGGCGATCCATTGCAGATGTCCGATGGCGCCGATGGCGTGTTTCAACATATAGGCGCGCGGCGACCTCAAATTTGTGAAAAAGTCAGGGCCGAAGGCGAGGTAGCAAAGGGCAAACCCCAATAGGATGGCGAACGTCGCCAGCAGCGCCGATTTCACCATCTGTCGCGGCCGGTTGATGCCCAGCCAGATCATCGCCGTCAGCGGCATCACCACGAGGTTGTGCTTGATGAAACCCGCGCCCACCATCAGAAGGATAGGCAGGGCATAGCCGCGATCCTGCGACCTGGCCTGCAGGAAGGCGACAAAGCCAATCGTCATGACCGCTTGCGCCAGCAAATGCGGGTCATTCATCCCGACATAGCTGGTAAAGAAGCGGCACATGGTGGCGCCAAAAAACAGCGCGCCGATGCCTGCGGAGGTCGCGTCGCCGCCCAGCAGGCGGACCGCGCGGAAAACGCCCCCGGCGATCACCAGCACGGCCGCGAGCGACAGCAGCCGCCCGGCCAGAACGGCGTCACCGATCAATCGTCCGAGACCGCCGACGATATAGAAGGAAAGCGGGGGGTAGTTATTGGCGATCAACTGATGGGCAGAGGGATAGAGCGGCATCCGCCCCATCGCCGCGTCGGCATAGTAGGCATTCCATCCCTCATTGGTATCGATCTCGATGTTCAAAAACACCCGATAGACCGGCCACAGGGCCGCCAGGGCGGTCAGCAGGGCGAGGCAACCGATCATGATGGACACGCGGCGGGTCGAGGAATTCCCGCCGGCCTGGCTCAAGGTTGAATTCATTCGACACCAGGTCTGGATCCGATTTTGTGGATGGATCGAGTGAATCCGCCGTCGCCTTCGCGCTTTGGCGGACAGGGTCCGCCTGCGTTAAAAGTACGGGACGACAGAGGAAATCGACCCCCCCGAGTTCATTATGCAACTGTAATATCTTTCCCGGCAATGCAAGCGCTGAGGACGCGTTGTTTCTTACCGGCGGCGAACTGGGCATAGTGGTTTCTGGGCTGCCCGGCCGACGGCCGAAGCCCTCATAGGTACTCCGCCCTATGAAGGCTAGGTTCGGCATAGGCCGGTTCTTGAAAACCGCCATTTTCGACACGGCCCGACCCGGATCTCGACAAGCCTTGGCCGGTGCGAGACGGGCTGATTTTCCACAATTCCCAAGCTTCATTGACAAGTCGCAATGAAGTGTCTAGAAGCCCGCCCGCATGAGCGAGGCAGTAATGCCGGCTTGCGAAAGGGTCCGTCAGACACGGCCGCGGATGGCCAAGAAGGCGACTTGTGATCAACCGGAAAGTTCGGGTCTAAAATCGGCGCGCATGCCGCTGCGAAGCTTGTGCGCGCGCACCACGGGTATAAACTCGCGAACAGTTTGAAGCCTGGGCAAGGAAGGTCAGTTTTCAGATGAATCTACGCATTTCGGGAAAACACATGGACATCGGCGATGCGTTTCGCTCACGCATCAACGACCGGGTCGGCGAGGCGATCGAGAAATATTTCGATCGGGGTTTTTCAGGACATGTCACGGTCATCAAATCGGGGTCGCGTTTCTCCGCCGACTGTATGGTCCGGCTCGATTCCGGCGCTTCGCTGCAGGCGACCGGCGACGCCCAGGACCCGACGCTCGCCTTCGAGGCGGCCGCCGACCGCCTGGAAACAAGGCTGCGGCGCTACAAGCGCCGGCTGAAGTCGCGCAACACGGGCAACGGCAACGGCGAAGAGCCAACCGACATCGCCTATACCGTGATGGCCCCTCTCACCGACGACGAGGAAGATATTCCGGAGGACTTCGCTCCGGTCATCGTCGCCGAATCAAGCATGACGCTGCGGACCATGTCGGTGGCGTCGGCCGTCATTGAGCTCGATACCAGCGACAGCCCGGTTTTTGTCTTCCGCAATGCCGGAAACGACCATCTCAACATCGTCTACCGCCGGCCGGATGGCAATATCGGCTGGATCGATCCGTCGACGACCAAAGTCGCGCAGGGATAAAAAGCCAGCCGCGCGAGGGGGCGACGACTGGCGCGGCAGGCGAGCAAGGGATTTTTCAAGCATGGATCTCAGTGATCTCATCAGCGTCCCGGCGATCATGCCGGCGTTGAAGGCGAATTCCAAAAAGCAGCTTCTGCAATTGCTGTCGGAGAGGGCCGCGGCGATTTCGGGGATTCCGGAACGGGAGGTGTTCGACACCATCCTGCAGCGCGAGCGGCTGGGCTCGACCGGCGTCGGCAACGGCATCGCCATTCCGCACGGCAAGCTCGCCGGCGTGAAGCGGATCGCGGGCGTCTTCGCCCGGCTGGAAACGCCGGTCGATTTTGAGGCGCTGGACGACCAGCCGGTCGACCTGGTGTTTCTGCTGCTTGCGCCCGAAGGCGCCGGCGCCGACCATCTCAAGGCGCTGTCGCGCATCGCGCGCGTGCTGCGCGATGCCGATACGGTCGCCAAGATCAGGGGCACGCGCGATGCGGTGGCAATCCACGCGTTGCTGTCGGACACACAGGCTTCGCACGCGGCCTGACGTTCTCGGCTTAAGCTAAGATTTTTTTGGATTAAACCTTCCAAGGGCCGCCGCGGGCGGCCCTTTCCAGACGTCACGTCGCCTTAGTGAATGGCGACCGTGGTCAGGTCGTTCTCCAACGCACCCGCCAGCGCCCGGTCACGGGCATCGGAAAGCAGGATCGGCTGGCCGTTGGCGGCAAACAGCGCCCACAGCTCCATGCCGGGCGCGATTTCCTCGAGGCCGGGGAAGCGGCCGCGCAGGTCGTCGCTCGACACTTTCCTGAGGTAAGCGACCGAACCTTCGCCGAGATGGGCGAGTTCGCCGCTGGTCATGGTGCTCACTTCGTCAGTTCTAGTCATTTCAAGCCTCCTTGGCGCGAGGACGCCAGGATTGGCCGCCTCGCATAGAGCCATCGGCGAAGGTCAGTCTTTCACCGATATGTTTATTTTCCGTACCAGCCGCTCGGCCTCCGGCCGGTCGAGATCGATCGACAGCAGGCCGTTCTTCAGTTCCGCCGCGACCACCCGCATGCCGTCGGCCAGCACGAAACAGCGCTGGAACTGGCGCGCGGCGATGCCGCGGTGGAGGAATTCGCGCTCGGTATCGTCGGTCTGGCGGCCGCGCACGATCAGCTGGTTTTCCTCCGTGGTGACATCGAGGTCGCTTTCAGCGAAACC
>NZ_VFUA01000016.1 GCF_006440735.1 Mesorhizobium sp. B2-7-1 | reverse complement strand
CGTCGACGCCGCCGACGAGCGCGGAGCCGACACCGCCTCCGACCTCCCAGCCCGCGCCGACAACCTCAGACGCGACGCCGCCGACGACGACCACGGACCCTTCTCACAGCGATCACGTCATCCATGGCGGCAAGGGCAACGACACTTATCATATCAACAATGCGCATGACAAAGTCATGGAAGCTAACGGTGGGGGCTTCGACAAAGTGATGGCCTCGGTCAGCTACGCCCTGTCCACCGGCTCGCATATTGAGCAGATCTCCACCGCCAGGACGGGCGGCAAAGCCGCCATCGATCTGACGGGCAACGAGTTCGGCCAGACCATCCTCGGCAACAACGGCGACAACAAGCTGAACGGCGGCGGCGGGTCGGACCTGTTGAAGGGTTACGGCGGCCACGATGCCTTCGTGTTCAACACGGCCCTTGGCCCGAACAATATCGACAGGATCGCCGATTTCAACGTTTCGCGAGACAAGATCTATCTGGACCACGCCGTGTTCGCTGGGCTTCAGGAGGGAGCGCTTGCGGCAGGCAGTTTCCATGCCGGTCATAGTGCGCATGATGCGAGTGATCGCATCATCTACAACAGCACGACAGGAGCACTCTCCTTCGACGGCGATGGAATTGGCGGCCACGCGCAGACTCAATTTGCGAGCCTGGCACCGCATCTCCACTTGGGCGAAAGCTCCTTCCTCGTAACCTGACAAGGCGCCTTGCCGGTAGGAGCGACCAATGCTCCTGCCGGCCGTGGAGACCGGATTTAGGTCCTTCACGGTATAAGCAAGTTGGCAAGGCCGAAGTAATCCGAGCTGAATGGAGCTAGGCTCTCGGCTCTCGGCTGTCGGCGTTCAGCCTTCCCGTATGATCCCTGCGATCGGTAACTGCCGCATCCCCTGGACATCAAGTCCACCTTTGAAATTCCATGATCGCTGCGTCTGCGGGGCCGGAGCCCTCCGCTCACGGGAACATTTTGCCGCGATCGAGGTTGATGGTTGTGGTGGCGGGACAAGGGGTGCGGGAGGATGGCATGCCCAACTACGAGGTCGAAGAGATTTTCGCGGGAAAGGTGATCATCTCACATCGGATCGCTGCGCCAACGCCATTCCGGGCTGCAAAGCTCGCAACGAATCGGGACGTTACGCTGCGGAACTCTGAAGTCCGGTGGATACGGGTCTTTGAGGAAGACCGACGGCACCGGGCCTATGAATACACTGTCATCGAGCGACCGCAGCCTGCATCGCGCGCTGGGCCATCATAGAACCTCGGCGTCCCGTCGGCGTCGCATTTGGAATCAGCTTCCTCCGAGGAGCAATGCTGTAGCTCCGCTTTCCACGCTCAATAGCGGGTAAGATCTCTCGTCCAGCCCAGCGGCAAACCGCCTGCGCGATTATCGTCTACCCCGCATCGGTTGCCGACACCCATTGCCCTGATCACCGCGCCGAACCGGCTGGTCCCCTCATTCGAACAGACGAGGACAACTCTAGGGGCCGCCCGTAGCTTTGATGGCCTACTGAACGCATTCCGCAGAGACGGCGGGCCATGAGAGACCATCCAAGTTCCAGCCATTTCGGGCAGCTGGGGACCGCAGCTTTTTTGGGAGTGGCGAAATGAAGCCGCACCTGGTCTGTGTCGGCGGCGAGGATCACGCGCTCAGAATTCCATTTTTCATGGAGGTGCGCGACAGGGGCTTTCAGATCACGGCGGTTTCAACCTGCGACGGCGCCTCGTTCCTAAGACATGGGATCGCGCACAGGCGCTATGGATTTGACCGCTTCAGCAGCGGCGGCGGGAAAGCAGGCGTGATCAGGATGCTTCGCGGATTGATGGCGGAGCTGCGGCCCGACATCGCGCAGAGCTTCGACACCAAGCCTAATCTGTTGACCCCACTCGCGGCGCGAGGGCAGGTGCCGGTCGTTCGGACGATCAACGGATTGGGCTGGACGTTCTCATCGCATGCGCCGCGCGCGTTGATGCTTCGGCCGGTTTTCTGCGGCCTGCAGTGGCTGGCATCGTCCTGGACTGCAGCGACAGTGTTCCAAAATCGCGAAGATCAGACGTTTTTCGAAAAATATCGGCTGCTCGGATATAGCGAAAAGCGTATCATCGCCGGATCCGGCATCGACATCGGCGCATTCGCGGCTGCGAGGCACCTTGGGCCGTCGGCCGCGACGATGCGTCAGGAATTCGGGCTTCAATCGGCCGAAGTCGTGATGTTCGTCGGCCGATTGACCCGTCAGAAGGGGATTCCGACCCTCCTCAAGGCCGTGCCAAAAGTTCTCGCCAAAAGGCCGAATGCGCGCTTCGTGTTGATTGGGCCCCGGCAATCCGAAGGGCCATTCGCCGTCGAAGAGTCGGAAATTCGACGACTTGGCGCAGATGTAGCCGTGCTGGGAAAACGCCAGGACGTTCCCGCGCTTCTGGGCATGGCTGATGTATTCGCCTTTCCAACCGAATACCGCGAGGGAATTCCGCGCGTACTGCTGGAGGCCGGGCTTGCAGGCCTGCCCATTGTAGCCTCGAGGATGCCAGGCTGCACCGATGTCGTCCAGGATGGGTGGAACGGCTATCTGGTCGCGCCGCGCGATCCGGAGGCATTGGCAGATTGCATCGTCGACCTGCTCTCGGATCGCGAGCGCGCCAAGGTCATGGGTGGCCGCACCGCCGCGCTTGTCAGGGAGCGTTTCGCCCTCGCAGGGGTGGTCGACCAATATTGCGACCTCTACAGGAGCGTTCTGGCGGCCAAGGCCAGGGGCGGCCTTGCGCAATCACCGGCGACGGACCGCGTCGCCAAGCGCCGATTGGGCGAGGCGCGCCGATGACGAGGGATGCATTGCTCGCCGCGGGCGTCGCCTTGTCGTTCGCATCTCAGATATCGGTGCCAGGTTTGCCATTCGGTTACGGCGAGCTTTTCCTGGTGCTCTGGATCATGCTGTCGGTCGGCCGGATATTGGCGGGCGGCGCCATCGAAGCGACACCGGCCTTTCTACAATTGGCGAAGTTCTGGACACTCCTGTCGCTGACTTTGGCGATCGGCACGATCGTTGGGTATTCCACCACGGTGCTTTACCTCACCGGGCTGGCGCATGATGCGATCGCCTATGCGCTGTTGGCGAGCGTCACCTGCCTTGCGGCATTGGAACCCGACGCCGAGTTCCGTCTGCGGCGAAGCGCCTGGTGGATGATCGTAATCGCCGTCGGCGTCTTCATGGTCCAACTCGGACTCGCCTGGGGTTGGATCCACCAGTCCCGAATAGATCCGTGGTACTGGGATCGCCTGCGTGGCTGGTCGGAGAACCCAAACCAGCTCGCCCTCTATTGCGCGGTCTTCGGCCCATTGGCGCTGCATCTCGCTGTGACCACCAACAGCCGTTGGGCCAGGTTCCTCGCGCTCTCCAGCCTTATCCCGATCTTTTATGTCGGACGGCTGACCAAGAGCGACACCTATCTCTACACGACCGCTCTGAGCGGCCTCGTCTTTCTTGGACTGCGGCTCCGCGCATGGTTCGCATCCGGCGCAAACAGAGCCAGTCTTTCCAGGCAGATTGCGCTTTTGCTGATTGTCGGTGCCGTTCCGTTGGTCGTCGCGGCTGCACCATATGCGATCGCCGAGGAGAGCAGCGTGGCGCAGTTCGCCAAGAGCCTCACCAAGGATGGAGGCGGCGAAGCGACCACAGAGACATTTGATCTACGGGTCTTTCTGTGGGGCGAGGCGATCGAAAAGGGATTGGGGTCCTGGTCGCTCGGCCTTGGTCCCGGCCCGCATCTGGAACGTCCGCCGGTCGCGGACAGGCAGTTTTTGGAGCGACCATTCGAAGCCCACAACACAATCCTCGATCTCTACCTTCAGGGCGGTCTGGCGGCGGTCTTGGCTTTGGTGTGGATTGTCGCATCAGCCGCCATGTCCGCCTGGCGAAGCCGGTTCGACGCGCTGTCGGTGCTTCTTGCTTCGGTGGTCGTCTTCAGCATGCCACATCTGACCATCCGCCATCCGATCGTGTGGTTCGCGCTGACGTTCTGTCTGGTTGCGGGGATGCGTCCCGACACCCGGCTGCGCCCCCAGCATGCAAGGGCAGCGTGATGTGTGGGATTGCTGGAATTCTGATCTCTCCGGGGCAAATGGACCCAAGGTCGCTTGAGGCGATCGGGCCGATGACAAGGTCGCTTCAGCATCGCGGGCCGGACGGTGAGGGGCTGTGGATGGATCGTGGCGCCGGCATTGCCTTGGGCCACCGGCGGCTTGCCATCGTCGACCTGTCAAGTGCTGGGCACCAGCCAATGCGCTCCGCCAGCGGCCGATATGTGATCACCTTCAACGGCGAGATTTATAATTTCCGCGACATGCGGCGTGAACTCGAGGGCGCCGGTCAGCAATTCCGTGGCACCGGCGATACCGAAGTCCTGTTGTGCGCCATCGAGATGTGGGGCCTTGAGTCCGCGCTGAGGCGCTGTGCGGGGATGTTTGCCTTCGCGTTGTGGGATCTAAAGACCAGGACCCTTCACCTCGCCCGGGACCGGATGGGCAAAAAGCCGCTCTACGTCGCCCTGGCCGGGCGTGCCCTGGTCTTTGCGTCGGAGCTCAAGGCAATCAGGTGCTTTCCGCTCTTCTCTCCAGAGCTCGATCTTGATGCCGCCGGCGCCATGCTTTCGCAGGGATGGGTGCCGGATCGAAAATGCATCTGGCAGAATGCCTTCAAGCTGCCCCCTGGTTCCCTGGTCTCGGTCACATCCACGGATCTCGCTCAAGCGGGCAGTGCGGCATCGATTTTCCAGCGCGTCGAACACTGGTGGTCGCCGGCCGAAGTTGCCATTGGGGGCCGCAAGGACCCCGTAGACGGCAGCGACGACGATTTAACCGATGAGCTCGACGCGCTGCTTCGGCTCGCAATTCGCGAGCGGATGATCGCCGATGTGCCTCTGGGCAGCTTTCTGTCCGGCGGGATCGACAGTTCCACGGTCGTGGCTCTGATGCAGGCTCAATCCGGAAGTCAGGTGCGCACTTTCACCATCGCATTCGCGGAGGGGGGATTTGACGAGAGCGGTTATGCGGCCGATGTGGCAAAACATCTCGGCACCGAGCATACGGAGCTTCACCTTTCGCCTGAGGCGGCACGCCAGGTCATTCCGGAACTGCCCCGGATATGGGACGAGCCATTCGCAGACGAATCGCAGATACCGACGCTGCTGGTGGCACGGCTCGCGCGCCAGCATGTGACGGTTGCCCTGTCGGGCGACGGCGGTGATGAGTGCTTCGCCGGCTATGGGCGCCACTTCATGGCGGATCGGCTGAGGCGGCAACAAAGCGTTCCCTTGCTGGTGCGGCGCGCGGCAGCCGCGGGCCTGGACTTGCTGGCCCGTGCAGCACGCGAGGATATACTGGGCAGACTGCCCCTTGCCGCAAATGTCCGCCACATGCTGCGCCGCGACCGGCTCAATCGTTTCGCCGGCTTGCTCAGCGCAAGGCATGAAGACCAGCTGTATCAGCGGCTGATAGCGACACCGACCGCAAACCTGGCGCGCCATAATCGGT
The DNA here is from genome assembly GCF_006440735.1 of Mesorhizobium sp. B2-7-1. GTDB lineage: Bacteria > Pseudomonadota > Alphaproteobacteria > Rhizobiales > Rhizobiaceae > Mesorhizobium. The sequence continues at coordinate 82,318 of NZ_VFUA01000016.1, read as the reverse complement.
CCGCATCGGTAGCCGGCGCGCCGAAACTCGACGGATTGCTGTCGCGCGTTCTCTACGACGACATGGTCGGTTATTTGCCAGGCGACATACTTGTGAAGTTGGACCGCGCGACCATGGCCAACGGGCTTGAGGGCAGGTGCCCGTTGCTTGACCACAGGGTTGTCGAGTTCGCCTGGCGCCTGCCGTCGCATGCAAAAGTGCGCAACGGCAAAGGCAAGTGGATCCTTCGCAATCTGCTGCGTCGTCACCTTCCAGACCGGCTGATCGACCGGCCGAAGCAAGGGTTCGATGTTCCGGTTGGTGCATGGCTGCGGGGTCCGCTGCGCAATTGGGCGACCGATCTTCTCGCAGAGATCCGGCATGATGGCGACGTGCTGGACAGCGCCAACGTAGGCGCCTGCTGGCGCGATCACATGCGAGGACAGGATCGCTCACGCGAATTGTGGTCCGCGTTGATGTTTCAGGCCTGGCGCAACGAGGCAAGGCGAGCCCCTCTCGTCATCCCACCACGCGAACTCGACACGGCAGGAGTGTGAAAATGGCAGGTTCCGCCGTCAGCCGGATGAAGCTTCCGCGAGCCGCCGCTCAGCCTGCCCCAGCAGTGGTCGAACACAGGGATCGCATGCGGCCGCCGCGCGAATATCAATCACCTACGCCCACGCATGAACTGACGGCTGTCATGGCACGAAGAAAATGGCTGATCCTTGCCTTTGCGCTTGTGGGCGGGATCCTCGCGGCGCTTATAGGCCTGGCTCGGCCCGTGATGTTCGAGGCCACCAGCCAGCTGATAATCGATCCGCCGTCGCGCAGCTCGCTTGCTCCCGGTGGATCCTCCGCACAGGACCTGATTGATTCCAGTATCGACGATCATATCACCATGCTGTCGTCGCAAGGCCATCTGCGTCGCGTCGCGACGGCGCTGCATGATATGGAGACCGTGGCGCCGGGGCAGGGCACACCAAAAACCCAAACGCCCGGTCGAAACTCAGGTCCGGCGGCGACAACAAGGTCACGTGCTGCCGAGCTCATCGAGCGACTTTGGCCGCAGAGTGCGCAAGCGGCGATCGACCCCGACCTGAAGTTGCTGAGGAATAGGATAAGGATTGGGCAGGAATTGCGCTCGAGGGTGATCTCTGTCGCTTTCGCTGACGAAAATCCGGCGCGGGCTGCCATGGTGGCCAATACATTCTCGCAAGTCTATATCGACGACCTCGCGAAAAAGCGGCAGGCCGAGGATGGGCTGGAACTCAAGGCAGTGGCTGCCAGCCTCCCGGCTGTTCAAAGCGATCTCGTCACGGCGACCGATCGCCTGGAGCAATACCGGTTGAGCCATGGAGCCGTCGATCAAGGTGCGGCCGACAACGCAGCCAGGGAACGGGCTGATCTCAGCCAGCAGATATCGATGTCCAAGGCCGATCTCGCGGCAATGGAATCGCGCCTCCAGCGTATCCGGGATCTTCGCAAACAGGGTGCGCCAGTCGCCTCGTTGGCCGAAGCTATGGGCGTGCCTGACCTGGCCGACCTTGCGGCTCGCCAGGCCAAGGCGCCGGCGGATAAGGATTTGAGTGCGAGGATCGACAACGAGATCCAGCAGGGCCTGGCGAGTGTCGAGACCCAGGCGAGCACCTACCGGGCGCAGGTCGATGCCCTGGAAGATCGAAAAAATGTTCTCGACGTTGTCGTAGCCGACACCGCCAGCCGGCTTTCCGGCTTGCGCGCGTTGGAACCCCAGGTCAACCTGCTAACCCAAAGATACAACGAGCTCCTGAGCCGGCAGCAGGATCTGACGCGGCGCATCGCCGCTCCTTCGGCGGGCGTCTCGATCCTTTCTCCGGCGTGGCCTCCGGCCAAGCCGCAAACCCTCCCGCCGATTTTCCTGGTGCCGCCGGGGATGATTGCGTTCGCTATACTTGGCGCGGCCTTCGTTCTGTTCCGCAGCAGGTTCAATCGCACCCTGCGTGGCGAGGCGGAGACCGAAGCCGCTCTCAGGGTGCCCTGCGTTGGTCTTATTCCTGAACCTGGCAAGATCGTCCTGAAGCAGTTGCGGGAATTGATCCTGGATCAACCCAAATCAGCCTACAGTCGTGCCGTGACGTCGCTTTTGGTTACGGCGGCGCCAAATCAAGCCAGGGCACGTTTCCCACACACCATCCTTGTCACCTCCAGCTTGCGCCATGACTGTGCGAATGAGCTTGCTTGGAGCCTGGCGCTGGCCGCTACACGGTTGGGCCGCCCGGTTCTTCTGATCGACCTCGAGCGCACGCATCATCCGCTCACGCAAGAATTCGTTCGTCAGGGCGGCGGACCGAAGGCTCACCGGTCGTTCGGCGATTTTGTCCGCGATCGCTGTAGTCTGGAGGATGCAGTTGTGAGCGTGCCCGGCGCGGGCGTCGACCTGATGACCGTTGCGCCTGCCGAAGATTTGCTTGAGCTTCTTGCGCGCGCGGACAGCCTCGAATGCAGGGATGAGCTGCAGGCTGAATACAGCCTCGTCATCATCAACGGGCCGTCCGGCCTTGTCGGCCCGGAAGCGAGCCTCCTGACAAGTTGGGCGGACGCGATCCTTCTCGCCATTCGCTGGGACAAGACGTCGCGCGATATCGCTCGCGGCGTTTTGGAGCTGCTTCAAAGGGATCGCGCAAGCTCAACTGCCATCGGGAGCGTCCTTACCCGGGTCAATCTCAAACGGCATGCCAAATATCGGTTCCGTGACAGCGGGAACCTGTTGCTTGCGCGGATATCGTGAGTCCGGCCGCGAGGCGCCATGTCGAGTGCTGAGTCGTGATCGTCGAGCTCTTCGGTCCGCCCGGTTCGGGCAAGACGTTTTTCGCCCACGTTCTTGCCAGCAGATTGCGCGAGGACGGATACCGAGCCGAGGTTGTCCGCAGTTACCGACCGGCGATCAGGTCCGGGCCACTCGATCTGGGCGTCTTCCTGTTCGTCGCAAGAATCGTCTCGGCGACCATCTCCACGGCCCATGTCATTTTTTTCCCGCGAAACGGCGCGTCAAATCTATCGAAATCCCTTCTGATGCTCAGAGCGATACCCCCGAAAAAACCAATCTGGCGTGCACGGATTTTGCAACAGATACTAAAGCTGTCGCACGCGTGGGATCGAGCCAGGCTGGCTCAAGATATTCTCGTCTTCGACGAGGGTTATGTTCAAGCAGTTGGATCTCTGGCGTCGCTCAACGGGAACGCGGACAAAGCCAATCTCGAAACGGTGCTAAGCAATATACCGGTTGCGGATCTCACGATCAGAGTTGTGGTGCCGCGAGCGACGGTGGCGGCTCGTCTTCGCCGGCGCATGGAAAGCGAGCCCCCGGGGGAGCGACTCTTCGAGGCCGATTTCGAAGTCAATATGCGTTCCCTGAGCGTGTTCAAGACGATAAGCGATATGCTTGCCATGTCAGGGCGGGACGTCATCTATGCGAGAACTTCAAGTCAACGCTCGACAATCAAAAGCATGCAGGTCGTCGAGCAGGCGATTATCGCCAAGTACGTGCTGGGGCAAAATGGATGGTGAGCGCCAGCGGGTTGCGCAGTCATCCGAAACACTGGAACTCTACGGACCATAGTCGAGCGCCTTGCAGTCATCCCATCTGCGGATCAAACTCGACCAGCAGCAGATAGTTGCCGGTCGCTAACAGCGCCTCGTCACATTCGCCACCGACAATTCATCCCCCTCATTGCGGACTCGAACAGGCATTGGGACGCTCGCCATCATTCACCTGAATGATGGCGCGGAGCGCCTGCCTCCGTATGCTCTCACCCCAGTCGTCAGCCGTTTCTCGGAATCGCGAACCAATGTCCCACAGCGACTTTCTGAGATCCAGGGAGGGGCGAATAGCAGCAAGCCCGATTGGCAAGATCGTCCGCGCGGCGAGCGGTGTTTCGGCAATGGCGATTGCAGGGCAACTCACCCTGGTCGCCACCATTCCGATATTGGCCCGCCTCTATTCCCCCGCCGACTTCGGGGTCTTCACGATCTATCTCTCAACGGTGAACATACTCGGCGCGGTCGCGGCGCTGCGCTTCGAGCCCTCACTCTACGGGGTCAAGGAAACCGAACAGACCTACGTCACCGTAAAGCTGATCGTGCTGGCCGTATTGACGACTGGTGTCCTGACCTTTGCGGTCGGACAATTGCTTTTGAGCCTGGCGCCTGCGCACCTTAGACATCTGTTCTGGCTCGTTCCGATTGGGATGAGCGGCGCCGCCCTCGTCGAGACGATGAATTGCTGGGCCTTGCGCGCGGGTCTGCTGCGCGATTTCGCTTTCGGCCGGTTGATCCTGCCTGCCACCATGGCGCTGCTGCAATTGGTTTTTGGCCTTGCCCATCTCGGGGGCGAAGCGATGGTGCATGCGCATGTCCTCAGTCAGTTCATTTTTCTCGCGTTCCTGGGCTTTCGCATTCTGAGTTGGGACGACGTGCGTGGCATCTATCGAGCGCCATGGAGAAACGCCCTCGACAAGGCAGCCAGGGAATACAAGTTCCCATTGTTCGATATCCCCGCGACCCTCGGCAGCTATGCCATCAACAATCTTCCGGCAATTCTCGTGGGTTCGTTGTTCGGCGCAGCTTTCGCCGGCTACCTCGGCGTTGCGACACGACTGGTGACCGGGCCCATCGTGCTGATAGCCACCCCGCTAAGCAACGTATTCGTCGCCGAAGCAAACAAGTGCAACGATCGCGGGCATATGCTCGGCGTCGCGCGTGGTCTCCTGATCCTGGTCACGGGCCTCGCTGCGTTGCCGATACTGGCGCTTGGGCTGACTGCTCCGTATCTTGTCGTCCCGCTCCTGGGCGAGGCTTGGATCCCGACGGCTCAAATCATGACTGCCTTGGCGTTCATGGGCGCCATGCAGGCCTTGTCGACTCCGCTTAGCGAAGTTCCCGCCCTGTTGCGACGGCAGGAGGTGCGGCTCGTCGTCGACGCGGCGCGGATGGTACTTGTCTTTGCTCCGCTGCTCGCCGGCGCCAAGGTGGGGTGGGAACCTATCGACGTCATCTATCTCATGGCCATTGGCGGGATGGTTGGGTTTGCCATCAAAACCGCGGTGTCATTGTACCTTCTGAAGCGGAGCACCGAACCGGCAAGGGCAACCCTGCCGAGCCCGCATCCAATCGCGAGGAAACAGCACGATGAGGCTCCTGTTGAGTAGCGGCGCGCGTCGCGAAGGAACCGTGCCTTCCGCAGAACCGGTGACCGCCAGCAAAAGTGAGACGAAACTGTCGGCGCTTAGTCCTGTGCCCGATTTCGCTCACGCTTCCGACGCGACACCCGCACGTCCGTTCATTACCGTCGCCGTCCCGACATATCGCCGGCCGGACACCATTCGACGCACCATCGACAGCGTCGTGGGGCAGGATTTTTCCGACTGGGAACTTGTCGTCAGCGACGACGAAGGACCAAAAGGGCCGAGTTGGCCCATCTTGGAGGAGTATGCACGAAGCGATCCGCGCATCCGAATTGTTGAAAACCAAAGAGGCAGGGGGCAGGTGGAGAACACCAACAACGCCATGCTTGCCTGCACTGGCAAGTGGATCAAGTTGTTGCATGACGACGATTGGCTGGCCCCTGGAGCTCTGAAAAAGTTCGCCGAGGTCTCGACAAAATATCCGTCGGCAGCGTTCATGACCTGTGCGGCTCATGTTGTCGAGGAGAACCGGGTTGTAACGCGAACGGATCCGCCGGAGGAGAACCGGGTTTCGCTCTATTCGAGCCAGGAGTGCCTGACTGATCTCTATCTCGTGCGCATGACACGGAGCCTCGGCATCATACCTTCGACGCTCCTGATCAACGCGGCCGTAATTCACGCCGGATGTCAGATGCGCGCACACAAATCCATCCCTGCCGGCGTCGATCAATTGTTCTTTGTCGATCTGGCCCGTTACGGCGAGATGGTGGCGATCAACGAAGGTCTGATCTTTTATGATGCGACGCACCACCCGAGCATAACGACGTCGAAGAGCTACGAGGACGTGGACGAGGTCACTCTTGCCGTCAAACAGCTCAATTGGCATCTGATCAAGGACAGAAAGGGCCTTCCAAAACCCGAGTCGCTCTTGCGTGCGTTGCGGGTCGCTCGCATCCCGGCCAGGTTCCGACATCAATCTTTGCGAACGACGATGCGAGACGCCGTGCAGATCCTTCGACCGTCCGTCATGAAGATCGCGAACCAGTACGTCCTGGAATATTTGTTCAAAATCCGCCCAAAACTCGGCCCGGTGCAGAACCTTAAACGCTGATGCGACCCTTCAGAGATGCTGGGCCCGTTACAGGAGTGTGCGTAAATGCGTCTAGGACGTTTCACCGTTTCACGGAAACGGCGAAACGTCCTATCTTCTTGTTTTTTAAGCAATTCCGAACGGAAAGCCGCTCACACTTTTCCTAGAATTTCTTTAGACAAGGAGTTGGAGCGGTTCGTCGTTTCCGCGAAACGCTCGACGCAACGTAGAGCGGTGGTGCGTTTTCGCAAGACGCGGCCGCGCCAGATGATCGGAAGGTTTCCTGCACTACGGCAGCACCGAGATGCGCCCCAGAAGAGCGACTAGTTCCGCTTGGCGCCTCGTCTCCGTCTTGGCAAACAGCGAGGCGAGCTGGGTGCGGATCGTGGTCCGGCTGAGCCGGCTGCGCTCGGCAATTTCCAAGGGGGCATCGCCACTCGCCAAGCGCAACGCCAAATGCGTCTCGGCGCCGGTCAATCCGAACATCTTCCGTAGGGTCTCTGGATTGGGCCCTGTTCTCGGCTGGCGATCGAGGAGTGCCACAATGATCGACCCATTGGGGGCGACAACGCCTTCTTCAGTCATGACAACGGGTCGGTCGCCGGCGCTGCGGATCACGATCCAGCACAGCGATCCGGCAGCAAAATGAGCAGGCACGCCAGCTATCAGACTCCTCAGTGCCGCCGATAGGTCACTGGGCGGATCCAGAGAATCCTCACAGGCCTTGAGGATGGTTTCAGCGGCCTCATTCCATTCGAGCACCCTCTTTGCCTCACTCAGCACCAGCCACCCGCATCCAATGCGCTCGAGCATGCCGGTTATCGAATTAAGGCACGGCCGCACATATGCGCCAGTTGTGACCGGCTTGATGGTTTTACGAGAGGCGCTCCGAGCGAAGGCCATGGTTGTTCGGCTGCCAGCCGCGATCGTGCCAGACCTCGCGATCAACCTCGCGTCATTCCGCCCGCTGACCAGATTCATGGACCATCCATCCCTTGCTCTCTATATCTCGGCTATCAGAGCTTGACGACAGACAGCCGGACGATTGGGTGCTGGCTTCATAAGACCTCGGATTTTGGCGGTCTGAAAGCAAGCAGACGTACTAGCTGCCCACTCGACGGCCTAACCTCAATGACCTAGACCAAAGGTTGTAGTTAGGTTGGACGAGTTGTTGAGGAGGTCCAATCCTGTCGCCAACGCACTTGGCCTCGATGGCTGTCCTGGTCGCTACGCTGCTCTTTGAGGTAGCTATTTTCCTCACGGGCGGCGTAGACCCGGCCTTCCTCGAATTTGTTCCCGCTATTGTTGTCATCGCTTTCCTTGAAAACCGTCTGGTGGCGGTCGGATCAACGGTTTTGATGGCGGCTGCCGGCTTGGGTGCCAGGACAATTATGGATGGCCAGTCCCCCGCCGATCAGTGGGTGCGCGCAATCCTGCTTGCGCTTGCCGGGGGGATGATCGCCTTCCTTTTCGATCAGTCCAGGCGAAGCTTACAGGCCGCACTGGACGTCAAGCTCGCCCCGGTCGAAGCTGCAGCGTCGCGTTACCGCGGGGCTTTCGAACGAGCCGAGCTGGGCTTTGCGACTGTGAACGACAGAGGAGAATTGCTGTGGCTGAACAAACGCCTCAGCGTGTTGCTTGGTTACCCCGAAGACGAGCTTGTCGGGCGGCCCATAGATGAAGTTGTCCATCAAGATGATCGAGCGCTACTCAAGAATTCGCTCGTCGCCTTGGTACCCGACGCGCCGTGGTTCAGCTCGGAAACGCGCCTGATCAGAAGCGACGGCGGCACAGTTTGGGCTTGGTTGACGCTTTCTCTTTCTGCGTCGGACACGGTGCCGTCGGACAGCCTGTTTGTGGTCGTAGATGACATAACCGAGCGAAGAGCCGCCCGCGAAGCGCTCGTAGCTCAAAACGAATGGCTCGATCTCGCATTGTCTGCCGGCCGGTTGGGCACCTGGCGAATAGACTATGGCCAGGATGCCATTTCGGGCTCACGGCAGTTTTGGGAAATTCTTGGATTGCCCCAGATGGCATTGCGCCCCCTTTCCGATCTGTCTTCAATCGTCCATCCAGCGGATTGGGATAAGCTCGCATCGCCTCCAGGAACCAGCCGGCGGGGGCCCAATTACGACGTGGAGATTCGTCTCAAGCGACCCGACGGCCAAGTCCGTTGGATCGCCTTGCGGGGACGTGAGGAAAACCATGATGGCCGAGACCAGCGCATTGGCATAGCCGCGGATTTGACCGAGCGCCGTCAAACCACGCTGCTGCGCGCGGCGGTAAGGAAGCAAGAAACCCTGATGCTTGAACTCCGCCATAGGTTTAGCAATCTGTTCCCTGTCATCACCGCGATTGTGAAGATGCAGGATGCGACAGAGGGCAACATCGTCAAATTCAAAGATACCCTCGTCGAGCGAATTCGCGCGCTTGAGGCGACGCACATGCTGCTCACGCGCGGTGCGGATGGGTCATCCACCATTCGGGACTTGGTCGTTCAGGAACTCCAGCCCTTTTCGAAAGATGGCAAGACGATAATCACGGGTCCTGACATCAAGATTTCAGGCGGAGCGGCGGAGAGTTTTGCAATGATCATCCACGAACTCGCAACCAATTCGATCAAGCACGGCGTGCTCGGCGATGCTCAGGGCAAGGTTGAGGCACATTGGGCTTTCGCCGCAGGCGGAACAGGCGACGAGATCGTTTTTGAGTGGATCGAAACGGGCCGCCGCACGGCTCCGATCAAGCGCCAAGGTTTCGGATCGATGGTTCTTGGGGTCGACGGAACGCCCCTTGTCGGTCATTCCTCGCAATTCGAAGTCAGGGAGGACGGGTTTCGATATTCACTTCGGCTGTCGTCCAAGGAAGTTCAAGCGTAGCTCACACCGTTCCCAGCCAGGTCTTTATCAGAACCGCCGCTTCCGTTCGGTTTCGAACGCCCAATTCTCGCATGATCGCCGCCGCGTGGATCTTCGTCGTAGCCTCGGCGATGTCGAGGTCTCGCGCTATCTCCTTGTTGGAATATCCTTCCGCCATCAGCCTTAGTACATCCTTTTGCCGGGATGTTAGTCTTTCGAGTGCGCCGGCGCCGGCGCTGCTCCCATGACGGATATCAAGCGGCTGTTCGTGGCTCAAATGCCGGGACAGGAGCGCCGGCACGTAGATGCGGCCTGACAGAATTTCCCTGACCGCCAGGACGACCTCTTCGTCACTTTGCGATTTCACGATATAACCGTGCAGCCCGACATTGAGAGCGGTCAGGATTTCGGAACGTGAATCGTTTCCCGAAACGATCGCAAAGCGCGTGTTCGGGTAGGCAGCCAAAACATCGCCAATCACCTCCTGAGAGAAGAGCCCTGGCATGTTCAGGTCGAGCATCGCCAAGCTGACGCACTCGTGTTCGGCAAGAAGCCCAATCACGGCATCGAAGCACGTGGCCTCAAATATCTCGACGCCTTCAATGCCGGCAGTCAACGCCAACCGTAAGCCACGCCTGTAGAGACCGTGATCATCGGCGATGACAATTTTGTACATTTTACCCCAACGCAGACACTTTCGGCCCGGGGACTATGGCTCACGTCCAGAACGTTTTTGCCTACGAACTAATTCTGTGACGATGCGGGACCTGTCCGCCAAACCGGAACCCAACAGAAATGTGCCTCTTCCGGCCGGAAACGCTACTCTGCGTTTACCATAATGCAAAGTCGGACCTTGGTCCCTAGCCATGCGGCGTCCGCATCCCGGCGCAGGCTCCAACGCCGCCTGCTGTCCCGATATCGCTCAGTTGGGCGTGCCATTCGAACGCACGACGACAGACCTACAGGCCCAGCGTATTTCTCGGTCAATTCGGAGCGCGTCCGGCAGATCGGGTGGCGGGACCCCGTATAGCCGCACGTGAGCTTCCGGATGCTGAGCTTGATTGTTGGCCTGTGTCGGCCGTGTGTGCGCAGGGAGTATCAAATGAAAGCGGTTATCCAATGCGGTGGAATGGGCATGCGTCTGCGCCCGTTCACATCGGTTCTGCCGAAGCCTCTGATGCCTATCGGTGCCCGGCCGGTGCTTGAATTGCTGCTCAAATGGTTGCGGCGCAACGGCATCGAGAACGTTTACGTGACGACCGGCTACCTCGGTCATCTGATCCGCAGCGTGTGTGGCGACGGCTCGCAATGGAACCTCAAGATACGCTATACCCAGGAAATGGAGCCGCTCGGGACCATCGGCCCGCTCTCTCTGATCAGGGACGAACTGGATGAACCGTTTCTGGTGCTCAACGGCGATGTGCTTACCGACCTGAGCCTCAGCCGTTTCGTGGCGGCGCACCGGGCTCACAAGGATCTGGTCACCATCGCTACGGCAGCGCGCGTCACCAAAATGGACTTTGGCGTTATCGACGAGGTCAATGACACCGTCCAGGTGTTTCGCGAAAAGCCTGCGCTCACGCATCTGGTGAGCATGGGGATTTACTGCATGAATCCAGCCGTTCTGCAGTTCATTCCATCGGGCATCCCCTTCGGCTTCGACGATCTCATGCTGCAAATGCTCCAGGATGGACAGGTCGTGCACGTTTACAAGCACGAGGGACTTTGGCTGGACATCGGCCGCGTCGAAGACTTCCAGAAGGCGCAAACGGTTTCCTGGGAGGAGCAGTCGGCTTCGATCGAGGTCGCCGCGGCTGCAGCCTGAGGCTATCGAGGTCCGCGTGAGTTCGCCGGGAGGTTGGGATGCTCTTGGTTAGTGCCCCCATGCTGGGTGTGCCGGAGAAAGCCGCTTTGTCGAAGGTGATCGACAGCGGTTGGCTGACGATGGGCGAGCGCGTCAGGGCATTCGAAGAAGCGTTCGCTGCGGAGCATGGCGCTGATGACTGTGTCGCCGTCAGCTCCTGCACCGCAGCTCTCCACCTCATTCTCTATGGACTTGGGATCGGGCCTGGCGACGAGGTTCTGGTGCCTTCATTGACCTTCGTGGCGACGGTAAACGCAGTCTTGTATGTCGGCGCCAAGCCGGTCTTCGTCGACATAGAGTCCGATGATGTGCCTCTGATGTCGGTCGAAGATGCGGAGGCAAGCTGCACCTCCCGCACTAGGGCTGTGATCCTCGTCCATTTTGCAGGCTATCTCGCAAACAAACAGGAGTGGCAGGCATTCGCCAGCGTGCGAGGGCTCTATATAATCGAGGACGCCGCGCATGCTCCCGGCCTGAAAGAGGTTGGGACCTTTGGCGCGGGAGCGGCGTTCAGCTTCTACGGCAATAAGAATATGACCACCGCCGAAGGCGGCGTGGTTATTACGCGCGATCCCGATTTACGGGAGAAGATCCGCCAAGCGCGTGGCCATGGCATGACCACCAGCACACGTCAGAGACTGAACAGCCGCACGCCGCAATATGATGTGACCATGCTGGGCTTCAACTATCGCATGGATGAAATGAGGGCTGCCATCGGCTTGGTTCAACTGCGCAATCTGCAAGAATGGAACGAAGTCAGACGCGTCCTTGTCACATTGTATCGGCGTCTTATCGCCATTCGCTGTCCGGCCGTGTCGATGCCGTTTGCCGAACCGCGCACCTCTGCCTATCACATCATGCCGATCCTCTTACCTCGTTACGTCAACAGGCAGGAGGTCATTGATGAACTGCGGGCGCAGGGCATACAGACAACAATTCACTATCCACCTTTGCATCAAATGACGCTCTATCGGGAACTCTTTCCCGGAGTTCACCTGCCGCGCACGGAGGACTTCGCCGACCGTGAACTGACCATTCCGCTGCATCCGCAGATCACATCTCCCGTGGCTGAGGCAGTCGTGGACGCCCTGGCATCCGCCCTCAACAGCTGCGCCCGGGCAGGGACAGCAGCATGAACGCGTTCGGCATGCCCATTGGCCGGCTTGCAATGCGCCGCGTAAGTCATGGACTTGGCCGACGCGCCATGGACATCATTGCCGCGTTCCTCGGCCTGATTGTCCTATCGCCGATGATGACGCTTATTGCAATGGCGCTGCTGCTGGAGGGCGGGCGACCGGTGCTCTTTGTTCAGCCGCGCATCGGCGCCGGCGGTCAGCTTTTCCGCATGTACAAGTTCCGAAAATTCTATCCGCGCTGTGATGCTGGAGGCTTTGCGCTGACACTTGCTAACGATGAGCGCATGACGACGGTGGGCAGGTTTCTCGCTTTCAGCAAGATGGATGAACTGCCGCAGTTGTGGAACGTCCTGAAAGGGGAAATGGCCCTGGTCGGGCCGCGTCCGGAGAGTTTGCCATTCGCCGACTGCTTCAGGGATGGCTACGAAGCTGTCCTGCAATACAAGCCAGGCTTGTTCGGCCCTGCTCAGATCATGTTTCGCCACGAGGCACTTTTTTATCCTCAAGGCGTCGAGCCGACCGCTTTCTACAAGGAAGTCCTCTTTCCGGCCAAAGCCAGGATCGATCTTTCCTACTATGCGCGCCGGACCATCGTATCGGACGCGGCACTGATCGTTCGAGGCGTCTTCATCGTCCTTGGCATGGCCGTGGAGCGTCCAGGCGATACGTGAGCTCTCCTCTGTTCGTTCGCGGCATTCGCAAAATCAGGGTCTAAATGCTGCAGGGGATCGTCTGTCATGACCTACAAGGGCAAAAGAGTTCTGGTCACCGGCGCGGATGGGTTCATCGGATCACACCTGACGGAAGCCCTGGTGCGTGGCGGGGCCGATGTGACGGCCCTGGCTCTCTACAATTCATTCGACAGCCACGGATGGCTGGACGATCTTCCGGACGATATCCGCGGGCAGCTTAAGCTTGTCCGCGGCGACGTCCGCGACAGCGCGTTCCTGAACCGGATCGTCCGCGGCCAGGCCGTGGTGTTTCATCTCGCGGCCTTGATCGCCATCCCGTATTCCTACGCAGCCGCGCAGTCCTATGTCGAGACCAACATCATGGGCACCGTGAATGTCCTGGAAGCGGCTCGCCAGTGGGATACCGAGCGCGTGGTGCATACTTCCACAAGCGAGGTTTACGGCACCGCCTTGACCATGCCGATCAGTGAATCCCACCCGTTGCAGGGGCAGTCGCCGTACTCGGCTTCCAAGATCGGAGCCGACATGATGGCGGAGTCCTACGCGCGCTCGTTCGACGTCCCGGTCGTCCTGCTTCGTCCATTCAACGCATTCGGGCCGAGGCAAAGCGAGCGCGCAATCGTTCCGACCCTTATCAGGCAGGCGATCGACCCAAAATGCCCGGCCATCATGGTGGGGGATACCAGTCCGATACGCGACCTTACCTTTGTGGAAGACACTGCCGCGGCGTTTCTGAGCGCAGGTTCCGCCGAACTCGAATTCGGCCATGCCTACAACGCCGGAAGCCAGCGTGCCGTGACCATTTCGGACGTGCTGGATCTGGTCGTGGAGTTGAGCGGCGCCAACAAGCCGGTCCATCGCGACGAGAGCCGGTTGCGCCCGCAAAATTCCGAGGTCCGGGCGCTGCTGGCGGATTCATCCCGGCTCGAGCGCGCGGCAGGATGGAGAGCGCAAACGGACTTGCGCGAAGGCCTGAAACGGACCATCGCGTGGTGGCGCGCGCGTCTCAACCAGGGGCTGGTGCGTCATGAGATGGGCTACATGACATGAAGCAGCCCGCGCTTCCCGCCGCATTACTGCTGGTTTGCGTTGCCGCGCTTGTCGGCCTGCGGACGGCAGGGGGGCATGGAAGCAACGATTCCACCGGCTTCGTGGCGCCCGTGATGATGGATTTGCCTGACTATCTTCGTCCCGCCGCCGACCCCGCATTCGGCACGAGCATTGTCCGCATCACCAAGCCCGGCGCTCTTGGAAATGGCGTCGTCTGCGGCCCCAAATATTGCAGCCATCGCTATTCGAGCGCCCAAGCCTGGAACGCGGACCAGACATTGCTTCTCCTCGACAATGGCTGCAACGGAATGTGCTTTCTCGACGGGCACACCTACGTGGCGCTGTTTTGGCGCAAAAGAGGGGGCGAGTGCGAGTGGCATCCTCGAAATGCGGAATTGATGATCTGCGTTCAGGACCGGGCGGTCTCGACCTGGGCGCCACGAACCAACCACGACGATATCCTTTTTACATCTCCCGATTATCACGATCTGCAGTTCGGCCCGTCGAAAGGCAATCCCAGCCGGGACGGCAGCCGCATCGCGGTCCGCGCGGTCCGCAAGGACGGCGCGGACGTCGTCTTTGCCTTTGATCTGAACCGGCGGCAGAAATTTCCAGACATCGATCTTTCTCAGGTTCCCGGAACGGCCAGCTCCTGCACGATCTCCCCGCTCGGGACCTATATCCTGTGCTTTCAGAACCTGTTGGACGGTACGGAGCAGCGCGCAATCTTCACGGTCGACGGCACTGTGAGCCAAAGATGGACCGACAACCATCGGCCCGGTCACGGGGATCTGACCGTCGACGCCGATGGCAGCGAGGTCTATGTCGGCGTAAGCAAATCCAACCCCGACAAGTTCCAGGTCATCAAGCGCAGGCTGTCGGACGGGAAAGCGACCTCCCTTACCGCCTATGGCCAGGCGGAGCATGCGTCGGCCCGCGCCGTTGCCAGGGGCGATTGGGTCTTCCTCAGCTTTGGCGGCGATCCTGACGCGGTATCGGCCAATCCTGGCTGGGCTCCCTATGCGCGTGAGGTGATCGCCCTTCGTATCGATGGCAGCGGCGCCGTGCGCCGTATCGTGCAGACGCGGAACCCTCCCGCCGACTATTGGAGCGAGACGCATGCCTCGCCTTCTCCGGACGGCTCCCAGGTGATCTGGTCGAGCAATTGGGGCGTGCCGGGCGGTCCGGTCTACGAATTCGTCTCGCGCCTTGACTGGAGCGAACACAAAAGCCCGAAGGAGATTGTTGCCAATGACCAGCCTTAGCCGGTTCTCCATTGCGGTGCTTGCGGTCTTGGGCACCGCGCCTTTGGCTGCGGCGGCCGATACGTCGACCGTCTATCGGATTTCGCCCGGCGATGCGGTCGAGATCGGAATAGCATCCATTTCCGACCGGACGCAACGCGCCGTCGTCCAGGTGGACGGCACGATCGTGCTGCCCGATGTCGGCGCGGTCTCGGTCGGCGGCCTGACACCGCCGGAATTGCAGACGCGCATGCAAACGATCCTGCCGACCAAGCTCTTTCACATCCGCATGCCCGACGGCCGCGAACAGATAGCGGTCGTAAGGCCGACCGACGTGACGGCGATTATCGCCGAGTATCGCCCGATCTATGTGACCGGCGATGTGCTCACTCCCGGACAACAGGCCTACCGCCCGTTGATGACAGTGCGACAGGCGATCGCGGTCGCCGGCGGTTTCAGCCTGTTGCGAGCCCGGACTAACCAGGCGGGCCCGGACCCGACGGATCTGCGACGCGATTACGAGATGATCTGGGGAGAATATACCAGGGACTACTTCCACAGCGCGCGCCTGCGCGCGGAGCTGGACAAGCAGGAGAACTTCGACACGCAGCCCCCGCAAGGATCGCCTCTTTCCCCAGCGCTGGCGGCGGGGATAGCAAAGGCTGAAGCGGAAGCGCTCAAGCTCTCCCTTGATAATTTTAAGCAGGAGCAGAGCTTCGTCGAAAAGGGCGCCAAGGATGCCGCGACGCAGATCGACACGCTGATGAAGCGCGCGCAGGATGAAGCGGATGGAGTGAAGGCCGACGAAGAGGACCTGGAGCAGGTCACCAAGGCGTTCAAGGCCGGCAACCTGACGAACAACAGGCTGGCCGACGTCCGGCGCGCCGTTCTGCTGTCGTCCAGTCGGGCGCTGGAAACATCGGTCGAGCTGATGAGAACACAGCGCCAGCAGGAAGACTTTGCCAGACAGCTTGAGCGCAACGAGAACCAGAGGCGCCTTGGTCTGCTGAACGAATTGCGGGACACCGAGGTTCGCCTGGCCGACATCGGCACCAGGCTTCGCGCCGCGAGCCAGAAGCTGCAGCCCGCGGGTGCGACCGCTGCGCCTCTGTCAATTGCCGGCGAAACAGTTCGAGCTCAGATGACGATCGTTCGCAATGTCGATGGGCAATGGCGCAAGCAGGCCGCCGACGAAGACGCCGAGGTGACGCCGGGAGATACGATCGAAGTCCGGTTCAGCAACGAGCTGGAAAGCGCGGCGGCGCAATAGGCACTGGTATTTTTGCGCCGATCGGCGGTCGCCTGCATTTGGAGCGGAGGCAAGCCTTGAGCGAGGATATCGACGTCGCTGAGGCCTATGGCAGAGGCAACGCGGTCTTCATGGGAATGGAGATGCTCGTTGCTTGCGGTGCGCTTGTCCCGCGGCCGGAAACCGAGCTGTTGGGCTCGACCGCGGTCAATGTCTTGCATGAAATGAAGCTGCCGACGCCGCGCGTCGTCGATATGTGCTGTGGCGCCGGCAATCTTGCTTGCGCCATCGCCCATCATGTTCCGACGGCGCGGGTCTGGGCAAGCGATCTTACCGATGGATGTGTCGCGGTGGCGCGCCGGAATGTCGTCCACCATGGGTTGGCCGATCGGGTGTCGATTCACCAGGGCGATCTGTTCGAAGCGCTGGCCACGCCCGTCTCTCCAGGCTCGATTGACGTTGTCGTCTGCAATCCGCCCTACATCTCGGAGAAACGGCTTCAGGGCGACCGCTCCCACCTGGTCACTCTCGAGCCGCGCGAGGCCTTCGCGGCCGGCCCTTACGGCATCGCCATCCACCTGCGTGTGGTGAAGGATGCCCTGCGGTATCTGCGGCCCGGCGGCGCCCTCCTGTTCGAGGTCGGCCTCGGCCAGGATCGCCAGGTCGCAAGCCTGTTCGAGCGCAGCAGGAGCTATGAGGGTATCCGCGGCATCATCAACCGCGCCGGCGAGGCGCGTGTCGTACTCGGATATACCAAGTCGCAACACTGAACGCCTCGCAGGTCGGGCTCATCTCCTCTTGCGGGCGATGAACTGCGCTATTCCCTGGATAGAATCGAGGTTCTGCGGCAGGAGCTCACTGTCTTCCACAATGACGCCAAAGGTCTCTTCGATGAAGCCGATGACCTCGAGCACGCCGGTGGAATCGACGATGCCCTGATCGAGCAGCGATTCCGTGGCGCTGAGCGATTTCACGTCGGCGATGTAGAAGTTCGAAGCCAGGAAATCGCGAATTTGTTTGGTGTAAATGTCGCCCGCGGGGTTCGTTGCCAAAATCGTATCCATAACCCACCCTCCGATAAAGACCAAATACGGTCGCGCCATCCAACAGGGCGCTATGACAGAGCCACCTTCTTGAGTTTCCCTGTGTCCGTCCTCGGCAGGCTGGGCACAATGACGATAGACTTCGGGACCATGAAGTTTTCCAGCCGCTTCTGGCATTCCATCTGAAGCTGCCGCTCGCCGACAATCCGGCCTTGCTCGATCACGACGAACGCCTTCACCGCCTGGCCAAGAAGCTCGTCGGGGACACCGACCACCGCGGCCTCCTTGACGCCGGAGATGTTCACCAGCACGTTTTCGACTTCCTTCGGCGCGACCTTCTCGCCCCGGGATTTTATGATCTCATCGGCGCGCCCGATGAAATAGAGATAGCCGTCGGCGTCCATTCGGCAGTAGTCTCCAGTGTAAAGCACCTGCTCGCCCGGCAAGGGGCCGGGCTTGAGCTTCCTGGCGGTCGCTTCCGGCTTGCCCCAGTAGCCCTTCATCACCGTCGCACCCCGGATGACAAGCTGTCCGACCGTCCCGGGCTCGACCCGATGGTCGTTGTCGTCGACGATCCACATCTCGGTGTTGGGGATTGCGATACCGACGCTCAGAGGTTTTCGCGCGAGCTCTTCCGGCGGCAGATAGGTGCAGCGCTTGCACTCGGTGAGCCCGTACATCGAATAGATGCGGGCGCCGGCAAACAGCTCCTGGAGCATGGTGATGTGCTTGAGCGGCAAGGCGGCGGCGGTGTTGGTGACATAACGGATGTTCGAGAAGTCGTGATTCTTCAGCGACCTGAGTTCCGCCAGCGAGGCGAAGATCGTGGGCACCCCGGGAAAACCTGTGATCCTCTCGTCCTTGATGACCTGAAGGATCTGCGCCGGGAAGGCGAAGGAGCGTTCGAGAACCAGCCGAGCGCCGGTGCGGAACGCCATCAGCATCTGGTAGAGGCCGTAGTCGAAGGCGAGGGGCAGGACGTTGAGAATGACCTCGTCCTCGCGAAGCTCCAGATATGACGCTATCGAGGTGCATGCCGTCGTCATGTTGCGATGCGTCAACATCACGCCTTTGGGTTCGCCTGTGGACCCGGACGTATAGATAATGGCGGCAAGATCGATGTCGATCGATTTGCGTGCCGGCGCAGCGGGCTCTTTCACGGCGGCCGTTTCCCAGCGCATCGCGTGCGGCAGCCGGCTGAGCTCGTCGTCCTCGATCGGTCCCGACACGATCACCTTGCGCAGCGAACCGCAGTTGTGCACCGGTCCATCGAACACCGATCGCAGATGCTGGTCGGTGATCAGTGCCGCCGGCCGGCAATCATTGAGCAGGTAGTCGAGCTTCCCGCTTTTGGTGAGCGGATTGACGACGCACACGACGGCATTTGCCTTCAGCACCGCCCAGAAGCTGACGACTGTCTCCATCGTGTTGTCGGCGAAGATCATCACGCGGTCGCCGCGCCGCACGCCGGCGGTCTCCAGACGCCGCGCAATTCCATTCGAGCGCTCATCGATTTCGGCATAGGTGAACCGTTGCCTGTTGCAGACCAATGCCACCTTGTCGCCAAGCCGGCCGGCGGAATGGGTCAAATAATCATGCAGGAGCGGTACGGCATCGTGGATCATGCTGGCATCTTTTCCCGATGCTCGTAGTCGACGTCGATCTTGAGATCCGGGTTCGTCACGCCGGCTGGGCGGGTCGCGACAAACTGCTGGTGGAGAAGCTGCGTCGACAGCACGCCCACCAAAGCCATATTGTCGGAGTTCGACATATCGCCGTCACCAGTTCTGGCCTGGCACTTCCCGACCAGGCGGGCCACCGATTGGGGGTCGAAGACACCGGCTGCACGCAACGCCCTCTCGGACAATGCTTCACGAATGTACGCAGGCGCGTCGGTGGCGAAGAAGCTCAGCGCATTCGGTGCCCGGTAGGGCTGCTTCTTTCGGGCGACGACCTCAGGCGGCAGGATCGGCGCCGCGGCGCGCTTCAGCACGTGCTTCTCGTCGAGGCCGCGCAGCTTGTAGGCATCCGGAAGCGCATTCGCCAAGCTGACGACGTTGTCGTCGAGGAAGGGAAAGCGGCCCTCGATTGAGTGAGCCATCAGCATCCTGTCGCCCTGCGAAGAGAGCAGATAGCTCGACATCAGCGTCCGGATCTCCAGATACTGGTCCTGGGCGAGCGGACTCCAGCGCGGAAATTCGACCGGTAGCGTCGAGATCAGTTCGCTCACCGCATCGCGGCGTTCGGAAGCGGCCCGCATCTCAGGGCAGAACAGGCGCTTGATGGCGCTGGTCGTGCGCCAGCGCGTGTCATGCGCAAAACCGGCTGCGGCGTGGGCCTCCATATTGCGGCCGAAGAATTGCCGGGCCAATGCCTGCTGACGAACCGGTGAGCGTGATAGATACGGATAGAGCCGTTCCAGCAGTCGGGCGCGTTTTGTCGAAGCTGGCTGGCGTCCCCAGAAGCGGCGTACTTTGCCCTCGCGGAACAGGTCATAACCAGCAAACATCTCGTCAGCGCCTTCGCCGGTCAGCACGACTTTGATGCCGCGTTCCCGCACGAGCCTCGACAGCAGATAGAGTGGTGCCGGCGCGGTTCTGAGGATCGGCCGCTCGGTGTGGCGGATCACCTGGGGAAAGACCGCCGCTATATCGCTGCGGGAAACAACTATTTCGTGGTGCTCGCTGCCCGTCATGTCCGCGACGAGCCGCTGGAATTCGGTCTCGTCATATTCGGCATCGGCAAAACGCAGCGAGAAGGTCTGGAAACGCTCGCCGGCGAAGCGCCGTCCGAGCGTGGCGACCAGCGAACTATCCAGTCCGCCCGACAGATAACAGCCAACCGGCACATCGGCCTGCAAAATTCGCAATGCCGTTGCGGCTTCGAGAGCCAGCCGCACCTCCTCGACCGCCTCGTCCAAAGAGCCGCTAAATCGGCCCTGGCCGCGACCGGGGCCTTCCGGGAAGCGCGGTCGCCAAAATGGATATTCTCGCGCCATACCCTTGTCGTAGATGCGCACATGTCCGGGCGGGAGTTCCCGAATGCCATGGAACACGTTCTGCGGAGCGACGGCCGCCCACATGGTGAAGGTCCCATCGATGCCAGCCGGATCGAACGCGCGCGGGATCGCTGCCTCGGCCGCGAAAATGGCTTTGACTTCGCTCGCAAAGAACAGGCGGCCGCCATGCTCGCAAAAATGCAGCGGGCAAATGCCGTAGCGATCGCGCGACAACACCAGCCGGCCGGCGGCCGGGTCCCATATCGCCAGCGCCCATTGACCGTTCATACGCTCGAAGGCTGCCTGACCCCACTCCCGATAGGCGTGCAGGATGACTTCAGTGTCGCTGCGTGTGCGGAACCGATGGCCGAGGGCGAACAGCCTGTCGCGCAGTTCAAGATAGTTGAAAATCTCGCCATTGAAGACGATCCACGCCAGACCGTCGCAGTCGGCGAGGGGCTGCTGCCCGTGCCGAAGATCGACGACCGACAAGCGGGCATGCGCCAGCCCGGCGCGTCTGTCGCGGTAGAGTCCCCGTTCGTCGGGACCGCGATGGGCAACCGCGCCAGCCATGCGCAACAATGCTTCGCGCGAAGGCGGTTCGGCGGTGGCGTTCAGCGCCAGTATTCCGGCGATCCCGCACATCGGCCTCAGTCCACATCCATCGGCACGGACGGCAAGGGCCGGGCATGCAGATATCGCGCCGCCCGGCGCTTCGCCTCGATGTCCTTGAAGATCTTCTCGACCTGGCCGCCGGTGAGGTCCGTAGCGGCTGCGACCTCGTCGGCACATAACCCATGGTTGACGCCGTAGAGACATAGATCCGTCAGCTGGTAAGGCAGCGCGAAGTAGAATTCCTCCTGGCTTTGGGCCATGGAGAATGTGTCGGTGGTCGGCGGCCTACGGCGGATTTCTTCGTCCACCCCGAGATGTTCAGCCAGCTGGTAGACCTGTGTTTTGTAGAGGTGCACGATCGGCATGACGTCGGCGATGCCGTCGCCCTGCTTGACGAAGAAACCCTGGTCGTATTCGAGCCGGTTCGGCGTTCCGGCAACGGCGTAGCCGAGGCGGTCCGCATGATAATATTCGGTCATCTTGCGGATGCGCTGCTTGTAATTGGTCGCCGCGACGATCTGCAGATAGGCCGCCAGGGGCAGCCGAACCGTGTTGACCTCGCCCTCCGGGTTCTGAACCGTAAGGCGGGTGATGTTAAGGCCTTGGCTCTCCAGAACCGAGGTCAGCACTAGCTTGCATTTCCATCCTTCATCATAATCGGGAACGACGGAGCGGATGGCCTCGATCTGTCGGCGATACGCGCCTATGGCATCAAGCGCGGGGGCTATATCTTCAACCAGAGTATCGATGCCGAGCTGGGCTGCGATGACACGTCCAAGCCTCAGCGAGTCGCCGGAGGAATCCCGTTCCGGCATGAATACCCCCAGCACCTTGTCCCTGCCGAAGGCGCGCACGCACAAGCATGCGACGACGGAACTGTCGATGCCCCCCGACAATCCGACCACCACCCCGCGCCGCCGTAGCATGACCAGAACCTGCTCGCGCGTCGATGAGACGATGCGGTCCGCCTCCGCGCCGGCGTCCAATGCCAGTACTTCCTTGGTGAATCCCGAGATCACGTCGACTGGCCCTCCAACTGCAGAGTTTCGGCCGTCGTATATGTTTGCAAAACGGCCTTCTCGATCAGCGGACGGTTGGTCGCGACGTGGGGCTCCACGACCAGATCGATGTGTGTGCCGACGATCGGAACCACTTTCAGCTCACCAAACACCCGATCCCACCCGATGGCGCGGGACATATCCGGGCGGGCGCAGCGAAAAAGGGTTCCTTGGATCGGAAGCGCGGTCTTGGGCTTCACCAGCCAGCGGAAAAACGCCTGCGCCCGCAATACTTCCTGCAGCTCCAGCTTGATCCTGAAACACGCCCCATTGAACTGGCCTTCGGTGTACCGGTCGATGGCGAGCGCGAGGCGTCTTTCGTAGCCCAATCCGACCGCGATCTTCGCCAGGGCACGGCAGGCTACGCGATGGAACGAGATGCGGTTGGACCGCAGCCGGCGCACCGTACGGGTGACCGTGTCCCACAGGCGGCTTCGCTCGCCCTCAAGGCTTGTGTCGAGGATGCCGACGAACTTGACCGACCGTCCGGCCCCCAGCAGACGGACCGCGACCTCCAAGGCGACCGCCCCGCCGAGCGAGTGGCCCAGAAGCCTGACATGTCCCGACGGCTGAGCGCGGCTGACTTGCTGGAACGCGGCGTCCGCCATGCTCGCGAGGTCATTCTGTCCGGCGAGGATGAATGCAAGGCCAGGGTACCTGATTGGAACCACTTTTGCGGTTTTTCCCATGGCGGAAGCAAAGGCGGCAAGACTTGGACCGTAGCCGACGGAGCCGGGAAACAGGAAAAGCAGCGGCGGATTGTGCTCGGGGGCGACTTTGCCAGACGAAGCCGCCTGCGCTGCGACGACAGCCCTCACCATCTCGCCTGCGCTCATCCCGACCGTGAAGCTCTCAAGCCCAAGTTCCTGGCCGGTGAGATTCTCGATCTCCATCACGCAATGCAGTAACTTCAGCGAGTCTCCACCAGCCTCATCCCACCTGCCCACGGCTGCGCGCGTGTTGAGGACCTTGATCCATGCCTTGCCCACCACCTGACTTACTGCCGGATCGAAACCGGGATTTGGCGGATCGGCGGCGGTGGCCGGCCTCCTGGCAAGGAAGTCCATCTTTGCAAGCTTGGCCAGGTCGATCTTTCCGCCACTAAGGCGGGGGATATCACTCACGCGATGGAGCCGCAGCGGCCGCAACGGTTGAGGCAGCGTGTTTGCAATCAACTGGCGCAGGTCACCGACAAAGCTCTGGTTCGCGCCTTCGCTTGGAACGGCGAATGCGACAAGTTCGGTCGCCTCCGTCACGATTGCCACAGCGTCCTGAACCGATGGGGCGGATCGCAGCACCATTTCAAGCTCGGCCGGCTCAATACGTCGCCCGTTGATCTTTATCTGCCGCCCCTTACGGCCAATGATCCTCAGCAGACCATCACCGTCCAACCGCACGAGATCACCGGTCGGAAAAATCCGCTCGCGCGCGTTGTCGGAATCCGGATCGACAGGGATGACGGCGCCGTTTTCCCAGTGCCCGAGGAGGACATAAGGGCTCTTGATCACGAGTTCCCCCGTCTCACCGGGCGGAACGACGTGTCCCTCTTCGTTCACGATCGAGAATGCGATCCCGGGCAAAAGGCGGCCAACCGGCACGTCGGGCTCAGTGTTCGGCGGCTCCGGCGGCAGGAACCACTGCGATCCTGTCGTTTCTGTCGACGAATAGCCTATCTGGACGAGGCAATGCGGCGGGACGGCTTTGCGCAGAAGAGCGATGTCGGTCCAAAGCACTTTCTCGCCCCCCACACGGACAATTCTGAGCGAGCTGAACGTATCGGCAGCCACATCTGCCATCAGAGTTCGAAGCAAGGCCGGCACGAGATAGGTGACGGTCACGCCCTGGTCTTTCATCCTCGCGCGAACGCCGCGCAGGCCTACCGCTTCCAACTCAACAAGCTGCAGGGTGGCGCCGTTGAGAAGGGCCGTCAGAATCTCTCGGCAGCCCGCTATCGTGGCCAGCCCAGCCAGGGGAAGAAAAACGTCGTCCGAATTGACGTGACACGCCTCGACATATTGTTTCACGCGCCACAGCAAGCTGCGTTGGCTGTTGACGATGCCCTTGGGGCGGCCGGTGCTGCCTGAGGTATAGAGAATGATCGCCGGCTCATCGACGGAGGGCCGCGGAAGGAGCGTTGCCAACATGTCTCGCGCGGCGGCCGAATTCGCCCCCATGTCGATCCATTGGAGGTCTTGGGCCAGATCGGGCGGAGGGTCTCCCATGCCCAGCATTGTCCCGAGCTTGGCCGCCGACACGATCTCCTTGACGCGAGGGGTGGGATCCCTCGCGTTAAGCGGAATTGAAACCCGTCCGGCTGCTATCGTCGCGAGCATGGCAACGATGCCCCAGACGGAGGATGGTTGCCAGATTCCTACCGGCTTCCCTTCGGGGACGGCGGTTGCAACCCGGCGGGATAGAATCTCGACGGCGGCGCCGAGCGCCGAATAGGAGAGTTCGTCCGCGCCATCATTGATGGCGATCTTGTACGGATGTTGGCTTACGACGGCTTGCAGCCGCGGGCCGATCCCCATATCCGCAAACCCAGCCGGCAAAGGCGGATATGGCCGCAGGACGGGTCCGCCCCGGTCCAGGGCATAATCAGACACCTCTGCCCATTCGGGCGGCCCCGGCGGAAGAGGAGCCCCATCAAGATCCTGGTCCGCTGCTGGTGCCGTCACATATGCCGGGAGCATGGCTTGCCTGAGCTAAAGATGAAGTTCGGTTATGGCTCCGCCCAAGAGACGTTTCATCGATCATTCTGATGATGCTTCCGAGGATAAAGGGAGGCGAGGGTGGAAATGGTGTGAATCTGGTCACAGCTAACGTTAGGGACACGTCGTGACGCCAAACAGGCCTGTTCTTGTCACCGGGGCAGCCGGTTTCATCGGTTTTCATCTATGCCGGAGACTGCTTTCCGACGGTTGGCAAGTTGCCGGTCTCGATTCCATGAATGAATACTACGACGTGAGCCTCAAGCGAGCCCGACTCGATCGGTTGGAGGAATTTCCGCATTTCCGGTTCGAGCATGTCGAACTCGCCGATCGTGAGCGCGTCTCGGTATTCTTTGCGTCGGTCGATCCGGAAATCGTCGTCAATCTCGCAGCCCAGGCCGGCGTCCGTCATTCGCTTACCAACCCCTACGCCTACGGCGAAAGCAATTTGAGCGGATTCCTCAATGTCCTGGAAGGATGCCGCCGCGCCTCAGTCGGCCACCTGGTCTATGCGTCCTCGAGCTCGATCTACGGCGGCAGCACGCGAATGCCGTTCTCCGTGCACGATTCCGCCGATCACCCGCTCAGCCTCTATGCCGCCAGCAAGAAGGCCAACGAGCTGATGGCGCATGCCTACAGCCATCTGCTCGGACTGCCGACGACGGGATTGCGGTTCTTCACCGTCTATGGGCCATGGGGCCGACCGGATATGGCCTTATTCATCTTCACCAAGGCCATACTCGCGGGCGAGCCTATCGATGTCTTCAACCATGGCAACATGCAGCGTGATTTCACCTATATCGACGACATCATCGAGGGGGTAGTCCGCGTCATGCAGCTGCCTGCGACACCCAATAGGGACTGGAACAGCGCGACCCCTGACCCGGCGACGAGTAATGCGCCCTTCAGGATCCACAACATCGGCGGCAGCTCGCCGGTTGAGCTGAACCATTTGATCGAACTGCTCGAAGACGCGCTGGGCAAAAAGGCGAAACGCAACGGCATGCCGCTCCAGCCCGGTGACGTGCCTGCGACCTGCGCCGATGTCAGCTCACTTGAGCAAGCGACCGGCTTCAGGCCGAGAATTCCGATTGAGATCGGCGTCCGGCGTTTCGTGGAATGGTATCGGGAATTTTATCAAGTCTGATCGGGACTGCTTCGGTCCCGATGCAGTCCCAGTTGGCGACTCCGACCGAAAATACGCCCTCGCAATCATCCAACTTGGCAAGATCACAAGGAAGAATACGGGATTTGTCAGCGCTCGCGCCGTCTGGAGGTGAGGAACATTCAGGCTGTCCCGCGATTAGAGCCGCTTCCTGGCTCCTTGCAGCCCGGAAGTTCAGCAATTGCGAGGACAAGCGGAAGGCGAGCACCATGGGTTTTTTCTCGAAAGACATCAAGACGTTGGACGACCTATTCGTTCACGCACTCCAGGACATCTATTACGCGGAGCAGCAGATTCTAAAGGCGCTGCCAAAGATGATCGAGAAGGCTTCAGACGGCAATTTGAAGGCTGGGTTCGAGAAGCATCTTCGCGAAACGGAAGGCCATGTCGCGCGGGTCGAAGAGGTCTTCGAGATGCACGGCCAGAAGATTAAAGCGATCGATTGCCCTGCGATCGACGGCATTCTCGAGGAGGCTGACGATGTCAGCGCCGATGTCGACGACAAGGAAGTCCTCGACGCTGCGTTGATCGCGTCGGCTCAAGCCGTCGAGCACTATGAAATGACTAGATATGGAACGCTGATAGCGTGGGCCAAGCAACTCGGGCGAGACGACTGCGCCGCTGTCCTGGCCGAAAACCTCAAGGAAGAGAAAGCGGCCGACGACAAGCTCTCGGAAATTGCCGAGCGTAGAGTCAATGCCATGGCGGCGGAATGAAGGCCGGCTGGCTGCGTCTCCCAACCCTCCGAGGAATGCAGGAAGGGAACTTTTGCTTTGATTGCCGGTTGCGCCGGGTGTGTTAACATATGTTATGGGCAGGCCCGTGCGTCGATACAACATGATCCCGATCGAGACCCAAACAGCGGCTCCAAAGCGTTCAACGCTCGACGAAGAACTGCTTGCTGCGTTTGAGATCGTCGCAGACGAACCTGCCCCCGACCGGCTTTTTGAGTTGGCGCGGGAATTGGAAACAGCTGCTCGGATGGCGGCCAAAAAAGCCAACGGCAAGCTACACTGAAAGAGCCCCAATGCGGCCGCAGCGGCAGCCGTGTCAGATCCTGTCTGGCGGTGATGGGTCTTTAGTGTCAAAGCTTGAGTTCGATGCTGCAGGAAAACTGCTTGCCGAGCTCACACTGGAATGGATGCGTAGCGGCGGCACTATGCCTCGGCACGTGCTGGCGAGCGGCGTGATCCTGCCTCCCAAAGCGAAGATCGATCGCTAAAAAATGACAGCGCTCGAAATCTTTGACGACGGCTGGACGTCTATTGAAGCTGTAACAGGAACCTACCTGTTCGCGGCGCATTAGCTTTGGTCATCCAATCCAAGCTATCCTCCAGGAGGCGTTTTTGCGGACGATGAATTCCGGCTCGTCAGCCCTCCAAAGGGAGGCGACGATCGTCGATCTGATCCCGGCCTTGAGAGCTTTTGCGCGCACCTTCTGTAGAGACAAGACCGACGCGGACGATCTCGTGCAGGAAACTCTGCTCAAGGGCATAGCGCATATCGATCAGTTCGAACCCGGAACGCGGATGAAGTCGTGGCTGTTCACGATCATGCGCAACACGTTCTATACAAAGCACAAGGTCTATATGCGCGAGGCGCCAGGAGCGATCGATTGCGCATCAGCCCATTCAATCAGCTATGGCGACCAGGAATGGCATATCCGTAGTCAGGAGGTTCACGCTGCTATCGGCAAATTGCCACCTCAACAGCGCGAGGTCTTGGTGCTGATCGCCATCATGGGCGTGAGTTATGAGGAAACAGCGAGCATCTGCGGTTGCGCTATCGGCACGATCAAAAGTCGATTGAACCGAGCCCGCCTGTCATTGATTGAAGATTTGGGTGAGACTTCTTCAGCCACCGCCGTGGACACCGCGCCCAATATCCCGGTGCTTTCCAGTTCGCCCTCCAGCCGGCGTTAAGTGCAAGAACGCATAACGTTTTTGTGGAACAGACGCTTCTGGGTCTATTGCCACGCCGTCCGTTGGCGCCCGAGCTCTCCGTTGAATTCAAAGACACGCCTAAGCCAACTCAGCGAACGGAACGAAAGCGAAATCCGGGAATTAGCTACAGGCATTCTCAACCCTGTCCGCAGGAGGAAAGAAATGGGACGAGGTATTCTGCTCTGGCTGCTTGGCGTTCCGATACCGATCATTATTCTTTTGATGCTTTTCGCGCGTTAGGAGCGGGCAAATGACGAACGCTTTTTCCGCAGTCGGCGAACCCGCGGCAATCGAAACAACGACTTCCGCCGTCAGCTGGGGGCCTATCGTGGCGGGCGCCTTCGCGGCGGCCACTTTGACCGTCATCCTCATGCTCGTCGGTTCAGGCCTTGGCCTGACGATGATGTCGCCATGGGGGAGTGCCTCGCTGACGACATTTGCGGTCTCGACGGCCATCTGGCTTGTCATCGTTCAGTGGCTGTCATCCGCGCTTGGCGGCTACATTGCCGGGCGGCTTCGCACCAAATGGGTCAACGTCCATACCGATGAGGTGTATTTCCGCGATACTGCGCATGGCTTCCTGGCCTGGGCCTTGGCCACCCTGCTGGTGGCCACTGTCCTTGGTTCGGCCATCTCCGGAATCGTCGGGACGGGCGCTAAGGCCACGACGGCCTTGCTGAGCGGCGCCGCCGCCGGTGCAACTGCGCAGGCCTCATCGGCGCCATCGCCATCCGCCAATGACTTGTCTGGCTACTTCGTCGACTCATTGTTCCGGCCGACCGACGCATCCGCTGCAACACCGCCCGCAGCTGGTACGTCTCAGAACAATGCCGATGCGGCTGGGCAGGCGACGCGTATACTGACAATCAGTGCGGCGAACGGCGAAATGAGCGCGGACGACAAGGCCTATCTCGTTCGTCTCGTGGCGTCGCGGACGAGCCTTCCACAAGCCGACGCACAGAAGCGGGTCGACGAAGTCTTGGCGCGGATCGATGATGCCAAGAACAAAGCCAAGGCGGCCGCCGACAAGGCGCGCAAGGTAAGTGCTACAACTGCACTGGTCGGAGCTTTGTCGCTGGTGATCGGCGCCTTCATCGCGGCGGTTGCGGCGGCGCTTGGCGGCAGGCAAAGGGACGAGGACGAGGCCCGCTTTTCGCGAGCCGGCTGAACTTTCTTAAGGGCGCCTCCGAGCGAAGCTATATGTTGCGCGAGCCTTTGCTATGCTAGCGGTTGATAATGGCCCAAAGCGGTATGGCAGCGGTGAAGCTTAGACCACTTGGGGCGGTCTGCAGATCCACGATTGCCCCAAGTTCGTAGGGCAAAGTCCGCTCCAGCACCTCGAAACCAAAGCCGTGGTGCTCGACCGGCTGCAAATCGGGCACGCCGTGCTCGGCCCAGATGAAGTGGAGCGTATCGTCTCCTAGGCGCCACTCGATCTCGATGCGGCCGGCGCGGCCGGAAAGCGCTCCGTATTTCAAAGCGTTTGTAGCAAGCTCGTGGACGACTAGCCCGAACGTCTCGGCCGCCTTGGGGGTCAGCGGCAGGGCAGGGCCGTTGATGGTCAGATTATCGCCTTCGCGGCCACCGGCGGCGCGCAACTCCTCCGCCACGATTGACGCCAGATTGATGTCGAGCGACGGGTGGCGCGTGACCGCCGCCTGCACGCGAGCAAAGGCATTGATGCGTCCTTCCAGATGCGCGGCGGCTTCTTCTAGGCTGTCGCTCTTTTCCATCGTGTGGCGCACGATGGAGCGGATCACCGCAAGCGTGTTGCGCGTGTGATGCTGCAACTCGGCGAACCTCGCCAGCTGACGCTTCAGGTCCGTAATGTCCTGGCCGATCCCCCCGATATGAGCGACCTTGCCTGCGTCGTCCAGCATGGGGAAATCGGCGTCGCGCAGCCAGCGTATCTCGCCATCCAGCGGCCGGCAGATGCGATATTCGAAGGTTGCGCGCTCGCCCTTGCGTATGCGCTCGATCGCGGCCTGCACATGCTCGCGATCTTCCGGCACGATCAGCTCCAGCCAGGTGGTGAAATTGTCGCCGGCCAACGCCTTTTCGCGGCTCATCCCGTAAATCGAGTCGAAGGCCGCCGTCAGATATTCCCATTGCAGCGTCCGGGCATTGCGGACCCACAGCACGTCCGATGCAGCGTCACCGAAGTCGCGCAGGCCCTCCTCGCTCTCGCGCAATCGGGTCTCGGCGCTTGCGCGGTGGCGAAGCGCCGCCTCTACCTCGCGCAGGCGGCGTTCCAGGCTTTCATTGGGAGGGCTCTTGGACATTACTCCTCATTGGCGTCGAGATGCGTGCCTTCATGGTCTAGGTGCAGATAATTGGCATTGAATAGCGCGACGCTCTGCAGGGCCTTCAGGTTCGGAATGGTCAATGTCCGGTCCTTCAGCACAATGAGGTTCGAGGCGCGCAATTCCTGCAATGTGCGGTTTACGTGGACGGTGGACATGCCGAGCGTGTCGCCGAGTTCGGTTTGCGTCAGCGGAAACTCGCAACTGGAATCGCTGGTGCAGCCGGCGGCCTCGAGTCGGATGAACAATTCGCACAACAGATGCGCCATCCGCTCCAACGCATCGCGCTGACCGAGATTGACGGTCCATTCGCGCTGGATGGCGGCCGCCACAAGCGATTCCCACCACAGTGCCTGGGTGATGCGTGGATGGCCCATCATCATCTCGTCGAAGGCCGTGCGCGATATCTCCGAGATCACCACCGGCGTGACGGCGCCGATCGAATGATCCATCTCTTTCAGGATGAACACGTTGAGATCGCAAAGATCGCCGGGCAGGAAGAACGCAATGATCTGTCGGCGGCCGTCTTCCAGTGTCTTATAGCGGCAGGCCCAGCCTTCGTTGATCAGGTTGATGTACTCCGGCTTCTCGCCTTCATGGATGATGTCCTCGCGCGCGCTGAAGCGGCGAACGCGCTGGCCTCCGATCTTGGCAAGCATGTTCTTGTCGGCTTGCGAAAGCCGCGTGAATTTCTCGAGCTTGCGAATCAGAGGTCGCCTCATCCTTGTCCTCTTGCCCGGTGATACACACAAAGGTCCGGCCGCAACCTTACCTATGTTAATGTCGCCCGTTGCGGGACGCTTCGAATGGCAGCCTTCGCGAGGCATGCCATGGACGAGAAGGTCGCGGGCGCTCGTGTTCTGATCGTGGAAGACGAGTACTTTCTGGCGAATGATATCACGCAAGCGCTGACGGCGCTTGGGCTTACGGCCGTAGGGCCGGTGGGGAACAGGACATCGGCCTTGCAGACTATCGTCGAAGCGGGCATCGAAGCCGCCGTGGTCGATATCTATGTCGAGGCCGGTGCCGACTTTGCGGTGGCCGATGAACTGGTGATGCACAACATTCCGTTCGTCTTTGCCACAGGCTACGGTGCGAAGACGATCCCGACGCGCTTCGCCGGCATCGCCATCTTTGAAAAACCCTACGATACGAACGAGCTAGCGCGCCACCCCCTGGACGCGTCAGCTCTTGTCGGCGCCTTCACATGAGTGAAGGATTTCCTGGCTGTCTGTCTGTCAGAGGCATTTCAGGTCGAAGCTGACGGCATGGCCGTGCCTGACGGCCGACCTTGCAATCATGTTGCTCAATTGCGGGCCTTCGACCGAGCAATCCGGCATGACGGTCATCAGGGCCTTGGTGGCTGCGGCGACCGATACCGGCGAGCGTTTCGTGGAACGCGTTTCCATATAGTGATCGATGAGTTCGTTCAGTCGTACAGGATGATATTTGATCACGCCGCAACCTCCCTAAGCCGCGCCTTTTTGGTCTTGCAAGGGATGATTGCGCTAAGTTTCGCGGCCATGCATTAACCCATGAGATGCAAGGCTAAGATTCTTTTCACGATAGGTGCCGACCTTGACCGGTGAGGAGAAAGGGCCCGCCACGCCTGGGGGTAGAGTTAGGCGGGCCCTCCGGCTCTTTTGGTTGCCACCGTTTCTTAAGCCAGGGGGGAGATTTATAGAAAGCCGAACAGAGTCGCTTTAACCTGCGTTATTGTCGGGACTCCTCACAAGGCGCAGATGTCTTCGTGCCACCGGTGAACCGGCTGAAAGGGCACCTGGGATCGCGCTGAAGCGCTCAATCGAACGACAAGAAGAACAAAAATGATCTCCGCCCCCAACCCCTATGATTTCGCCGACATCAAGTCCGTCGCGCGTCAGCCGCTGCAATCCGACCCCGCTTTGTCGGTCGAGGATATCGTGCGGTCGCTCCACGAAGATCTGCACGAGGGCGAAACGTGTCCGCCGGCTTTGATCGAGGCCGTCAAGAAGGTTTTGAGCGACACGCCGCGTGGAGATGGATAGCCAATGGCGGCTCTCGATGCGTCGCCATTGAGCGACGAAGCGATTGCCTCATATTCCTTCGCGTCCACTGGCTTCGCCACGCCTACGCGGCGTGATTGGCAACCAGTCAATTTGTGCGCCAGTGCGAGATGGATACCGACCAAACCGTCGAGGCGCTGAGACATCGCCTTGAAAAGGCGGAAGCTCTCCCGGGGGAAGCAGAGGAGCGCCTGCGACGCGCACTGGAGGCTGGCCGGACGGAGTACTGGGATGGGACGCGGCGACCGATCCGGCCCGACGCTCCAATTCCCTCGCCGAACTCGATGGGCTCAATCCGGGCGAGACCTGGCACAGCGCAGCGGAAAGCTTTGTCCTCCTCATCCAGACGACCGCGACCGGCACGTGAAATGGTGGACGCGGCGCGCAAGAGCCGCACGGGGTGCCATACCGAAGTTCGCATCATCAGTCCGGGGACGACGAGATTCGCTGGATAAAAGAGCGCGCCGCCCCGACCCGCGACCCAGTCACCGGTGACTTCCGGATCATCGGTTTTACATGGGACATTACCGAGACGAAACGCGCCGAGATCAGCCTCAGTGCTGGCGAAGACCCGGAAGGCGTTCCTGCTGAAATTAAGCGACGCGCTGCGCCCGTTGGGCGCCGGCGCGCCCGAGGGCGGAAAACGGCAAGCCGCGCCGGCGCGGTTTCGGCAGCGAGTTGATCGAAGGCCGCATTCCTTAAGAGCTCGGCGGCGAGGGCAGCTTTTCCGATCGGCGCCGGTGGGGCCAACTGCCATCTGGAATTCCCCCTCAAGGAAGGGGCAAGCATATTGGAGACAGACGCGCCGCAGCGCGCCACGGTGTTTGGAGGAGCACTGGATATGACCGGAGAACCTGACCTTAGCGGCCGCGTCGTGCTGGTCGTGGAAGACGAATATTACATCGCCACCGACGCGTCGCGGGCCTTGCAGGGCGCCGGCGCCGAAGTCTTCGGTCCGTTCCCCTCGGAAGAAGCGGCGCGAGCCGAAATCGCGGTCCGCCGCCCGGATGCAGCGGTGCTGGATATCAATCTGGGCTCTGGCCCATTGTTCAAGCTGGCCGACACCCCTTTCCGACCTCGGCGTCGCTTTCGTCTTCATCACCGGCTACGATCAGGAGATAGTGCCGGAACGATTCAGCCATATCGAGCGGCTGCAAAAGCCGGTGCAACTTCGGCAGATTGTTGGCGCGATTGCGAAAGTGCTGCCAGAGCGGGAATAAATCCACCGCACCTGCCACATCCCTTGGAACGTTAACATATGTGAATCGTTTACCGCCTAAAGGGGCGGTTCGATGGAAAATGGCCATAGCCCGCAATTGGACGATTACGTCCGCCAACTCGTGGAAACGACTGGCATCACGAAAGCCGAGGCGCTGGAGTTGATCTATTTGCTCGGCCTCAATTGGGCTTCCCTCGTCAGAGAGGCCAAGGCCATCAAGGCCACGACGGCGACTAGCCCGGGATCGCAGATCTAGGTTTGCGGGCGGTGGCGCGTCAGCTGCCTACCGTTACGCATCGCAAGAGCCCTGATGAATGCCACGGCGCCGACGTCACAGCCATGCCTGGATGGTCCGTTGGAATAATGATCGCCATGGCCTGCTTTAGAGTGAGGTCGTATTTGTCGGCGAACGTCTGGGGATCATACGCATCCTTCCAATCGCCAATCGGTTTCATCGTCCGCGCCTATCTGTTGCGGCTACATCAACGTGGCCCGGCTCGGAAAGTTCAACGTCATGCTCAATTGACCGAAGCGGATGCAGGTCGTTTGCCTGCCTCCGATCCAGGGCCGCCGGACCTAACGGCCGACGGAAACCACGACCTTCAGGTGGCGCAGCCATCTTTTGTTGTTGATGCGATCCTCTATTGCGTTGAGGATGTCGGCAAAAACATGCCGAGGAAGCTCCAAGCCTTCGATCGTTCCTTTTTGGTACTGCCGATTTTCTAGCGATTATATATTTGACAAACGGGTAATGCGATAACGAATCCAAAGAGTTATCTATACGTTAATTCTATCCCGCACCTACTTCCACGACTAAGCCGCCGAAGGACGACGAGCCGAAGAAAGGCGTGAAAAACGCTAGCCGTTAACAGGTGTTAGGGCGGCGGAATTATCAAATGATAATTGCGGGCAAAGGAGCGTCGCGCTCTCGCGCCAACCTCTCAATGAGGCGGCGCTGGCGGGCGATCAACGCCTCGCCTTCGCGGACGTAGCGCTGTGCCATTTCCAGTAGGTTTCGTCGGCGCGCCCGTTGAGTATCGCGTTATCGCCGCCTAGTCTCGTTAACTTTGTTGGCCAGATCCCTCTCGGTCGTTGCCCCGGCTTTGAAGGCAGCAATGAGGACCGTTCCTAACCATTCCCGTTCCGCAGTGTCGGCGTCGGCTGGGAGGAGCTTTTTCAATACCCGCGCAAGCATGGCCATATCATCAGGGCCGATGAACTCCTTGGGCGGTATATGCATGGCACACTCCGGAACCGCAGCGGCCCAGCCTGCTTATAAGGTGACACAGGATTTGCGGGCCGGGCCTATCCAGCGGCTTGCACCCCTGGATACCTTATTGCTGCATCCGCTCTGCGGCATTTCCTTAACAAATGATATGCGGGCTGGAACCGTCATAGCCCTGTTGCATGAAAGCCACTCGATCATCCGGGTTTGTCAAATGTCGCCGATTTTCTATCCCGGCCGCCGGGTTTTTACGGGTCGTGGCCGCAATGGTTGCCTGTACGGCCCTGGTCCTTTCAGCCTGACCGATACGGTGACCTAAGCGCTATCCGTTGTCGCAATCGCCATCACGGGAGTCGTGCTCCTTCAGGGCTATCGCGAGACTGCCGCCATCCATGCGAAGCTTGATGAAATCATCGTTGGACTGGAGGAGACCAGGAATGATGGCATCGGACTTGAGCATGCCGACCCGAAAGAGATTAAAGTTGAAATTGGATGAGTTGGAAAGGGAGGCGGGGGCCACCGACGCTTGAAGCGCGGGCCGGGGCGAAGACCAAGGAGATACCGACAATGCGTTTCTTTCGGAACAACGGCCTGCTCATCGTTGTCTTCTCAATCTTCCTGGCATGTTTGATAGGTCAGGCCGTGTCGGGCTATTTCGCCGACCAGCAAGACAGAACGATGCATGGCCTGGCAAGCCAGTCCTTTACGTCCTTTCTCGGCTCGGGCGAGTTTCTGGAGAGCGTTTTCGAGAATTGGGAGAGCGAGTTCCTGGAGAAATGGGCCTATGTTTTTCTCACCGCCTATCTGGTGCAGCGCGGTTCGGCCGAGTCCAAGGACCCGGATGCGGATTCGCCGGAAGACAAGAATCTCGCCGATCATCGCGCAGACCCGAATGCACCTTGGCCGGTAAGGCGTGGCGGAGCCATTCTTTGGCTCTATTCACATTCGCTAGGCACCGCGCTCTTCCTGATTTTTGTCGCTACATTCGTGTTCCATCTTTGGCAAAGCACACGTCACGCCGCGGAGCAGGCTGCTCAGCACCACCAGCCGGCGGAGACCATTCTGGCGCATCTCATTTCAGGGCAGTTTTGGTTCGAAAGCTTCCAGAACTGGCAAAGCGAATTTCTGTCGACGGGAGTCCTTGTATTGCTGGCAATTTGGCTGAGAGAGCGCGGCTCTCCGGAAAGCAAGCCCGTACACGCGCCGAATGCGAAGACTGGCCACTGACATCTTAGTCCGCTATTTGCCGGACTCGTCCGGTTGCCTGTGGAACATCCGGCTTGCCCCGCTGTTCGGCATCATGGACGGTCTGCGCTCGCGTCGCAACCAAAGTGATCTGAAATCTTCTCCAAGCCCGCCGACGCGCGGAGCGTCTGATCGGCGAAACCGGCTCGGCCATCGCCGGGAGCCACATTTGCTGCGGCAGTCCCGACTGTTGCTGGATCGGATCGGGTGACACTAGCCTTTGTCCGCCTTGGCACACTGCACAAGGCGCTCGGCAAGGAGCCCGCAGGAAATAGCGTCAAGCCTTGTCGCCTAGGAAAATCCTTGCATCCTTTGCGGCGGCGACAAAGGCCTCACGCGCCACCCGGGGCGGCTTGCCGTCCCGCAAAACCGACAAACATGCCTTAATTGCATGATGTCGCGCGCTGGACTCCGGCTTCGGCCAAGTGTGCAGAAGCACCTCGGCTGCGTCCAGCACGCTGACCACAACCCGATCACGATCGACCCGGCCTGGCTGCACGATAACCGGTTTGCGAAAACGTTTGGTGCGTTCCGAACGCATGATCGCTTTGCCGCTGACCATTTCGCCCAACAGAAGCGCTCAATTGCCGTCTCCATCAACAACCTATGTTAAGGCGGCGCCGTCGAACGTGTAGCAAAATTACTGGGCCTTTGTGCCCTCACTTAGGCCCGGCCCGGCCTGCGTTCCTGTATCTCGGGCAAACTCGCAGGCCGGGCGTCGTGCGTCAGTCATTTCACCAGCCAGCCTCAGCCAGGCGTCACGATGCGGACCGGCACCGACTTTGCTGCCGGCACATGTGCCTTTTCGGCTCGGTGCCATAGTGGAATAAGCGGATTGAGCTCAGGGTAATAACCTGCGCAATCTCCGCACGGAATTGGGTAGGGCGTCACGCGCAGCCCGCGGACACGGCGCTCGACGCCGTCGTCTGCGGCGGATTCCAGATCGATCTCCTCGCCGTCTTGCAGTCCTAGCCGCTCGATATCGTGCGCGTTCATGAGCAGCACCATCCGCGTTCCATTGATGCCGCGCAGCCGGTCACGATAGCCGTAGATCGTAGTGTTGAACTGATCGTTCGAGCGAACGGTAATCAATGTCAGCACGTCCGATCGCGAAACATTGATATCGGGATCCGTCTCCAGCATCGTCGGCGGTTTGAAGTTCGCCTTCTTGTTCGGCGTCTGCCACACTCGCTTCGAGGCCTTGATGTCGCGATGAAATCCGCCCGGCATCAGGAAGCGTTTGTTGAAATCCTTGAAATGGTCGGGGAAGCAGCGCTCGATCTCGTCGCGCACGCGCGCATAGTCTGCCACCCATTCATCCCACGGAATTGAGCTTCTCCCCGCGACCGTCGCCTTTGCAAGCTCGGCAACTATGCGCGGCTCGGAGAGCAGGTTGGCGCCCGCCGGCGGACGATAGCCAAAGGAACCATGGATGCAGGCGGTGGAATCCTCCATCGAGACATGCTGCTCTCCAGCAGCCTGCAAATCTTTTTCGATCCGTGAGAGGCAGGGCAGCAGATAGGTGACGGCTCCCGGTATCAGGTGACTGCGGTTCAGCTTCGTGGCGATCTGGACATGCAATCTCAGATGCCGCCAAGCGTCTTCGACAAGACCGGTCTCGGGAACGGCGCGCACGAAATTTCCGCCCAGCCCGATGAAGGCCTTGACCGAGCCGTCGATCACGCCTTCGCATGTCTCGACGGTGTCGCGGCCTTTCTCGCGCGGCGGATCGAACTGGTAGAATTCGGCGAATTTGTCGAGCGGCACCAGCTCGGGTTTTTCGGAGATGCCGACGGTGCGTTGGCCCTGGACATTGGAATGGCCGCGAAGCGGAGACACGCCGGCGCCCGGTTTGCCGATATTGCCGCGCATCAGCAGCAGGTTGCAAAGCATATGGACGTTCTCCGTCCCGTGCCGGTGCTGTGTCAGGCCCATGCCGTAATTGCCGATGACCGCCGACGCTTTGCTGTAAACGTCCGCCACATGCTCGAGATCGGCGCGCGCGATGCCCGAGCGCGCTTCGATCTTTTCCCAAGATGTGCGCCGCAGATAGGCTTCGAACTCATCGAAACCGTGCGTGTGTTCCTCTATGAAGGCCGTGTCGAGAACGCGCTGTGCGCCGGCCTTCTTCGCCGCGTCATCGAGCGCCAGAACGGCTTTCGCAATGCCGGTCATGGCGGCGATGTCGCCGCCGCCGCGGATCTGGAAGAAATCGCTGGACATCCTAGTGCCGGCGCCCGGCGATAGCATCTCGACCGGACTCTGCGGATTTTTGAAGCGCTTCAGGCCGCGCTCCGGCAATGGGTTGAAAGTGATGACGGGTATGCCGCGCTGGCGCGCCTCCTCGATCGGGTGAAGCAATCGTGGCGCGCTCACGCCGGTGTTGTGGCCGAAGAAGAACATCAGGTCGCAATGGCTGAAGTCCTCCAATTGCACGGTTCCGACCGGCGAGCCGATGGACTCGGGCAGGCCGACCGAGGTGGACTCGTGGCACATGTTGGAGGAGTCTGGCAGATTGCCCGAGCCGTAGATTCGCGCGAACAGCTGATACATGAACGACGCCTCGAGCGAGGCGCGGCCCGAGGTGTAGAACACCACCGATTTCGGATCGAGCTTCCGGAGTTCTTCGCCTATATCGCGGAACGCGGCTTCCCACGACACCGGCTCGTATTTGTCGGTGACCTCGTTGTAGCGCATTGGCTCAATCAGCCGGCCCTGTTTTTCGAGATCATGATCGGGCCAGTCGAGCAACTCGTTCACGGGATGGGCCGCGAAGAACTCCGGACCGCAGCGCCGTTTCGTCTGGTCCCAGATCGTGGCCTTGGCGCCGTTCTCGCAGAATTCGAAAGGACGCGGCTGGGCAGGCTTTGCCCAGGAGCAGGAGACACACATATAGCCGTCGGCCTTGTTCTGCTTGAGCAGCGTGTTCCAAATGCCCGACATCAGCAGGCCTTCGCCGCGCGCTTTGCGGATCAATGATTTGAGGGATCCCCAGCCTCCGGTCGGGTGATCGTACTTGCGGATTTCAACATGGTCGGAGGTGGAGGGCTGCATGGCGGGGCTCGGTGGTTATCGCTTTAAGCCCCAACCTTTCCGGTGCCACTATGTTCCGGTTGAGAGATATCATCGGCCAGGTTGCCGCGTTCTTCCAATGGAACAGGGCAGGGCCGGTCAGCTAGGATTTATTCAACGCGCTCGATACGACCCTTATCAAGGCGAAAGACGCCGTTCTGGCCGCCTTGTTGTTCAAAGTCGGTTTGCAGTTCATCCCATGTGCCGAGATACCGGCCGCAGTCGGTGCACGTGATTTTCGTGGACGGAACGGCATTCGCCGGAATCCGCAGCCTTATTGTAAGGCAGTACGGGCATTCGAGCATGTGGTCGAGATATCTCGGGACTTCCGACATCGATTTTCTCCCTCAATATGGCGGGAGCATCAAAGTTGGCTACCAAACGTTCGCGTGCCATGCGAAGGCGAACGACGATAGAACGATGCGCATCTGCTGGTACGCATGCAATAACATGCGATAGTCCCTCGGAACAAACTCCGACTAGATGGTTTCGCCAGATCGAGGATTGTCCCATGACATCTGAGCGCCTCGTGATCTCGCGCAAAGGTGCTGTCCAGCGGTTGGGTTCGGGAGATCGGCATAACTGAGAAACAAGCGATTGAAGTCGGTATGCTGCCGGGTGCTCAATGTGGCCTCGCTCGTTCGCGAGGCGAAAGTGCTGCTGCGCTTACGCTGATATCACCGCCAGAATTCTGAACCTCAACCCAATTGCGACTTAGGTCGCATCTCGTAGCGTATTAGTCCGGCAGCTGAAACAATCTGACGCCAGTCTCATTTGATCCCGAGACCGGCGAGTAACGAGTCCCTTCATTGCCGGTCACGATTGCAAGCACCCGCTTCGCAGGTGGTGGCGGGTGCTTGTTTTTAAGAAAGTGCAGCCGCATGCATTCGGGGAATTGATTGCAAACCTCTTTTGCTATCCTTCTCCTAGCATGCGCAATCTGGGTCGTTTTCGTATTCGCCAGTGAACCGATCTGGCCGCAGCACCATCTGGGAAAGATGGTGATCCTGTTGCCACCAGATGCCACCACCACGTCGTCAATCAAGGCGACGAAGCACCCGCATTTGCCGGATGCTGTCGATATCAGCCGGATAGGGCCGAGACCTAGATAAGGCGCTGGGCCGCCTGTTCCCTGGCGCAGCCGGCCGTCGGCTGAACGGATGTGGGTGTTCGGTTTCTTCAACGCTGATGGGCGCGATCGCCACAATTTTTCCGCCCTCGTCGAGGTTGGGCGTCGTCACCAAGAGCAGTCGCGTCGGCGCCTCTCGGCTAGGGCTTGCGGGACGATTACTGCGACCTGGCGTGGAACCGTCTGGTCGCTGGTTGGTTGGCTGAATATGAAGCGACGCGAGAGGTCAATGCTCGCCACGCAAAAATGCCTAAAGGTGAGGAGGCCAGTATGGCTTCGCGACGCAACGGTGCTCCCGGCACTACCGAGCAAAAGCCGCGCTGGGAAGGTCCGCCCGAAAATCGGCCGCCCGGCTATCTGCCCGCGCAAGACAATCCGGACAAGGATCGCGATGCTGCGGGTGAAAACCTGAAAGATCCCGATAGACGCGGACTGCGCGATGCCGTGAAAACGAAACGGAGCAAATAGCAGCGCCGCCTGCGCGATCACCTTCCGGTGACCGAATCAATTTGGTGGAACATTCGCCTTTTCGCCCTGTTGGATTTCCACCAGCAGCGCGGAAAGGAGCATCCCATGGACAATCCGCGATCCACGGCCAGCATAGCCGGCCATCCTATACACCCAATGCTCGTCACCATCCCGATCGCCTGTTTCGTCGGGACCTTGCTCACCGATATCGCCTACTGGCGAACAGCCGAAATGACCTGGGCCAATTTCTCGGCCTGGCTCCTCACCGTTGGCGTCATCGTCGGCATCCTGGCCGCCATAGCGGGGCTTACCGACTTTCTAGGCGGCCGCAAGATACGAGACCAGCCCACCGCGTGGCTGCACATGGCCGGCAACCTCGTGGTGCTCGTTCTGTCCTTCTTCAACATGCTGATCCACACGCGCGACGCATGGACGTCCGTCGTGCCGACCGGGCTGATCCTGTCGGCGCTGGTGGTGATCATCCTGATCTTCACCGGCTGGCTCGGCTGGGCGCTGGTCTACCGGCATCACGTAGGAGTGGCCGATGAGACGGTTTGATAGCGCGATAAGAAGGACGACGGCGGCGCTTTGCTGTGCAATGGCCCTGGGCGTTGCCGGCTGCAGCGACGACAACACCGACCCGAACACCCAGGTCGGTCCCAATCCGAAGCTGCCGGAGATAAACCAGTACCTGTTCCCGCCGATGCATCTGGCCTCGGTGGTCGGCTGGAAAAACGACGAAAAGCCGACTGTTGCGCAAGGCCTGCAGATCGAGGCGATGGCCAAGGGGCTTCAGCACCCGCGCTCGCTTTACGTGCTGCCCAATGGCGACATCCTGGTGGTGGAGTCGAAGGCGCCGACCGAAGCATCGGTCAAGCGGCCCAAGGACATCGTCATGGGTTGGGTGGAAGGCTGGGTCACCTCCGGCGGCGACACCGGGCCGAGCAACCGCATCACGCTGTTGCGCGACACCAATGGCGACGGCAAGCCGGACTACAAGGGCGTGTTCCTCGACCATCTCAACTCGCCCTTCGGCGTGGCGCTGGTCGGCAACGATCTCTATGTCGCCAACACGGACGCGATCATGCGCTATCCCTACCAGCCGGGCGACACCAAGATCACGGCGCCGGGCACGGTGCTGACGCAGCTGCCAGGCGGGCCGATCGATCACCACTGGACGAAGAGCCTGGTGGCTAGCCCTGACGGTTCGCTGCTCTATGTCGGCGTCGGCTCGAACAGCAACATCACCGAGAACGGCATCCAGGCCGAAAAGGACCGCGCCGCGATCTGGGAGGTCGACCGCGCCACTGGCCGCTCGCGGATTTTCGCCAGCGGGCTGCGCAACCCGAATGGGCTATCGTTCGAACCGGAAAGCAAGGCGCTCTGGACGGTGGTCAACGAGCGCGACGAGCTCGGGCCGAACCTGGTGCCGGACTACATGACCTCGGTGAAGGACGGCGCCTTCTATGGCTGGCCCTACAGCTATTATGGCCAGCATGTCGATCCGCGCGTGATGCCGCAGCGGCCGGACATGGTGGCGAAGGCCATTCCGCCGGACTACGCGCTGAGCTCGCATGTCGCGCCGCTCGGGCTTGCCTTCTACACCGCAAGCAACCTGCCGCAATCCTATCGCGGCGGCGCCTTTGTCGGCGAGCATGGCAGTTGGGACCGCTCCCGCTTCAACGGTTACAAAGTGGTCTTCGTGCCGTTCAGTGGCGGGCATCCGAACGGCATGGCGCAGGACGTCGTCACCGGCTTCCTCAACGACAAGGGCGAGGCGAGGGGCCGTCCCGTCGGCGTAGCCGTCGATAAATCCGGCGCGCTGCTGATTGCCGACGATGTCGGCAACACGGTATGGCGGGTGACCGCGGCGGCGCCGGCTTCGTGACGAGCTATTACGATCGCTAGATTTGAAACGCTTGATACGTCAGACTCAGCCTTCGTCCTTGGTTTTCCGGGCTTCATCCTTGGCCTTCGCTTTCCCATGTTCTTTGGCCAGGTCTTTTGCTTGTTTCGGGGAAACGTCGGTTTGCTCGGCTATCCGCAGAGCTTCCTTGTCCGAAATGCGATGATCTTTCGAAGGGGTATTGGCCATCACAAAACTCCATGGGGTTGATTACGGCAAACGCCGTTCCCAAGGCGAACCTTCAGGTGACTTTTATGTTCCAGGCTGCTGCAGATCACCTCAAAAAGTGGGCGGCTGCGGTTGGTGAGCAACCCCTTTGCCGTGCAGGAGAACCCTGCAGTGGAACCTGCGCTTGGCCAGCATGTTGTTCCATCAGGTAACCCCCGTAGCAGGCACCCGAGATGGCCAACGAAGTCCCGACGAACAAAGCTCGACAAGGTAGAACCGGCACGCACGTGCTTTACATCCTCATCGGAGGATTGCTTTTGGCCGGCGTCGCGTGGGGCATCGCTGAATTGTATGGGGAACAGGCTAAATCACCGTCGACGCAGCAACCCAGCCAGAACTCAACT
Organism: Mesorhizobium sp. B2-7-1; assembly: GCF_006440735.1. Lineage (GTDB taxonomy): Bacteria > Pseudomonadota > Alphaproteobacteria > Rhizobiales > Rhizobiaceae > Mesorhizobium. The sequence continues at coordinate 39,277 of NZ_VFUA01000016.1, read as the reverse complement.
GCCCCAGCTTCCGACACGTCATCGGATCCGGCAATGTCGAAGACAGACACTGTGAACGGCCAGCCGGCAGATCAAAGTACCCAAGTGGATAGGAATCCAACGCCCCAGTCCAGTACAGGTGGCGACCAGCCGCGAACGCCGCCTTCGCCGCCCGCTTCGCCTTAAGCGAATGATGCCGTTCGCGGCAAGTTATGCTCGATCCACTTTGTACTGTTGGTCCCCCATCTCCAGTCCGCGCCGCTTTGGACCTACAGGCAGAAGTGTATGCGGCACGCCGCCGAACCACTGTCGCCCCTAAATCTCGTCAAACCGGCTGCCTTCCCGGGATGGATCGCGCGACAAAACGCGTTCTTCCTCATCGTCTGGAAGAGCTTCGTCGCTTTCCTGGAACGGGTTGTCATCGTCTTCTTCCGGAAGGTCTCCCTCCGGTTCGGCATCGTTCTTCGGGTCGCCGTTCACCGCGACGCTGTCGGGCAGGATTCTGCCGCCCTCGAGATCGTCCCAATCCTGTTGCTCGATGGTCGGAGCTTCAGTTTCCTCGGGCTTTTCAGGCCGCTTCCTGTCTTGCGGGTCCATGGTCTTCTCCAATGTTGAGCCTCGTCTGGAGAACCTCGCGCGGGAAAAGTTGTTCCGACCGTGCCATGGATTGCCAATGCCATCGATGGGGGGAACGGCATGGCGCGTTGCGACTTATCGTGCGGAACCGGGAACTTTCATGCTTCGCAAACTCGATCTCAGAAGCGGCACACCTGTCTGGTCTGCCTATCGCTCATCCGCGGTGCCGGCGGATCGGCTGACCCGAGATGTAAAGACCGACGTCCTGATCGTCGGCATGGGCATCAGCGGCGCCATGATCGCCGAGGCGCTGACCCGCGATGGCCATTCCGTGATTTGCATCGACAGGCGCGGGCCGCTGAAAGGTTCCACGGCGGCCACGACGGCGCTCGTCCAGTTCGAGATCGACCAGCCGCTCATAACGCTGTCCAATATGATCGGAGGCGATGCCGCTCGGCAAGCTTGGCGGCGCTCACGACTGTCGTTGCTCAACCTGCGCGGACGCATCGCGGAACTCAATATCAGCTGTCGGGCGGCAGGCACGCCGTCGCTTTATCTTGCCGGCAATCGGCTCGATGCGTCGGACCTGCGCCGCGAGGCGCAAGCACGTCGCGACGCGGGCATTGGAGCGTCCATCCTGACACGCCAACCGCTGAGAGAGACTTTTGGGATCGACCGCGCCGCAGCAATTCTGAGCCATGGCAATCTGGCGCTCGATCCGCGCAAATTGACGTCCGGACTGCTGAGCGCGGCCCTGCAACGCAAGGCGCGTTTCCATGCGCCGGCGGAAGCGACTGCGATCGAGGGCAATCGGCTCGGCGTGACGGTGGCGACCCGGGATGGCCCTATGATTAAGGCCCACCATCTTGTTCTCGCAACCGGATACGAACTGCTCGATATCGTGCCGAGTACCGGCCATCGCATCATCTCGACATGGGCGATCGCGACGCGGCCACAGCCGAAAAAACTCTGGCCGCTCGCCGCCATGTTGTGGGAGGCGTCAGATCCTTACCTTTATGTCCGTGCCACATCCGACGGCCGCGTGATCTGCGGCGGCGAAGATGAGGAGTTCACCGACGAGGAACGGCGGGACGCCTTGACCGCGCAGAAGACGGATCGACTGGAAAAGAAGCTCGCGAGCATCTTTCCGCAGCTCGACACGGCGGCTGAATTCGCCTGGAGCGGTTCCTTCGGAGCCACGGGCACCGGACTGCCCATCATAGGCACCCTGCCGGGACATCCGCGCGTGCAGGCGGTGATGGGCTACGGCGGAAACGGGATTACTTTTTCACAGATCGCGTCCGAGATCGTCTCGGCTTCCATCGCCGGCAGGGAGGATACGGATGGAAGCCTCTTCGCGTTCAAGGCCTGAACTTCCAGGCTTACGCTCGGCAGATCGGGCTACTCGATCTGCTCGAACGTGCATTGGCGCGGCGCCTTGTCCGGCCGCCAACGCAGCAACCTTGTGCCATGCCGGAAGCGATCGCCAGTGACATGATCGAAACGAACCTCCACCACGAGTTCCGGCTTTACCGGCTCCCATTCACCGCTGCGCTCGGTGCTCCAGCGGCTAGGCCCCCCTGGCGCCTTGCCGGTGAAGCCCGACCCTCCGCGCAACGCCTCGAGCTTCGTCGTGAGCGCCGCGCGGTCATCGTTGGATATGGTGGATGTAAAGCCGACATGGTCGAGCTGCTCATTGTCATTGTAGAGGCCCAGCAGCAGTGAGCCGACCTGCCGCTTGCTGTTCAGATAGCGGAAGCCGCCGACCACGCAATCGGCTGTGCGCAGTCGTTTTACCTTGACCATCGCGCGCTCGCCCGGACGATAAGGCTCGTCGAGCCTCTTGGCGACGACACCATCGGTCGAGCCATGACCAGCGCCTCGCAGCCATTGCGTAGCCGTGGCGACGTTCGTGGTGGATGGCGAGAGCCGAAGCCCGCCGTGGGACGCCTTGGCCAGAAAAGTCTCCAAAGCCTTGCGCCGATCGCTCAAAGATCGATCGAACATGGTCTTGCCGCCTGGGGCGACGAGCATGTCGAACAGGATCAGCTGCGCCGGCGTCTCCAGGCTCAGCTTGCGGATGCGGCTCTCGGCCGGGTGCAGCCGCATTTGCAACGCGTCGAAGGAAGCACCACCGTCGATCTCGATGACGATCTCGCCGTCGGCGACGAAATCCTCGGCGTCGAGGCTTTGAATCGTCGCCATCAATTCGGGAAAGTAGCGACCAAGCGGCTTTCCGGATTTCGCCCTGAGATCGACCGCCTTGTCGTCTTTGAAGGCAAGGCAGCGGAAGCCATCCCATTTCGGCTCGTATTGCCAAGAACCATCTCCCTCCGGCAACACGTCAGCGGATCGCGCCTCCATCGGTTGCGTGTCCAAGGGTAACGGAAAGTCGTTCCTTTTCGTCCCTACCATCGTTCTTCCGTGTCATGGTGCGGCAGGTCAATGCCGCAGCAAACCCAAGCGAGCCGCTGGGAGGAGCCATAATTATGTCGTGGCTCAAGCTCGGCCGGCTCGTCGAAGCTCCCGATATGCAGCGCGACCTCGTGCGGATTCGCGTCGTAGGCGAGGGTAAGCGGTGTACCGCAGGATTGACAGAAGCTTCTCCGGGCGATTGGCGAGGACCGGCGATAGGTTGGTTCCGTGGTCAGCCAGGAGAGGCCGGCCACAGGCACCCAGGCTAATACAGCGAAGGCACTCCCGGTCGCACGGCGGCACATATCGCAGTGGCAATAATGCACGCGCGGTTCGCTGGTCAGGCGGTAGCGGATGTTTCCGCACAGACACCCGCCATTTCGCTCGACGGCTGCGTTTGGCATAAACACGTCCGGTTCTTCCATCGAGTTTGAACGCCTTATCGAAGCTGCGGTTTCGGTAGAACAGGATGTTAGGCGTCAAGCTCGATCAACGCGATGCCGAGGGCTCGTCGTTTCGTGCGCCGCAAATGCACAGGCGATTCCGTCACGGTGACTTCGAGTGTCGGCTTCACTATGCCTTCGAGCAGATGCCCGCCTCGGGTCGATCCGTCGCTTAGGCCTAGCACTGCGTGCAAATGCAGGCTTGGCTTGCCGCTGTCGTCGATGGCAATGTCGCCGATCGCGCTCAGCACTTCGCATTGTTCGTCGACCGGGATATTGCGGTAGGATTTCGAGCTGAAATCGAACCAGCCGACCTTAGCCTTCTCGAAAGCGCCGATCGCTGTCAACGAGGCGCCGGTAATCCCCTTTTGCCCGGCGAAGCCGGTAAGCGACGCAAAGGCTTCCTCGCCCGGATCGAGCACGACCACGAATATTCTTTGCCCGGAGGCTTCAGCAACCAGCTTCGATTTCATGACGCCCTGCCGACGGAGGTTGATTATATCAGAACTCGTGGCTACGCCGCATGTTCCAGCCGGTTGCCGGAAGCTTCGTGAGGTTGCAGCTCACAGCACTGCCGCTCACGCTTTGGTGAAGCTTCCCGGTCGTGGGCTGGGAACAATGCAAAGGTTGAAAGGTTAGCGCCCGGACGAGCCCAGCCAGGAGCGAGCCATGTCCCAACCCACAGTCCTCCCCAGCAACGGTATCAGCCGAAGAAACTTCATGGCAGCCACGGTCTCGGCGGCTGCAGTCGCGCCGGTGCTTGCTCCGCCCGCGCAGGCTGAGGCGCGGGACACGGCCCAGCCGAAACTGAGGCAGCCGGTTGTGACCTCGCTGCGCATAAACAAGCAGGCCCATCAGCTTTCGCTCGATACCAGAACCAGCCTGCTCGATGCGCTTCGCGACCACGTCGGGCTCACCGGCACCAAGAAGGGCTGCGACCACGGCCAATGCGGCGCCTGCACGGTGCTTGTCGACGGCAAGCGTGTGCTGTCTTGCCTGAGCTTCGCCGTGATGAACGAAGGCAAGGACATCACAACAGTCGAAGGGCTCGCTTCCAGCGATGGCAAGCTGCATCCGATGCAGCAGGCTTTCATCGACCATGATGCGTTCCAGTGCGGCTACTGCACCCCGGGCCAAATCCTATCGGCGATCGGCTGCGTCAATGAGGGCCACGCGGGATCCGAAGCTGACATCCGCGAATATATGAGTGGCAACATCTGCCGCTGCGCCGCCTATCCCAACATCGTCGCCGCTGTCCTGCAGGCACGCGACGAGACGAAGGGAGCCTGACATGCGACCCTTCATCTACGAACAGCCGACCGACATTTCCGCTGCGGTCGCGATCGCCTCACGCTTCACCACCAAGGACGACCAACCGACACGCGCAAATGCGCAGTTCATCGGCGGCGGAACCAATCTTGCCGACTATATGAAGCTCGGCGTTGCCGAGCCCGGCCGGCTGCTCGACCTCAACCGGCTCGAGGACCCTGGTCTCAGGCAAATCCGGGTCACCGATGACGGTATCCGCTTCGGCGCCCTGGTGCGGATGGGGGAGGCCTCCGACCACGCGGAGGTCAAGCGCCGCTATCCGGTCATTGCCGACAGCCTGCGGCTTGCCGCCAGCGGCCAGATCCGCAACATGGCGAGTCTCGCCGGCAATATCCTACAGCGCACGCGCTGCGAATATTTTCGCGAGACGTCCTGGCACTGTAACAAGCGCGTGCCCGGTTCGGGTTGCGCGGCAATGGAAGGGTTCAATCGGCAGCACGCGGTGCTGGGGGGCAGTGATGCCTGCATCGCCACCTATCACGGCGATTTCGCCCAGGCGCTGATCGCGCTCGATGCCGTCCTTCATGCCGAAGGCTCGCGCGGCGCACGAAAGATACCATTCGCGAAGTTGCATCGGCAGCCTGGCGACACGCCTCATATCGAGACCGACCTCGCCGCCGACGAGATTGTCAGCGCCATCGAAGTGCCTGCGATAGAGTGGGCGCGACGCTCGCTCTATCTGAAGATCCGCGACCGTGAATCCTATGCCTTTGCGCTGGCTTCAGCCGCCGTTGCGCTCGACCTCGACGGCGACAATGTTCGTGAAGCGCGCATCGCGTTGGGCGGCGTGGCGACGGTGCCTTGGCGCGCCCGGGCGGCCGAAGAAGCCCTGCAAGGCAAGAAGCTGGACGAGACATCGGCAGGAGTTGCGGCGGATGCGGCCTTCGCCGAAGCACAACCGCGCCAGCACAACGCATTCAAGATCGAACTCGGCAAGCGAACGCTGGTGCGCGCGCTGCTCGAAGCCCGCGACATGGAGGTGTGACCATGGACACAGCTGCTCCAAGACCCAAAGAGAACCAGGGCGCACCGCTGCCGCGCATCGATGCGCGCCTGAAAGTCACTGGACAGGCGCATTACCCCGCCGACTTGCCCACCGCCAACATCGCCTATGGCGCGCTGGCGACCAGCAGCATCGCCAGAGGCAAGGTGACGAAGCTTCATCTCGACGATGCCCGCGCGGTGCCCGGCCTGCTCGACATCGTCACCTATGGCGATATGGATAAGGTCGACAAACCGAAATTCGGCAATTCCGGCGCCACCTCGATCGGCCCATTGCATGACCGGACGATCTTCCATGACGGGCAGATCATCGCGCTCGCCGTCGCCGAGACTTTCGAAGCGGCTGAAGAGGCGGCGCAGCTGATCCGCGCCGAATATGAGGACGACAAGCCAACCGCCAGCTTCGACAGCCCCGGCACGAAAACCGTCCCGGCGGCTGGCAAGAGCCCATTGTTCAAGGAAGACGTCAAGGCAGGCGATTTCGACGCGGCTTACGCTGCCGCAGCGGTCAAGATCGACCAGCGTTACTCGACGCCTACCCAGCACCACAATCCGATCGAGTTGTTTTCAACGACCGCGTTCTGGGAGGGCGACCAGCTTGTCGTGCACGAGGCCTCGCAGAACGTCACCGGCTGGAAAGTCGAGCTCGCCAGGCAATTGAAGATCGATCCCGGCAAGGTACGCATCGTCAGTCCTTTCATAGGCGGCGCCTTCGGCTCGAAAGGACCGATGACGCCTCGCACCGCGATCGTGGCCGTTGCCGCCAAGCGGCTCGGACGTCCGGTGCGTTGCGTGACCAGCCGCATGCAGGCGTTCGGCATCCAGACCTATCGGGCCGAAACGCGGCACCGCATCCGCATCGGCGCCGGCAAGGACGGCCGTATCACCGCTTTCGCGCATGAGGGCTGGGAGGTTACGTCGCGGCCCGACCTTTATGTCGTCGGTGGCACCTCGGCGACTGGCCGGATGTATGACTACGGTTCGGTGCTGACGCATGTCTCGCTGGTGCAGGCCGACCGCAATACGCCTGGCTATATGCGCTCGCCGCCCGAAACCCCTTACGTCTACGCGCTGGAGAACGCCATGGACGAAATGGCGGTGACGCTCGGCATGGATCCGGTCGAGTTCCGTCGCATCAATGAGCCGAAGACTGAGCCGATCGGCAAGAAACCGTTCTCCAGCCGCTCGCTGATACAGTGCTACGATCAGGCGGCAGAGGCGTTCGGATGGGCCAAGCGAGATTCCAAGGTCGGCGCGATGCACGACGGCGACTGGCTGATCGGCATGGGCTGCGCCACGGCCATCTATCCGACAGCGGTAGCCCCATGCGCGGCACGCGTGCGGCTCACAGCTGACGGCGAAGTTCGGGTGCAATGCGGTTCACATGAGATCGGCACCGGCGTGCGCACCGTGGCCGCTCAGATGGCGTCGGAGCGGCTCGGCGTCGGCATCGATAAGATCAGCGTCGAAATGGGCGACAGCAGCCTGCCTCCGGCTCCGGTCTCCGGTGGGTCGATCTCCACGGCCAGTGTCTGCTCGGCGGTGCTCAAGGCATGCGACGCGATCCGCACCAAGCTCTATGCCGCCGCGACCGCCGAGGGTGGTCCGCTGGCCGGTTCCCATAACGAGGAATTCGACCTCGCCGACGGAAAGATCGTGGCAAAGGGCGGTGCGTCTGCCAAGGTCGAGGACGTCCTGAAGACCATGCAGGTCGGCGCCATCGAGGAGTATGTGGAGTTTGCGCCGAAGGGCGCGACGCCCGAGGCGCTGAACAAACTCTATGCCGGCACGCCGGAATTCCACGGCGCCGACCAGGATGAGGACTCCGTCAAGTACGCCTTCGGCGCCGAGTTCGTCGAAGTCCGCATCAACAGGTACACGAGGGAAATCCGCGTGCCGCGCATCGTCGGCGCCTTTGCCGCCGGCCGCATCATGAACACCCGCACCGCGCGCAGCCAGCTTATGGGCGGCATGATCTGGGGCATCGGCCAGGCGCTGCACGAGGCGACCGAAGTCGACAGGCGCTATGCCCGCTATGTGAACCGCGACCTGCAGGACTATCTCGTGCCGGTCAATGCGGACATCAAGGACCTGCAAGTGATCCTGGTGCCGGAGGTCGATCACGCGGTCAATCCGGCCGGGGTGAAAGGCCTCGGCGAACTCGGCAATGTCGGCACGGCCGCGGCCGTCGCGAGCGCGGTCTATCACGCGACCGGCAAGCGCATCCGCGACCTGCCGATAAGGATCGAGCACTTGCTCTCATAGGCGCGCGCCTGCCAACTAGATGCTATCTTTCAGGAGCGGTTGCGGGCGCTGTATAGCGCCTCCGCACGGCGTCGATCACGAGCTTGCGGCTTTCGTCTGCCGACAATGTCTTGTTCTTCTCGGCCTCCGTCGTCTCGCGGGCGAGGTCCTTGTCCCTGATCTGCTGGCGGAACCATTTGGAATAGTCGCCGGCGCGCAGGTGGTAGTCCCAGGTCTTGTCGTCGATGCCTTCCGCCATCTGCGCGAAGATGATGAGATTGTGGGCTCTAAGGTTCATCGCCTTCTTCGGCCCAGTGAAATAGAAGCTCCCAGCTTCGTCGAGTTCGCCTTCGGCGTATTTTCGGCTATGGCGCTTGAGCGACTGACTGGGCTCGATCGCCTTGACCGTGAACGGCTTCTTGTCGTCATGCGGCCGCCAGAACAGCACCCGGTCGCCCTTGGGCAGGGGAATGTTCTTCGGTGCCTTGAGCCCTGTTTCCTTGCAGAAGGTCTTGATCACGCCCTTGGCCTTGGGTCCGAGCGCGATCACCGCCGTCACCAGCCGCAACGCATCGGTGGAAATCGCTTCGGGATGGACGGTGATCAGCACCGTGCCGGGCAGCTCAATCGAAAGCACGGATCGCGTGTCTCCGCGCCGCTTGGGCATCAAATGATGCGCCTCGTCGATGATCAGCCAGTGCGGCCTTGCCGTCCGGTAGCGGACATTGCCGAGGCCGGGCAGCAATTCGGCGAAGAAATCGGGCCGCTCGTCTACCTTCAGCGCCAGGCCGTTGACCACGACATTGGTCTGCGGCTTCTCGATCAGTTCCAGCAATTGCTCCTTGTTCGGAGCGGTCGAGCCGTTGCCGAGCGGCACCGCGCCTTTCAGCCCGTCATAATCGCCCTCGGGGTCGAAAATGCAGAACTGCAGGCCTTTCTCGACCAGCCGCTCGGTGAGCGCCGTGGCCAAGGTCGATTTGCCGATGCCGGAGCTTCCGGCGATCAGCACCGTCTCGGTCGGCGACAGGTAAATCTCGTTGCCACGCGAAGTCCCGAGCAGCACGCCGCGCGAGCGTTTCTTGGACAGCAGGTGATCGCGCTTGATCAGCTTGCGGATCAGCTCCTCGACGCCTTTGCCGCGCTGTTCCTTGGTGATCAGGTCCGCGGTTTCCTTGACGGCGGGCAAGGCATTGGCGACTGCGATGCTGCAGCCGGAGGCTCTGAGGAAGGCGTGGTCGTTCTCGGCATCGCCGACGGCGACGACATTGTGCGGCGACAGCTTCAAATCTTCGAGCGCAGCCGCCAGGCCGGTGGCCTTGTTGATGCCGGAGGGCAGGATCATCACCGCGCCCTTGTTGAAGATGATCTCCAGATCCAGCCCGAGCTTCTTGATGACGTCGAGCACGGTGGCCTGATGCGGCTCCCAGGTGGCGACGATCGAGCGGCCGACCGACAGCGGTTTCACGCCGCGTCTTTTCAGTCTGTCGACGAGATCGGCGGAAGGCGAGGGCGAGATCGTGCGCTCTTCCTCGCTGGCCGGCGTGTAGACCAGCGCGCCGTTTTCGGCGACCACCTTGTCGAAGAGCGAAAGCTCGGGAAAGACTTCCTTGAGGTCGGGCAGCTCGCGGCCGGTGACTAAGATGAGCTTGCGGCCGGATTTCTTCAACTTTTCCAGCGCCGCGACCGTGCTTGCGTTGACCAGCCCGTCGTGCGCCAGCGTGCCGTCATAGTCGGTGGCCAATGCCATGAAATACATCGGTGTAGCTTTCGTTCTCATTGCGTCGATGCGTGAGGCGCAAAGTCCCGGAATGCCGAAGAACGCGTCGAAGGCCTAAAGGCTCCGCTTCATGGACGGAACTCACCCATCGGCTTCGACGGGGACACAACACAAGCGATGAAATCGTCGCCAATGCTGCTCGCCATGGCAATCGCCCGGAATGATAACTGAGGCAATGGCTCGCTTCAGCGGAACTCTGTCCGTTTGTAGCCGTTTTTCCGCACTACTTTGGCTGGCGGTGCAGGTTTCACACCTGGCCCGTGAGCTGCGTTCCAGGATAGAGAGACCTTGATGTTTCACATCGGCATATGGATGCTGGTCATTGCCGGCGTTCCCGTGATCCTGATCTTGATCTGGATGTTCTCCATAGCCAGACGCCGAAGCGCACGAGCGCGCAACGCGAATCGTTCAGAGACCGGAGCGGATGGCGGCCATACCAACGTTTCATAGCTTGCCAGGTCGGGAGACTCAGCCCGCAGGCAGGGCATAGGCTATAACCTCGTCGCCGACCTTGGTTTCCATGAAATGATGGCCGCCAGGTGCGATGACAATATATTGCCTGCCATCGACCTCGTAGGTCATCGGCGTCGTCTGGCCACCGGCGGGTAGATCGGCCTGCCACACCTGCTTACCGGTCTTGATGTCGATCGCGCGCAGCTTGTTGTCGGTGGTCGCGGCGATGAAGATCAGGCCGCCGGCGGTCACCAGTGGACCGCCATTGTTCGGCGTTCCGATGGTGAGCGGCAGCATGGACGGAAGGCCGAATGGTCCGTTGTTGTCGGCGCTGCCGAGAGGCTCGTCCCACAAGGTCTTGCCGGTCTTGAGGTCGATGGCGCGGATGTGGCCATAGGGCGGCTTCGAGCAGAGCAGGCCGGTGGACAGGCGCCAGCCCGCATTGACGGCAATGGCGTATGGCGATCCAGACTGCGGGTCGCCGATGTCCTTGGCTTTTTTCGAACTGCCACCTTTGTCGATCGGCTTGAAGCCCATCTGATCCGCTTTCTCGCGCGGGATGAGCTGGTTGTAGTTGGGCATGTCGTTGTAGTTGGCGATAAGTACGCCGCTGTCTGTGTCGACGGCGACGCTGCCCCAGTCCGAGCCGCCGTTATAGCCGGGGTATTCGATGAACGGCTGGTTCACCGTAGGTGGCGTATACTCGCCTTGATAATACGCGCGATGGAATTGAATGCGGCAATAGAGCTGATCCAGGGGGCTCATGCCCCACATGTCCTTTTCGGTCAGCGCCGGCTGGTCGAGATGCGCATAGCCGGAATAGGGCTGGGTCTTCGAGAGCTCGTTCGGCTCGACACCGCCCGAAGGAACCTTGCGTTCCTCGACCGGGAAGAGCGGTTTGCCTGTCTTACGGTCGAGCACGTAGATCTGGCCCTGCTTGCTCGGCACGATGATGGCCGGGATCTTGCCGGTCGCGGTCGGGAAATCGACCAGCGTCGGTTGCGAGCCGAGGTCATAATCCCAAAGGTCGTGATGCACCGTCTGGAAATGCCACACCGGCTTGCCCGTCGTGACGTCGATGGCGACGATCGACGAGTTGTATTGGTTCTCGAAATCCTTGCGGTCGACACCGTAATAGTCGACCGCGGCATTGCCGAGGGGCACATAAACATAGCCGAGCTGCGGATCGGCGGCAGCAACGGTCCACATGTTCGGCGTGCCGCGTGAGTAGGTGTCCCCGGCGGGCGGCGCACCGGTTCGATCGGGATGCCCCATATCCCAGGCCCAGGCCAGCTTGCCGGTTGTGGCGTCGTAGCCTCGGATGACCCCGGACGGCGCGTCCTCGGCCTGTCCGTCCTTGACCTGAGCGCCCACCACGGCGATGCCGCGCACGATCGTTGGCGGCGCGGTGACCGAGTACCAGCCCGGGACCGTTTCACCGATGCCCTCCGTAAGGTCTACACTGCCTTGCTGGCCGAAATCGGCGCAGGGCTTGCCTGTCTTGGCGTCCACCGCGATCAGTCGAGCATCGAGGGTCCCTACGATGATCCTGGTGGCGCAGGCTTGATCGGCGCCGGCACCCGGCACCGCGAAATAGGCAACGCCGCGGCAGCTTGCTCCGTACGGGATAGCCTTGTCGGAAACCTTCGGATCGTAACGCCACTCTTCCTTGCCGGTCTTGGCATCGGCCGAGATCAGGATGTTCTTGGCCGAGCACGCATATAGATGGCCGCCGATCTCGAGCGGCGTGTTCTCGGGCGAATACATATCCTTGGCTGCCTTGCTCGGCATGTCGCCGGTATGGAAAGACCAGACGCGCGTCAGCTTCGAAACGTTGGACGCTGTGACTTGGTTGAGCGGTGAATAGCGCGTTGCAAGTTCCGAACCCCCATAGACCGGCCAGTCGTTGCCGACCTGATGGATCGCGGCGTCCTGCGACGCCGCCACGCCGTTCGGCGCGGACTGCGCGGCGGGCGCCGGCGGTTGCGCCGGTTGTGACTGCGCCAAGGCATTCATGTGCAAGAAGCCGAACGCGCCCAGTGCAATGACCGGCAGCAGCAGGCTTGTCACATAGGCGGCGTTCCTGCTGCCTCGGCTGCCGATGTCGCGGAAGGCCGGAACGGCAAGCAGGACGAAGATGAGGATAATCGTGGGAGCCAAGACGCGCGGCATCAGCGCCCAGCCGTGGAGACCGACCTCCCAATAGGCCCAGGCAACCGTTGCGAGCCATGTCAGGATGTAAAGCCAGACACCGGCCATGTTTCCTGCCAGCAGCAGAATGCCCGCGAGCAGCAATGCGATGCCGGCGGGCAGGTAATACCAGGAACCGCCGAGCGCGATGAGCCAAGCGCCGCCGCCGCCGATCAGCAGGCCGAGAATGACCAATAGGATGCCGACCAGCGCTCTCCACCAGTAGGCGACGCCGCGATGGCGCAGAGGACGATAGGGGTTGTTTGCAGCGGCGTCGGTCATGGCATTTTCCAGCGTGAAACAGATCGTGATGTCTGGCGAACGCATGCAGCGAGCAGTGGTTGCGGATTAAATTCGAGCCCCGGCGTCGCTGCCGGTCACCATTCTGTGATCCTTTCGCGACTTCGGAACCTTCGTGGCGAAAGCACCGTTAGGTGTCGTCAACTCTGAGTTTGCCTTCAGCAGAATCGGCGAGGGGATGCCGCAGATCTTCTCGAAAAACGCCAATGGCGTTGCGCGCTTTGTCATCTGGGGAAGTTGTGCCGCTCTGCTGATCGCCGCCGCGATCGGGATAATCCTGCCCCGTTCGGACTTGGTAACGGGAGTAGGTGAGCCATTGGGGCAGCCGGTGCCGTTCAGCCACAAGCACCATGCCGGCCAGCTCGGCATCGACTGCCGCTATTGCCACAGCGGCGTCGAAACCTCGCCTTCGGCAGGTCTGCCGGCCACCGAAGTCTGCATGACCTGCCATTCGCAGCTTTTCACCAATGCCAATATGCTGGCGCCGGTGCGTGCGAGTCTTGCCAGCGGCAAGCCGATCGAATGGCAGCGCGTCAACAGCGTGCCCGATTTCGTTTTCTTCAACCACGCGATCCATATCAACAAAGGTGTCGCCTGCGAGACCTGCCATGGCGAGATCGACCAGATGCCGCTGACCAGGCGAGCGCATACGCTGAGCATGGAATGGTGCCTCGGCTGTCATCGCAATCCCGGGCCTAATCTGCGTCCGCCGCGGGACGTGTTCCTGATGCATTGGCAACCGCCTGAGGACATCGCCGAGATCAGGCGACAGCTGATCGGCATGCTCGACATCCATCCCGAGACGATGACGGATTGCTATGTCTGTCATCGCTGAAGCAAAGGCCCCGCCCGCCATCGACATCGCTACGTTGCGCCGACGGCTGACAAGCGACGGCGACCTGTGGCGCAGCCTTGACGAGATCGCCGGCACGGCGGAATTCCGGCGCTTCGTCGAAGCCGAATTTCCGGCAATCGCGGAGCGCCTCCCGGCAAGGCCGAACCGACGGACGCTGCTGAAGCTGATGGGTGCCTCGCTTTCGCTTGCCGGGCTGGCCGGCTGCAGCAGGGCGGAGAGCATCGTGCCCTATGTGCGCCAGCCGGAAATGCTGATCCCCGGCAAACCAGCCTACTACGCGACCACACTGTCGAGCGACGGCTTCGGTATCGGCGCCATAATCGAGAGCCATGAAGGACGACCGACAAAGGTCGAGGGCAATCCGGATCATCCGGCATCGCGCGGCGCCACCGACGCGGTGATGCAGGCAGCGGTGCTAACACTGTTCGATCCCGATCGCTCGCGCATGCCACTCAAGGATGGCGAGCCGGCATCTTATGGCGATTTCCTGAAGGCAATGGCGGGGCTCGTTTCGCGATGGACGGCATCGCAAGGGCGGGGCGGAGCGCTGCTGGTTGAAGCGACGACCTCGCCGACTCTTGCGGCGCAGTTGGATGCGCTGCGAGCACGCTATCCGGAATTGAAAATCTATCGCCATGATCCGTTGGCGACGCCGGCTGCGGGGGAGGCGTCACATGCGCTATTCGGCTCTGGGCTGACGCCGCTCTACCACTTCGACCGTGCCGAGACGATCTTAAGTCTTGACGCCGATTTCCTCGGCGAGGGACCCGGGCGGCTGGCCTATGCGCGCGACTTCGCTGCGCGGCGACGTGTGCGCAGTCCGAACGACCGGATGAGCCGGCTCTATGCGGTGGAATCGACGCCGACGATCACCGGCGCGGCGGCCGACCACCGCTTTGCGGCCAGGCCGAGCGAGATCGAAGCTTTGGCTGCCGGGCTTCATGCCACACTGGAAGGCCAGGCCGTTGCTTCCGTGCCGCCCGTCTACACGGCATGGATGGCTGCGCTGGTCGATGATCTGAAGGCAGCCGGCCGCAGCGCGCTGGTCGTGCCGGGTGCGCATCAGAGCGTGTTCGTTCACGCTGCAGTGTTTGCCGTCAATGCGAGGCTTGGCGCGCTCGGCAATACGGTGGAGTTTATCGAGGCGCCGGATGCGCCGCAGGTCGATGGCGATCTGGAGGCGATGTGCGAAGCGATTGCGCACGGGGCGATCGACACGGTCGTCGTGCTCGGCGCAAATCCGCTGCACACCGCGTCGGCAGGCCTCGATGCGCGCAAGGCTTTCTCCGACCTGGAACTGCTTGTCCATCATGGGCTCTACCGCGACGAGACGGCATTCCCGGCGCATTGGCATGCACCGGCAGCGCATGCGCTCGAGAGCTGGAGCGACATCCGTGCCTATGACGGCACGGCCTCGCTGGTGCAGCCGCTCATCGCGCCGCTTTATGACGGCAAGACCGGGCATGAGCTGCTCGCCGTGCTTGGCGGGCAGTTCCAGACCGATGCGCTTCCGCTTGTCCGGCAGCATTGGGCAGGGCTCGATGATGACGCGTGGAAAAAGGCTCTACGCGACGGCGTCATAGTGAACAGTGCCGCCAGGCCGGTATCCGTCACAGTGCCGCCGGACTTGGCGGGACTGAAGCCGGCGGCAAACGCAGGCAATGGCATCGATATCCGCTTCGTCGCTGATCCCTGGTTGCGTGACGGGCGTTACGCCAACGCCTCGTGGCTGCAGGAGCTGCCGCGACCGCTGACCAAGATAGTGTGGGGTAATGCCGCGCTTGTATCGCCCGCCACCGCCGAGCGACTGAAAATCGGAAACGGCGATGTCATCAATGTCGCCTCAAATGGCGCGGACGTCGATGCGCCGGCCTGGATCGCGCCCGGCCATCCGGACGAAACGATAACGCTCTCCTTCGGCTTCGGGCGAAAAGTCGGTTCCGTTGCCGCGCTGTCGGAAGGCTACGACGCCTTCCATCTGCGCCGTGCTTCGGAGTGGTTCGCGACCGGCGCGACCATCGCGCCCCGCAAGAACAGCATGCGTGTCATCACCACGCAACAGCACCAGGCGATGGAAGGTCGCGCCATCGTTCGCCACGCGTCGCTCGATGCATTCCGGCAGACCCCGGATTTCGTGCGCAAGGATGCGCCGCCAAGCCCAACGGAATCGCTCTACCCCGAATGGCACTACGACCAGGAAGCCTGGGCAATGGCGATCGATCTGTCGGCCTGCATCGGCTGCATGGCCTGCGTTTCGGCCTGCCAGGCCGAAAACAATATTGCGCCGGTCGGGCCGGACGAATGCGAGCGAGGGCACGAGATGCATTGGTTGCGTATCGATCGCTACTACGACGGACCGGTCGATGCCCCCGATACGTTCTTCCAGCCGGTGCCGTGCATGCATTGCGAGAAGGCGCCGTGCGAGGTGGTCTGCCCGGTCAACGCCACCGTGCACACGCATGATGGTCTGAATGCGCAGGTCTACAACCGCTGCATCGGCACGCGCTATTGCTCGCAGAACTGCCCCTACAAGGTGCGTCGCTTCAACTTCCTCGATCACCAGTCTTTCGACAAGGACGAGGCCGGGCCGGAGCAGGGCGTGCACAATCCCAATGTCAGCGTGCGCTCGCGCGGCGTCATGGAAAAATGCACCTATTGCGTCCAACGCATCAGCGCCAAGCGCATCCAGGCGCAGATCGAGAACCGCGATATCGCCGACGGCGAAGTGGTCACCGCCTGCCAGCAGGCCTGCCCGACCCAGGCCATCACCTTCGGCGATCGCAACAGGAAGGATGCAAGGGTCGTCCGCGAGAAAGCCGCGCCGCAGAACTACGCATTGCTGGAGGAACTGAACACGCGGCCGCGCACCACTTATCTCGGCAAGATATCCAATCCGAACAGCAGGCTTGCCAAGCTGGGTGAGGCGACCGATGGCTGACACCAGCGCAAACAGTCCGGTCGTTTTGCGCGGTCGCCACGATTTTCCCGAGATCAGCGGGCGCATCGGCTCGATCGTGCTCAACGGCCGCCTGCCGCGGCATTTCTGGACCGCGTTCTTCCTTTGCTTCCTGCTGGTTTTGCTGCTGCTCTATTCGATCACCTACCTTATCGCCGTCGGCGTGGGCGCATATGGCATCAACATGCCGGTGGTCTGGGGCACGATGATCTCCAATTTCGTCTGGTGGATCGGTATCGGCCACGCCGGCACTCTCATCTCGGCGGTGCTATTGCTGCTGCGCCAGCCATGGCGCGCCTCGATCAACCGTTTCGCCGAGGCGATGACGCTGTTTGCGGTCGCCATGGCCGGGCTGTTCCCGATCCTGCATCTCGGCCGGCCATGGTTCTTCTACTGGCTGCTGCCGCTGCCCAACGTGCATATGCACTGGCCGCAATGGCGCAGCCCGCTGGTTTGGGATTTCGCGGCGATCGCGACTTATGCGACCGTATCGCTGCTGTTCTGGTACATGGGGCTTCTGCCCGACCTCGCGGTGCTGCGCGACCGCGCCAGATCACGGCCGGCGCAGCTCTTTTACGGCATATTGGCGCTTGGCTGGCGCGGCTCGGCCCACCATTGGGCGCGCTACCAGGTCGTCTATTTCCTGCTCGCGGCGCTTGCGACGCCGCTGGTCGTCTCGGTGCATTCGATCGTCTCGCTCGACTTCACCTTCGCCATCACGCCCGGCTACCACTCGACGATCTTCCCGCCCTATTTTGTCGCCGGCGCGCTGCTCTCGGGCTTCGCCATGGTGCTCACTATCGCCATCCCGCTGCGCTGGGCTTTTTCCGTCGAAGACCTGATCACGCTCAGGCACATGGACAACGCCGCCAAGCTTATGATCGCCGCCGGTATGGTCGTTGCCTATGGCTATGTCTCGGAGGCGTTCTTCGCCTGGTATTCCGGTGAGCCTTACGAACGCGCCATGATGGTGCAACGCGCCATCGGCCCGTACGCGCCGATGTTCTGGACGATGCTCAGTCTCAACTGCGGCGTCCTGCAGCTTCTGTGGTTCACGCGCGTCCGGCGCAACATGCCGCTTTTGTTCGCGATCGCCATTGCCATCAACGTCGGCATGTGGATCGAGCGCTACATTATCGTCGTGACCGGGCCGAGCCGCGATTACCTGCCGTCGGCCTGGGGCCAGCAGTCGCTGACCTGGCTCGATTTCGGCATCCTGTTCGGCTCGGTCGGCACTTTCTTCGCGCTGGTATTCCTGTTCATCCGCATCCTGCCGGCGATCACCATCTTCGAGGTCGAGGAACTGGCCGAGGAAGAGGGCAAGCTCAAATGAGTCTCTACGGTCTCATGGCTGTGTTTGCCGATCCCGAAGCGCTCGTTGAGGCGGCGCGTGGCATGCGCCAGCGCGGCTATCGTCGCATAGATGCGTTCTCGCCGTTTCCGATGAAGGAACTGGACGGGATACTGGAGATCCCGAAGACACGCCTGCCTTGGGTCGTGCTCGCCGGCGGTATTGCCGGCGCGGCTCTCGTTTATGCTCTGATTTGGTATTCCGTCGAAGTCGATTATCCCATCAATGTCGGCGGGCGACCGCTGCATTCCTGGCCGCCTTTCGTCGTCATCGCCTTCGAAGCCGGCATCCTCGGCGCCGCCTTCGCCGGCTTTCTGGGCGTGCTGGCGGCCAACGGGCTGCCCCGCTACTATCATCCGGTCTTCAACGCCGAGAGCTTCAGCTACGCGCGCGGCGGCAAGTTCTATCTGCTGATAGAGGCGGCCGACCCGCGATACCGCAAGGGCGTGACCCGGGGCCAGCTGACGCGGCTGGGTGCCGAAACGGTCGAGGAGATCAAAGCATGAGCGGCCTGCGCCTCACGCTCATGCTCGGCGCGCTGGCCATCGCCGGCTGCCGGCAGGACATGGAGGACCAGCCGCGCTACGATCCGCTGGACGCGAGCAACCAGTTCGCCGACGGCATGTCGGCACGCACGCCGGTGACGGGCACCGTCACGCGCGACGCCGATCTTTCGCCTGTCCCGGACAAGATCCCCTATCCGATCACGATCGAGCTGCTGCAGCGCGGCCAGCAGCGTTTCGATATCTTCTGCTCGCCCTGTCACGGCCGCACCGGCGACGGCCACGGCATGATTGTCCAGCGCGGCTTCCCGGCCCCGCCGAGCTACCATCAGGATGCGCTGCGTAGAGCCTCGGACCGGCACTTCTACGACGTCATCACCAACGGCTATGGCGCCATGTACTCCTATGCCGCACGCGTGCCGCCAAAGGACCGCTGGGCGATCGTGGCTTATATCCGCGCGCTGCAATATTCGCGCGACGCTCCAGTCGTTAAACTTCCGCAAGCGCTGCGCACGCGGCTCGAAGCGGAGGCATCGCCATGAGCCGCCGCGAGCAGTGTCTTGTGGCCGTCGGCATCGCGGGTCTTGTCTTCTGCGCTCTTGGCGCATCGCTCGATGCCAGAGCGATGCTGGGCGCCTGGTTGGCCGCAGCTCTCTTCGCCCTCAGCCTGCCGCTCGGCGCACTGACCATATTGATGGTGCATGGGCTGACCGGCGGGCGCTGGGGCGAGGCGGTCCGCCAGCCGTTGCGGATCATGACCGCGCTGCTGCCGTTTGCGCTCATCTTGCTGCTACCGGTGCTGATGGGACTCGACTTGATCTTCCCATGGGCCGGCGCCGATCCCACGACGGTGTCCGAGAAGGTTCGAGAGAAGCTTGCCTATCTCAACGTGCCGTTCTTCCTGCTGCGCTTCGCTGTCTGCGCGGCGATCTGGCTCGTTCTCACTTGGGTGGTGCTCGGCTCGACTTCAGAGGGTTCCGGGAAGGCTGGCAACGGGAGGAAATATGCTCTTGGCCTAATCCTCCACGCGCTTGCCGTCAGCGTCTTCGCCATCGACTGGATGCTTTCGATCCAGCCGGAATTCACCTCGACCATCTACGCGCTTTGTGAGGCATCCGCCGAAGTCGTCGGAGCTTTCGGCCTGGCGATCCTCGTGCTGGCGGCGAGGCGGGCCGTGGAGGTCATGCCCGGCGGCGAGGAAGATGCCGCGCTTAGCGAAGACCTTGCCAACATGCAGCTCGGATTCCTGCTGACCTGGATCTACCTCATATTCATGCAGTGGATCGTTGTCTGGGGCGGCGACCTGCCCGACGAGATCGGGTGGTACATCATTCGCGCGACGGGAGGCTGGCAGTATCTGCTATGGCTGCTGATTGCCTTGCAGGTGGCCGCGATTGCAGGCTCGCTCAGCCGACCGCTCAAGCGCAGCCATGACGGCCTGATCTGGCTGACGGGTTTGGTCCTGGCAAGCCATTTCGTCGATGTGTTCTGGCGCATCCGCCCGCCACTCCTTTCCGGCGGTCTGCTGGCACTGTGGCATGATGCTGTCGCCTGGATTGGATTGGGTGGGCTGTGGCTCGCCCTGTTCCTTTTCCTGCTCCGCCGGCCGGACAGGCTCGTCTGGTGGAAGCGGGAGGTCGCCCATGGCTAAGGCGCATCGCCATCCCGAGACGCGCGATGTCCAGCTGCGGATGCTGCTTGCTTTCGGTGGCGGGCTGTTGGTGTTTCTCGTCTTGGCCGCGATTGGCATGAAGCTCGCCTTCAACACCACACCGAGGTGGCTGCCGCAGCCCGCGAACGTCAGCCCGGAAGCTCCAGACTTGCAGACCGCGCCAAGGCAGGATCTTGTCAATTTCCGCGCCGAGGAGGACCGACAGCTGAAAATACTCGGCTGGGTCGACCGCAATGCCGGGATTGCTCGCATTCCGATCGACGACGCCATGCGGGCAATAGTCAGCAACGGGCTGCCGGATTGGTCGCAGCAGCGATCCGCAACGGCTGGTGCCGATGGCTGCGCCCTGGTCGCAGCGGCCGCTCCCCGCGCTCCGCAGGCCCAGACTTGCCGACAGCAAAGCGGGACAGAGCGATGAGAAGCTTATTAGCCGCTCTTTGTCTGTTCGTCGCCGGCGCGGCCCCTGCCGCCGAGCGACCGACATTCGATCCGAAGCTCGGCGCGCAATTAAGGCTGGACCGCGAACTGGTCGACGCCAGCGGCCAGAAGCGGCCGCTTGGCGAAACGCTGGACGGCCATCCGGCGCTGGTCGTCTTCGGTTACGACAAATGCCCGAACCTATGCGGCGTCACCCAGCAGGCCGTTGCCTCCGACCTGAAGAAAACATCGCTTCGCCCGGCAGATTACCGCGCGCTGTTCATCTCGATCGATCCCGAGGAGACACCGGCCGACGCAGCCGCGGCGCAAGCCGAAATCGCTTCCGCAGCCGGTCCGGCAGGCCAGTCCGCCTGGCGGTTCCTGACGAGCAGCGATGGCGCCGGTGCGGCGCTCGCCAATGAAGCCGGCATCACGTTCGACCGGCGCAAAGGTATCGATCAGTTCGTCCATCCGATCGCCGTCATTGCGCTCACACCGTCGGGCCGAATTTCACAGGTACTGCCGGCGCTGACCTTCGCGCCGCGCGATCTCGAGCTTGCGCTGGTCGAGGCGTCGGAGAACAGGCTCGGATCGATTGCCGATCACGTCTTCCTGCTCTGTGCTGGCTTCGACAATTCGAAAGGCCAATACACCCCAGCGATCTGGGCGGCACTGAAAGTGGCGAGTCTGGCAACGCTGTTCGGTCTCGGCGCGACGGTGCTCTGGCAAAGCTGGGGGAGGGCTAGGTGAGCTTCGGCATCCCCTTCTTCCCCCAGGAGGCTTCCTCCGAAGCCGGCCAGGTCGACGCGCTGTTCTACACGCTGCTCGCTTTCTCAGTCGTTCTCGGGCTGGCGCTCACCGGTCTCGTCGTCGGCTACGCTGTGAAATATAGGGTCGGCTCCAAAGCGGATCGAACAGGCAAGCGTTCCCGAAGTCTGCCGCTTGAGATGAGCTGGACGATCGCCAGCCTGGTCATTGCCTTCATCTTCTTCGGCTGGGGCGCGACCCTTTTCGTTCGCCGCGACCATCCACCGGCCGACGCGCTCGAGATCAGCGGCCTTGGCAAGCAGTGGATGTGGGAGTTCAGGCAGCCGGGCGGCCAGCGTGAGATCAACGAATTGCATGTCCCCGTCGGCAAGGCGGTCGTGGTGTCGCTTGCCGCGCAGGACGTCATCCACTCCTTCTACGTGCCGGCGTTCCGCATCAAGCAGGACGCGGTACCGGGCCGCACCACGCATATCTGGTTCATCGCCACCGAGCCCGGCCGCTATCACCTGTTCTGCGCCCAGTATTGCGGCACGCAGCACTCCGAAATGGGCGGCTGGGTGACCGCAATGGCGCCCGAGCAGTATGCCGCTTGGCTGAACAGTCAGGGCGAAGGCGAGACGCTTGCCGCAAGCGGCGAGAAATTGTTTCGCGCGCTGGGCTGCTCCGGGTGCCATGGTGCAAGCAGCAAGGTCAGGGCGCCGTCGCTTGACGGCATCTTCGGTCGACCGGTGGCGCTCGACAATCAACAGACGGTCATCGCCGACGAGCGTTACCTGCGCGACTCCATCCTCAACCCGAAGAAGGAAATCGCCGCCGGCTACGAACCGATCATGCCGAGCTTCGACGGCCTCATCGACGAAGGCGAACTGCAGATGCTGCTTGCCTATCTGAAGTCGCTTTCGCCGCAACCAACGGCTGGAGCCAGGTCATGACCAACGCGGCGATGCAGGGCACCTATCTGGGGGAAGGCAGCGGGCCTCGCGCGTGGCTTCTCACAACCGACCACAAGCGCGTGGCGTGGCTTTACCTAGTCTCGTTGACTGCCTTCTTCTTCCTTGGCGGCGCCATGGCGGTACTGATGCGGATCGAGCTGGCGACACCGGCCGGCGACCTCGTCTCCGACGATGTCTACAACCGGCTGTTCTCACTGCATGGCATCATCATGGTCTGGTTCTTCCTGGTGCCGTCGATTCCCGCGACGTTGGGCAATTTCCTTTTGCCGCTGATGATCGGCGCGCGCGATCTCGCTTTCCCGCGGCTGAACCTCGCCAGCTGGTATGTCTTCATCTTCGGCAGCCTGTTCGCTCTGTTCTCGGTGGTGGCTGGCGGCGTCGACACCGGCTGGACCTTCTACACGCCGCTGTCGACACTCTATGCCAATGGCTGGGTCTCGACGGCGGCGTTCGGCGTCTTCATCGTCGGCTTCTCGACGATCATGACCGGCATCAACTTCATCGTCACCGTGCACACGCTGCGTGCACCCGGGCTCACCTGGTTCCGCCTGCCGATCTTCGTCTGGACGCTCTACGCCACCAGCCTCGTGATGGTGCTGGCGACCCCGGTGCTCGCCGCCTCGCTGATCCTGATCGTGCTGGAGCGCGTCTTCGGCATCGGCATCTTCAATCCGGATCTCGGCGGCGATCCGCTGCTCTTCCAGCACCTCTTCTGGTTCTACTCGCACCCCGCCGTCTACATCATGATCCTGCCCGGCATGGGCGTGGTGTCGGAGGTGCTGCCCTGTTTCAGTCGCCGACCGCTGTTCGGCTACAAGGCGGTGGCGATGTCGTCGATGGCGATTGCCGTCTTCGGCTTCCTGGTCTGGGGCCACCACATGTTCGTCAGCGGGCAGTCGGCCTATGCCGGCGTCGTCTTCTCCTTTCTATCTTTCTGTGTTGCAATTCCTTCGGCGATCAAGGTCTTCAACTGGAGCCTGACGCTGCGCAAGGGCGAGATCAGCTTCGAGACGCCGATGCTCTATGCGCTGTTCTTCCTTGCGCTGTTCACTTTCGGCGGGCTGGCGGGGCTGTTCCTTGCGTCGCTCGCGGTCGACGTGCATGTCCACGATACCTATTTCGTCGTCGCGCATTTCCACTACATCATGGTTGGCGGCATGGTGACCGCTTATATGGCCGGCCTGCATTTCTGGTGGCCGAAGATGACCGGCCGGATGTATTCGGAAACGGCGGGGCGCATCGCGGCAACGGCCACGTTCGTCGGCTTCAACCTGACCTTCTTCCCACAATTTGTGCTTGGCTTCGACGGCATGCCCCGGCGCTATCATACCTATCCGCCGGAGTTCCAGTTCTGGAACGTGTTGTCCTCGGCCGGCGCGGTGGTGCTGGCGATCGGCTACCTGATGCCGTTGTTTTATCTGGGCTGGTCGCTGTTTCGCGGCGCTCGCGCAACCGACAATCCGTGGGACGCCACCGGGCTCGAATGGCAGACGAGCTCGCCGCCGCCACCGCATAATTTCGAGACCATGCCTGTCGTGACACGCCCGGCCTATGCCTACGACATGAAAGGGCTGGAGCACGAACGCTTCAGCCCGCACCGGGAGGAGGCGGCTCGATGAGCGGCACAGAAAGCATCGCTTTCGACACACCCCGGCGCGAACGGAGCGCTGACAATTTTGCCATGTGGGTGTTCATCGGTTCCGAGGCGATGCTGTTCGGCGCGATCTTCCTGGTCTTTCTCGTCGCGCATATCGATTTCGGCCCCGCCTTCGCGGCAGCCTCGAAACATCTTTCGCTGCCGCTCGGCACCTTCAACACGGCCGTCCTGATCACCAGCAGCTTCACCATGGCGCTGGCCCATAGGCTTGCGTTGCAGAGGCGCTGGCGCGCGACGGTCTGGGCGCTGGCCGCGACCTCGGCGCTAGGTACCTGCTTCCTGGTCGTGAAGGGGATCGAATACGGCAAGGAGATCGACGAAGGACTTGCGCCACTGCTTGGCCTGCCGTTCCGCTATGCCGGGCCGGATCCGACCCATGCCGAATTCTTCTTCGGCCTCTATTTCACGATGACCTCGCTGCATGCCCTGCATCTGATCGGCGGCATCGTCGTGATCGCCGGCATGGTCGCACTCTGGCGGTCAGCCAACCCGGCCAACCGGCTGCGCCGGGTCGTGGCCGTCGGCCTCTACTGGCACTTCGTCGACATCATCTGGGTATTCATGTTCCCCGTGCTTTATCTGATCAACCGATGAGCGAATTGCGAAAACTCACCTTCGGCTATCTCGGGCTGCTCGCGCTGCTGGCGCTGACGGTCGGCTCGTCGCTTTTCGACCTCGGCGGCTTCAATGTCGCCCTCAACCTGGCGATCGCCGCCGCGAAGGCGGTCCTGATCGCCATGCTGTTCATGCATCTGACAGGCATGTTGCCGCGGCTCGCCGTTGCGGCCGCCGGGCTTTGGCTCATCATCCTCTTCGGGCTGACGCTGATCGGACGATAAGAGAGCGATATCAATCGCCCTTTGGCACGCCGACATAGTTTTTCGTCTTGAAGAGCCCGGCCAGATGGGCGGCATTCGACGCCGCCATCTTGATCATGCCGGCGACTTTTTCTGGGGTCTCGGGAAGATCGACGAAGTTGACGTCGCCCATCGCTTCTCCGACCCAGTACACGCCGCCATTGGCGGGAACGGTGAAGCCGACGTCGTTGAGCGCCTGATAGCACTCGGCATGGCAATGATGCGCGCCATCCTCATTGCCGACGATCGCCACCAGCGCGACCTTGCCGGCGGCTGGCATGCGTCCGCTGTCGTCGGTCTCGGACAGGAAAGCGTCCATCCTCTCCATCACGCGCTTGGCCACGCTCGACGGCTGCCCCATCCAGATCGGCAGGCCAAGGATGAAGATGTCGGCTTCGAGTATCTTTTTCCGCAGTTTCGGCCAGTCGTCGCCTTCGCCCATATCCGAAAGCACGCCGGGCTTAATGTCATGAACGAGGGCGCGAGCGGTTTCGCATCCGACGTCATGACTGGCCAGCGCCTTAGTCAACTCCGCGAGCATTCTGTCGGTGGAGGATTCCTCCCCGTCAGTCGGCATCTTGAGCGTGCAATTGAGCGCGAATGCGGTGAGAGACATCATATCTTCCTGTTGGTTTGAAGCGACTGTGCCTTGCCGATCCGAGCATCTGACGGCGAGTGCCTGAGCACAGCAATTGCGGCCGGCGCCGCTAGGTGTCCAACCGCGAGCGCTCCGATATGTTCCTCCGGTTGTCGCGCAGCTTTTCGATCTCTTCCGGTTCCTTATCGTCGATTTCCGCCACGGCGTCGCTTGCCGTCCGGCTCGATTTGATCAGTTCGTCCAGTTTGGCTTGTAGGGCCTGCGTGTCGCGATGCTCAGCGCGCTGTATCAAGAGCGTCATCGCCCAGGTCGCAAGCGTGGCGATGCCACGCCAGTCGAGCGTCTCGCGCTCGAAAACGAGCCACGCCGCGGTGAAGCCAGCCAGGACTAGAAATGCCGACGGTCTAGCGGTCAGCGTTCCGATATTGGTGAGCGTCTCTCGAATTTCGAATTTTGCCATTCCTTCGAAGGGCGGGTGGTAGCCTTGGTTCCAGCTTGCCCTACATCTCGCTGTTGCCGATAATACCGGCTTCACCCTCGCTTAGATCGGTGAAGCGCACAGGTGCACCGCTGCCAACCATCTCCTCCGCCGGACGCATTTCCTCTTGCGGAAGGAACACGGCTCCGCCGGCCTGGAGCGCCTGGCGGATCCTCAGAAGTTCGTCGGCCGTCGGAATTCGATCGCCATTCTCGAAGGTGCGGATTGAAGCCTCGCTGAGGTTGCACTTGGCGCCCAGACGGACCTGCGACCATTTCAACAGGGCACGCGCCGCACGCGATTGCCCGGGCGTCAAGCAGCCCATCGCAGCCTCCTATTTGTTCAGTCCGTTCGCCATGTCGAGGTGATGCTGAAGGTGCGGCAGCGTCGCCGCGGCCCATGATTTGAGATCCGGCTGGTCGCCGTTGTCTCCATATCGCTTGAACAGATCGACCGCGTCTTCGTGGCCGTCGACCTGAACCGAATGATACTGTTTGTTGAAATCGTCTCCCTGGCGTGCCTTCAGATCATTCAGTGTGGACTGCTGTTTGTCCGTCATGGCGGAGGGCAGATTTGCCTTGACCTTTCCGCTCGCAACAAGGCCCTTCAGTTCGGCGGTCGTCTTCTCGTGATCCGTGATCATTTGTTGCGCAAAGGTCTTGGTGGCTGCGTCGGCGCGTTCCAGCGCAAGCTTGCTGGACTCGATCTCGAACATGTCGCTGGTGGCGGCTTCGGTCACGAAATCCTGGGTGGACGGCGCCATCCCAAGGACCGAGTTGACGCCGGTCTTTTCGGTGGTGGACGTCGATTGCGCCCAAGCCGTCGTGGAAAGGACCGCCGCCGCGGCCACGATCATCAATTTGTTCATGTCTGTTCTCCTGCTTCGGCCCTAACAGCGCGTTATCGGCTTTGTTCCTTGCCGGTCCGCCCAAGTCGGGCCTCCCGCACTGTCGGCCTCAATCCTGATGCCTGGACCCACCAGCGCCGCTCTGCTTGTTTGCGTCCCGCAGCAGGCGGACAATGGCATCGACGGGGGACGGGTCGGGTGTGGGTTGGGTTTTCCAGCGCCACAGATGGCGAAACAAAATCCTCAAGCTTGGCATCGCAACAGCCTCCTGCGCTATCAAACCTGGAATCAGTTGCGATGTTCCTTTCTCCGCTAACGAACGGCCGCGGCGACAAGAAATGCGACGGCGGCTACGACCACCAGCGCCACGATGACCAGCACGGGGCCGTTCCTGCGCGGCTGCAGGTTGGGCGCGTTCTCCGGCGGTCGCATCGCGTCGGCGAAGCTCGCCTGGTTGGTGAAGTTGGGTTTTCGCGGCTTGGTCGGCTGAGCGGAAGTCGCGACATCACCAGCTTCAGCGTCCGCTTCCTGCGGTGCTGCCGCCGGGTCGAATCCCGGGGTCTTGTCCTGCGTCCTGCCGGCCTGGATTTCGCCGCGAGCCTCGGCGGGTGTGCGTTTGTCGAGTGACATTCGGCGCCTCCTTTGCTCCCAAACCCGCAGCCGGCCACGCTGTTCCAACCGGGCCGTCAAGGGAGGAGGCGAGCCAGACAGCTCCATTCGAGTACACGGGCGTTACGGCATCAGGCGTTCGCCGATTCTTGAACCCGGACGGAACTTTTGGAACCGGGCAGCTTTATTCTCGACACCAGGACAAGAGGCAGGAATGCAAGTTCTCGACACAGCGATACATGCCAGTCCCGGAACCGTGACGGTCGAATTTGTCGGCGACGGCGGGGAAAAGATCGCCGTCACCATGATTGTGTCCGACCCATTGCTCGGCGACGCCGCGCTCATTGATCGCGCGCGAGAGATGATGGTTCAGTGCGCGGCGTTCGGCCTGCTTGCGCAAGGCAGCCAGGACGACAACCCGGATAGCATCCGGCCGGGCACCGAGAGGTCGAGCGATACCGGCCAGAATCTCTACACATTCGAATATCGCGAGGCTGGCAATTTGAGGCGGCTCGACGGCGTTGAACTGCCCACCCTCGAAGCAGTCCATGATGAAGCACTGCGGTCGGCGATCGATTTGCTCGACGATGCGGCTGCCGAACCCCGCCAGGACGGCTGGGCGGTTCGGGTGCGTGGCGGCGACGGTAAGGTCGTCCTGTCCATCGATTTCGATGAGGCGAGGCGGGAAAAGGCAGCCGCCGCAATGTGATGGAGCTTATACCCGTGAACGATCGGACGATAATCCCCTTTATGTCGCTGCACGCGATTGCTGCCGCAAGGGGCGACGGGCTGAGGCCGGAGTTCCTTCGTCTGCTCGACGCCCGCGCGGCCTTGTCCCAGCCCGATGTGATCGAACTTCACCAGCAGACGGGCCTGAACCAGGCTGGCCCAAACCCGGTCGGCAACCCCGAAACCGCTCCGAAGCAAAGTGTGGTGCGTTTCCCGGGCCGGCGGAGTACGATCAGCCGTGCGTCAGGAAGAGGTGAGCGCGTCAGAGGAGGTCGCCATGGCAGAGCCCCTGGCACTAATCATTGAAGACGAATACCTGATCGCTTCGGACGTGGCCAACGGCCTGAAGGAGCGTGGTTTCGAGGTGGCCTGCGTGGCGTCCGAGCGAGCAGCCTCGGCCTGGCTGGACGACAATAAGCCGGACCTGGCCATCATCGACATCCAACTGCTCGACGGCCAGCGAGGTGCCGCCGCTGCCCGCCTCAAGGAAGCGGGCGTGCCTTTCGTCGTCCATTCGGGCTATGATCCGGAGTTCCAGGCGCCGATCTTTCATGGCGCGCCCTATCTGCCGAAGCCGGCGCCGATCCGGCATCTGGTCGAACTGGCAAGCCAACTGGTGGGGGATCGCGCCGAACTATAGACGAGCCCAACTCAACGAGCTCATTTCAGCCTGGCGCGGCGCTATCCTTGCGGAACCGCGCCACGGCCTCGATCAGCAGGTTGTAGTCGACAGGTTTGGTCAGCTTCGGCGTGTCGCGAAAACTGTCGGGAAAAACGGTGGCGCTGTCATAGCCGGTGAGGAAAATGAAGGGGACACCGTCGCGTGTCAGATGCTCGGCCAGAGGGAAGCTTCGCTCACCTCGAAGATTCACATCCAGAACCGCGCCGTGCAGGGCAATTCCGTCGATTTCATCCAATGCCTGTTGAACAGTAGGCGCCGGTCCGACCACGGTGCATCCAGCGCCGATCAATTGCTCTGCAAGGTCTTGCGCAAGCATAAACATATCCTCGACAACGAGGACGTTGAGACCCGATAGGAGCGTGTTTGTGTTCATTATGTGCCACAAAGCAAAAAATGCTACGGGCCTGCGTTTGGCCCCAGCGGAATTTCTATATCGCATTCAAGCCCAGTTCGCTTGAATCGCAGATCGACCTTACCTCCCATCTCATATTCTAAACTTTGCTGGATAAAGCTTGTTCCGAAATTCCTCTGCTGCGGCTCCATGACGGCAGGACCGTCGATTTCCTTCCAGCGGATCGACAGCAGGCCTGATTTATCGGTGGTCCATGCCACATTGACGCGACCGTCCTCCGTCGAGAGCGCGCCGTATTTCGCCGCGTTGCTGGCGAGCTCGAAGAACACCATGCCGAGCGTTGCGGCCATGCTCGCGCGGAGCTGCAATGATCTTCCACGGATGACGATATTTTCGCGCAGCTTGTCGCTGTAGGGCGACAGCACCGCCCGCAGCAACTGCTCGAGATCGGCATCCGTCCAGTTATAGGAGGACAGCACTTCGTGCATCCGGCCCATCGCCTGCAGCCGCTGCTGGAACGAGGCTGAGAAATCGCTCACCGAGCTCGCCGTGCGTACCATGCGCGACGTCAGCGCGGTCACCGTGGCCAGGATGTTCTTCACCCGGTGCTGCAACTCATGCAGCAGCCTTTCCTGACTGCGCTCGGCCTCCTTGTGGCTCGATATGTCGACCAGCGCCGCTATCGCGCCGCGTACCTTGCCCTTTTCGTCGAAAAGCGGATTGGCCGACATCATGACGTCGACGACGGCGCCATCGTCACGCAGGATCCGCGCTTCGTAGCCGGGCACTGCCTTGCCGATGCGCATCGCCTTGAGCAGTGGCTGGTCGTCGGCGCCCACTTTGGTGCCATTTAGCGTCAACGGTAACGCGGCGGGCATGGATATCAGCTTGTTGCCGGTAGCGCGCCAACCGAGCAACTCCGCCGCGCGCCGGTTGGCGCGGATCTCCGCGCCAGCGCCATCCTCGGCGATGAAGATGCCGATCGGAACTAGGTCGAGCAGGGTTCCGAGGCTTTCGATGCGGTTGCGCAGGTCATGCGAGAGCACGCCGATCCTTTCCTCGGCCTGCGTGATCTGGGTGACGTCGACGAAGGTGATGACGACGCCCGCTATGATATTGTCGACCGTCCGGTAGGGCAGCACCCGCATGATATAGGTCTGGCCGTTCTCCGTACCCTCGACCTGCCGCTCGATTGTGCCGAGCCTTTGCAGCACCTGTTCCATATCGGCCTGCAGGCCGTCGGCGGGGAAGCGCGGACGGACATGCGCCAGCGGCCGGCCGACATCGCTTTCCACCAACCGGAACATGTCGCGCGCGGTCGGTGTGAAGTTCTTGATGCAGAGGTCGCGGTCGAGGAAGACGGTGGCGATCTGCGTGCTTTCGAGCAGGTTCGCCATGTCGTTGTTGGCGCGGGTGAGTTCGTCCACGCGCAGACTGAGCTCGGCATTGACTGTGTTCAACTCCTCGTTGATCGACTGAAGCTCCTCTTTCGATGTCTCGAGTTCCTCGTTGGACGACTGCAGCTCTTCGTTGATCGAGGAAAGCTCCTCGTTCGAGGATTTCAGCTCTTCATTGGAGGATTCGAGCTCCTCCGTCGTGATCTGCAGCCGCTCCTTGGTTTCCCTCAGCTCCCTTTCGAGCTGACTGATATTGGCGCTTTCGACATCGTCGGTCGTGTGAACAGGCTCGTCGTCGGATTCCGCCTTGATGCCGCCGACATCTCGGAAGACCAGCATATAGAGCGGGTCCGACGAGCCGTCCGAAGGCAGCGGCTGGACAGCTAGGCTGATCGTCTGGCGACCGCCATTGGTCCCGACGGTGATCTTGCTCTGGATCGCCACCTGTCCGGTGCTGGCCGCCTTGTGGAGGGCGGCGCGCAAATCCATGCGCAAGCCCCGCCTTGCCATGGAAAAGACGTTGTGGTCGGGAGCGCCTGCGGCGAGTTCGAGATATTTCCCCGTGCCGCCCGAACTGTGCGCCAGTTCCCCGACGGCGTTGACCACCACATAGGCTGGCGCAAATCGTTCGACGAGAAGACGCTCCGCCATCTCCTGCAAGGTTCCGTTCTTCTCCCGCTGGCGTGCATTGGGCGCGGTCTGCCTTGCCGCCGCAGCGAGCGGGAATTCTGGCAACCGATGTGGAGTTACCCCGCCGCGCTTCTGGAAGATGCGGCTCATCTTGTCGACGGTCGAGAACAGGCGGGCGTGCCGCGTGACGTTTTCCGAGGATCCGAGGAAGAGATAGCCGTTGTCGCGCAGCGCGTAGTGAAAGATCGGGACAATCTTTTCCTGCAGCTCCGGGCCCATATAGATCAGAAGGTTGCGGCAGGCGATCAGGTCGAGCCTGGAGAAGGGCGGGTCACGCAACACATTATGCGCGGAAAACAGGCAGACTTCGCGCAGCTCGGCCGAAACGCGGTAGGTGCCATCCTCGCGTGAGAAGAACTCCCTGAGCCGCTTCGGCGTTATGTCCGTCGCGATCGTTGCCGGATAGCGGCCCGCGCGAGCGACCTCCAGCGCGCGCTCATCGATGTCCGTGGCGAAGATCTGCAAATTGGGCGAGGCTGCGCCGCGCGGCGCGTTCTCCTTCAAAAGCACGGCGATCGAATAGGCCTCTTCGCCCGTCGCGCAACCCGGCACCCATACGCGGATCGTCTCGTCGGGCTTGCGGCCCTCGAACAGTCGAGGAATGACTAGCCTTTCCAGCGCATTGAAGGCGTGCTCGTCGCGGAAGAAGTTGGTGACGCCGATCAGCAGGTCCTGGAACAGAAGGTCAACCTGCTGCGGCTCGTCCCGCAGCCGCTTATAGAAGAAGGTCGGATCGTCGATCTGCAGCACCTGCATGCGGCGCTGGATGCGCCGCAGGATCGTGTTGTCCTTGTAGCCGCTGAAATCATGGCCGGTGCGCACACGAAGCAGCGCCGCAATGCGCGAAAGCTGCTCGGCGACATCGCGCTTGCGGCGGTCGCGCTCGCTCTCGGTGTGGTTGAAGTGGCGGAAATAGCCGATCAGCTTGCCCGCCATCTCCTCGGCGGGAAGCACCATGTCAACCAGGCCGCTCTGGACGGCGCTGCGCATCATGCCGTCATATTCGGCACTTTCCTGCGCTAGTGTCAGACCGCCGTGCTCCTTGATCGCCCTCAGCCCGATCGTGCCGTCGCTGCCCGTCCCAGACAGGATGATGGCTGCCGCATTTTCCGACTGCTCCTGCGCCAGCGAGGTGAAGAAATCGTCGATCGGCGTGCGCTTGGCGCGCGTGGTCGTCATCTTGGCCACGTGAAAACGTTGGCCGTTGACCGTCAGCGATGCGCCCGGAGGGATGACATAGATGTTGTCCGGCTCGATTTCCGCCCCTTCAGCGGCGGTGTGCGTCCTGATGGCGGTCGAGCGCTGGATGATGCTGGCGAGCACACTTTCGTGCTCGGCGTCGAGATGCTGAATAACGACATAGGCAAAGCCGCTGTCGACCGGAACCTCCGGGAAGAATTTCTGCAAGGCCCCAATGCCGCCCGCCGACGCGCCGATGCCGATAACGGGAAAGGAGGCAGGCTCTCGCGCGTCCGCGGTGGCGGGCTCGGGCGAGCTAGTCCGCGGCTTTCTTTCCGTTGCCTTCCTCGGTGACCGCGCCATCGTCTGCTACCTGCACCCGCCTGCTTTCCAGAATGCGCTCGATGAGAGCGGCATCCGCTTCGTATTCCTTCGCTCGCCTGCCCAGTTCGAAGGCGAGTTCACGTCGATCCTTCGTCCTCTCCCGCTCGGCCATCCGCCGGGTGAACGCGGCCCGCTGTTGATGTGAGCGGAGCAGGCTCCACAGGATCTCGTCCGCCTCGATCGCCTGCGCCTCCATCACTGCGTCGGCGGTAAAGGCATGCCCGGTATGGCACCGATAGCGCAGCATGTCACCGTCTTCGATCTGCCACAGCGGCCCGTGGCATTCCGGGCATGTAAACACCGACAACTCGCCAAGTCGATCTTCATCTTTCATGGTCGAATGCTCCTGCGCGGCGAGGGCCGCCTCCAACCTGATCACCGGCGAGGCCGGAAAGGTTTTACCGGCCGGTTCCGCCACGAGCTTTGCCAGCAAAGCGCCGAGTTCCGCCGCCGGCAGGCAGTGATCTATCTCGACGTAGCGCAGCGCGCTTTCCACCATGGCCGGCACCAGCGCATCCTTGGAATGCTGGACGACCGCCAGCCCGCCGACTGCCTTGACGGCCCTTAGCCCGGCGGTGCCGTCGGAAAGCGCACCCGACAGCAACACGCCGACAACGCTGGCGCCGTAGCTCAACGCCGCCGAGCGGAATAAAGGATCGATGGCCGGCCGTGCAAGGTTTTCGCGTGGGCCGCGCCTTAGCAGCATATGGCCATCATGGAGGAGAAGGTGGGAGCCGGGTGGCGCCACATAGATGCAGCCCATCGTGAAGGCAGCACCGTTCCCGGCCGGCACGGCACCGAGCGGTCCCGCCCGGTCGAGGATTTCGGGCAGGTAGCTGACCTGGCCGACATGCACCACGACGAATACGGCCGCCGGCAGGTCGGCGGGCAGATCGCTGACAATCTGCTTCAGGGGCTCGATCCCGCCGGCCGAGGCGCCGATGACGATGATGTTGTGGTTTTTCGGGCCTTTGGAATGGGCCATTCCGCGACGAGCCTCCAGATTGGGCTGTGAGAACCGTTCCGTTGCGGTGACGGCGCCATCGCGGTTCAGCGACCGGTCAGCTCTTTAACAACGCAATCCGCGCGATGTTCCATGGCTGCAGGTCCAAGCGCCTCTCCGTCGTCGCAAAAGATGGCTGGAACATAGGAGATCGCTGGCAGTTCGGGTTCGCTTCGGACGCCGTGCCAGGCGTCTGTGAAGACGGGTGGCAACACCTGGTCGGCCCGCGCCTGTCCCTCGCAGGCGTGGGCTTCGGGCCCCGGCAGGATCTGCCGCGCCGCAGTGCGGATGTACCGCCAAGAACCACAGGAGACAGCAATGAAGCATCAGACCTCATACGAACTTCAATCGTTGGCGGTCGTCGACCGGCTTGGATTGATCCCTCTTGCAACGAGAACGCAGCGGATCGAGCGGTGGGCGGACCTGCTCGACCGCAATCCCCTGCGCTGCCTCGCGGCGCTGACGGGCACCGAATATGTCGATCCCGGGGTCCGTGAACGGGTGCGGGCGGACGGATCGCCGCTCGCGGTTGCGTTCGATGATCCGTTGCTGCGCGCGGCCGGGTTGCAATCGGACACCTATGGCGAGGCGAAGCGCTTCTTCGAACTCTCCGATTGGCAATTGCATGACGTCGTCTGTAGTTGCCATGCCGGCGCCACGATGCAGGCGAGTTGGGCTGCCGCGCGGGTGCGCAAGATCGTACAAGGCAACTGGGTTCTCGCCTGGCTCAGGAGCCGCTTCGTGCATTGAGATAAACGTGTCGTCCGGCGAGCAAGGGCCGCCGGACGAGGCGGTTGAGATCAGAGCAGGCTCCGCGCGAGCGCTATTCCAAGCGGGGTGGCGCCGATCCCGAA
This sequence comes from Mesorhizobium sp. B2-7-1, assembly GCF_006440735.1. Lineage (GTDB taxonomy): Bacteria > Pseudomonadota > Alphaproteobacteria > Rhizobiales > Rhizobiaceae > Mesorhizobium. The sequence goes on along the minus strand of NZ_VFUA01000016.1, from coordinate 4,777 downwards.
ATACGGCAACGATCCGGATCAGCCACCTTGGTCGATAGCGTGCGGCGACGGCTGCTGGGCGCCGCCGCTGGGGCGTTTGCTTGTCTGGTCAGCCCAAAGCCAAAGGGCGATCATCACGATCAGCAGAGCCGCGACAAGTGTAACGATACGACGCATTCGCTGGTCGCCGTGCCTTCAGCCGCCGGGCCTGTTGGCGGCCGGATCCGAGCCGACGCCAACCGCCGGATCCGGCGTCACCGGGCCGCGCTCGGCTTCCGAACCTTCCGACTCGATTTCCTGGACGGCTTGATCCCAATGCTCCTGCTCACGCCCATCGGGGCGGCCTTGCCGTTCCCAGATCTCGTGGGCACGTTGCCTGATGCGCTCTTCCCTATCCATGCCGACCTCCTCTCGCGCCTGAACTGCGCGCTTACCAGCGCCGAATCGAGTGCCGGGAGGTTTGTTCCATCGGATTTCGAGTGGATTGAATGCGAGCACAAAGCGTCGCGGGAACGTCGCCTTTGGAATCCCGCCGTTCCGGTGGCCCCTGGCACGGTTGGCTGTGAGGGCGATGACAGTTTACTTGTTCGCGCGAATTTTCTGGCGCGCGTTGATTCCGCCCGTTGAGGTGGTGTCGTTCTCGACATCTCCCTCGACCGTGTTCTCGCCATGCTCCAACTCGTCGCCCTCCTTGATGGTGCCCTTGGAGGTCCCGATGCCGGGATCGTTCTCCATGTCGGCGTCGCTCGGCTTTTTCGATTTTGGGTGCTGGCTTCCGCTCATGGCCGTTCCTCGCTAAACCCTCCGAACCGGAAGGGACGCAGAATGTTCCGACATCAAACGCCGAACGGATAAGTGTCCGGCATCCCTTCTGCCGCGTGCTCGGGTCCGAGCGGCGTGACGGCGCTGGTTTCATCGAACCACGCAAAGGCATCGAACTGACGCGCCAGCGAGGCGTCGGCATAGTGGCTGTGCAATTCCGTTTCCGGCCGGTAGATCACGCCGATGAAGCGTTCCAGGCGGCGCTCGGTCAGGCGGTCGCGCAGGTCCGGGTCGCGTCCGAGGTCAAGCAGGAACCGGCCGATGCCGGCGTCGTGGCAGAGCCGCTCGTAGCTGTCTTCGCGAGAGGGCCGCACCGATTTGATTTCCATCTCGCCGTCCCAATCGGTCGCTGCCGCGACGGTGCCCGCATGCGTGCCGAAGCCGATGAGCGCCGCAGCATCGCCAAACCGCTGCCGGCAGAGCTGGCCGACATTCAGTTCGTCGCGCGAGATACCCATTTCGGTGTAGCGCGCATCGCCGATATGCGAATTGTGTGCCCACACCACAGCTTTCGCGTTGGGGCCCCGCGTATCGAGGATATGCTCCAGCGTTTCGAACATATGAGTATCGCGCAAATTCCAGGATTGCGGGCCGCCATAATACATGGTGCGGTAATAATGCTCGGCGGAGGCGACGAGACGGGCATTCTGCGCGGCGTCGAAAAGGTCGTCGCCGTCTTGTCCGGTATCGTCAAGCTGCCTCGCCAGCATCTCGCGGCATTGTTCGAGAACCGCTTCCTCGCATTCGCGGTAACCCCTGGTCAGCGCGGCGCGGCCATAGGTCGACGGCTCGGTCTGCCAAGGTGTCAGGCAGCCATAGCGTTCCCGCGCAATTCTCGCCGCTTCGGGATCGGTGCGATCGAGATACTCCAGGACGGCGGCGATCGAGCCGCGCATGTTGTAGATATCGAGGCCGTAGAATCCTGCTTGCGGCTGGAGTGCCTTGACCTTGTGATTGTGCTCGCGCAACCACTTCACGAATGCTGCGACGTCAGTGTTGCGCCACATCCAGGTCGGAAAGCGCTGAAACGGTCGTTCGGCGCCACTGGAAGTGCCCTTACCTCGAACGTAGCGGTCGATCGCAGCCGCATCTGGCCAATCGGCCTCCACGGCCAAGATGGTGAAGCCATGCCTCTCGATTAGCCTTTTGGTGATTGCCGCGCGCGCCCGGTAGAATTCGGATGTGCCGTGGCTGGCTTCGCCGAGCAGGACGATCCGCCGGTCCGCGAACCGGTCGAACGGTTCGGCAAAGCCGGGATCGTCGAAGTCGGGCAGCGGCTCGGCGGCTGCGGCGATCATTTCCGGGAGGCTGCGCTGGCGCGCCAGCGGAACCGCGCGGATAGTCGTCGGACGGCTTTCCTCTCGCCAGCCCTGTTCGCCGATGAGCGGGACGAAGCGCACCCCGCCGAAATCCTCCTCGCTGTAGGTCGATGCGCCCGTGCGGGTCACCTTGAGCAGGCGCTGCTCGTCAGGATCGTCGCTCACCGGAATGACCAGCCTGCCGCCGACGTCGAGTTGCTGCTGCAAGGCCAGTGGCGCGCCCGGACCGCTCGCCGCCACCACGATGGCGTCGAAGGGTGCCGCTTCCGGCCAGCCTCTGGTGCCGTCGCCGGTCCGAACTTCGATGTTGCCGTAGCCTAGTCTCTGAAAGCGGCGCCGTGCGGTCTCGGCCAGCGCCGCATGGCGTTCGATCGTGTAGACATGGTCGACGATGCGGCTCATGACAGCCGCCGCATAGCCCGATCCCGTGCCGACTTCGAGCACCTGGTCGCCCGCACCGAGCTGCGCCATCTCCAGCATGAAGGCGACGACGTAAGGCTGCGATATCGTCTGCCCTTGCGCGATCGGCAGCGGTCCGTCCTCATAGGCGAATTCCTCGTAGCCGGGATCCACGAAGACTTCGCGGGGAACCTCGCGCATCGCCGCCAGGATTTCCCGATCATGGATGCCGCGCCGGCCGAGATGAACATCGACCATCCGACGGCGCTCGCGGGAAAGATCGAGCATCGGAATTCCCTCCTATTCTCCTGCCTCCATCATCGTCTTTGCCGGCTCCCGGGCGACGTTTTCCTCGATCTCGCCGCGGCCCGGAGTCTGAGGCAGCGCCTTGCGGAAGTTCTTGGCGTAGTCGGGTGGCATTTTCGGCGGCATCATCGGTTCATAGGCGTCGACCAGCGCCTCGATGATCACCGGGCCGCTGGTGGCGAAAGCCTGGTCGAGCACGCGCTCGACCTCATCCGCCCGCTCGATGCTGAAGCCCTTTCCGCCCATCGCCTCGGCGGCCTTGGCGAAATCGATCGGCTGCAGCTCGCAGCCGAATTGCGGGTTGCCGAGGAACATCATCTGTTCCCAGGCGATCTGGTTCAGCATGTTGTTCTTGATGACCAGGAGTTTCAGCGGGATGCCGTAGCGCACCGCCGTTGAAAACTCGCCGAGCTGCATGGCAAGGCCGCCGTCGCCGACGATCGCCGCGACCGGGCGACCGGGAAAGGCAACGCCTGCGGCGATCGCATAGCTGAGACCGCAGGACATGGAGGCAAGCGCGCCCGAGACGCCGAAGGCCTGTCCAGCGCGGAGATCGACATGGCGGGCGGCAAGCTCGGTGTTCTGGCCGGAATCGGTGGCCAACACGCAGTTCTGCGCAAGGCGTTCGCCGAAGGCGCGTGCGATGCGCTGCGGCTTCAGCGGATGCGCCGAGCCATCTTCAGACTGGCGCATCATCTCGCGCCATTTTTGCATCGAACTCTGTGCTGTCGCCAGGAATTCGCTGTCGCCTTTCTGCTTCAGCCGCTTGTTGAGGGCGCGCAATGTCTCGGCCGCGTCGCCGACCAGGCCGGCCTCGACGGGGAAGCGCAGGCCGATGCGCTGCGCGTCGCAATCGATCTGGACGCCACGCGCTTTGCCCGGCTGCGGATAATATTCGATGTAAGGGAAGGTCGAGCCGACGATGAGGACGGCATCGCACGTCTCCATTGCCTCCTGCGAAGGCAAGGTGCCCAGGATGCCGATGCCGCCAGTGGTGTAGGGATGGTCGTCCGGCAGCACCGCCTTGCCGAGCAGCGCCTTGACGATTGGCGCCTGCAGAAGCCGTGCCGTTTCTTCGAGCTCCGCCGTCGCGCCTATCGCACCACGTCCCGCAAGGATCGCCACGCGCCCCGCGCCGTTGAGAAGGGCCGCGGCCTTGTCCAACTCCGCATCTTGCGCCAGGCAGCGCGGTGTGAACATGTCCTGCGGCGTGTGCGCCGGCCGGTTGCGCTTGGATCGCTTGGCCGCGTCGGCGGGCTGCTCCTGGATATCGCTGGCGATCGAAAGATGGGCGACGCCCTTGCGGGCGAGCGCCGTGCGGCAGGCGAGGCTTGCGACGTTCTCCATATGCGCCGCGTCCGAGACCTGGACGTTGTAGACGCTGACGTCGTTGAAGACGCGGGTAAGATCGACATCCTGCTGCGTGAAGGTCTCGATCAGGTCATGGAACTGCATGCCGGTGATTGCCAGCACCGGCGCCTGGTCGAGCTTGGCATCGTAGAGACCCGTCAGAAGGTGGGTGCCACCGGGTCCGGATGTTGCCAGGCACACGCCAAGCCTGCCGGTCCATTTCGCGTAGGCGCAGGCCATGAACGCAGCCGATTCCTCATGCCTGACCTGGACGAAGGATATCCTGTCCTGGTTTTTGCGCAGCGCTTCCATGACGCCGTTTATGCCGTCGCCCGGAAGACCGAAGACGACTTCGACGTTCCAGGCGATTAGTGTGTCTACAAGGATTTCGGCTGCGTTCGGCATGGTGGGGCTCCGCTTCTTGGCGCCCCAACCGTCAATCTTGCAGTTGGTTCCCTCGATGGCGGCAAAGCCGCCGCAAAATCGTCCAGTCGCCCAAGCGGTCGAATTGTTTACGATCAATAGCCCCCGATGATCGGCAGGATCTCGCCGGTGATGTAGCTCGAGCATTGCGGCGAGGCCAGGAACACATAGGCCGGCGC
>NZ_VFUA01000159.1 GCF_006440735.1 Mesorhizobium sp. B2-7-1 | reverse complement strand
CCGACGGCCCTTTAAAGCCTTCGCCAACCCAACGCTAACCGCTGCGCTCCCTGTGCAAAGCCCTCACGAGGGGAGAAGGGAAAACTGCACAAAAATTTCATCTTCGATTCACGAGATAGCCGGCAAAACGTCATTGGCGAGCCATCTTTGACTGCCTATCTAAGCGCCATGCGGGCAGGCATCGAGGAGGCGACGGATGAGCGAGAGCATCAACACCCTGGACGAGCTTTTGAACGACCCGATGGTCCAGCTCGTGATGGCGCGTGACCGTGTGCGTCCGGCCGAGCTTCGCCTGCTTCTGGAAAAGGCTCGCGACAGGGCGGGCGATGATTCCCGCATCGACCGGGCTTCGGTGCCACCTGCGCATGTGGTGGCAAGAAGCTGCCTGAAGCAGTGGCTCTACCGCTGAGGCAATTCCAGGAAATTGGTCAGCTCGAATTTGCCGGCAGGTAACTGTAATGACTGCGCAAATAGGCAAGCTTGAAGCCGAGCCGGTCGTAGTTGCGATAGGCCGGCCCGTCGCGATCGGGGTGCGGCGCCTCGATGTCGGCGACAAACAGTTTCGCGCCGGCGGCGATGCCGTCGCGAACCAGCCTTTCCCCAAGCCTGGCATCAAGATCGAAGCTCGGCGCCATGATGCCCGGCACCGGCGCGTCGATGCCGCTCCAGGCAGTGCCGTCTGAGATAAAGAGCGAGCGGACCGCCTCCACGGCGCCTCTGCGTCTCAGCATGTAGTGATGCCAGCCCTTGCGGCCGACAAGCGCCGTGAGCCAGGGCGAGGTGGGCAGCCTGTATCTGGCATCGATGAAAGAAGCCCATTCGGAGGCTGTGCCGGGCGTGACCTCCTCGACCACCAGATCGTCAACCGGGATCAGCGGGTCGCCCGGGAAAAGCGGTTCGTCCGCCAGCGGGGTCGCGTCGCGATAGATGCGCTCCCAGCCGCCTTGCTGCTGCATCCCGCGCGCCTCCAGCCAGCATCTCAGCCGCGACGGTTCGGTGTGTGGACTGGTGTAGAACCACGGCCGCATGATGCCGGCCGCGCGGTAGTGCGCGAGCAGCGCGTCGACTTGTTCCTCCGTCGCCGGACCATCGACGCCGATATTCTTCACGCAGTTGAAATGGATGAACGGGATCGTCGTGCAGGTGGTCCAGACGAGGTCGCCGTCGCTCGCGATCGAAAGCCCTTGCCGGGCCGCGAAATCCGCGGGCGCCGCTTCGTAAAGGTCGAGCCATGCAGCGACTTCGGCGCGTTCGATGGCGCGGCTGATATCGCGCGACACCTCCTCGATCGCGATTTCCGGGACGTGGGTTTGCGGCGGCACGACTGGCTGCAATTCCGAGAGGGCGGCGGTCGACATGGCATGCTCCCCGATTTACCTTACAGTGTAAGATTAGTGGAGAATAATATAACGACGCCTGTTGTCAAGCAGGATTAGCGGCACCTTACAAATCCGTGAGTTGGAATCACGCTATCGTGAGGCTAAGCCTGTCCTCGATGGGCTTTCGATGACGATTCATTTTTGCCTCGGATAATGAGCGGGGCACGGGGAAAGGACCGGGATGACCGACGTCTGCACTCAAGGACTGGACACCGGCTTTGTCGGCCTGGGTTATGCCAAGGTGGCATTTCTGGGCGTCGTGCAAGGCATCACGGAATTACTGCCGATCTCGTCCACGGCGCATATGCGCATCGTGCCGGCCGTGCTCGGCTGGCAGGATCCCGGCTCGGCCTTCTCCGCCGCCATGCAGTTGGCGGCGCTGGCGGCGGTGATCAGCTATTTCTGGAGCGATGTCAGGGACGTGCTGTTCGGCTCGCTGTCTGCAATCTCGCGCCGTGATTTCAGCGACCGCCATTTCCGCCTGGCGGTCAGCATCGTGCTTGCCACCGTCCCGATCGTCATTGCTGGCCTCGCGCTTTCCGGCGTGCTCAATGCCTGCAATTCGCCCTTGCGTGGGCTAGCCGTCATCGGCTGGGCCTGTATCGCCATGGCGATCCTTTTGGCGCTCGCCGAGATATTCGCCAGCCACAAGCTCATGCTGCGCCAGGCGTCGATCCTCGACGCGCTGCTGGTGGGCGTCGCCCAGGTCGGCGCGCTCATTCCCGGTGTCTCGCGCTCGGGCTCGACGCTGACGGCGGCGATGGGGCTGGGCTTTGCCCGGCCGGAGGCGGCGCGCCTGTCGTTCCTGCTCGGCCTGCCGGCCATAGCGCTCGCCGGACTGAAGGAGCTCTATGAACTGCACAAGGTGCATCTCGACGCGCATGGATGGTCGATTCTGGCCGTCGGCCTGATCGTCGCTTCGATCTCGGCTTTCTTCGCGATTTGGGGGCTGATGCGGGTGCTCGAGCGCTTCTCCGCCTGGCCGTTCGTCATCTATCGCGGCCTGCTCGGCGTGGTGCTGCTGATCGGCGTCGCGACCGGCTGGCTCACCTGAGGAATTCCAGGAAGGATGCCCAGTGGTTTTCTGTCCGTGAATGCGTGAGGACAAAGGCTCTAGAGGCCTTGACCGAATCCGCTATATCGACAGCTGACGCTCGGGTGCGCTGATGGATATTGTTACGCTTCTGCAGTCGGTTCCTGTGCTGGCCACGCTGGTGAAGTCGGCGTTGCCTGCCGCCGTTGGCGCCGGCATGGGCCTTGGCCAATGGCTGGCCGCGCTGCCGCCCTGCCGCAACCAGACTTTCGAGAACGCGGCCTACCTCGTCTGCGAGGCCGATCCGAAGCATTTCTCCATCGAGCTGTTCTGGAAGAACAAGGATGGTGACCTCTACCGGTCGCTGCACAATCTGCGCAGCGCGCAGCAGGCGACGGGGCGCACCCTGCTCTTCGGCATCAATGCCGGCATGTATCATCCGAACCTCGCGCCGGTCGGGCTCTATGTCGAACGCGGCGAGCAGGTCACGCCGGCGAGGACCGGATCGGGAACCGGCAATTTCTCCATGCAACCGAACGGCATCTTCTATCTCAGCGCCGGCAAGGCGGGCGTTCGCGCGACCAGGGATTACCTGAAGCGTCCGCCGCGCGTGGACTACGCAACGCAGTCCGGACCGATGCTGGTCATCGACGGCAAGCTGCATCCGAAATTTCAGGCCGACGGCACCTCGCGCAAGATCCGCGATGGCGTCGGCGTGCGCGCCGACGGCGTCGCGGTCTTCGCGATCTCGGACGACGTCGTGACCTTCCACGAATTCGCGCGGCTGTTCCGCGACCAGCTCGGCTGCCCGAACGCGCTTTTCCTCGACGGTTCGATCTCGAGCCTCTACGCGCCCGGGATCGGCCGCAACGACGATTTCTGGAATCTCGGGCCGATGATCGGCGTGTTCAGGCGGTAGCCGACCGTCTTCGGCGTCATCCCCGAATCATCCGATCGCGCCAAAAGTAAATTTTGATTCAAACTTTGTTGGTAATTTCTCATTAGGAATGGGGGTTCCGGTGGCGCTGTTCCTGCCTTCGGTCTGTTTTGTTTTGCGTACAGGTCAAAGATGCGGATTTTTGGCGTCGTCAGTTTCGTGCTCGCATCGCTATGCCTTGCCGGCTGTTCGTCCACGTCGGGCGTCGATGCCTTGCAGATGCCGTCCAACGAGACGACGAGCTCGGTCGTGCGGCCGAGCGCGCCGGTGTCGAAGGGCGTGAGGACCGCCGTGGCGGAAAGAACCGTCGAGACCGCGTCGATGTCGGGCGTGGCGCGCATCAAGCCGCCGGCGCCTTTGCTCGACGAGGATAATGCGAGCGCGAGCGACGAGAATTCGCGCCCATTTGGCCTCGCCGAGGAAGAGACGGTGAATTTCCCGGCGGCCGACCTGCCGGACGGCGTCGGGCCGCCGGTGCAGGAGGCAGCGCTCGTCTCGCCGCCGAAGCGGCTGTCGCGCGCGGCGCCTGCGATGCTTGCCAGTCCGGTCACCCGCTATGCGTTCCGCGACGCCAAGCCGATCAATTTCGGCCGCTCTTCGCCTCGCCATCTTGCCGTGCACGGCGTCGACGTCTCGCGCTGGCAGGGCAACATCAACTGGGAGAAGCTGCGCGCCCAGGGCGCCAACTTCGCCTATATCAAGGCGACCGACGGCGGCGATCATCTCGACCCGATGTTCATGAAGAACTGGCGCAACGCAGACGCCGCCGGGCTGAAGCGCGGCGCCTATCATTTCTTCTACTGGTGCCGCACCGCCGGCGAGCAGGCCGACTGGTTCATCCGCAACGTGCCGAAGGTCGACGGCGCGCTGCCGCCGGTCATCGACGTCGAGTGGAATGGCGATTCCTCCTGCAAGCGGCGGCCCTCGCGCGAAAAGGTGCTGGAGAAGATGCAGGTGTTCATGGACAAGCTGGAGCGTCACTACGGCCAGCGCCCCGTCATCTACACCAGCCCCGATTTCTACCGCGACAATCTGCAGGGCGCCTTCCAGAACTATCCCTTCTGGCTGCGCGCGGTGGCGGCGCACCCGTCAAAAGTCTATCCGGGCCGCAAGTGGCTGTTCTGGCAGTATTCCGGCTCGGGCCTATCGCATGGCGTGAGCGGCCGCATCGACCTCAACGTCTTCCACGGCGACGAGCGGCAGTGGCGGGCGTGGCTGGGCGGTGGGCAGATGGTGGCCGACGCGGACTGAGGTGCGCCGATATTCAGGTGAGGCCGGCCTGCAAACGAAGGCCCAGAAGATACTGACCTTGCCGAAGGCAACGCTATAGCCCAAGGGCGCGAAAGCCTGTTCGTAGAAGAGCTTGCTCTTGGCGAGGTCGCTGACTTCAATGGTGATGTGATCGATCATTCAGCGAACCTGCAAAACGTTCGGAAGGAGCCGGTGTGGGAGCGCTGTAGCGCTTTTTGCCAAAGCCGCTATGCCTGTACGTATTCCGTCAAGCTGACGGCTTTAGGCACTTCCAGCCCATCGGCAAGTAGGCCTTCGATGTGAAAGCGTATTGCGTCGCGGATTTCGCTTTCCACTTCGGGTACCGTTGCGCCGGTCGCGATGCAGCCTGGTAGGTCCGGCACATAAGCAGAAAAGTTGTCGCCAGCTTTTTCAATCACCACAGCATAACGCATGTCGTCACTCCTTCAGGCCAGACTGCTTGAGGATGCTGTTCAATGTTCCGGGAGTAACATCAGACGGCTTGCCGGCCACGGTGACGTGGCCGCCGCGGCTGACCGGTTTTAATAGTCGGAAGATGCGCCAAGCCTCCGAACTTAGAAGAAGACGATCGTCGCGGCGGCTCAATCGCGCGTCGCAAGATTACGGTCTTCATGCCTGGCAAACGCAAGCCTCGCAAAGATATCCCCTGAGAACTTTCAACAAGCTGACCAGGAAGGGATACGAACCGGTCGAGCCGAGACGCCAGGCTGTTCCGCCGTAGCATGGTCCCAAAACTTGCAGGGCTCCGTTCCCATATAGTAGGACTTCGGTTGTGGGCCAACGGTTTCATCCGTGCGATCGACGATGCTGCCGTCTATTGTTCGCCGCTTATCTTTACTGAAATCTGTTTGATCGCGGACTGGAACAAAAAGCTGGGGTTGTAATATGGAAACCTTCGAAAAGGTCCAAATTCCTCACGCCGCCTTAGAGACGTTCTGCAGCCTTGTTCTGCAAAGCCATGGTGCTCCCGAGCCTGCTGCAGCGGCCTGTGCCCGTGCACTGTCCGAAGCATCGCTTCGCGGCGTTGATACCCACGGTGTGCGCCTCCTCCCGCTTTATGTTCAGTGGATCAAAGGGGGGCGACTGAATACGTCCGCCAATATAAAATACTCGAAAGTCGCGCCAGGCTTGGGCGTCGTGGATGCAGACGGGGGGTTCGGTCATGTCGCAAGCTACCGCGCGGTCAACGAAGCGATCGCGCTCGCGAAAGAGGCCGGCATTGGAGCAGTTGCCGTCCACCGCACGTCACACCATGGCGCCACAGGGACATACGCTCTCCACGGTGCGTCCCAGGGTTTCGTAACCTTCGGGTTCACGCAATCCGGCCCAGGCGTTGTCGCGCATTCCGGACGAGAGCCTTTCCATGGAACGAATCCGATCGCCTTCGCGGTTCCGCTTGGACGCGAAGAACCCATGCTACTGGACATGGCGACAAGCTCTATCCCTCTCAACCGGATATATCTCCGGCGCGATACCGGCACTCAATTGCCGGAGGATGTCGCGGTTGATCAAGAGGGGCGGATGACGACCGATCCGTATCGTGCGGTATCTCTTCTGCCGCTGGGTGGAGTCGAATATGGATACAAGGGCGCCGGACTGGCGACAATGGTTGAGTTGCTATGCACGATGTTCACGGGCAGCGCTGCAGCCGTTACCTTGCCGGCTTTAAATGACGTCAGCAGGGGTAAGCCCAGTCCACTAGGTCACTTTTTCTTGGTGGTGGACGGAGCACGCTTTGGCGGTATGGCACCGCTGCTGGAAGTGGCTTCAAGTCTCGTAACTAAGCTTCGTGCTTGCGAGGGCGTCGCCGGCGGCCAAGTTATGGCGCCGGGCGATCCCGAAAAACTTGAAAAAGTGCGACGGTCTGAAACCGGCGTGCTGGTCGACCATGCGACTTGGCTGCGACTCAGTGAACTGGCGAACGAAAAAGCTTTGCCGATTCCGGCAACGCTTGCGTAGCAAGGCCGGTTAACCAGGAACCAAGCACCGGTTTACCCGTCTCGACAGCATAGTCATATTCCTCCGTCTGATGCTACTGATCCATATTTTCCGGATACGGTCATTATGTAATAGTCACAAATGTCAATAACGGTTTTGATAAATTCAAAGGTGTCTTTGTCCGAAGCGGGAAAGAACTCTATACCGGATGGAATGCAATCCAAAGTCCTGCGCTCGAGGCGCAGGACTAATTTAGTCCGTAGAAGAGGTTTTGCGAAGCTCCTCAGCTGCACCCGCTCGTCGATCCGCACGTGTCGCACTTCTCGCAGGTGCCGTTCCGCACCATGGTGAAGTTGTGGCACTCGGAGCATTCGTTGCCAGTGTAGCCCTGGAGAAGCGACTGCTGGCGCCTCGTCGCGGCGAGCTTCTTTGCCTCGGCGACCTCGTTGGCGGCAGCGTCGGTGAAGAGGGCTTCGGCGCCGCCGGCGGCCTCGGCTTCTTCTTCCACCATGTCCTCGGCCAGTTCCCTGGCACGCTCCTCATAGTCGCGCTTGTAGGCGAGCGCCTCGTCGCTGGCCGGCTTCAGTGCCAGAACGTTGGAGCCGGCAAAGGCGGTTGGTGCGGCGCGGGCAGGGGCCGTGGTCGGAGCCGGGCCGCCAAAACCCTTGGGCTCGCTGCCGATGCCCGACACCAGCTTCACCGGCGAGGCGCCGCGATAGAGGCCCTTGGAGAAGGGCGTCGCCTTGCCTTCGGTGATGCCGCGGCCGAGTGCCGTCTTGTCGAAGTCCGACTGGTCGACATGGGCGAGGTCGTGACGGCCGAGATAGGAGACCGCGAGCTCGCGGAACACGTAGTCGAGGATCGACGTGGCGTTCTTGATCGCGTCGTTGCCCTGCACTATGCCGGCCGGCTCGAACTTGGTGAAGGTGAAGGCCTCGACATATTCGTCGAGCGGCACGCCATATTGCAGGCCGAGCGAGATCGCGATGGCGAAGTTGTTCATCATCGCGCGGAAGGCGGCGCCTTCCTTGTGCATGTCGATGAAGATCTCGCCGAGGCGGCCGTCGTCGAACTCGCCGGTGCGCAGGTAGACCTTATGGCCGCCGACGACCGCCTTCTGGGTGTAGCCCTTGCGGCGGTTCGGCAGTTTTTCGCGGTCGCGGTAGAGCCGCTCGATGACGCGCTCGACGATCTTTTCCGTCACCTGCACGGCGCGCTGCGCGGCGGGTGCGGCGATCAGCTGCTCGACCACCTCGTCCTCGTCTTCCTCGCCATCGGCGAGCAGCGAGGCATTGAGCGGCTGCGACAGTTTCGAGCCGTCGCGATAGAGCGCGTTGGCCTTCAGCGCCAGCTTCCACGACAGCATGTAGGCGTTCTTGGCATCCTCGACCGTCGCCTCGTTCGGCATGTTGATGGTCTTGGAGATGGCGCCCGAGATGAAGGGCTGTGCCGCGGCCATCATCAGGATGTGGCTGTTGATCGAGAGCGAGCGCTTGCCGATCTTGCCGCACGGGCTGGCGCAGTCGAACACCGGCAGATGTTCGGCCTTCAGGAAGGGCGCGCCTTCGAGCGTCATGGCACCGCAGACATGGATGTTGGCGGCGTCGATGTCCTTCTTGGAGAAGCCGAGCGCCGGCAGCATCTCGAAGGAGATGTCGCCAAGCTGCTCGTCGGTGAAGCCGAGCGTCTCCTTCACCCAGTCGGCGCCCAGCGTCCACTGGTTGAACACGAACTTGATGTCGAAGGCCGACTTCAGCGCCGCGTTGAGCGCCGCGATCTTCTCGTCGGTGAAGCCCTTGGCCTTGAGCGAGCCGGGGTTGATGCCGGGCGCCTGGTTCATGTTGCCATGGCCGACGGCGTAGGCCTCGATCTCGGCGATCTGGCTTTCTGAGTAGCCCAGCGTGCGCAGCGCTTCCGGCACGGCACGGTTGATGATCTTGAAGTAGCCGCCGCCGGCGAGCTTCTTGAACTTCACCAAAGCGAAGTCGGGCTCGATGCCGGTGGTGTCGCAGTCCATGACCAGGCCGATCGTGCCGGTCGGCGCGATGACGGTCGCCTGCGCGTTGCGGTAGCCGTGCTCCTCGCCGAGCTCGATGGCGCGGTCCCAGGCGGCCTTGGCATGCTCGGCCAAAGCCTGCTGCTTCAGGTCGGAGGCGACCAGCGGCACCGGGTTGACGGCGAGCTTCTCGTAGCCGTCCTTGTCGCCATAGGCAGCGCGGCGGTGGTTGCGCATGACGCGCAGCATGTTCTGGGCGTTGCGGTCATAGTCAGGGAAGGCGCCGAGCTCGGAGGCCATTTCGGCCGATGTGGCATAGGCCATGCCGGTCATGATGGCGGTGAGCGCGGCGCAGATGGCGCGGCCCTCATCGGAGTCGTAAGGAATGCCCGAGGTCATCAGCAGGCCGCCGATATTGGCGTAGCCGAGGCCAAGCGTGCGGTAATCATAGGAGAGCTTGGCGATCTCCTTCGACGGGAACTGCGCCATCATCACCGAGATTTCGAGCACGACGGTCCACAGCCGAACGGTGTGCTCGTAAGCGGCGATGTCGATCGTGCCGTCTTCGTTGCGGTAGGGCAAAAGGTTGATCGAGGCGAGGTTGCAGGCCGTGTCGTCGAGGAACATGTATTCCGAGCACGGGTTGGAGGCCCGGATCGCACCGGCGGAAGCGCAGGTGTGCCAGTCGTTCATCGTCGTGTTGAAGTGCAGTCCGGGATCGGCGGAAGCCCAGGCGGCATAGCCGATCTTTTCCCACAGGTCGCGCGCCTTCAGTGTCTTCAGCACCTTGCCGTCCTTGCGGGCGGTGAGCTGCCAGTCGCCATCGGCCTCGACGGCGCGCAGGAAGTTGTCCTTCAGCGACACCGAATTGTTGGAGTTCTGGCCGGAGACGGTGAGATAGGCATCCGAATCCCAGTCGGTGTCGTAGGTATTGAACGACATCGAGGTGTAGCCCTGCTTGGCGAACTGGATGACGCGGTAGATGTAGTTCTCCGGCACGGCATCCTTCTTGGCCGCCTTGATCTCGCGCTTCAGCGCGGTGTTCAGCGCCGGGTCGAAGCAGTCGTCGTCATGGCCTTCGCAATTGACGCAGGCCTTCATGATCGCTTCGAGGTGCTTCTTGACGATCTTCGAGCCGGTCACCAGCGAGGCGACCTTCTGCTCCTCATTGACCTTCCAGTCGATGAATTGCTCGATGTCGGGATGGTCGGCGTCGACGATCACCATCTTGGCGGCGCGGCGCGTCGTGCCGCCCGACTTGATGGCGCCGGCCGCACGGTCGCCGATCTTGAGGAAGCTCATCAGGCCCGACGAGCGGCCGCCGCCGGAAAGCTTCTCGCCTTCGCCGCGCAGCATCGAGAAGTTCGAGCCGGTGCCGGAGCCGTATTTGAACAGGCGCGCCTCACGTACCCACAGGTCCATGATGCCGCCCTCGTTGACGAGGTCGTCCTGCACGCCCTGGATGAAGCAGGCATGCGGCTGCGGGTGCTCGTAGGAGGACTTCGACTTGGTCAGCTTGCCGGTGAAGGGGTCGACATAGAAATGGCCCTGGCTCGGACCGTCGATGCCATAGGCCCAGTGCAGACCGGTGTTGAACCATTGCGGCGAGTTCGGCGCGACACGCTGGGTGGCGAGCATATAGGCGAGCTCGTCGCGGAAGGCGCGCGCGTCGTCCTCGGACTTGAAGTAGCCGCCCTTGTAGCCCCAATAGGTCCAGGTGCCGGCAAGGCGGTCAAAGACCTGGCGGGCATCGGTTTCCGAACCGTAGCGCTCGGCCTCGGGCAATTTGGCGAGCTCGGCCTCGTCGGCGACGGAGCGCCACAGGAAGGACGGGACGCCGTTCTCCTCGACCTTCTTCAGCCGCGCCGGCACGCCGGCCTTGCGGAAATATTTTTGGGCCAGGATGTCGGCCGCGACCTGGCTGAACTGCGCCGGCACATCGATGTTGTCCAGGCGGAACACCACCGAGCCGTCCGGATTCTTGATCTCCGACAGGGCCTTGCGGAATTCGATCTCCGCATAGGCTGACTGGTCTGGCTTGGTGAAGCGACGCTCGATGCGCATTGGTCCGGTCCCTTTTGTCTATATATAGCGCTTTTCCCCGGGGATTTCTGCCCCGCTAGGCGAAAAGCGCGGTCCGCCGTTTGCCGGCATCACAGGCGACGCCGACACTCCTCGTCGCGGGCGCAGCCATGCAGACACGCAAACGCCTTTCCAGGCGCTTACCCAGATTGCAGGCCGACCCGCGGGTCCCTCGAAACTGAAACTTTTGTCGATTCCCTCCGTAGAGGGAGGTTCACACTATCTAGCGTCTAGCCTGCCTGCAAACACTAAATATAGTGTTAACAGATCATTTTTTCCAGGCCGACAATTCTCCCTTTCGCC
>NZ_VFUA01000158.1 GCF_006440735.1 Mesorhizobium sp. B2-7-1 | reverse complement strand
AGCCCCTGCCCGCCTTCGTTCTCGCTGGCGAACAGGAAGACGACGTCGCCTTCGGCACGTGCTTGCCACCATACATGGGTTTCTGGGTGGCGAAGACGAATATCTCGGCCTGCGGGTCCTTGATCTCGGCCTTGATGGCATATGCCATGCCTCACGGGTCTCGGCTTAGGCCGATGCGGTAGCTCAGCACTCGCCGCGCGCCCGGCTCGATCAGCATGACGCCCGGCTTGTCGGCAAACTCGCCGTCGAAATCGACGGGGCTGGCGATGCCGTGCCACGGCTCGATGCACAGGAAGGGCGCGCCGCCGGGCTTGGACCAGATCCCCAGCTCGTTGAATCCCTGCCACGACATCTCGATCGACGGTCCGCGCCCGGCGGCATAGCGCACGCTTGTGCTGGCCGGCCTATCGAGGATGACGGCGTCGTCGACGAACAGTTTTTCGGAAAGCGGCAGCGTCTTTCCCTCGATGGGCGTTGGTTGCGGCTCCGGCAGCAGCAGGCCGTCCTTCAGGCGACGGACCGGCGCCGGCTCATTGTCCGCGAAGGTCAGCCGATAGGCTTCCTTGGGCAGTTCCGGCAGCAGCGGCCAGTTGAACGCCGGATGCGCGCCGATCGAGGCTGGCAGCGCTTCGTCGCCGGTGTTGGTTATCTCGAAGGTCACGCCAAGCTGCCGTGGTTTCAGGTCGTAGCCGATGGTCAGACGAAAGGCGAAGGGGTAGTGCGTCCGCGTCTCGGCGTCATCCGTCAGGACCAATGTGCAGGAAGTCGGCCCCTGCTGCGCCCAATCAAAGCGCCGGTCGCGGGCGAAGCCATGTTGCGTCATCGGATAGGTTTGGCCGCGATGCCGCAGCCGATCGCCCTCCAGCCGGCCGACGATCGGAAACAGGACCGGGGAATGACGACGCCAGGCCGGCCCTGCCTGCCACAGAAGCTCGGTGCCGTCGGCATCGCGCAGCGAGACCAGCTCGGCCCCCTGCCCGACGATGGTCGCCGAGATGCCGTCAGCGTGAAGCGTCAGCTGTTCCATTACGTCCTCGCGGCTGGCCGGTTTGGACGACAGGCTAGCAAAAGCCGGAGCGTGAACTCAAGGGCGGCCGCGCCTCACATCGTTGCTCCGGTTTGGCGGCAGACCACAAGCAAAAAAGGGCCGGAGGTTTCCCTCCGGCCCTGCCGAGGTCAGCAGCGTTGCCTGCTACGGTTCGGGCTATTCGCGTTCGCCGGTGAAATTCAGCAGCAGCTGGAAGATGTTGATGAAGTTCAGATAGAGCGAGAAGGCGCCGAAGACGGCGAGCTTCTGCTGCGATTCCGCATCGAAATTCTCCGCATACTGCTCCTTGATCGTCTGCGTGTCCCAGGCGGTGAGGCCGACGAAGACGGCAATGCCGATCACCGAGATGGCGAACTGCAGCGCGGTCGAACCGAGGAACAGGTTGACCAGGCTGGCGATCACCACGCCGATCAGGCCCATGATCAGGAAGGACGAGAACTGCGTCAGGTCACGCCTGGTCGTGTAGCCATAAAGGCTGGTGGCGCCGAACATCGTGGCGGCGATGAAGAAGGTGCGCGCGATGCTGGTCGAGGTGAAGACCAGGAACACCGAGGCGAGCGACAGGCCCATCACGCCACAGAAGGCCCAGAACATCGTCTGCGCGCTTGCGGCCGACATGGTCTGCATCTTGAACGAGAAGATCATGACGAAGGCGAGCGGCGCCAGCATCACCACCCATTTCAGCGGGCTGGAGAAGATCGGCACATAGAGCGCGGGCGTCGAGGCGACGAAGAAGGCGACGAGGCCGGTGACGACGAGACCGAGGCCCATATAATTGTAGACGCGCAGCATGTGCTTGCGCAGGCCCTCGTCATAGACGGCTCCGGCCTGGGCGCCGGTGCCCATTCGGTATCCCAGATTGGGGCTGTTCATTTGGTTCTCCTTAGTTGGAAGTCTCAGAAAGCGTCGTAGGTCGTCTGTTTCAGTAGAGCGTTCTGGCGAGTTTCTCGGCGGCACGGTCGAGATTGCCGGCGTCGCCGCGTCCGACCACGGCATAGGCGACCTCGCCGATCTGGAAATATGCGGTTGAGATGTCATCGGAGGGCGAGACCGTCGGCTTCACGACGTCGAACGTCCCCGGCCTGATGGCGAACAGCGAGACGAGGCCGAGGTCCCTGGTCTCGACCGCCACTTCGACGCTCGGCCCGAATTGTGAGGGATAGACCTGGACGTCGCGGATCTTCCAGTCGTCGGGCAGCGACGGCATGACGATTGCGGTGGCGGCGCGGATCTCGTCGGCATCGTAGCCCGGCGCCTCTTGCTGCGACGGCATCGTCTCGCGCACCAAGGTAGTCCTGTGCGCCCGGACCGCATCCTCGACATAGGCCGGCGGCTGCGTCGAGGCGACCACCTTAGTCACCGCGATCGGTCCGAAAATGCCGTTGGCCAGCCAACCCGCGGCGACCAGCACGGCCGCGGCCGCTGCCCGCTGCAACATGGCAAGGATACGTCCCCTGGCAAGCGCCCTTTCCAGCCGCCGCGCCGCTTCGGTCGTGGCCGGGCGCGCCATGCCGACGGGACCTGCAAGCGCGACGCGCAGTTCGTCGCGCGTCCTCAAGTCCGACATCACGCGCGCCGCCGCTTCCGGGCGCGCGGCGAGGTGAGCCTCGACCTCAATGCGGCGGGCGACATCCAGCTGATCGTCGACATAGGCGTCGAGATCGGCATCGGTTACGGGGTCGACAATGGCGGTCATTGATCGTCTCCCACGATCCTGAGGTGAGGCCTGGCTTTCGGCGCTGCGCCGTCTTCCATCTCGCGCAACGCGGCACGCGCGCGGCCGATGCGCGACATCAGCGTTCCGAGCGGCACGCCGATGACTTCGGCGGCCTGCTGATAGGAAAGCCCTTCGATGGCGACGAGATGCAGGGCGGAGCGCTGTTCCTCGGGGAGCGAAAGGAATGCTTCGCGGACCTGTGACAGGCGCACCGAATGGTCCTGCGACGCCGGCACGCTCTGGTCGGCGACAAGGCCGGCCTGTTCGATACGCGCCGCCTCGGAGCGGCGCGAGCGCATACGGTCGATGAAGATGTTGTGCGTGATCGCCAGCAGCCAGGCGCGCAGATTACCGCCCGAGCGAAAGGTCGCGCGCCGCTCATAAGCGCGCACCAGCGCGTCATGGACAAGATCCTCGGCCTCAGTGCTGTCGCGCGTCAGCGAGCGCGCGTAGCGTCGCAGCGACCCCAACTGCCCGACAATATCGAAGCGTGCCATCGACCGTTTCATGCCCTGTTTACGGAGCATGTAGGGATTTTAATCCCCTGCCCGGCATTTCTTTTCGTGTCGCCGGCGCGGAGGAAACCGCTGGCGCGGCGGGATCGATTTGCGTATCACTCCGCCGCCATTGGAGTCCTTCTCGATGTTCGAGACCCTGCAGCCCGCGCCCGCCGACAAGATCCTTGCCCTGATCGGCCTCTATCGCAACGATCCACGGCCCGGCAAAGTCGATCTCGGTGTCGGCGTCTACAAGGACATCGACGGCAGGACGCCGGTGATGCGCGCAGTGCGCGAGGCCGAGAAGCGGCTGCTGGCGAGCCAGGACACCAAGACCTATCTCGGCCTTGCCGGCGACACCGGCTTCAACGCCGCCATGATCAATCTCGCCTTTGGCGAGAAGGCCGACCATTCGCGCATCCGCGCCGCACAGGCGCCAGGCGGATCCGGCGCGCTCAGGCTGGTGGCCGAGCTTCTGCAGCGCACGCGTGCCGGCGCGACTGTATGGATGTCCGATCCGACCTGGCCGAACCACCTGCCGGTGATGCGCGCCGCCGGTTTGCAGGCCCGAGACTACCCCTATTTCGATGCGGCGTCGGGGGCCGTGCGCTTCGAGGAGATGCTAGCGGCGCTGAAGGGCGCCAACAGCGGCGATGTCGTGCTGCTGCATGGCTGCTGCCACAACCCGACCGGCGCCAATCTCGATGCCGAGCAGTGGGCCAAGGTCGCCGACGTGCTTATGGAGCGCGGCCTGTTGCCCTTCGTCGACATCGCCTATCAGGGTTTTGGCGACGGTCTCGACGCCGATGCCGCCGGCCTGCGGCTGCTGGCCGGCAAAGTCCCGGAGATGGTCGTCGCCTCGAGCTGCTCGAAGAATTTCGCCGTCTATCGCGACCGCGTGGGCGCGGCGATGATCATGGCAAAGGACGGCGCCCAGGCCGATGTGGCGATGAGCCAGATGCTGGCTGCCGCGCGCGCGCTTTATTCGATGCCGCCGGATCATGGCGCGGCGGCGGTGCGCATGGTGCTTGAAGATGCCAGCCTGAAGAAGGACTGGGCGACGGAGCTCGAAGAGATGCGGCTGCGCATGGTTCGCCTGCGCGTCGCCTTCGCCGAGGCGTTGCGCCGGCAGTCCAACTCCGACCGCTTCGATTTCGTCGCCAGCCATCGCGGCATGTTTTCGCGCCTTGGACTGACCGAGGCGCAAGTCGAACGCCTGCGCACCGAGCACGCCGTCTATATGGTCGGCGACAGCCGCATCAACGTGGCCGGCCTGCCGGAGGACGGCATGGACGATCTCGCCAAGGCGATCGTCTCGGTGCTCGACTGAGAGTCTCGCGCAGCTGTGGACAATAGGCTTTTGCCGATCGGTGGGATTGGTCGCCTGCCGCGGCGCGCGCTAGGGTCTCTTGCATGAAGCCCTCGAAAGACGTCTCCCGGCTGATCGAGATCATGGCGGCGCTCAGGGCGCCGAAGACCGGCTGCCCCTGGGATATCGAGCAGAATTTCGCGACCATCGCCCCCTACACGATCGAGGAGGCCTATGAGGTGGCCGACGCCATCGCGCGCGGCGATCTCGACGACCTGCGCGAGGAGCTGGGCGACCTGCTGCTGCAGGTCGTCTACCATGCGCAGATGGCCGAGGAGATCGGCGAGTTCGCTTTCGGCGACGTCGTCGAGGCCATCACCACCAAGATGATCCGCCGCCACCCACATGTCTTCGGCGACGAGAAGGCGCGCAGCGCCGGCATGGCCAAGGGCATGTGGGAGAAGATCAAGGCTGAGGAGAAGGCCGAAAAGCGCAATGCCCGCATCGTGCGCGGCCTCGATCCCGAGGATCACGGCAAGGGTTTCCTCGACAGCGTGCCGGTCGCCCTCCCTGCCCTGACACGCGCCCTGAAGCTGCAGGAGAAAGCGGCACGCGTCGGCTTCGACTGGAGCGAGGCAGCCCCCATCCTGGACAAGATAGAGGAAGAGATCGGCGAACTGCGCGAAGCGCTCGCCGCGGGCGACGCCGCGCCGATCAAGGACGAGTTTGGCGACATGCTGTTTGCCGTCGTCAATCTCGGCCGCCACCTCAAACTCGATTCGGAAGCGGCGCTCAGCGGCACCAACGACAAGTTCCGCTCGCGCTTCCACTATGTCGAGCAGGCCTTGGCGGCTTCGGGCGGGTCGCTGGAGAAGGCCACGCTCGACGAGATGGAAGCGCTCTGGCAGAAGGCCAAAGGCGTAAAGTAAACAGTAATTTAGCTGCCGCTCTTGCGATGCAGGCGGTTCTCGATTTCCTGCCTGGCGCTATGCGTGGCCGTCAGCGAAAGGGTGACGCTGCCGTCCTCATTGTCGGTGCGCGAAACGACGTCGCCGTTGCGGTAGAGCCAGTCGACCTGGCCGAGTTGGGCCGGGCTCAAGGTCACCGTCATCGTTTCCAGCTCGCCTGACACGCGCGTCTCGATGAGCGCCTTCAGCGTGTCCAGTCCTTCGCCGGTCACCGCCGAAATGGCGATCGGTGGAGACTTGCCGCTTGCCCCTTCGGCGAGCAGCCGCTCCCGGTTGCCTTCATCGAGCAGGTCTATCTTGTTCCAGACCTCGATCACGCGGTTGGTGTTGGCGGCATCGACGCCGAGATCGCCAAGGATGCGCTCGACATCTTCCGCCTGGGCCGCCGTGTCGGGGTCGGAGATATCGCGCAGATGCAGCACCAGATCGGCTTCGACGACCTCTTCCAGCGTCGCCCGGAAGGCGGCGACCAGATGCGTCGGCAGGTCGGAGATGAAGCCCACCGTGTCCGACAGGATCACCGGCGTGCCGTGCGGCAGACGCACGCGCCGCAGCGTCGGATCGAGCGTCGCGAACAGCATGTCCTCGGCCAGCACCCCTGCCCCGGTCAGCCGGTTGAACAGCGTCGACTTGCCGGCATTGGTGTAGCCGACGATCGCTACCACCGGGAATGGCACCTTCTTCCGTTTTGCGCGATGCAGGTCGCGCGTGCGCCGCACCGTTTCCAGCTCGTGCTTCAGCTTGGTGATCTTGTCCTGCAGGATGCGGCGGTCGGATTCGATCTGGGTTTCGCCCGGACCGCCGAGGAAGCCGGCGCCGCCGCGCTGCCGCTCGAGGTGGGTCCAGCTGCGCACCAGGCGGCCCTTCTGGTAGTTGAGATGGGCGAGCTCAACCTGCAGCGTGCCTTCCTTGGTGCGCGCCCGCTCGCCGAAGATCTCGAGAATGAGCCCGGTGCGATCGAGCACCTTGGCGTTCAGTTCCTTTTCGAGATTGCGCTGCTGCACCGGGGTCAGCGGATGGTCGACGATGACCAGCTCCGCCTTGCGTTCCTTCACGATATCCGCGAATTCGGCCACCTTGCCGCTGCCGAGCAGCGTCGCCGGCCGCGGATCGGCGACCGTCACCACCGCGGTGTGAACCGGATTGAGGTCGATGGCGCTGGCAAGCCCGACCGCTTCGTCATGGCGGGCATCCGCCGAGCGGCTCAAACGCGGACGGCTCGACTCATCGTCGCCGCGTGGCTGGCGGGTAAGCACCGGCACAATGACAACGGCCCGAGTCGGATCCTTGGATTCCGGCCCGAGTTGATGTCCTTGTTTTCCGCGAACGCTACGGTCCGCGTCCTTATCACGTGCCAATCAGGCGCCCTGGCTTTCCTCGCCATCGAACATCTGAACCGGCTGGCTCGGCATGATCGTGGAAATGGCGTGCTTGTAGACGAGCTGGGAGTGCCCGTCACGCCGCAACAACACAGAAAAATTGTCGAACGAAGTGACCACGCCGGTCAGCTTCACGCCATTGATGAGGAAGATGGTAAGTGGATTTTTGCTCTTGCGAACTGAATTCAGGAACAGGTCCTGAAGGTTTTGCGATCGTTCCGCCATTTTTCTTGTCTTTCGCCGATCCCCTTCGGTTTGCGGGCCAATGCGCCAAATTACGCGGCACCTGTCAAGCGCGCAAACCCCCTCTTGCCGACACAATGGCAAGCAGAATGAGATAGTTGAGGTTAATTCCAGTTGTGCGGTTATCAGGCTGGACTTTTTTCCGCAACGTCAAAAAAGGCCTGCCGCAACGAAAGTGTCATAGATCCGGGATGACCATTTGCGATTGGCGCCCCGTCGATTTCGACCACCGGCATGGCGATTGTCGTCGCCGAGCTGATGAACGCTTCCCTGGCCGCCTTGGCCTCAGTGACCGAAAAACCGCGTTCCTCGATCTTGAGGCCAAGCTTTGCGGCGACATCGAACAGCGTCGTGCGGGTGATGCCGCGCAGGATGCCATGCTCGGCCGGCCGGGTCACCAGGACGCCGTCCCGGGTGACGATCCAGGCGTTCGAGGAGCCGCCTTCCTTGACGTTGCCGTCGGTGTCGACGAACCAGGCTTCCTGGGCACCGGCTTCCTTGGCCTTCTGCTTGGCGAGCACATTGGGCAAGAGGCCCGTGCTCTTGATGTCGACACGGTCCCAACGATTCTCAGGCACCGTGATGACCTTGATGCCGGTCTCCACCCGCTTCGCACCCGCGGCCGGATCGGCCTTCCTGGCGGTTATGACCAGTGATGGCCTTGTGCCTGCCGGCGGAAACACGAACTCGCGGCTGGCGACACCACGTGTGACCTGCAGATAAACAAGGCCGTCGACCACGCCGTTGCGATTGACCACCTCGCGCAAAAGCATCGGCAAAACGCCTTCCGACACCGGCCAGGCGATCGCCAGTTCCTTCAGCGAGCGCTTGAGCCGGGCAAGATGGCGCGGCATGTCGACGATATGGCCGCGCGCCACCTCGCAGACCTCATAGACGCCGTCGGCGAACTGGTAGCCACGGTCCTCAATATGGACGCTGGCTTGGGCATGAACGACATAGCGCCCGTTGACATAGGCAATGCGCGGCATGGGCATCCTCAGGGAAATGTCCGGCTTTCTTAGGCGATTCCGCCCCTGCCGTAATGAACAATCGCGTGGGCCAAGCCGGTTCAGAGAGTTTACGCAATTCCGGACGGAAAATCGCTGCGCACTTTTCCTGGAATTGCTTAGACGCCGAGCGACTTCAGCTTGCGATGCAAGGCGGATCGTTCCATGCCGATGAACTCAGCCGTCTTCGAGATGTTGCCGCCGAAGCGGTTGATCTGGGCGATCAGATAATCCTTCTCGAATTGCTCGCGTGCCTCGCGCAGCGGCAGCGCCATGATGTGCTGGTCCGACTGGTTGGGCGTGCGTGGCATGACGTCGCCGATCTCGGAGGGCAGAAGGTCGGCCGTGATCGGCGAATCCGGATCTTCTCCTCGCGCCAGGATCATCAGCCGCTCGACATTGTTGCGCAACTGGCGAACATTGCCCGGCCAGTTATGCGCCTGCAGCACGGCCAGCGCATCGTCGCCGATCCGGCGCGGCTTGATGCCTGCCTGGCGCGCGATCTGCTTCATGAAATTGTCGACGAGGTAAGGGATGTCCTCGCGCCGCTCGGCGAGCCCGGGCACCATGACTGGAACCACCGCCAGGCGGTGGTAAAGATCCTCACGGAAGCGGCCGTCGGCGATCATGGCTTCGAGATTCTGCGAGGTCGAGGAGATAATGCGGACATCGACCTTGACGCGCTTGGTGCCACCTACCCGCTCGAACTGCTGCTCGACCAGCACGCGCAGGATCTTGTTTTGCGTCTCGCGCGGCATGTCGGCGACTTCGTCGATGTAGAGAATGCCGCGATGCGCCTCCTCCAGCGCGCCGACCTTGCGCTCGGTGCCGTTCGATTCGGTGCCGAACAGCTCGATCTCCATGCGCTCGGGTGTGATGGTGGCCGCGCTCAGCGTGACGAACGGGCCGGTCTTGCGCGAAGAAAGCGCATGGACGGCGCGCGCCGTCAGTTCCTTGCCTGAGCCGGAAGGGCCGACGATCATGACACGGCTGTTGGTGGGCGCGACGCGCTCGATGGTCTGCCGCAACTGGCTCATCGCCGAGGACATGCCGATCAGGTCGAAGGTCTCACCGCTACGCTGCTTGAGGTCGGAAACCTCGCGTCGCAACTTGGACGTTTCCAGCGCGCGCTCGGCGATCAGGATGAGGCGATCGGCCTTGAACGGCTTCTCGATGAAGTCGTAGGCACCGCGCCGGATAGCCGACACCGCCGTCTCGATGTTGCCGTGGCCGGAAATCATCACCACCGGCATGCTCGGATGCATGGTCTTGATCTCGTCGAGCAGTGCCAGGCCGTCGAGGCGCGAGCCCTGCAGCCAGATGTCAAGGAAAATCAGCCGTGGCGCGCGATCGGCAATGGCCGCAAGCGCGCTGTCGGCATCGTGTGCCGTGCGGGTTTCGTGACCTTCGTCGCTCAGAATACCGGCGACAAGTTCGCGGATGTCTTCCTCGTCATCGACGATGAGAATATCAGACGCCATTATCGACCTTTTCAGTTTCTCGTTCGTGTTCGTTTCGACCTTCACCGCGTGGCGGCGCGGCTACAACCGTTGCCGGCGGCAGGATGATCGAGATCATCGCGCCCCGGCCACCGTGGAAATCTGGCGGCGCGTCGTGCAATTCGAGACGGCCGCCATGGTCTTCCACGATCTTCTTGACGATAGCGAGACCAAGCCCGGTGCCCTTCTCGCGTGTCGTCATATAGGGCTCGAGAAGCCTTTGGCGATTCTCGCGCGGCAGCCCCTTGCCGTTGTCGATAACGTCGATTCGTATGGCGCCATCTTGGCGCCCGGCTTGAATCCGGATTTTGCCGTCAGCGCGATCTTGCGTATCAAGTCCGTCGATCGCCTCGGCTGCGTTCTTGATGACGTTGCCGAAAGCCTGCGCCATCAGGCGGCTGTCGAAAGTGCCTTTCAACGGCTCGCTACCGAAGTCGCGCTCGAAGGCGATGTCGGAGCGGCTGACCTCGACCAGGAAAGACGCCTCGCGCAGCGACTCGCGAAGGTCTATCGCCTTCATCTCCGGCTTAGGCATGCGGGCGAAAGCCGAGAATTCGTCGACCATGCGGCCGATGTCCTCGACCTGGCGGATGATGGTATCGGTACACTGGTCGAAAACCTCGCGGTCCTCGGTGATGACCTTGCCGTAGCGGCGCCTGATGCGCTCGGCCGAGAGCTGGATCGGCGTCAGCGGGTTCTTGATCTCATGCGCGATACGCCGCGCCACATCCGCCCAGGCCGACGAGCGCTGCGCCTGGACGAGATCGGTGATGTCATCGACGGTGACGACATAGGATTTCTCTTCCTCGCCGTCGTCGCCGGACTCGACCGTGACCTGGACATTGAAGGTGCGCTCCAGCCCGGTGCGGAAGAAGGTCACCTGCTCGCGGTAGACGGGTTTGCCGGACTGCCGCCCGATCTCGAAGACGCGGCCGACGAGCGGCAGGACCGCCGAAAGGTTCTGGCCGAGCGTCGCATTCGCCGAAATCGCCAGCATGGTTTCGGCCGAGCGATTGACGATGGTGATGGTGCCGTAGGGGTCGACGCCGATGACGCCGGCGGTGACGCCGGCCAGCACCGCCTCGGAGAAACGCCGGCGCTCGTCGATCAGATCCTTGGCCGAGAGGAGCTCGTTGCGTTGCGATTTGAGCTCGAGGATCATGTTGTTGAAAGTATCGCCGAGCGAGGCGACGTCGCCGTCGGACTGGCGAACGGGAACGGCGACGTCGAGATTGCCGGTGGCCACCTCGTCCGCGGCGCCGATCAGCTGGCGGATCGGCCGCACGATCCGGTCGGCAACCGCGATGCCGGTCCAGATCGCCGACAGCGTAATGATCAGCGTGAGCGACAGATAAGGCAGCGCAAATGCGACCTGCGAGGTCCGGCGGTTGTCTTCCAGATTGCGGTATTCGTCGGTGTTGGACCTGACGATCTGACGCGCCTTGATCTCGTCGGGGTCGACC
>NZ_VFUA01000157.1 GCF_006440735.1 Mesorhizobium sp. B2-7-1 | reverse complement strand
AAAGGCATGGTGCATCAAGCCGCGACGCGCGACCAGGCGCGCAGCGATCTTGTCGAGCGCTGGGATCGCGACAGGCAGGCGGAGCCTGACGCAAGCCGGATCATCCTCAGTCACACGAACGACGAGGTGCGCGCGCTGAACCAGGCGGCACGCGGGCGTATGCGCGCTGCTGGAGATCTCGCTGACGATGTTCACGTGGATGTGGAACGCGGCGCAAGGAACTTCGCGAGGGGCGACCGCGTCATGTTCCTGCGCAACGAGCGCGGGCTCGGCGTCAAGAACGGCACGCTCGGTGTGATCGAGGAGGTCAGCACGCAAAGGATGACGGTTCGAACCGACGACGGCAGGTCTGTGCGCTTTGACCTGAAAGACTATACCCACATCGACCACGGCTATGCCGCAACCATTCACAAGGCCCAGGGCATGACCGTCGACCGGACCCATATCCTGGCAACGCCGGGCATGGATGCGCACGGCAGCTACGTCTCCCTGTCGCGTCATCGCGACAGGATGGACCTGCACTACGGCAGCGACGACTTCGCGACACGCGACCGGCTCGTCCGCACGCTGTCACGCGACCGTGCCAAGGACATGGCGTCGGATTACGAGCAGGCCAATCCGGCGCAGAGCTTTGCAGAGCGGCGTGGGATCACCTTCCGCGAGCGTGTGGTCGAGATCGTGCGCCGCATCGTTCCGGAGAAGCTGCGCGACAGGATCGGCGAGTTGCTGGACGGATTGCGCTCGCCCGGAGACGCCGCGCCAGGCCAGGATCTCGGGCGCGGACCGGGAGAGGAAGATGTTGGAGCGAAAATCGGTGATGTCGGCGCTGCGCCTCGGCCAGACGCTCCCGCCAGGGGAGCGCAGCCCGAAACAGATGTGCAGGTTGACCCGGAAGCGGCGCTGCGCAGCGCTCGCACGAAAGCGCTCGTCCGTCACGCGCGTATAATCGATGCGATCCTCAGCACTGGAAATGCGGATGGGCAGGGAAGTCCCGAGCAGATGCGCGAGTTGAGGGATGCCCGTAACGCTTTCGAGAAGGTTCGGCCCCACGGCTGGCGCGATGCCGAAGCGGCGTATGTGAAAAATCCTGAGCTGATTCCTGAGGCGGGGGCCGGCCGCGTCAATCGCATCGTTCTTGAAACAGAAATCCGCACCGGTCTGGACACCGATCCGAGCCGCCGCGCAGACCGTTTCGTGGAACGCTGGCAAAAGCTCGATCGAACGAGCCAGGGCCAATACCAGGCCGGCGACATGTCGGGCTACAAGTCAACGCGCTCCGCTATGTCCGACATGGCCAAGAGCCTTGAACGCGATCCGCAGCTTGAATCCCTGCTTGCGAACCGCAAGCGCGAGCTTGGCATCAACGTGGAGTCGGGTCGTCGTCTGGGCGCGGAACTCGCCTTCAGCCACGGTATCGGTAAGGGGCGGGGCATTGGGATCTAAGACCTGCCGATTTGCCGCCGTTTCCACTCCGCGGTCGGCTGAGGCGACAAACCTGATTGCCTCCGGCATGGGTTCGTCCTGTATGTCCCCGCAGAGACCAGCAGGAACCAGTGAGGTGCAGGCAAGCTATGTCCGAGCCGGATCGTATCATACGCCTCCAAACCGTCCTTGCCCGGACCGGCCTGTCTCGCTCGACCATCTATCGCAAGATCGCCGAAGGCACATTCCCGGCCCAGATCAAGATCAGCTTAAACGGGGCGGGCTGGCGCGAATCCGATGTTAATCGATGGATTGCTGACCCTGTCTGCTGGTGCCCCAGACCGGGGCGGAACAATAGCGACTAGCGACATCGGCATAGGAACCCTGCCCCCAATGCAATAGATTCCGAGTGTGATTTCATTCTCTAAGCTTATGGCGCGGCAGGCCATTCTGTCCGCCCGTCTGCCGTTGAAACAGGCAACGGAGTAGCCGTAGCTCAGGTTCACAGGTTCGAAGGCCGAGGAATCAAGCCTGCTGCCGGAGCACGGTGTGGGGATAGAGGTCCTCAGA
Organism: Mesorhizobium sp. B2-7-1; assembly: GCF_006440735.1. Classification (GTDB taxonomy): domain Bacteria; phylum Pseudomonadota; class Alphaproteobacteria; order Rhizobiales; family Rhizobiaceae; genus Mesorhizobium. Next base: position 9,668 of record NZ_VFUA01000157.1, on the reverse strand, counting down.
CATGCTGAAGGAAAACATCGGCATCGTATCGCCATAACAAAAGCCGGGACTTCTGAGAGTGCCGACTATGCTCGCTCCTCCCAGCTTATGGTCGATCGACGGGACGCAAAGCGCGTCAAGTTCTTGATCTGGGCCCATGCTCCCGTAGCGCGTATCCGCGCTAAGTGTTCAAGGTATTGCGGATCGTCCGAAAGTTCATTCTGCTCTGCCCGGCCGCGGAGGTAATAAATGAGCGTTATCGCGCACATTAGGATCAGAGAGCGGACAGCTTCCGCCACGCCGTTCGATGGCACGAACGGCAGATAGATAAGCCACCAATTGATGACTTTGGCAAAATACGATGGATGAGCAAAATATCGGTACAGCCCAGCTGTGTTCAGGCCCCGCCTCGAGAGATTCGAGAACCGCAGGCCAAACGATATGTTGGCGACGAGGTTCGTTCCAAGCGCCGATGCAATGAGCACGCACCACATAAAGTCCAGCGCGCTTCCTTTCGGAATCAATGATGTCCAGTCTTTGGCAGGCTCGTAGTGATTAAACCACGTAATCGCCGAATTACTGAACGGATAGTAGCAAATGAGAGTCACGATCCAAGCGCCTACGTGAGAAAACGTCGCTTTATAATGGGTATCGAGAACTCGCAGGGCCAGCGAATACCCTATGGCCACGAATATGGTTTCAACAACTAACGCTTTCGCAATCAGATACGCGAGGATCGATCGCGGCGTTAAGTGGACCACATCCAACAAGGACATCTCGGAGGCATGCATGAGGCCGGGAATGGCGGCCAGTGCCCACGGCAAGAAGAAAGCTCGCAGGGCGTAGCTCAGGGCAAACTGCTTCGCCCCTTCCGTCAGGCTCGCCCCCGGACGCTTTGTTATCCAGCGGCCAAATTGCCATGCTTCGTCCAGGGGGGTCGTCTGATTGCGATCCGTCAGGATAATATAGATTGGGCTCAATATCACCAGAATTGGCAGAAGCCGAAGTATGGCTGCGAACACTACATCTGCCCGCGCCATCTCCTGATTTTCCTTGGAACACCAGTAGTAGAGCGCTATTGCAGACCAGCAACACCAGTGGGCCAAAAGCTTAAAGGTACATCGACCGATGTTCCAGCCGTTTAAGGGAAGCGAGAAATCTAGCCCCGTCGATGGGCGTCGATGCACCTTCAGGGCCGAGAGTTCGTACAAAGCCATCGTCATTGCGGGCAAAAGTAGAACTAGCAGAACTGTATCGACATCGTTTAGAACTAGGTGACGGGCAATCTCCCAAGCCGTGAGAATCCCGAAAATACCTAAGACCCATGTGAGCGTAGCACAATCGGACCTTCGTGAAGCGAATCGATCTGTCATGATCTATCAGGATTCGGGATCAGCCATTCCCGATTCCCGTGTCGTTCCCGCCTCCATTGCCGGTGCCGTTACCGGTTCCATTGCCGGTGCCGTTCCCGGTTCCATTGCCGGTCCCGTTTGCATTCCCATTCGCGGCTCCATTCCCCGCCCCGCCGCCGTGCTCTATATGGTCTGAACCGGTGCCTCTAATGCTAATGCAACTGACGTCGGCTACCGTGCCGTCGCACTGTCGGACCCAGATGGAGGACTGGGGTTGAGCGTGGCAGCCCCCCAAGCCGAGAATCGATAGAAGGCCACATGCAAGACCAGCACCCAACAAGAGGGCCTTTGACCCAGAAGATTGTTGCATCTGATTCGCCACCCGATCCGCTTTCGATCAGTCCAAATTTGCCCGCGTATGGCTGGAAATCACCATACGCCATACGCAGTGATGCCGACGGATCCGCTTTCTTCGCCGACTATTGAAGCGCATTTTCACAACCGGGAAGCCTGGGATTTGCCAGGCATAGACATGTCGGCGTCTGAGCATTGGCGGGATCCGAGCAAGAAATGGCGGGGGACGAGGAATTGGAATGGTGGCGCACGGCGTTGGCGATGAGGCCGCCGGTGACGCCGCCTGTGACGCCTGCGACGGCCGCGCCGGTGATCACCGCGCCGAGACCGGAACCCGAGCCGATGCCGTCGGTGACGAGGGCGGCTCCGCCTTTTTCACCAACCCTGAACGTCTTGACATGGGTTACCACCGGCGCCGTGCCCGTTCTGTCGGCGCCGATCGTCACCACGTCCTGGAATCTTGTGCCATCCGCCAATTGATAGGGCGCCAGGACCTGGGTTCCGGAAACAGCACAACCGGAGAGCACTAACGCGCTTGCCGTCAGCAGGTGCCTGGCGCACTTCCGCGTCGGACGAACGTTGCGGAAACGAGAATGAAACATATAAAGCATGGGCCCCCCATGTGCCGCCCCGGCAACGTGTCAACAAGATCGACATTGCGATGCTAGGGGAGCCGAGTTTGCCTGCATCCCCCAAACGAGGGAGGCAAGCCCACTGGTCAGAGAGCCACTGGCAACCGATCTGCGTTCGTGCAAGGGTTGCATCGCGGAGTTGGGTTGGATCGGGGGTGAAGGGGTTTGTGGAGTGAAAGTTCTGGTCATGCCGCGCTAAATCGAACCGTGCGGAGGGCGCTGTCCATGGAATCTCCCGATAGGCAATATGCGAGCGATCATGGCGTCGCGTGAAAAGCGTTTGTCGTCTGAGATCGCGGACCTCGCCGCGGTCATCAATACCGCGGCTTGTGACGTAAACCGCTGGAGTGACGTCGCCCGGGCGGTGCAGGACTTTATTCCAGGATCGAAGATCCTGTTTCAAGTGGTGGAGGAGGAAAGCACAGCCGTTCACCAGGTTGTCCATTCCGGCTTCAATAATAAGACCATACAGGCCTACGGCGACTACTATTGGAAGGTTAATCCCTGGACCAAGGGTGCGAACGAGATGCACATGTCTTCGTTCAAAAGCTCGTCAGATTTGTACCCGGAAAAATTGCTGTGGCAGACGGAATTTTTCACGGACTTTGTGGACCACGAGCGTGAATGCGATGCGGCGACCGCCTTAAAATTTGCCGCTCACAAGGAGCGATACGCGCTGTTGGCCGTGCATCATGATTTTCGGCATCACCAACAGATGCACGCTCGGGGAAAGGCCCTGTTGCAAACCCTTGTGCCCGCCCTTCGATCGGCGCTCGAGGTAAACCGCCTCACCAACCCGACTTTTCATCTGTCGGGGGGACGTGGATTGATCGACCAACTCGTCGACCCGGCAATAGTCCTCGATCCGGATTGCCGCCTGCTGGCATCTAACGCGCCGGCGAACAAGCTTCTGGCCGATGCCAGGGTCTTGCGGGTCAAGGCGAGGGACATCGTCGAGATGAGGAACGTCCAGGCGAGCGCGGCCTTCGCCCGGCTTGTCCGCGACAGTTGCGCCATATTGCAAGATCGCGCCAGGCCGAACGATCTGATCGTCAACGCCCGATCGGGCAGCTACACCGTCACCTGCGTGCCAATGGCCATCGACCAGACGAACGCCTTGCCGGCCGGACTGCTGTCGATCTTTGCGCCGAGAACCGTCGCCATGGTGATCGTCCGCCCCCACGCTCCCGAAGACCGGTCAGCGCTCATCGGGGAGTTGCGCCTACATTTCGGACTAACCAAGGCGGAAGTCAGCCTGATCCTGGAGTTCGAGCGGGGAGGGACCTTGTCGGAGATCGCCGAGCGGGTCGGGGTGTCGCGCTCGACCATCCAGACGCATCTCAAGGCGATCTTCGCCAAGACAGGAACGACCAGACAACGCGACGTTGTGACCCTGGTCACCCGCCACCGGGCTCTCCGCAAGCAGTTTTTCCTCGAGGATTCTTGAAGGCGCTCACGTGCTGCCGCCGGCGCATAGCTGGATGATCGGAGATCGTCATCTGGATAACGTTGACGATCATTAAAAGTCCACCGGTCTTCTGATCGTGCTGTGTCGGATGCTCTGATCGAGTGCAGGTATGGAGAGGCCCTTTATGCAAGTATATTTGGCTTCCTCGCAGCGCAGGAAAAGTTGACGGCGCACTAGTTGGCCGCGTCGACCGCTTCCCTAGTGGAGACTGGAGGTGCGTAGCATCGGCTCTTTCTTCGAAATCGGCTGGATTGTTAGTAGGCGCTATTGGGTTTTGGCTTCGGGGCCGAGACCCCACTGCGGTCCTGGACGCCGCTTGTTTCAATGGCCGTCTTTCGCGCAGCGCTGCCTGTTACCTGCACTCGCGATGTCCGCTTTCGGTGAATTAACGAAACCGGGGGAGTGGCTACCACTGGGCGCATTGCTAACATTAATTGGGAAACAGATAACCCCTAGAGCCGCCTGTAGATACTGCCCTCGTCTATGTGTTCGCGGTACCGCGTGACAAGCGCACACCAGGCCCACCGCCATTCTCTGGAATGAATTCTATTCCGGCTGCTTCGAGCGATAGCTTCAGCGCTTGCAGGATGGATTCAGATGCGGGTTTCGAACCACGTTCGAACTGCACGATCGTCCTCAAGCTTACCTTGGATAGATCCGACAGTTCCTGTTGAGAAATGTCGAGAAGCCCACGGGCCGCGCGAATTTGGGCCGCACTTACCTTCATTGTTCAAATGCCCTGTTGCACAAAAAGTGCAAATATGCTTGTTTTAGGAAGCGACCGTTGGAAGTGGTCCCCCGCTTCTAACAGTCTAACCACGCCCACGCTTTGCGGAGCTCGGATCATGGCTGATTCCGACCATAGCACGACTATGCCTTTCGTCACGAATGGCAGGGATACGGCGTCGAACCGGTTGCCGGATGCAGACCCCCCGATTCTATTGCTCCGAGATTGGTTGCGGGCGCAGCATGTTTCTCAGGTCCTTTGCCGTCTTCAACAGCGTCTGGAGAGGCGGTATCTCGACGCTAGAGGCTCGGAAGCTAATGACAAGCAGGTGGCTTACTCGATCGCCTGCCAAGCGGAGGTCGAGTCCTCCATTGTGGCTTTGAAGCTTCAGGACAAGCTACCCCAAATACGGGCGCGGTCGCTTCTCGGTGTCGTCGCCAAGCTCGAAATCATCGCTGGCGCAGATCGCGATATCGATGATCCAACAGACTTTCCCTGGCCGCATATTGCTTCGGTCCTTGCCGACTTGAAGGAAATTGCCGGAAGCCTGCCGCTTGAGCGGCCTGAGCGAACCGTCGTCCAGGCGGACTGTAGACTTTATCAGGAAATAGCGGCCGATCTGGTCCGTCTGGAAAAGCAGGCCTCTGATCTGGTCTTGAGGGGAGCGCCTGTCGTTGGCATCAGCTCACGATAGAAGTCCTTCGGTCCACCATGTTTGTTCAACCAATGCGGCTCAGTGCTAACAGGGGTTTTTCGTTACGACAGGTTTGAATCGGAGTATCGGATCAGGGCGAAGTTTGTCCCAATAGCACGCCTTACTATCCCTTTCTGCGACCGCCCATTATGGCGAATTCCCTCGTCTTGCGCATGAGCGCATCGTGCGAGGCATGGAGGAGCTACGTTTTCTTGGCATTCTTGATGGCCGGCAGCCATGCTGCCGACTGCCATCGTTCGGGCTATTATCTCCCCCGCTATTTTTGCCCCGTCGCAAGCTGTTCCTGCAATGGTTGTGAAGTCCCGAAAGCGGGTCTTGCAAGAGCCACCCGACCGGGCGATTCTGCGTCTTGCAAGCGCTCTCGCTCGCCAAGCGGCCCGCGAAGACCATGCGCGTGAACAAGCCGAGAAGACTCACCATGAATCGGACAGCGATCTACGCACGCTTCTCAACCGACCTCCAGAATGAGCGATCGATTGACGATCAACTCGCCTTATGCCGTGCATACGCAGACCGTGAGGGGTTGAACGTTGTCGCAACGTTTGACGACCGAGCACGCTCCGGTGGCTCCGTCCTGGGCCGTGACGGTTTACTTCACCTCATGGACAAAGCGCGTGAGCACGAATTCGACGTGCTCGTCGTAGAGGCACTTGATCGACTCTCGCGCGACATGGAAGACCTTGCGGGCATTCACAAGCGCCTTTCATTTCTCGGTATCGAAATTCGTGCCGTTCACGAAGGCGTGGTGAACACGGTCTTGGTCGGCCTGCGCGGTCTCGTTGGCCAGTTGTATCGAGAGGACATCGCTCACAAAGTCCGTAGGGGCCAAGCCGGCCGAGTCAACAAAGGGCTTCATGCCGGCGGATTGACATATGGCTATTCGTACGTGCTGGGCGACCCCGGGAAGCGGATGATCGAAGAGGATGAAGCCGACATCGTGCGTCGTGTCTTTCGAGAGTATGTCGAAGGGCAAACCCCGCGCGATATCGCTCACGATCTAAACAGAGACCGCATACCGCCGCCTCGCGGTAGAGCCTGGAATGCCTCTACCATCAATGGAAATGTGCAAAGGGGGACGGGGCTGCTTAACAATGAGCTTTATGCTGGCCGACTGATCTGGAACAGGGTCAGAATGATCAAGGATCCTGATACGGGGAAACGTGTCTCGCGTCCAAATCCCAAGGGCGAATGGCGAGTAGTCGTAGTACCGGACCTCGCCATTGTCTCGTCCGACCTGTTCGACGCAGCACAAGCACGCAAGAAGGCGCGTGCAACCACCCCTCCAAGCCATCAACGCCGACCACGGCATATGCTGGCTGGGCTTCTGAGATGCGGTGCCTGTGGTGCAGGAATGTCTTCAAAAGGCACGGACAAGTCCAAGCGCATTCGCATCCGCTGTTCGGCCGCGACAGAAAGCGGGACATGCGCTGATCCGAAGACCTTCTATTTAGATACCGTCGAAACTGCAGTTCTGAGCGGGCTTACCGCCGAGTTGCGCCGTCCCGATGTGATTGCCCAGTACGTCCAGACGTACCACGAAGAACGGAAGCGCTTGGCAGCCGACATCGATGCCAGGCGCACTCATTTGGAGCGACGGCTTGGAGAACTATCTCGCGAGATCGAGCGGCTGGTCAACGCCATTGCCAAGGGCCACGGCGACGCAGCCGTACTGGGACCGCAATCAACATCGCTGAATGAAGAGCGCAAGTGCATTTTGGCTGAGTTGGATCAGGTGCCGGCCGCGACCGGAGTGATCGCGCTGCACCCTACCGTGCTGGCAAGGTACGAGGAACAACTGAACCAACTTCAGGCCGGGCTTGCCAAGGGCATTGCTTCTGGCGATTCCGAATGTGCGGAGGCAATGCGCGACTTGGTCGAAACCGTCACCGTGTTTCGAGATTCGTCGAGAACCGGCGGGGTTGAAGTCGAAATCGCCGGCCGACTGACAGCGCTCTTGGGCGAGCGTGCCTTCCCCCACGGCATCAAAGGAGTGGGGGGAATGGTGGTAGCGGGAGAGGGACTTGAACCCCCGACCCCAGGATTATGATTCCCGTGCTCTAACCAACTGAGCTACCCCGCCAGGGTGGCAAATGGCCCGCAAAACCGTCCTGGATGGACGGGCGTCGCGAGGCGTTCGCCAAGGTCGCGCGGATATAAGGTTGGGAGGGTGAGCCTGTCAAGCTTGGATGAGGCCGACATGCCGGCATAATCGGGCCGGCATAATCTCATCCCAGAAAAGCTTTGCCGGACAGACACTCAGGGCACGTCCCGGGGTTGAGTTCGGCGGGGCACGTCGCTATGTCTCGGCCATGAAATTCTAGAGTTTGAGCGAATGAAGCCGCGCATCGCCGTCCTCGGTTGCGGATACTGGGGCAGCAACCATATCCGCACCCTCAAGGCGCTTGGCGCGCTGCATGCCGTTTCCGACGTCAACCGCGCTCGCGCCGAAGGTTTCGCCAGCGAGCAGGATTGCCTGGCGATCGAGCCGGACATGCTGTTCGAGCGAACCGACATCGACGCCATCGTCATGGCGCTGCCGCCGCAATTCCATGCCGACACCGCGGTACGCGCCGTCGAGAGCGGCAAGGACGTGCTGGTGGAAAAGCCGATCGCGCTGACCGTCGCCGATGCCGAGCGCGCCGTGAAGGCGGCAAAAGACAATGGCCGCGTGTTCATGGTCGGCCATGTGCTGCGCTTCCATCCGGCCTTCGAGACGCTGAAGGCGCTGATCGACAATGGCGAGCTGGGCGAGGTGCGCTACATTCACTCGCACAGGCTCGGCCTGGGCAAGTTCCACACCGAGAACGACGCGCTTTGGGATCTGGCGCCGCACGATTTGTCGATGATCCTCGCCATCACCGGCACCGAGCCGATCGAGGTGAGGGGCGAGGGCGCGGCGCTCCTCGACAATCTCAGCGACTTCGCGCATCTGCATATGCGTTTCCCGAACGGCCTGCGCAGCCATCTCTTCGCCTCGCGCCTCAATCCCTATCGCGAGCGGCGGCTGACGGTCGTCGGCACCAAGGCGATGGCGGTGTTCGACGACGTCGAGCCCTGGGAGCGCAAGCTTGCCGTCTACCGCCACGCGGTCTGGCAGGACAGCGGCCAGTGGGCATTCACCGCCAATGAGCCTTCCTATGTGCCGGTCGGCGAAGGCATGCCGCTGACGCGCGAGCTTGCCCATTTCATGCAATGCATCGAGACGCGCGCCGAGCCGCGCACCGACGGCGAGGAAGCGATCCGGGTGCTGCGCATCCTGACCGCCGGCACGGTGATCCATACCGGCTCGTCCGCCTGAGCCGATCCTGAAGCGGCAATCAGACTGAGAATTTACTCGGCGGGAATCTGCGCCGGCCTGGCGGCTAGCCTGGACAGCATGGCCTCGGCCTCGGCGCCGCGTTCGGAGCGCTCGATGAAGCCGCCGCCGAACACGCGCGCCTCGTTGCCGTCGTCGGAATAGAGCACGCAGGCCTGCCCAGGCGCGATGCCGGACTCGCCGTCGGCCAGCTCGACGGAGGTCACGCCGTCGCGGTGACGCAGCACGGCCGGGCGTGGCGGCCTGGTCGAGCGGACTTTTGCGAAAAGCTCGATACCGCCGGCCGGAACGTCCGACAGCGGCCCATCGCCCAGCCAGTTCATGTTGCGCAGATAGATCTTGTGCGTCTCCAGCGCCTCGCGCGGGCCGACGATGACGCGCGCCCGGTCGGCGTCGAGATGGACGACATAGAGCGGCTCGCCCGAGGCGATGCCGATGCCGCGGCGCTGGCCGATCGTGTAGCGCAGAATGCCTTCGTGGCGGCCGAGCACGCGGCCGTCGATATGGACGATGTCGCCGGGATTGGCGGCGGCCGGCTTCAGCTTGGCGATGATGTCGGAATACTTGCCCTGCGGCACGAAGCAGATGTCCTGGCTGTCCTGCTTGGCGGCGACGGTCAGACCCATCTCCTCGGCGATGGCGCGGACCTGCGGCTTCGACAGACCGCCGAGCGGAAATCGCAGGTAATCGATCTGCGCCTGCGTGGTGGCGAACAGGAAATAGCTCTGGTCGCGGTCGGCGTCGACCGGCCGGTAGAGCGCGCGATGCGCGCCATTGGCGCGCGAACGGATGTAATGGCCGGTGGCCAAAGCGTCGGCGCCGAGATCCTGCGCGGTCGCCAGAAGATCGGCGAACTTCACCGTCTGATTGCAGGACACGCAAGGGATCGGCGTCTCGCCGGCGACATAGCTCTCGGCGAAGGGATCGATGACCGCCTTGCGGAAGCGCTCCTCGTAGTCGAGCACGTAATGCGGGATGCCGAGCGTCTCGGAGACAAGGCGGGCATCGTCGATATCCTGCCCGGCGCAGCACGAACCGGCGCGATGAGTGGCCGCGCCGTGATCGTAAAGCTGCAGCGTCACGCCGACGACGTCATAGCCTTCGCGCTTCAGGATGCCTGCGACC
>NZ_VFUA01000156.1 GCF_006440735.1 Mesorhizobium sp. B2-7-1 | reverse complement strand
GCTGCGCAGCAGCCCCGTGCGGCCTAACGCTAACGCTGTCACCTATTCCCTGTCTCACAACAGGGGTGCAGTCCACTTCTATAGCCTACTGCCTATTCCCTACATTTTATCGATCACCGACCGGACCCCTTCCGTCGGCGCGTCGACCGACGAGCCGGCCACCATGATCGCGGCGACGATCGCCTCCGGGTCGTCGACCACCAGCGGCTTCACGCGATGCGCGGTATGGATGAAGCCTTCGGCCGACATGTGCTCGATCAGCGCCAGCATCGGATCCCAGAAACCCTTGATGTTGGCGAAGACCATCGGCTTGCGGTGGTGGCCGAGTTGGGCCCAGGTCATGATCTCGACGATTTCCTCCACCGTGCCGATGCCGCCCGGCAGCGCCACAAAGGCGTCGGATTTTTCGAACATGCTGTGCTTGCGCTCGTGCATGTTGTCGGTGATCAAGAGTTCGTCGAGCTTGTCGAGCGCGGTCTCGGTCGCCTCCTTGTTGATCAGGAAGCGCGGGATGATGCCGGTGACCTTGCCACCGGCCTTGAGCGCGCCATCGGCGACGGCGCCCATGATACCCTTGGTGCCGCCGCCATAGATCAGGCGCAAACCGGATTTGGCAAGCGAGCGGCCGAGTGTGTGGCCGGCCTTGATATAGGCCTCGTCGCGGCCCGGAGACGAGCCGCAATAGACGCAGACGGATCGAATCGTGTTCATGTCGATGATTGGTGATGGGGACGGTTGGCGCGGTCAAGCCCGCGGACGGGCTTTTTCTTGTGAGCATGGAGAAAACACGCTAGACCGGGCGTTAGGTGGCTAAGGGGGCAATAAAGAGTTATGGCTGTCAATCCATTGAAGGCGTTTCTGTTCGCGGCTGGCGGCTCGGTAGCCGTGGCCGGGACCGCCTACGTATCGGGCGCGCTCGATCCGTATCTCAACCAGAAGCCGGCGCAGATCGCAGCGCTGCCGCAAACCGGCACGAAGCCGGCTGAATCCTCAAGCACGAGCACTGAGGCGCGGGTGCCCCAGGCTCCGGCCAACACGATGGCTCCGGCCAACAAGATGGCACCGGCGAACAACGCCATGGCGCCGGCCAACGCAATGGCATCGGCAAACAATGCGACGGCCCCGGCCGCTCAATCGCCTGCCGCCGCAGCCGGCCCGACATTGCCGACCTTCGATGTCGTGCGCGTCGAAGGCAACGGCTCGATCGTCGTCGCCGGCAGCGCCGCGCCCAACGCCAAGGTCGAGATCCTGAATGGCGGTACCGTGCTCGGCTCGACCGATTCCGGCCCCGATGGCGCCTTCGCCATCGTGCTCGACGACCCGCTGAAGCCGGGCGACTACACGATCACGCTGCGCCAGACGGTTGGCGGCACTGCCGTCGCCTCGGCCCAGACCGCCGTCGTCTCGGTGCCGCAGAGCCCGACCGGCCAGGTGTTGGCCATGGTCGAGGAACCGGGCAAGGCCTCGCAGCTGATCACCGTTCCTGAGGCCGAGACCAAGCCGGCAGCGCCGGCCGCGACCGATCAGGCGACGGCAGCTCCGGCGACAACGCCCACCGCCACCGACCAGGCCCCGGCGACCGCGCCGGCAGCGGCCGCGGCGGTGGAGCCCAAGATCGCAGTCGAGGCGGTCGAGATCGACGGCAGCAAGGTCTTCGTCGCAGGCACCGCCGACCCGGGCCGCAAGGTGCGCGCCTATGCCGATGCCATCCTGCTCGGCGATGCAAAAACCTCGCCCGCCGGCCATTTCCTGATCGAGGCGACGCGCGATATCCCGGTCGGTAACTACACCATCCATGTCGACGGGCTGGACGATGACGGCGTCAAGGTCGTCGCCCGCGCCGCCGTGCCGTTCGAACGCGAGCCCGGCGAGTCGATCGCCGCCGTCGCCCCGAATGAAACCAAGACCGGCGAGGCCAAGCCGGCGGATACCAAGACCGCTGACGCCACGCAGCCGGCTGAGGCCCCGGCCACCGCGGAGGCCAATCCTGCCGAAACCACGACCGAGACAGCGACTGCCGATGCGGCCAAGCCCGCTGCCGCCGCCGAGGCTCCCGCCAAGGTCGCCGAGGCGACGCCTTCGACCGACGTGCCCGAGACGGTCGCGCCGAAGCTTGAACATGCCGACGGCGCCGTCATCATCCGCCGCAACGACACGCTCTGGCGCATCTCGCGCCGCGTCTACGGCCACGGCGTGCGCTACTCGACCATCTATCTCGCCAACAAGGACCAGATCCGCGATCCCGACCGCATCTGGCCGGGCCAGGTGTTCAAGGTGCCTTCGACTTCGAAGGAAGGCGAAGCTGCCGATATGAAGGCCATGGGCGAGCAGATGACAGCCGCGCCGGCGAAGACGGAGTAGGGGCCGCGATTAGCTGATCTCCCCCCTTGTGGGGGAGATTAGCTCTCTACCCATCCGCCTAGCTTGCCCTCGCATCGTCCATCGTCTATCGCCGATGCACGATGGACGAATCCCCAGAAAAGCGATGCAGCAATAACAGCCACGCCATGGCCATTCGCCTGGCGGCGCTCTCGCATCCGGCGCGCATCGAGATCCTGAAACGCCTCTCGGCCAGCCGTTGCTGCTCGTGCCGTGAGGTGGTCGATCATCTCGACCTTGCCCAGTCGACCGTCTCGCAGCATCTGAAAGTGCTGGTCGAGGCGGGGCTGGTCCGCTTCGAGGCCGATCGGCAGCGCTCGCGCTATGCCGTCGACCATGCCGCGCTCGCCGGCGTCTCCGCCTCGCTCACCGAACTCGTCGACTCCTGCTGCCCCAGCCATTCATCCAAAAGGCAAGACTAGTGGCCGAAAAAACCGTATCCGCCGAAGCCGACACCCTCACGACCCTGCGCAACCTCTGGCCCTATATGTGGCCGGCCGAGCGTGCCGATCTCAGAGCCCGCGTCACCTGGGCGACGCTGCTTCTGGTCGTCGCCAAGGTCACCCTGGTCGCCGGTCCTTATTTCTTCAAATGGGCGACGGACGCGCTCGCGCACGCCGCGAAGACGCCGCCGCCGCTGCCGGCCTTCCTGCTGGCGCCGGTGATGCTGGTCATCGCCTACAATGTGCTGCGCCTGATCCAGCTCGGCTTCAACCAGCTGCGCGACGCGCTGTTCGCCCGCGTCGGGCAATATGCGGTGCGCCAGCTCGCCTACCGCACCTTCGTCCACATGCATCAGCTGTCGCTGCGCTTCCATCTCGAGCGCCGCACCGGCGGCCTGTCGCGCATCATCGAGCGCGGCACCAAGGGCATCGAGACGATCGTGCGCTTCATCATGCTGAACACGGCGCCGACCATCCTCGAATTCGCGCTGACGGCCGGCATCTTTGCCTTCACCTATGGCTGGAAATATGTCGCCGTGGTCGCCGCCACCGTCACCGTCTATGTCTGGTTCACTGTCAGGGCGAGTGACTGGCGCATCTCGATCCGCCGCGACATGAACGACAGCGACACCGACGCCAACACCAAGGCGATCGACTCTTTGCTCAACTTCGAGACGGTCAAATATTTCACCAATGAGCGCATGGAGGCCGAGCGCTTCGACCGCTCGATGGCGCGCTATGAGATCGCCGCGACCAAGACTTGGACCTCGCTCGGCTGGCTGAACTTCGGCCAAGGGCTGATCTTTGGCCTGGGCACCGTCATCGTCATGTGCATGTCGGCGCTGGAAGTGCAGGCCGGCACGCAGACCGTCGGCGACTTCGTCTTCATCAATGCCATGCTGATCCAGCTTTCGGTGCCGCTCAACTTCATCGGCTTCATCTACCGCGAAATAAGGCAAGGCCTGACCGACATCGAGCACATGTTCGACCTGCTCGACGTGCCGCAGGAGATCGTCGACAAGCCGGACGCCAGGCCGCTCAAGGTCAGCGCCGGGAAGGTCGAGTTCAGCGACGTGCATTTCTCCTACGATCCAAACCGCAAGATCCTGAAGGGCGTCTCCTTCGAGGTGCCGGCGGGCAAGACGGTGGCGATCGTCGGCCCGTCCGGCGCCGGCAAGTCGACCATTTCCAGGCTTTTGTTCCGCTTCTACGACGTGCAGGGCGGCCAGGTGCTGATCGACGGCCAGGATATCCGCGATGTCACCCAGGAGAGCCTGCGCGCCATGCTCGGCATGGTGCCGCAGGACACGGTGCTCTTCAACGACACGATCGCCTACAACATCCGCTACGGCCGCGTCGGCGCAAGCGAGGACGAGGTGCGAAAGGCGGCCGAGCTCGCCCAGATCGGCCCGTTCATCGAGAAGCTGCCCGAAGGCTACCGCTCGATGGTCGGCGAGCGCGGCCTGAAGCTTTCCGGCGGCGAGAAGCAGCGCGTGGCGATCGCCCGCACCATCCTCAAGGCGCCGCCGATCCTGATGCTGGACGAAGCGACCTCGGCGCTGGACAGCCATACCGAGCAGGAAATCCAGGCCGCCCTCGACCTCGTCAGCAAGGGCCGCACCACCATCGTGATCGCCCACCGGCTGTCGACGGTGATCTCGGCCGACGAGATCATCGTGCTGAAGGACGGCCAGATCGCAGAGCGCGGCACACATGCGGCGCTGCTCGCCAAGCATGGCCTCTACGCCTCGATGTGGGACCGCCAGCGCGAGGCGACCGAAGCCGAGGAGCGCCTGCGCATCGCCCGCGAAAGCGACGAGCTTGGTGTTATCGTGAGGAGAAGGACTTCGGAGGTTAGCTAGCGCCGACTTCCCCTTCTCCCCCTTGTGGGAGAAGGTGTCGCCGAAGGCGACGGATGAGGCGCTACGCGCGGATCCACCTTCTCCCACAAGGAGAGAAGGGAAGGGCAAAATCCCCCTTGACCTCAACCTATCTTGAGCTTGCAAACCCTCTCCGAGCTGCCTGCCAGGCAACCCTTTCAATCGGAGATGGATGAAAATGACCACCAAAAACCACCGCACCGGCAGCGTGTTCCGGGTCGACAAATTCGTCGTGCCGGCGGCAGCGCGCGACGAAATCCTCAGCAAGGCCAGGATGACGCATGAACTGCTGCGTCAGCAGGAAGGCTTCGTGCAGGATTTCCTGCTCGAGCAATTCTCTGGCCCGGGCGAGTTCAACATCGTCACCGTGGTCGAATGGGAAAGCCAGGCCGCGGTCGACAAGGTGGTGCCGATCGTCAAGGCAGCGCACGAACGCATCGCCTTCAGCGCGCAGGAAACCATCGCGCGCCTCGGCGTCAAGGCCGACATCGCCAACTACCAGCGCGTGCCGGAGATGTAAGGCCTATATCCTGCCGGGCTGAAGATTGGCGAAAGCGGGCGCGGCAGCCAATCCCCCCCAAGTGGGGGAGATGTCCGGCAGGACAGAGGGGGGCGCTGTCCCGCCAGCGTGAGCAGGGATCGGGATCACGCTGGATATTGTTGCGTTGCGGCGAGGGGGGCTTTCGGCTATTGAGGCGCAACCTGAAACAGGGACCGCCCCCAGCCCTATGACGCTTCTCGACTCGGTCAAGAACACGTTCGTCCCGATCCATCGCGAAGGCTACCCCTTCATCGCCGCCTTCGCCGCGGCGACGCTGTTTCTCGGCTATTTCTCCTCGATCCTGTTCTGGATCGGGCTGATCCTCACCGCATGGTGCGTCTATTTCTACCGCGATCCCGAGCGCGTCACGCCAGTCGATGACCGTCTGGTGGTGAGCCCGGCCGATGGCGTGGTCTCGGCGGTCGGGCCTGCCGTGCCGCCGAGCGAGCTTGGCCTGGGCTCGGGCGAGATGACCCGCATCTCGGTGTTCATGAACGTGTTTTCCTGCCACATCAACCGCGCCCCGGTGCGCGGCCGGATCACGCGCATCGAGCATAAGCCCGGAAAATTCCTCAATGCCGAGCTCGACAAGGCAAGCGCCGAGAACGAGCGCAACGGCCTCGTCATCGACAGCCCGAACGGCACCATTGCCGCCGTGCAGATCGCCGGACTGGTGGCGCGCCGCATCGTCTGCTGGGCCGAGGCCGGCGGCTCGATCGCCATTGGCGAACGTTTCGGCCTGATCCGCTTCGGCTCGCGCGTCGACGTCTTCCTGCCGTCGAACGCCGTGCCGCGCGTCGCGGTCGGCCAGACGGCGGTCGGCGGCGAGACCGTGCTTGCCGAATTCGGCGGCACGGCGGTCACCCCATTGGTCAGGGTTTCCTGAGCGTTGGGCGCGCCGTTCAAAAAATTCGAGGCCCATGCCAGCGGCGGTCCGCGCATCCGCGAGATCCCGATGCGCATGGTGCTGCCCAATCTGGTCACGGTGCTTGCCATCTGCGCCGGCCTCTCGGGCATTCGCTTCGCCTTCGAGAACCGCTTCGAGATCGCGGTGGTCATGGTGCTGCTCGCCGCCTTCCTTGACGGCATCGACGGGCGGCTGGCGCGCATGCTGAAAGCCACCTCGAAATTCGGCGCGCAGATGGATTCGCTGGCCGACATCGTCAATTTCGGTGTGGCGCCGGCCCTGGTGCTTTATGCCTTCCTGCTCGATCGCGCCGGCTCGCCGGGCTGGATCGCCGCACTTCTGTTCACCATCGCCTGCGGCATGCGGCTTGCCCGCTTCAACGTGCTGGCCGACGACACCGACCAGCCGGCATGGCAGACCGAATATTTCGTCGGCGTGCCAGCCCCTGCCGGTGCTGTGCTGGTCATGCTGCCGCTCTATCTCTATTTCCTGCGGCTCGGGCTGGAGCCCACCCGGCCGGCCGCTTTCGTCGCCACCGGCTTCACCGTGCTCATCGCCTTCCTCCTGGTTAGCCGCCTGCCGGTCTATTCCGGCAAGAGCGTCAAGGTGCCGGGCGACAGGGTGCTGCCGGTGATCCTCGGCGTCGTCCTCTACGTCCTCTTGCTGATGACCTATCCCTGGTACACGCTGACCGCTTCGGTCGCCGGCTATCTGTTCTTCCTGCCGTTCTCGGTGCGCGCCTATTCGAAGCGGGCGAAGCTGGAAGGGGAAAAGGTGCCACCTTCGGATATCGGGTAGCGCCATCGCAAGTGAGGGGAAAAGCGCCGACTAGGAAAGTTGGGCGCTCGACGAGAAAAGCGGCCGCACTCTACGAAATCCCCTCTCTGGCATTTTCCAAGCACTTGCTCGGGGACAAGCCCGCTCGCAAATGCAGGAAAATGTTTGCCCCCCCCAAGGAGGGAGATAGCGCGGCGCCTATGCCGCCGCACTCAGCCCCAACCGATCGATCGCCAGCTTGCGCGCCGAGATGTAATCCGTCTTGCCCGAGCCCAGCACCGGGATCTCGTCCACCTTGATGATGTCGTTGGGCACCATCAACTCGGCCGCGCCGGCCTTCTTGCCGAACTGGCGCAGCTCTTCCGGGTTGGCGTCACCGGCGGTAGTGACCAGCACGATACGCTCGCCGCGTCTCTTGTCAGGCACAGCCACCGCCGCGTGACGCTCTTCCGGCCACAGCGATTGCACCAGCATCTCGACAGCGCCCAGCGACACCATCTCGCCGGCGATCTTGGCGAAGCGCTTTGCCCGCCCGCGGATGCTGATGAAGCCTTCGCGGTCGATCGAGACGATGTCGCCGGTGTCGTGCCAGCCCTCCAGCGGCTGCAATTCGCCGGGTCGGTCGGCGGTCATGTAGCCCATCATCATGTTGGGACCGTCGAGCCACAGCCGGCCGCCCTCGGCGATGCCTTCGACCGGCTCCAGCTTCATGCGGATGGCCGGCAACGGCCGCCCGACCGTACCGTCGCGGCCATGGATGGCGGTGTTTACCGCCACCACGGGCGCGGCCTCGGTCAGGCCGAAACCTTCGACGATCGAGGCCTGGAAACGGTCGCGATAGGTGCGCCGCGTTTCCGGCTTCACCGCTTCGGCGCCGGCCACGACGAAGCGCAGGCTGGAGAAGTCGCCATCCTTGGCGGTGCGCGCGTAATTGGCGAGGAAGGTGTCGGTGCCGAACATCACCGTCGGCTTCACCTTGCGGGCGATCTCCGGAATGATCTTGTAGTGCAGCGGCGAGGGGTAGAGGAACAACTTTATCCCCAGCACCAGCGGCAGGATGGTGCCGCCGGTCAGCCCGAAGGAATGGAACACCGGCAGCACGTTGAGCAGGATGTCGGCCGGCGAGACGGAGACGCGCGCCTCGGCCTGCATGACATTGGCAAGCAGGTTGCGGTTCGACAGCACGACCGCCTTCGGCGTGCCTTCCGAGCCGGAGGTGAACAGGATGACGGCTGGCTTCGAGGCTTGCTGCCGCTGCAGCGGGAAACGCCACAGAAGCGCGGCGGCGACCTTGTCCAGGGTCGTCACGCTGGCGCGCACATCTTCCAGCCACAGCATCTTGGCGCCGCCCGCTTCGACCGCGGCGACGATGTCGTCGATGGCGGCCTTCTCGATGAAGGCGCGGGACGAGATCACGGTGCGGATCACGGCGGTGCGGACCGCCGCGGTCACGCTCGCAGGACCGGCGGTGTAGTTGATCATCGCCGCCACACGGCCCGCGGAGATCAGCCCAACGAAGGTGAGTACCACGCCATTGGCGTTGGGCAACAGCACGCCGACCGCTTCGCCCGGCGCCGTCACCGTCTCGAAATGACGGCCGAGCACGCGCGCGCCGATGAACAGCTTGCGATAGCTGAGGGAGCCGGAAATCACGTCCTCGATGATCGGATGCGAGGGGCCGACGCGATCGGCCGCGTCCCGCATGGCGAGGAACAGGCCGCGGTCGAGATTGGTGCCGTAGAGCCGTGCCTCGGCGAACCGGTCGAACAGCGCGTTGGTGTTGGAAGCCATGTCGGGGTTGCGCGCCACCAGCTCGGCGACAGTCATCGGCTCCAGCACGCTTACCGACAGCCGCGGGAACCAGTGGCGCGGCGCCTTCTCCTTCGGCGTCAGCGACACCGGCAGGTCGCGCGTGCCGGCGACGAAGATCGGCACGATGCGGGCGTCGGCCTGCATGGCGATGCGGGTGATGGCGCGAAACAGTCGGAAGGATTTGACGTCCGGCTCGACATTGTCGGGCAGGTAGACGGCGAGCCGCCCCTTGCCCTTCAGCACGCGCACCAGCCGCCGGCTGACGAAGACATGCTCGGCATTGAAGGCAATCGTGCGAGCAAGCTCGCGCCACGGCTCCAGCCAGGGCGAGCGCGCCGAGGCCTCGTCCAGGATATGCAGCGTGTCGTCGGGAAGCAGCGACAGCATCAGCGCCGGCTCGATGCGCGACTGGTGCGAGACCACATAGATCACCGGCGTCTTGGCGCTGCGGGCAATGCGGATGCGATTGTCGGCGATGCGCCAGGCGAGCTTGAACGGCACATAGAGCAGCGCCTGGGTGAAGCGCAGGTCGAGCCGGAACCTTTCGATCACCGCGATCAGCAGCCAGGCAAGGACAAGGCCCGCCAGCAGCGCCAGGGTCAGGATCATGCCGCTCTCTCCCAGTCTCCTCGGCGCGGCTCTTGGGCGGCCGCTTCGGTGGCAGAGGGTAGCGGAAGTGGGGGCAAGGTCAATGCGGGCCGATACAGCGCTTCGATCGCCACTTGAAAAACTTCGACACATGTCGTAAATAAAGCGACACGTGACGGAGAAATAACATGGCCAGTTTCCCAACGGGGTTTGCCGAGGCGCCGCACATGGAGCCCGAGTTCGAACGGCTGGTCGATCTGTTAGGCGGGCCGAAGGTTCTTGGATCCTCGGTATCCAGCCCGCTCGAGGCCCATGAAATGATCCTGCATGGAATTCCAAGCCAGGCCCTGGAAAGCCTTGTCAGGCAGCTGACCGTCATTGATGCAGATGCCTTCGAGGCGGCATTCGGCATGAGCGAGCGGACATTTCAGCGGCACAAGTCGGATCACTCCAGGACGCTCAATCGGGAACAAGGCTCAAGGACATGGAATTTCGCCAGGGCTCTCACCAAGGCCACATCCGTTCTGGGAAACCAGGAAGCAGCCGAAAAATGGATGATTGAGCCCGCCATGGGCTTGGACAACCGGCGGCCGATCGATCTTTTGGCCACGGCGGCGGGCACCATCCTAGTACAGGAATTCCTGGAGCGGCTCGACTACGGTGTCTACGCGTGACGCCTTTGCCGGGTTCTCTCGGAACAGGCGACGTTCTTGGCTGGAGGCTTGATCACAAACGTTTCCAGGCAAGCTGGGACAGCGGCGAAGGAGCCTTCAAACTCGGAGGAAGGTGGAACAGCAAAGGGGTCAGGGCCGTGTACGCGTCCATCGACCCATCGACCGCCATTCTGGAGGTGGCGGTCCACAAGGGATTTCGCACGCTCGATATCGTTCCTCACGTGCTGACGGCATTAGACATCACCGATCCGTCGAAGATTCACGTCGTGGAAAAGGACGATATTCCGAACGCCAACTGGCTGCGTCCCGGCATTCCCGGCGCGGGACAGCAGAGGTTCGGCGACAGTCTGCTTGCCAGGCATCCCTTCTTTCTCATTCCGAGCGCGGTATCCCAGCACAGTTGGAACCTTGTGTTCGATCCTGGCCGGACGGCCGGCCTTTACAGGCCGCGTCTCCAGGAGGATTTCGCGCTTGATACGAGGCTTCATCCTCCTGCGGGATAGCGTCCCTCGGAGACAGCGAAGGCGCGCAAAAGCCTACGCCGCCGCCTTCAGCCTCCCGCTGATGAAGCGGAACTCCTGGCTCTTGCCGCCAAAGCCATAGGCCGCCGCCGGCACCTCGTGCACAAGCGCATAGCTTTCCTCATGCACGCCGCCCAGCAACCGGCCGAGAGCCTCGAAGATCGCCTTCAGATAGGCTTCGAGCTCGAGCTTGGTGTTGGTGCCGTCGACGACCTTGATGTCGAGCCAGAATGTGTTGGTGCCATGCTCCGCAAGCGACTTGCCGCCGGCGAACCAGTGCCGCGGGTCGATGTAATTGACCGCGACGGCGGTGATCGTCGGATCCTTGTGCAACAGCTTGGCGGTGATGTCGGTTGCCTCCTTGGCGATTGCCGCGGACAGCTTGGCATCGGGCTTGCCGGTGACGCTGATGTTGATGATCGGCATTTTTCTCTCCTTTGGCTTCGCGCGTCGCGCTTTCGATGGGAGAGATATGGGCTCGTCCATTCGTCAAAAAAATCGAATTGTTTTTGATAATTGCTTCGATATTATCGAAGTATGGAAACGCTCGATCCCGACCTTTTGAAAACCTTCCTCGCTTTCGTCGATGGCGGCTCGCTTGCCAAAGCCGCGTCCACGGTCGGCCGCACGCCATCGGCGGTGACCGCGCAGATGCAGCGGCTGGAAGAGATCGTCGGTGAACCGCTGCTCATCCCGCAGGGCAGGGGACGCGGGCTGACGCCGGCCGGCGAGGATCTTGTCGGCCATGCGAGGCGCATCCTTGCCGTCCACACCGAGGCGTGGCTGGCGCTGAAAGGCGCGCGCGCCGGTGGCCGCATCGCCATCGGCACGACGCAGGACTTTGCCGACCAAGGCCTGCCGGACCTGCTCAGGGCCTTCGCCGTCAGCCATCCGCGCGTCCGGATCGAGCTGCGCGTCGGCCGCTCCCTGGAGCTCGGGTCGGCCCTGCAGGCGGGTCAGTTGGACCTCGCGATCACCATGCGCCATGCGGCATCGCCGGACGAAGCGGCGCTGATCAGCGAGCCGATGCTGTGGCTTTGCTCGGAAAAAGGCCTGGCGACGCGGCAGGAAGCCGTGCCACTGGCGCTGCTCGATCCCTATTGCGGCTTCCGCGAGGCCGCGCTCAATGCGCTTGACGCCGCCGGCCGCCGCTACCGCATCGCCGCCGGCAGCGCCAGCCTCGCCGGCCTGCGTGCCGCGGTCGATGCCGGCATCGCGCTGACGCCGCGAACCCGGCGTTTCGCCCATTCCGGCATCGTCGAGGCGTCCGCCGATTTCGACCTCCCGCCGCTGCTACGCTGGCTGGCGGTGTTCATCGGCTTCGTCGGTGTGTTCATCGCCTGCGATCCGACACGGCTC
>NZ_VFUA01000155.1 GCF_006440735.1 Mesorhizobium sp. B2-7-1 | reverse complement strand
GAACTTGGTGCTGCCGCCATCGACCTTGAGCACGGCAAGATCGGTGCGCGGATCGGTGCCGATCAGCTTGGCGTCGAGTTCCTTGCCGTCATTGGTGACCACACTGAAGTCAGAGCCTTCCGAGACGACGTGGTTATTGGTGACGAGGTAACCGTCCTCGGAGATGAAGAAGCCGGAACCCTGCGCGATCGGGCGCGGCTCGCCATTGCCATGGTCGTGATGGTTGAAACGATGCATGCCGAACTCGCCACCCTGATCGCCAAAGCCGCGGAATTCCTTGAAGAAGCGGCGTAGCTGCGGATTGTCAGGCAGGTTGTCGAAGCCGTTCTGATCGTTCGAACCCTCACCGGCCGTGGACTGGACCTTGGCCTTGACCTTGACGCTGACGACCGCCGGCGACACGCGCTCGACGAGGTCGGCGAAGCCGGGGACCTGCGCCGACTGAACGTGCACGGCATCGGCCAGAACGGGTGTCGTGCCGGTTGCATAGGCCCCGAAGCCGATTGCCCCAGCGATAGCCAGGGAGGCAGCGGCAGCCATCAGACGTCCATGTGTACGGGGTAAGACTTTCATGATCTCGTATCCTCTTTCAAGATATCGCGCCCTGATGGGCGTCGTGTTGAAAAGAATAGGGAGGGGCGCATTACAACGTCATTTCCTGCGCATGAACTTTTAGTAACATTGGCGAATAATTGATCGCGGCTCAGCTATCGGGAGATCTCACGCTGCTTCTTCCGAAGCTGGAAACTTCGATTCCTGACTAAGCCAAATACTCGGCTACTTGGCGTGCTCGAATCTCCTACCCTTGGGACGAACGCAGTCGGTGACGAACAGCACCGGAAGCGTTGCTCTTCGCCAACGGCTGGGCGGGAATTCCAGAGCGGCGTCCAGTCAAGGAGCGCTACATCCTAGCAGCGACCCTCTTGTTGAAGCCATCCAGGATCTCCTCGGCCAAGCGAGCATAATTGCCATCAAAGTGATGGCCGCCGGTTGTCTTGATCACCTCGACGCCCCTCGGGGAGAGCGCGTTGCAGAATGTGTCGGTCTCTTCATTTCCGTAGAAACATTGGAGCAACTTCGCAGGCACCTGCTCGATCGCCGGCCCAACCGGAACGGCCTCGGAGCTGGGCGCGGCTCCAAGCCACCCTGCGACTTGAATCTCCCAATCGGCTGCATTGGCGAACCCCAGCAGGGAGATTTGCGCGATACGGTCTTTGATGCCTGTGGCGAGGTCGTTGTAGACGAATGGGAGCACGTCCGCGCCAAAGGAGTAGCCGACCAAGGCGACATCCTTGGCATGCCATTTTTCGCCATAGGCCTGGATCACCGCAGCAAGGTCGGCCGCCGTCTGCTCAGGCGTTTTCTTTTCCCAGAAATAGCGCACGCTGTCCCAACCGACGACCGAAACTCCCCGCGATTGCAGCTCTTCGGCGATCGTCTTGTCGAGATCTCGCCAGCCCCCGTCCCCCGACAAAACGATCGCCATCTGCCCGGTTGGGTGTGACGCTGGCAATTCGATCAAGGGAAGCGCCGCGAGGCCGCTAGCGTCGCCCGCATCGAAATGCGGCTGCACCAGTGAGGTCACCGCATCGCTCGCGCTGCCGGGGACAGACTGAACGCTCATCGGCATGTCCGCGCTTTGGAGCGAGGCAAAATAGGCGCGCGCTTCCTTCGGCTCGGCGGCCGTAAAACCAAGGTTCCAAAACCCCTGCAGGGCCTTGGACGGTCCGTACTCGAAGCCGCCGGGCTGAGGAGACGAGGGCGCGCCTGCGCAGAGCGGGCGTTCGCTCGGGAGAACCACGGTCGGATCCACCGAGACAGCCCCTGCCACCGTGTTGACCGGAGCCTGCGCCAGAATGGCCCCCGCGAGCGTTCCGCCGGCATCGACACCAGCCAGAATGGGAAAATGGTACTGCAGGCCACTGTGCTCGCGCTGCAGCCGACGGCTCAGTATCTCCACGTCGCCCACGAGGTTGTGGCAG
This sequence comes from Mesorhizobium sp. B2-7-1, assembly GCF_006440735.1. Lineage (GTDB taxonomy): Bacteria > Pseudomonadota > Alphaproteobacteria > Rhizobiales > Rhizobiaceae > Mesorhizobium. The sequence goes on along the minus strand of NZ_VFUA01000155.1, from coordinate 10,289 downwards.
GGCTCCTTTTCTTCCGCGAGCCTGGCCAAATAGGTTTTGGTGTCCACGCCGACGGCGAGTGCACCCTGCCGCCCCAGCGCCGCTAGCGCTGCCTGGTTCGCGTCGCTCCACCCGTCCTGCCCCGAAAACAAGACGACGTATCCCTGGATCGGACCATCCGGCACCACAAGGTGGACATCCCCGTAGCGGCCGCCCTCGATCGCCAGTGATGGTGTTGGCGCCATGATTGCAAATGCCGCTGACAGGAGAATGGCAAGCTTATTCATTCTGCGATCGTGCTCCTGAGCTCTTGAACCTGGCACCAATCAAGGCTGTGGCATCCGCGAGCACGACAAACGGGCTCAGCGTACCCGACGCTGCCAGGTAGCGCGGTTCCCACACCGGATTGAATTTGCTCTTGAACGCTCTGAGGCCCTGGAAATTGTAGAGCCGGGTTCCATAGCGCCAGATCATCTCACCTAGCCTGTGCCATCGCGACGACAGCGGGGCAGCCGACACGCCGCTCAATGGAGCGATGCCGAGGCTTAAGCTGCCGTAGCCCATGTCCTTAAGTTCGAGGATGAGCTTCGTGAACAGGAATTCCATGGCGTAGGGCGAGGCCGTGCTCGTAAGCCGCATAAGGCCGATCGAAGCTTCCTTCTGCGCCCCGGTTGTCATGACGGTAACGAACGCAACGGCAAGGCCATTCTGTCGAACGAGGGCGACCCATTGGGATCCCAGATATGAGGGTTCGAACGCGGCGATCGAGAATCCTTTTTCCCTGGTTCTGCGCGAACGCAACCATGCTGCCGAAATCTCGATCAGGGCATCCATGATTTCGGCGATCTGTCGGGGTGGCACAAGTTCGAACGTCAGCCCATCGCGTTCGCCTCGCTTGAGCGAATAGCGGAGGTGGGCACTTGTTTTGCCCTTCATGTCAAAACCGGCGAGCGCCACGCATGCCTCCTCGCCAAGCTTCATCACTGACAGGCCCGCGTCCAGATAGAACGGCAAGCTTTCAGGACGGATCTCGTAGAAGGCGGCGCGACCTCCATGGCTTGCGGCCAATGCAACAAATCGCTTGATCAACTCCGGCCATTCCTCGATCGGGCCCACGGGGTCGAAGAGCGCAATCCAGCTGCGGCCGCGCTTGCCGTACATTATGAAAGCGTCTCCCGTTTGTGAGAACAGCAGGCTCTTGTCGCCCATGAGAGCTAGCATCGCCTGGCTTCTGGCTTGGGCACGAATGATCCGCGAAGCTTGTCCAAGCGCTAAGATATCCGGGTGAGGTGCGAGCCCCTTTGGCGGGCGGAGCAACTGCCAAAGGCCGATAACGACGGCAAGGATTGCGGCACCCAGCAAGGCGCGCAGCGCCCTGGGGGCCTGCGCATCAAACTCAAACTGCCACCATAGGTCGCGCGCTGTGTAGTCGGCGTTGCGGAACGCCACGAGGAAGATTACGGCCGCAGCGAGGACGATCACGCCTACGGCGACGGCCCATCCTTGCGTAAACGGCTGACCCAACATTGAAGCAGGTCGGTCAAACCGACGTTTGGTCGCAATTAGGAGGCTGATGACAATCGCCAGGAATCCAGCCTCTCCATAAGCGAGTCCCTTGGCCAGGGACAAACCGAGACTTGCTGTCGCCATCAAGAACGCAAGCCACCAGGCACCGTCACGTCGTTCAAACAGCCCACGAGCCACGAAGAGAAACACAACGCCGGCCAGGCTGCCGAGAAAATGAGACGTTTCGACCGCCCACAGGGGCAGGCGCATCGAAAGCACTGCCAGCCTGTGGCCGAAAGTCGGCGTTGCCCCGGACGTGAGCAGCATCACTCCGGTCGCAAATGCGATGACGCCCATGAAGCGGGGCGAAAGTTGAGCGGCCGCCTCGACAAGCCGATCGTTGGCGGTGGGCATCCTCGTTCCCAAGGCAAGGCGGGTTTCGAATATTGCCAGCAAGGCCGCGGAAAGAACCAATGGCATCCCGAAGTATATCCCTCGGTACGCCAACAGCGCTGCCGCAATCTGATCGACGGGGGCATGTCCCGCATAGACCCAAAATACAGCAGCCTCAAATATTCCAATGCCGCCTGGCAGGTTGCTGACGGCCCCCAATGCGGTGGCAGCCGAGAAGATAGCGGCAAAGCTTAGGAAATTTATCGAAGCCCCCGGTAGAAGCATCCACAGAGCGGTTGCTGCTCCGAAGAGACGGATACCCGTCAGTCCAAGCTGCATGCCCGCGATCGCCTTGCTCGGGACTGCAAGGCTGAAGTTTCCCACGCGGACTGGTCCGCGCAAGCCAAACAACAGGAGTATGATGGATCCAGCGAGCGCGCTTCCTGCCGCTACCTGCAATACGCCTGTCGGCCAGCCGAGAAGGTGGGAGACCGGCTCAGCTTCAATGAGTGTCGTCATGCCTCCGAAGCCGGCAAGGCCAAGGCCGAAGCCGCCAGCGACAAACAAAAGGAGCCGGGCAATATCCTCGGACCGAAGCCCGACGGCTCGGTAGATCCGATATCTCACGGCCGCGCCGGTAAGGGTGCCGAATCCGACTGCATTTCCAAGAGCAGTGCCACAAAAGCCAGCCACAATGGGCGCGAGACGTGGCGTGCGAGCGCCGACGTAGTAGACCGCGCACACGTCGCGCCCGACCACGGCCGCCAAGCTTACCGCTGTCGCGAAGACCGACCAGCCTATGGAAGCCGCCGGAAGGTGACTGAGCGCGTGCACAAGCGCATGATAATCGATGCTCTGGATCGTGCTGCCAAATGCCAGGACAAGAAGGGTCAGCGCCGCAAAAATCGTTGCTGAAAGGCCGAGGCGGCGTGCCTTGGCGCCGGATTGGTCGCCCAGGTGCGGAAGGTCCAACTGTGCCGCGCTTGGCGTAGAATTGCTTTCTGCGGAGCGCGCGCCTTCACCATCAGTTTGCGCGGTAAGCGACATGTCTTTACGCCCGTATCTCTTGTCGCTGGAACGAGACATAGGCGATGGTGAACAACACCAGAAGGGCAGCGATCATGCCGGCGAGTTGTGGCCAGATCAGCGCCACGCTGAGCGAGAAGGGCAAGGGCGCTCCCATCAGCGCCCCGCTCAACTGGCTAGTCAACAGCAGGCCGAGAGAGCGCGTTGCCGGATTGAGCAAGGCAACGGTAGTTTCGCCGTAAAGGGTGTTGGGCGAGATCCGCGCGATGGCCTGCTGAATGTCGATTTGGTGAACCGCCGTCATCGGATCGAGCGGGTCGATCGGCGCAACTGCTCCGGCGATAAGCGGTGCCAGCATCGGCCAGAACACCGTGAACAGCAGCCAGGCCGTGAGCGCGCAAAGCGCCGACGTTGCCGGCGATTTGACGATCGTTGAGAAGGCCATCGCCACCGCCAGCCAGACGCCGGCGTAGACAAAAGAGGCGAAGAGAAAAGCAAGGCCGCGGGCGATCTCCTCGCCGCTGGGCGGCAGTCCGAGCAGAAGCATGCCAAGGCCGGTGACCAGCAGCCACAGAGCCAGCAGGCAGATGGCGATGACCAACAGCCCGCCCAGGAATTTGCCGGTGAGAAGCGCATCGCGGTAGATTGGCTGCGACAGGATGCGCGACAGGGTGCGGCGGCTATACTCTCCATTGATCGCGTCGAAGCCCAGCGCGATCGCCACAAGCGGCACGAGGAAACCGAGAAAGAAGACGAAGGACGGCAACGGCTGCTGCGCGGTGGTGAACAGGCGCAGGAACAGGAACGGATCCTCACCGACCGTGGCCTTGATCTGGCCGATCGCGGCATAGACAGAGCCGATCGCCGTAAGCAGCACCAGAACCATCACCAGATGGATGCGGATGCTGTTCATATGATCGGCTGCCTCCTTGCGCGCGATCGTCGACAGACCGGCAAACGGTGATCCTTCACGCGGCGATGTCATGGCTCTCTCCCTCGAAAAACTGGACATAGACCTCGTCGAGCGTAGCCTGGCGAATGGTCATTGAATGGAGCGCACCGCCGGCACCAACGACAAGACGGGCAATGTCGGCCCTGACGTCCGCGTCGGCATCGACCCGCCAGCGTCCCTCCCTCAAGGGCCTCAGGCCCGATATGTGCGGCGCCCGGGCAAGCACCTTCGACAGATCAGTGTTTTCGACTTCGACCTCGACCGTATGCGTGCTGCCAAGGACGTCCGAGGTGAGGTTCTCTACCGAGCCGATGAGGCCTATGCGGCCTCTTCGGAAAAGTGCCACCCGGCTGCAGACCGTCTGCATCATCGCGAGCAGGTGCGAGGAAAGGACGAAGGTCATGCCCTGGCCCGCCAGCTCTCGGATCAGTTCCAGAAGTTCCTGTGTCGATTGCGGGTCGAGGCCGGACGTCGGCTCGTCAAGAATGGCGATCTCGGCCTGCTTGACCAGCACTTCTGCAAGTCCGAGCCGCTGGCGCATCCCGCGTGAGAAGGTTGCGACGCGGCGGTCGGCGACCTCCGCCAGCCGAACACGTCTCAATGCGCCGGCGATACGCGCGTCGGCCTCGCCGGATACCAAACCCGCAAGCCTTGCCGTGTAGGTGAGATTTTCCCATGCGGTCAGATGATCGTAGAAGCCGATCTGGTCCGGGAGGTAACCTACCTGACGCTTGACCGTCAGCGGTTGGCGCAACGGGTCAAGTCCCAGAACGCGGATCGATCCGGCAGTAGGCTCGGTCAGCCCGAGCAGCAAGAGGAGCGTGGTGGTCTTTCCCGAACCATTCGGGCCGAGCAGGCCGAAGACCTCGCCCTTCTCGATGGCGAGATCGATTCCGTCGACCGCCGGAAATCGGCCGTAGCGCTTGACAAGGCCGTGCGCTTCGATGACCGGGCTCATCGCCGTCCGTACCGCGTCACGGCAAAAGCGAGCATCAGCGCGGAGGCGCCGATCACGCCAAGGCCTGTCACGCCCCAAAGCGTGGATGTCCGGACTGTCACGCGGAAATCGGCGTTGTCGGATGCGCCGTCACCGTTTGCCCGGACCGAGACCATATAGTCGCCGGCGATCGCCTGGGTCGAAGGCGTCATCGAGACGCCGACATCGGACGTCCCGCCAGGCGCGATCTCATCCACCTTTTCGGGATTGAAGGTAACCTTCCAGCCAGATGGCGGGCTCGCCGAAAGCTTGACGTCGCGGGCCGGGGCCGAGCCGCTGTTCGACAAGGTGAATGTGAAGGTGCGCTCCTGACCGGCCGTGGCATCGCCGGACAACCGGCCCTGCGGACCTGCAAGGGATACCGATGGCCTGCCGGTGATGTCGAGCAGCAGCTTGGTGTCGGCGCTGGCGGTGCCGCCGCTGGCTGCGACTGCCACTGGATATTGACCCGCCTGGGCGTTGTCCGGCGGCCGGACGCTGACCGAGAGCGTCTTCGATTCCCCTGCCTTCAGCGGCAGGCTGGTCAGTTCCTGCGATCCGTAGCCCTGCTTGAAGGTCACCTGAAAACCAGGCGGCGCCTTAGACAGAAGATTAACTGTCGAGTCTTCCTGGCCATCGTTCTTGATATCGACCTGGAAGTCGAAGGCCGATTTGGCAGTTCCGCGCAGCGCGGGAAGCTTGGGTTCCAGCGTCAGCTTCGCCGGCTCGGTCTTGGCAAGCGTCATCGCCATTGGCAATTTCAGAGCCTCCGTGGAGGCCTTGCCAGACACGTCAAAGTTCACTGCCTTGCCAACGTCGCCTGCTGGCGGCGTCAACTTCAGCGTCAGGCTGACCGTGCCGTCCGAGTCGGCGATTGCCGCGGTAACGGGTTTGCCGCCGCCATCGATCTCCCACTTCCAGCCGGCAGGCAGGCCGTCGACACCGAGTTCGACGCGTTGCGGCGGCAGTCCGCGGTTAGCCAGGCTCAAGGGGACGCTGACGTTCTTCCCGGCTTGGGCCGAGAATTCAGGATAGGGCGTGGTCAGCCACAAGCCGGTCGGCGCCTGGCTGGCGGCACCCGCGGCGCCTTGTGCGTATGCCTGAGGTGTTGTTGCAACGAGGCCTACCGCGAATAGAGCTGTTGCGACATAGGTTGTCGGGTTCGAAAAAGGCGCACGAATACCCGCAGGATTCATCGATACCTCCCGCTCACAAATTGAAAATTATCGTTTTCTTGCAAAGCTTTGGCCGCTCTGCTCGGGGAGCAGGGGGTGCCTCTAATGTGGCACGAGTTGGGCGATATTTACCCGGCCGGGCCATGTTCACGAATTTGTTCCAATTCGTCACTATGCGTGATCGACGCCGCCATCGATCTCAGCCGCAAAGAGAGGCTCAAGTGGGAGCGATGGGGACGCTGAGCAGGCAGGAAGGGCACTGGTCGAAGCTATTTTCCCTTCCCACGCCAGTCTTCAACCAGCGAGAAAAGAAACGAGCCTGACCAGGTGAGGAGCAGCAACCCGTTCAAGGGCGCTATGGACGTGACGAGCCGCATTTCACCGATCGGGATCACGTTGTTGTAGCCGAGGGAGGCATAGGCTTCTGCGGCGTAGTAGAAATAGTCCATGCTCGTCGGAAAGGCCTTCCCGTCGAAATCGCCGAGCGCAAGCGTCTGGTCCGCGAGGTGGAATATCGCGGCATAAATCCCGATCTCCACGAGATGAAGACCGACCAGCCCGCAGATGACGAAGAGCAACGCGGGATAAGCTCCAGTTGACCTGCGGGCCAATCTGTCGAGGCGCTGGATTGCCTCATAGTGAAGAGAAGACGACCCGATGACGGCGACAAATGTCAGGGCGATAGCGATCAGCATATTCACGGGATTGTCTCGCTATCTCTCTTCAGCGTTTTTGAGCTGCGCGCAGAGGACCGGTTCGAGCTTGGCGACGGGTCACGATGATTGCGCGCATGTGGGCCGAAGAAAGGCGGGGTGTCTCGCGCGTGCGGCTGGACGTGGCCGACGCGTTCGTTTGATTGGTCCACCAGATCGGGTTGCCGTCGCAGGTGGAGCAGTTGGCTCGGCAGCTCTTGGGGTGCTGCGTTTGTGGCTCATGACCGTCAAGAATCGAGGAATGGCCACCGATAGTCAGGTAGCTGTATTTCGTCGGTGATTTCCTTCCCGATCACTGCGCGCGCAAGCCCGGGTACGGCGAATGCCTTTGTCACCAAGTTGCGGATCAGCAACCCGAGCTGCGTCCTGGGCGCCAGGGCGGCGGCAAATCGCTTGGCACCGCGCTGCTTTTTCTGAATGTACTCCCGCAAGAACGCTTCGTAGTTGAGAAAGCCCTCCTGATGCCGTCCATCGGCTTCCAGGAGTTCGCCTGCCAGTACGTAGGCTGAAATGATCGCCAAGGCCGAACCCTGTCCCGCCAGCAGGGAAACGCAAAACGCGGCATCACCGGCGAGGGCTATGCGACCTTGCGACCAGCTGTTCATCCTGATCTGGCTGACGCTGTCGAAATAGAGCCCGTCAGTACGATCCAACTCCTCCAGGATGTGGGCACATTCCCATCCGCCATCTTCGTATTTTTCTCGCAGCATCTGCTTTTGCGTGCCCAACGCTTTTGGGAGGGAGCCGCTGTCGACGGCATAGACGAACAGGAAGAGCGTGCGGTTGTGGTGAAGCGTGAAACGGCCGACCATTCGTCCCGGCTGCCCGTACATCAAATAGACGTCCTCGTCGCGTGGCCGGTAGTCCTCGACCTCAAACGCCGCGACCGCGTAGCCGAGTTTCTTCTCGAATTGATGCCGGGGTCCGAACGCGAGCCGCCGAACGCCCGAATGCAAGCCATCGGCACCAATCACCAAATCAAATTCGCGTTCGGCGCCATGTTTCAGCCGCACGCGGACGCCATCTGATTTTTCCTCGAACCCGACGATCTCATCGCCGAAAATGATCTCGGTTGTGTCTTTGATCTTTTCGAACAGCAAGCGAGCGAGATCGCTGCGTGCGAGGGTCACATAGCGGTCGTTTGTCAACTCGCCGAAGACGTCCGTGCCAAAGCCTGCGACGCGCTTTCCACTATCGTTCACAATGCGCATCTCGCGCACATGATATCCTACGCGATTGATGTCTGCCGCCAGGCCCATCCTCTCTGCGATCCAATAGCCAAGACCCCAAAAATCGATAACATAACCCCCGGCACGCAGTTGAGGCGCCTGCTCGATCAGCGTTGGCCGGAAGCCGGCGGCGGCAAGCCAAAAGGCAAGAGCAGGCCCCGCAATTCCCCCGCCGGAAATCAACACCGTTCGGTTGGTCATATGGGCCACCCTTTAAAGCACTTCGCCGGGATACACACCCCACAAGTCGGTTTGTTTGACGAAGCCGCTGACCGTCCCTTGCGCAACAGCGCACCACTTCCCGTCACACCGTCTCAGATTCACCCGGACACGAGGCTCGAGCCAAGCAGTGATAGGTCCATCGATTGTCGGTTTCTGGCGCAGCACCACGTTATTCTTCGCCCACGGAGCGACAATCCCCGTTCTGCGCCACGACAGGAGCGGCCCAAGATCCATCCGGTGGTTCCCTCCCAATCCCTTACGCGGCGCCAATTGCCGTACTGCTGGTAGATCTCAAGCGGGATGCCCGGGTGTTTCATGACCCATTCGATGCCGTAGCCGCTGCACGGCCCGACGCGGAGATTGGCATATGAAGCTTTCAGCGAGACGAAGCGAGGTAGAGGAAGAGCTCTGACCTCCGCCCCCAGCCCTTTCATCGGTGCGGGTAGCGAGATCAGCACAGTTGTAAGAATGAAAAGGATTGGGACGAATTGAAACCGACGGCCGACCAGCCGGCGGACTGTCGGGAAGCCGAGCGGTGCTACGGAATTCATGGCCGTTCCCTGCGAATATGGAAGGGGCCGATCATCATCAGCCGCCATCGGCGGCGCCGCTCCCGGCGTAATCCGGTTCAACACGAGTCCGCACCATCGCTCGGCACGAGGCTTATTCGACAAGCATGTGCGCCTCTCGAGCCGCATCGACCAATGCGTCCCTGGCAACGTCGGCCGCAATGCCGCCGTTCATGGCCTGGCGGCAGGCGCGTAGTGCCGCCAGATGCTTCTGACTTCCTGCATTGCGCCAGTGCTTGGTAAGGAGGTCGACTGCTTGATTGGCGTTGGAAAGATTGTTGATCTTGCCGGATATGCCGGTCGCCACTGGAACCGGCCTTGAAAACCAAGCTTCATACATGGCCACGCCTCCGTTGCGATGGCTGACGGGCAAACACTGCGTTGCCGGGCGAAATCGAAGTCAACCTTTGGTGCTGTCCTGAGCCACGTTGTTGGTCGGGATTGTGTCCATCGCTGCCAATTTGTCCGCACATAGGTCCGCGGCGCCTGGGGCATCCTTCTTCATTCCGGCCAGTTTTACCCAGCCGCCGTCGCTGATGAAACTGTCCCTCTGATAAGAGGACGTTCCCTTCAGTTTGGTCAGGTTTTCTGTCGCGTTTGACGCTGTGACGAACTTTTCGACGCAAAGATTGGCGACCAGTTCAGCCCGCGCCTTGATGGCCGAGGTCTTCGCCATTTCCGATGCTGTTCCTGCCGTGGTCCAACCGCCGGCTGTGAAGCCGACTATCATCGTCAACACCGCGGCGCCGACTACCGACCAGAACCATAGTGTCTTGGAGGGCTGATATTCGTCGAAGCGTTGCGAAACTGTTAGATTGTCTGCCATAACTTCCTCCTTTTCAGATGTACGCTTTGCTTCAGGTTGATTTTCGCAGCCTTGGCCGACAATGGCCGGAATTCGAGCGATCAATGGACACAAGGCCTCTCTGCCGGGTCGACCCAGATCAGAAGATGGGACAAGGGGATGCTAGGCCCGACTGGCAGAACTTTCGGGCGCGAGCACGTCGGCGCAGATCCTCGATCGTCCGCACTCATTTCCCGCACTCTGGCGCCTGAGACGATGTGCTTGAGCACCCGGAAACTTTCGAAAATGGAAAAAGCGGTCAAAACTTCACCTCGATGTCCGATATACCGAGGCAGACCGGAAACTATTCCAACCCAGTCGCGATTATGTGAAGTGGCATTGTGCTGCCGGGCCTCTGCCGAGTTGATTGGGTACGTTGTGATCGCTGGTGCAGCATGAGCCAGCCTAGCTTGGCGAACCGCGTGATGACGGGCAGTACCGCGATGTTGGGTCTCCGCGCTTGCCCGGCATCTGTCATTCCCGACCTCGCTGTCCCTGCGCAACGATGGGCGCCCCATCTTTCCGTTCTGCTTCGAACACTTCTTTCCCCTTTTCGGCCCAAAGTGTGCGCGCGTGTTCGCCTTGCACGCTTCGGAGCTTGTTCGCCATCGAGAGCAGCGCGCCGTAGATGATAGCGCGATCGTCATTGGTCAGATCAACGATGCCTGCCTTGTCGACGAGACCGCCGAGTTCAATCAGATGTCG
>NZ_VFUA01000154.1 GCF_006440735.1 Mesorhizobium sp. B2-7-1 | reverse complement strand
TGCTCGTCATACGGGATGAACGGTGTTTCCGGATCGAGCGCCTGGCAGTGCTCATAGAGGTCCCAGTACTGCTTTCGCGCGAACAGGACGATGCGGGCCGTCGGCCCTGGTGCCTCACCGTCTCGCTGTCGCACCCCCACGACCCCTATGTCGCGCGCAAGCAGTACTGGGACCTCTATGAGCACTGCCAGGCGCTCGATCCGGAAACACCGTTCATCCCGTATGACGAGCAGGATGCGCATTCGCAGCGGCTCTACCGCGCCAGCGACTATCAATCCTTCGAGATCACGCCTGAACAGGTGCGCCGTTCGCGGCGCGGCTATTTCGCCAACATTTCCTATGTCGACGACAAGCTCGGCGAGCTTCTGGATGTCCTCAAGCGCACCCGCATGCTCGACGACACCGTCATCCTGTTCTGCTCGGATCACGGCGACATGCTGGGCGAGCGTGGCCTGTGGTTCAAGATGAGCTTCTTCGAGGGTTCGGCGCGGGTGCCGCTGATGATCGCCGGCAAGGGCGTGCCTGCCGGCCTCATCGAGGCGCCGGTTTCCAATCTTGACGTGACGCCGACGCTCTGCGACCTCGCCGGCATCGATATCGCTGCAATCGCGCCTTGGACCGATGGCCAGTCGCTGCTGCCGTTGCTCGACGGCAAGGCGCGCACGGCGCCGGTGTTGATCGAGTATGCGGCCGAAGGCTCATACGCGCCGCTGGTCGCCATCCGCGACGGCAAATACAAGTTCGTCCATTGCGAACTCGACGCGCCGCAACTGTTCGATCTCGAAGCCGATCCGCTCGAGCGCGACAACCTGGCTGAAGATCCGGCGAACGCTGCCCTGGTGGCGGCATTCATGGAAAAAGTCAGGGCCCGCTGGGACATGGCGAGCTTCGACGCCGCCGTGCGCGAAAGCCAGGCGCGCCGCTGGGTCGTCTACCCGGCGCTGCGCAACGGCGCCTACTATCCCTGGGATTTCCAGCCGCTGCAAAAGGCGTCGGAACGCTACATGCGCAATCACATGAACCTCGACAATCTCGAAGAGAGCAAACGGTATCCGAGAGGCGAATGATGGCAGACATTCTCATCCCTACACTTGATCATCTGAAGCAGGCCTATGCCGTCACCGCGGCGGCCACGCAGGTGACGCCGCTCCTGGAGTCGGCGGCTTTAGCCAGGGAGACCGGCGCGGCGCGCGTCTTCGTCAAGCCGGAGTCGCTGCAATGGGCGGGCTCCTTCAAGGTTCGCGGCGCCTATTGGCGGCTGAGCCGACTTTCGCCGGATGAGGCGAAAAAGGGCGTGGTGGCGTATTCCTCCGGCAATTTCGCGCAGGGGCTGGCGGCCGCCGGCCAGGCGCTGGGCATTCCGGTCACCATCGTCATGCCGATCGACGCACCCGCCGCCAAGCGCGATGCGACGGCCGGTTATGGTGCGCGGGTGGTGCTGACAGACCATGGCGAGCGCGCCCGCGAGGAGGTCGCCGCCGCCAAGGCGCGGGAGATCGCCGAGACCGAGCATCTTACGCTGCTCCATCCCTTCGACGATCCGGAAATCGTCGCGGGCCAGGCCGGCGCGGGGCTTGAGGCGCTCGACCAGTTGGCGACGAAGAAGGCGCATGCCGACCTGGTGTTCTGCTCGGTCGGTGGCGGCGGGCTGATCGGCGGTGTCTCGCTCGCCTTCCACTATCTGTCGCCGAAGACCGAAATTATCGCGGTGGAGCCGGAAGGGTTCAACGGCATGGGCTCGTCGCTGGCGCATGGCGCGATCGAGACGATGCCGATCGGGCCGAAATCGATCTGCGACGGGCTGATGGCGCGCAAGCCCGGCAACGCGCCGTTCGCGGCGGTGAGTGCCGCCGGCGTGCGCGGCGTCACCGTCGACGATGCCTCGGTTCGGCGGGCGATGAAGATCGCCTTCGAGCGTATGAAGCTGGTGCTGGAACCTTCGGGCGCGGCATCGCTGGCAGCACTTCTCGGCGGCAAAGTGGATGTGGCGGGAAAAACCGTCCTTGTGATTGCAACCGGCGGCAATGTCTCGCTCGCCGATTTCATCTCACATATGAACGATGGGCGCATATGAACAATGCTTGAAGCGGATTTCGTCATCATCGGCTCCGGCTCCGCCGGCTCGGCCATGGCCTACCGGCTGTCGGAAGACGGCAAGCACTCGGTGATCGTCATCGAGTTCGGCGGCACCGATATGGGGCCGCTGATCCAGATGCCGTCGGCGCTGTCGATCCCGCTCAACATGAGCCTTTACGACTGGGGTTTCGCCAGCGAGCCCGAGCCGCATCTCGGCGGGCGCGTGCTTGCCACGCCGCGCGGCAAGGTGATCGGCGGTTCCTCCTCGATCAACGGCATGGTCTATGTGCGTGGCCATGCGCATGACTTCGACCACTGGGCCGACCAGGGCGCAGCCGGCTGGGCGTTCGCCGACGTGCTCCCCTACTTCAAGCGCATGGAGGATTCCGACGGCGGCGAGGATGGCTGGCGGGGCAAAAGCGGACCGTTGCATGTGCAGCGCGGCACGCGGAAAAATCCGCTCTACGGCGCCTTTGTCGAGGCGGGCCGCCAAGCCGGTTTCGAACTCACCGACGACTATAACGGCTCGAAGCAGGAAGGTTTCGGGGCGATGGAGCAGACCATTCTGGGCGGCCGCCGCTGGTCGGCGGCGAACGCCTATCTGAAGCCGGCTCTGAAACGCGGAAATGTTAGCCTGCTCAAGGGTTTCGCGCGGCGCGTGGTGATCGAGAATCAACGCGCGGTCGGTGTCGAGATCGAAGCTAACAAACAGATTCAGGTCGTTAAGGCGCGACGCGAGGTGATCGTCGCGGCCTCGTCGATCAATTCGCCGAAGATCCTCATGCTGTCTGGCATCGGCCCAGGCGCGCATTTGCAGGAAAACGGCATCCGAGTGATCGCCGACCGTCCAGGCGTCGGCGCCAACCTGCAGGATCATTTGGAGCTTTACATCCAGCAGGAATCGACCAAGCCGATCACGCTGAACTCGGTGCTCAACCCTTTCTCCAAGGCGTTGATCGGCGCGCAGTGGCTGTTCTTCAAGACCGGGCTTGGCGCCACCAACCATTTCGAGGCGGCCGCCTTCGTGCGCTCGCGGGCCGGCATCGACTACCCCGATATCCAGTACCACTTCATCCCGGCGGCGGTGCGCTATGACGGCAAGTCGGCGGCGAAGTCGCATGGCTTCCAGGCGCATGTCGGGCCGATGCGCTCGAAGTCGCGCGGCTCGGTGACGCTGCGTTCGCCAGATCCCAAGACCAAGCCGATGATCCGCTTCAACTACATGTCGCATCCGGACGACTGGAGCGAGTTCCGCCACTGCATCCGGCTGACGCGCGAGATCTTCGGCCAGAAGGCGTTCGACGGTTTCCGTGGCAAGGAGATTTCGCCGGGCAGCCAAGTGCAGTCGGATGACGAGCTCGACGCCTTCATCCGCGACCATGCCGAAAGCGCCTATCATCCCTGCGGCACTTGCCGGATGGGCCGCGCCGACGACCTGACCAGCGTCGTCGATCCGGAATGCCGGGTGATCGGCGTCGGAGGCTTGCGCGTCGCCGACTCCTCGATCTTCCCGCGGGTGACCAACGGCAACCTCAACGCGCCCTCGATCATGACCGGCGAGAAGGCGTCCGACCACATCCTCGGCCGCACGCCGCTGGCGCCATCCAACCAGGAACCGTGGATCAATCCGCGCTGGCAGGTGGCGGACCGATAGGGCATTGTCCGGGCGGGCGCGCCCTCCCCGCCCAGCGACCAATGAACGGAGAAAAGCCATGCGCGCACAGCCGACGGCATCGCATTATGTCAATGGCCGCTACATCGAAGACGAAGGCGGCGCGCCACTGCCGGTGATCTATCCGGCGACTGGCGAGACCATCGCCACCTTGCATTCGGCGACCTCGAACGTGCTGGAGCTTGCGATCGAAGCCGCGCGGGCCGCGCAGCCGGGCTGGGCGCGGCTGAAGCCGGTCGAGCGCGGCCGCATCCTGCGCCGTGCAGCCGACATCCTGCGCGCGCGCAACGCCGATCTCGCCCGCATCGAGACGCTGGACACCGGCAAGGCGATCCAGGAGACGCTGGTGGCGGATGCGCCTTCGGCCGCCGATTGCCTGGAATATTTCGCCGGCGCGGTCGCCGCCTTCAACGGCGAGATGATCGATCTCGGCGGGCCTTTCGCCTATACGCGGCGGGAGCCGCTCGGCGTCTGCGTCGGCATCGGCGCCTGGAACTACCCGATCCAGATCGCCGGCTGGAAGTCGGCGCCGGCTTTGGCCATGGGCAATGCCATGGTGTTCAAGCCTTCGGAGAACACCCCCCTGTCGGCCCTGGCGCTGGCCGAGATCTACTCAGAGGCCGGCCTGCCCGACGGGCTGTTCAATGTCGTGCAGGGCTATGGCGATGTCGGCGCCGGTCTCGTCGGCCATGATGTCGTGGCAAAAGTCTCGGTGACCGGCTCGGTGCCGACCGGCCGCAAGGTGTTGTCGCTCGCCGGCTCGAAGATGAAGCTCGCGACGATGGAGCTCGGCGGCAAGTCGCCGCTCATCGTCTTCGACGACGCCGATCTCGAAAACGCCATCGGCGGCGCCATGCTCGGCAATTTCTATTCGACCGGCCAGATCTGCTCCAACGGCACGCGCGTCTTTGTGCAGAAGGGCCTGCATGACCGTTTCGTCGAACGGCTGGTCGAGCGGACGAAAAAGATCCGCATCGGCGATCCGCTCGATCCGGAAACGCAGATGGGGCCGCTGGTCAACAAGGCGCAGCAGGACAAGGTCGTCTCCTATATCGAAGCCGGCAAGCAGGACGGAGCGAGCCTCGCCTGCGGCGGCAACGTGCCGTCGCTGCAAGGTTTCGAGGGTGGCTTCTTCATCGAGCCGACGGTGTTCACCGGTGTGACCGACAATATGCGCATCGCGCGCGAGGAAATCTTCGGGCCGGTGATGAGCGTCTTGAAGTTCGACAGTGAAGACGAGGTGATCGAGCGCGCCAACGACACCGAATTCGGGCTGGCGGCCGGCGTGTTCACGCGCGACCTGCCGCGCGCGCATCGGGTGATCGCCGAGCTGCAGGCCGGCACCTGCTGGATCAACGCCTACAATCTGACGCCCGTGGAAATGCCCTTCGGCGGCGTCAAGCAGTCCGGCATCGGCCGCGAGAATTCGCTTGCCGCGCTGGCGCATTATTCGCAGCTGAAGGCGGTCTATGTCGAGACCGGGGACGTGGCGGCGCCTTACTGAGACTTCTCCGCCGTCCCGTCCAGATACTGCGTCAGCGCACAGACCAGATGGTAGAAGATGCTCGCCGGCACCTCGGTTGCCAGCGAGCGGCCGCGCTCGTCGATGCGGTCGATCCACAGGCCGAGCGGCGCCGGGTCGATGTGCCAGCGGAACAGGCGGCCGACGCGCGCCTCGATCTCGGGCTTGAGATCCGGACCGCCCGAGCCGTCGAGCGCGATCGCCGCCTTGATCGCCTCGGCCTGCGGCCAGCTGCGCGAGACCGTGTCGAGCGGCAGGCCCTGGCGCGAGACCGCGCCATAGGCAAGGCCGGTGGCGCGGTTGAGGCCGTTGGCAATGGCCGATGCGTAGAGCTTGCGGGCGAAGGCGGTGAGTTCGCTCTGGCCGCTGCGGGCAGCAAAGTCGACCAGCAGCGAAGCCCATTCGAAATGATGGCCAGGCTCGGTCCAGATCCGCTTCTCGCCCGCCGCCGGCTTCCACCCCTCGTCGAAATATTCGCCGAGCGTCCAGCTCTCGGCATCGAAGAAATGGCTGCGGAAAAGGTCGATGATGCGCGCCGCGCGGCGCAGATATGCGCGCTCGCCCGTCGCCTTGTGCCAGGCGAGGAAGGCTTCGAGCAGATGCATGTGCGGGTTGGAACGCCGTTCCTCCGCGCCGTCTGAGGTTTCCAGGAAGCCGGTCATGCGGGCATCTTCGAGATGCGCATCGAGGAAGGCGAACGTCTCCTCGCCGAGCCGCAACGCGTCTGGATGGCCCGACATATGGGCATGCGCCAGCGCCAGCAGCACGCAGGAATGATCGTAGGCGTCCTCCACCGGATCGGCGACCGAACCGTCGATGTTGAGCGTGCGCACCCAGCCGCCACGCCCGGTGCGGCCCTGCCCCGCCATGAAGTCGATGCCATGCGCGATCAGCCGGTCCGCCGGGCCGTCCCAGCCGCGCTCCTTGGCAACCGCGAAGGCATAGACCTGACGCGCCTGCGTGCGCATGCGCTTCGGCTTCATCAGCGGGGAAGCATCGAAGCCCAGCGCCTCGTGGAAGCCGCCATGGCGTTCGTCGACGCCAAGGGTCGACCATAGCGGCAATGTCTCGTCGAACAGCCAGTGGCGTACGCGCCGCCGCCAGGCGCCGCTCTCGATGACACGGTCATGCGCCGGCGTGAACCTGGTCTCCAGCCGGCCGGATTTCTCCAGCTGCTCGACGATCTTCTTGACGTGCTGGCTGTGGCTGACCGGCGCGACGAAAGTGGCGTCGGCGGTGGAGACGATGGCCACGTCCTTCATGCCGATCGCCGAAAGCAGGCGACCGTCGCCGCGGATATAGGAGTTCTCGCAATCGATGGCGACGACGTCTCCCAGGATGACGTTGCCGTGCTTGTCGGACGGGCCGACATCGAGCAGCGACTGCCAGGAGCCGAGGTCGTTCCAGCGGAAGCCGGCGGGCACCATGGCGATGTCTTTCGCGCGCTCCATGATGGCGTAGTCGATCGAGGTCGACGGAATCGCGGAATAGAGTTCCAGCGGCATATAGAGGCCGGACAGATCGCTGGTCGCGGCCTTGTAGGCGGCCTCCGTCGCGTGCCAGATTTTCGGTTCGTAGGCCGCGAAGGCATCGCGCATGGCGCCGGCGCGGAACAGGAAGATGCCGGTGTTCCAGTAGAAGCTGCCGGCGTCGAGATAGGCCTGCGCGGCGGCGACATCCGGCTTCTCGACGAAGCGCGAGACGTCGAAGACACCGTCCTTGCCGGCCCCGACCTCGATATAGCCATAGCCCGTCTCGGGCTGTGCCGGTTTCAGGCCGAACACCACGAGCCGGCCGGCATTTGCCGCCGCCGCGCCCGCCTCGATGCTTTGCCAGAACTGGTGAGACGTCGAGATCTCATGGTCGGACGGCACCACCAGCACCAGCTCGTCGCCATATTCGGAGAGCGTGCGCAGGCTGGCAAGCGCCACCGCGGCCGCGGTGTTGCGGCCCGTCGGCTCGAACAGCGGTCCGCCGCCGGCCAGATCGACACCGGCGAGGTCGGCATGGACACGCTCGGCGTGACGTTCCGCGGCGATCAGGAAAATCGGCGTCTCGCCTTGCGAACGCGCCGCCAGCCGGCGCAAGGTCTTGGCCAGCATGGAACCATCGCCCGAGAAGTCGTGGAACTGCTTGGGATTGTCCTCGCGCGACAACGGCCACAGCCGCGATCCGACGCCGCCACTCATAACGAAACTGACGATGCGCTCGGTCATTCGGGTCTCACGCTCAAAAGTTGGCCGATCCGGTAGCACAGATGCTTTAAGCGGTGTTTACACGCTTGGAAATCCGCTCGGCTGCCAGATCGATGAAGGCCTTCACCAGCGGCGACAGATGCCGGCTGCTCGGATAGAGGACATAAAGGCCGCCGACGGGCGTGGTATGACCGACAAGAACCCTGCGCAGCCGCCCCTCGCCTATCAGCGTTTCCGCCATTGCATTGGGGATCTGGGCGATGCCGTAACCGGCAAGGGCGGCCGTGACGACCGCCTGCATCTCGTTGGCGGCGAAACGCCCGGCCACCGTGACCGTCTCCTGCCCATCCGGACCGTCCAGCACCCAGTGGGCGCCGACGGCCGAGGGCCCGGCAATCACGCAATCGTGGCCAGCCAGGTCCGCCGGCGTGCCCGGCGCTCCATTGCGCGCCAGGTAGTCCGGGCTGGCGCAGAGCAGCCTGGGCGCTGCGCCGAGCTTGCGAGCGATCAGCGTCGAATCCTTCAGGACGCCGGTGCGGAAGGAGAGATCTATTCCTTCCTCGACAAGGTTTAGCCTCTCGTCTGTGAGCCGAAGCTCGATCTTGGTCCTCGGATACATGTCGAGAAAGTCGAGGACGGCCCGGTTGAGGAAATAAGGGCCGAAGCCTACTGGCGCGGAAATGCGGATGGTGCCTGTCGGTTCCGCCCTTGCTTCGGCAAGATGCAGATTTGCCTGCTCGATCATGCGCAACGCCTGGCTGCTCTGCTCGTAATAGAGGCGGCCGGCGTCAGTCATGCCGAGACTGCGAGTCGTGCGCTGCAACAGCCGGATCCCCACCTCGCGCTCGAGCGCGGCAACGCGGCGGCTGACCGTCGTCTTGGGCATCGCGAGCAGCCGCGCGGCGGCGGTGAAGCTTCCGGCTTCCACAACGCGGGCAAAGACCATGATGTCGTTGAGGTCGAGCATTGTATCTGTAGATGGAACAAAGTTTTTCAATTATAGGCAATTATGCATCAATTTGACAACGCCTAACTTCGCTCCATGGACAACAAGGAGCAAAACGAAATGACCAAAAAAGACATTCTGGTGACCGGCGCCACGGGCCAGCAAGGCGGCGCGGTCGCGCGCGTCCTGCTTTCAAAGGGGCATCGCGTCAAAGCGCTGACGCGCTCGCCGGATGGTAAGGCCGCGCGGCAACTGGCAGCAGACGGCGCCGAAATCGTGGCCGGCGACCTCTCCGATGCGGCGTCGATTGTGAAGGCAGCACGCGGAGTCGACACTATGTTCCTGATGGGGAACAGCTATGAGGCCGGGCTGGAGGAAGAGACGAGGCAAGGCATCATCGCGGCCGACGCGGCAAAGGCTGCCGGCGTCGGTCACTTGATCTACTCGTCGGTCGCCGACGCCGACAGGAACACCGGCATTCCGCATTTCGACAGCAAGTATCGGGTCGAGCAGCATATCGAGCGGCTGGGCATCCCCTATACGATCAGCGCCCCGGTCGCCTTCATGGAGAATTTTGTCGCGCCGTGGTCGATCGGCGCGCTGAGCCAGGGCACGCATGCCTTCCCCGTCCCTACCAAGCGCCTTTTGCAGTTGGTCGCGTTGGCAGACATCGGCGCCTTCGTCGCAGCGCTCGCCGAGCGGCGCGAAAACGTGTTCGGCAAGCGCTTCGATTTCGCCGGCGACGAGTTATCCGGCGAGGAGCAAGCCAGGATCCTGTCGGAGGTCATCGGCCGCCCGATCGCCTATCAGGAAATCCCGATCGCGGCGGCCCGCCAGCAAAGCGAGGATGCGGCGCTGATGTTCGAATGGTTCGACCGCGAGGGTTACGACGTCGATATCGCCGCCTTGCGCCGGGATTTTCCGGACGTTCGCTGGCACAGCTTTGCCGACTGGGCGAAAGCATTCGACTGGAGCGTGCTAGCCCAGCCAGCCGTCTGAGCACGGTGGGTGCCAGGAGCCGCAATGAACGCGGATCGGCCGATCCAAAGGGTCGGTCCGCTGCCCATTTGGCGCAGCCGGCCCGCCTGCTCTGCCGCGAGGTCAAAACGGCCAACGGCGAAAGCCGACGAAATGCGACAGAAGTGCTGTCATTGACGCTTGCAGGATTGGAAAGTGGCAGCTATAAGCCCGCGGTCTGGTCACGGAGTGTAGCGCAGTCTGGTAGCGCACCTCGTTCGGGACGAGGGGGTCGCAGGTTCAAATCCTGCCACTCCGACCAGAAAAGACAATGGGTTAGCGGTATTGCAGTCCGCTAACGGATGTCTCCGCAGAAGAATAGAACAGGACCCGAACCTTTCGGTCCAGCTTGCTCGCGTGCATATCTCGCAATGGAGCCAGCCTCGTCGCAAACGATCCCTTCGCCCCGCTCCGCCAACGTTTCCTCGCCCGCTGTACCGATCAGCTCGCCGAGCTGAAAGCCATCGCGCTTCAGGCCGCTCCCCTCCCCGGCAACGATCTGCTCATCCGGCTCGCCCACTCGCTCGCCGGCGCCGCGGGCACGTTCGGCTTTGCGGAGATCAGCGCGCGGGCGTCGGCGCTGGAGACACTGCTTATCGAGCAGGCGGATGGCGCAAGCGTGCGGGCGGCGCTCGATGGCTTGATCGCGGAGATCGAGCGGACGCTGGCGTGAATGGCGCTGGGTTGACGCTGGCACCAATGGCGCCGGGCTGATGCCGCCGGCCGCGCCTATTTCTTGGCGCCGCCGGGGCCGGTCCGGGTCATCTCTCCCCAGCCCTGGTTGCCGCGCAGGAACTGCCACCAGCCTTTCACGCGCCAGAAATTGTTGAGCTGGCGGTAGCCGAAATTCTCGATCACGGCGGCGGCCGTCAGCACGGCGAGGTCCCTGGCGCGGGGGAAGCGCTGCAGCTCGGCCTCCTCCAGGATCAGCGAGCAGACGCTGACGCAGACGCCATAGGTGAAGATGAGCGCGGTGAAGGCGAGAAGATATTCGGCCGACAGTATGCCGAGCAGCCAGAAGGCCGGGATCAGTATATAGCCCAGCACTTCCGCTATCGGCCCGAGCACGTCGACGATGAAGATGTGGCCGAAGCCGAGGAAGCCGACGCGGCCATAGCGCGGGTTGAACAGCATCGAGCGGTAGCGGAAGAAGCATTCGAGCGCGCCGCGCTGCCAGCGCGAGCGCTGGCGGGCGAGCACGCTCAGCGTTTCCGGCGCCTCGGTCCAGCACACCGGCTCGGGGATGAACTGGATGCGGTATTTGCGCTTCTTGTCGCGCATATGGCGGTGCAGCTTGATGACGAGATCGAGGTCCTCGCCCATCGAGCCCTTGGTGAAGCCGCCCACCGCCACCACTTCGGCGCCTGAGCGCAGACCTCAACCTCGAGAGCGATTCCTTCGATTGGCCTTCCGCATTGACGGTTCCACTTCGAACAGGCAGCCGAAATGGCCGCCGCCATCCATTATGCTCGACAGCCGGCCATTACTTTGGCCTAATGACGTCCTGTCCTTGGTTCGTGGAGCGTGGAGCCGGCAGAGCGGCTAAATGAGAGAATGACGTTCAAGCTTACAGCCATTTCGATCGCGACGCTGCTTCTGGCGGCAGGCTGTTCATCGACCACGGCGTCGATCAGCCCGGCGAAATACGACAAAATGAACTGCCCAGAGCTCAACAATGCGGTCGGCGACACCGCCACCGATATTTCGCGCACGGCAATCGCCCGCGGCAGGGTGGCCGGCACCAGCGTGCCAAGCTGGCTGCTCGGCGGCGAGCGCGTGAAGACAGCGGTGGCCAATCGCGAAACCGCCCGGATCGACAGGCAGCAGCAGCAGCAGCAGGTGATCGTCGCGACGCGGAGGCAGAGGTGCCCGTCGCCGCAATGACGCGAGCCTGACGGAGCCGGCCTTCATGCGCTCATGCGGAACCGTGTCGAATCGATCGCCGCGTTCATCAGCGTCTGCGTGTAGGCCTCGCGCGGGTTGTCGAAGATTTCCTGGGTCGGACCTTCCTCGACGATCTTTCCCTGCTTCATGACGATGATGTAGTCGGCCATCGCGCGTACCACCGCGAGGTCGTGGCTGATAAACAGGTAGGACAATTCGTGGTCGGCCTGCAGCTTGCGCAGCAGCTCGACGATCTGCTTCTGCACGGAACGGTCGAGCGCCGAGGTCGGTTCGTCCAGCACCACCACTTTCGGCATCAGGATCATGGCGCGGGCAATGGCGATGCGCTGGCGCTGGCCGCCGGAGAATTCGTGCGGGTAGCGGTTGCGAGCGTTGGGATCGAGGCCGACCTCGCGCAGCGCCTCGACGGCGCGCTGGTCGCGCTGCTTGCCGGTAAGCGAGGGCTCGTGCACCAAAAGGCCTTCGGTGATCACCTGGCCGATGGTCATGCGCGGCGACAGGGAACCGAATGGATCCTGGAAGACGAGCTGCAATTCGCGCCTGAGCGGCCGCATCGCCTGGCGATCCGCCTCGGAGATGTCACGGTCGCCGAAACGGATGACGCCGTCGCTGGGGAGCAGCCTCAGCAGCGCGCGGCCGAGCGTCGACTTGCCCGAACCCGACTCGCCGACGATGCCGATCGTCTGGTTGCGCTTCAGCCGGATCGAGATCCTGTCCACCGCGCGCAGCATCAGCGGCTCGCCGCCGAGGAAGCCGCCGCCGATCTTGAAGACGACCTCGACATTGCGGCCTTCGAGCAGCACTGGCGAACTGGCCGGCGGCGCCGCCTTGGTGCCGGTCGGCTCGGCCGCAAGCAGCATCTTCGTGTAGGCATGCTGCGGGTTGGCGAAGAGCGCTTCCGCCCCGCCCTCCTCCACCACCTCGCCCTGGCGCATGACGTAGACGCGGTCGGCGAAGCGGCGCACGATGCCGAGATCGTGGGTGATGAAGACGATCGCCATGCCGAGCTTGCGCTGCAATTCGGCAAGCAGCATCAGGATCTGCGCCTGGATGGTGACGTCGAGCGCCGTCGTCGGCTCGTCGGCGATCAGGATGTCGGGATCGTTGGCCAGCGC
>NZ_VFUA01000153.1 GCF_006440735.1 Mesorhizobium sp. B2-7-1 | reverse complement strand
TCATGGGCATCGCCTAACCGTGTTCCTACCCGGAACGGAGCGAATCCCCGATGCGAACACTCTGGCTGAGCCTTCTCCTGTCCGCCGTTTTTGGCACTGTCTCCGGCCAGAGCGAAGACGACCGGCGCGGCGATGCCGATATCGTTGGTGCCGGCAATGGAGACGAACAGCGCGATCCCAGCGATCATCGCAAGTTCAGCCAGGGTCCAGGCAAGGCGCCCCGCCCCGCTGGTGGGCGCCTGTCGCGCCTCTGCAATGGAATCGTGCTGAAACCAGGCAAGCAAAGCGCCGAGCGAGAAGCCGTAAAGGCACCGGATGAAGCCGAAATCGAAGGACACGTCCATATGACGCGTCGAGACCGCGAGCAGGAAAAGCGGCGCCGTCACGGCGGCGGCGGCGAACCATATCCAGGCGCGCTGGCCAGCGGCGAAGACGACGGCGGCAAACAGCAGATAGGTGAAGAACTCGGCCGAAATGCTCCAGCTCGGCGCGTTCCAGCTCAGATGATCCTCCACGCCCATGCCCTGCAAAAGGAAGAGGTTGGTGACCAGGCTCTTCAGGTCGAAACCCGCGGTGAAGGGCGCGGAACCCGTCCCATGCAATGCCGGCAGGACGAGCCGCAGCGCCTCGAAGCCGGCGAAAGCGGCAAGCATCAGGAGATGCAGCGGATAGATGCGGCCGAAACGCACGAGCGCGAACCGCGCAAGGTCGTCCTGCTCGGCGAGCCGGCTGCCATAGGCGCTGGCAATGACGAAACCGGAGAGCACGAAGAAGAAATCGACGAACAGATAGGAGCCGCCGACAAAGGCGCTTTGCGAGACGATCGAGGTGGTCGGGAAGTGGAACAGCGCCACCAGCAGCGCGCAGATGCCGCGCCAGGAATCCAGCACCAGGAAGCGCTCGCCGGCCATCGTGCCGACGCGGGTCGCCGCGGGTGCGGGTGCAAGGTTGAGCAGAGCCGTCTCAGCCATAATGATACAGATCCTGTATTGCCGTGGCACTCGCCGAGCGCCGCCTCGTTTCCGCAAGCTGTGACTGGCATGTTGCGTGCCGGTTCTGTAGTGGTGGCTGCCCGATGAGAACCGAGGACCCGTAATGGCGAACCAGAACATCGACAACGCCTTCACCGCCCGCTCCAAGACGGGCGCGTCGTTCGAGCCGACCTATGCCGGCGCGCTGTCGTTCATGCGGCGCAAATACACGAAGGACGTGAAGGGCGCGGACGCCGTCGTGTGGGGCATTCCCTTCGACGCCGCCGTCACCAACCGGCCGGGCGCCCGGTTCGGGCCGCAGGCGATCCGCCGTGCCTCGGCGATCCTCGACAACGATCCGCAATACCCGTTCTCACGCGACCTCTTCGAGCATCTTTCGGTGGTCGACTACGGCGATTGTCTGCTCGACAGCGGCAACCACCAGAAGACGCCCGGCACGATCGAGCGCGAGGCGGCCAAGATCCTGAAATCAGGCGCGTTCCTTTTGACGCTCGGCGGCGACCATTTCGTCACCTGGCCCCTGCTCAAGGCGCATGCCGCGATCCACGGCCCGCTGGCGCTCGTGCAGTTCGACGCGCATCAGGACACCTGGCCGGATGATGGCAAGCGCATCGACCATGGCTCCTTCGTCGCCCGCGCGGTGAACGAAGGCATCATCGACCCCGACCGCTCGATCCAGATCGGTATCCGCACGCACGCGCCCGACACGTTCGGCATAAAAATCCTCTACGGCCATGAGGTCGAGGAAATGCGCGCCTCCGACATCGCCTACGCGATTGTCGAACGCACCGGCGGCAAGAAGACCTACCTCACCTTCGACATCGACTGCCTCGACCCGGCCTTTGCTCCCGGCACCGGCACGCCGGTGGCCGGCGGCCCCTCCTCGGCCAAGATGCTGTCGACGCTGCGCCAGCTCAGCCAGATCGACATCGTCGGCGCCGACGTCGTCGAGGTTGCGCCGGCCTATGATCATGCCGATATAACGGCGATCGCCGGATCGATCATCGCCATGCACTATCTCGGCCTGCTGGCGGAGCGAAAGGCACGAGCGGAAGAGTTGAACAACGGCAATCACGCGGCAGTAAATCACGCCCACGGCATATGACATTGGAATCGCGGGGAATTTGGCAAGCGATGAAACCGAAAATCTTCATTGACGGCGAACACGGCACGACGGGCCTGCAGATCAGGGCGTTGCTGGCCGACCGCGGCGACCTCGAGATCATCTCGATCCCGACGGGACGCCGCAAGGAGGCCGCCGCCCGCGCCGAATTCCTCAACGCGGCCGACGTTGCGATCCTTTGCCTGCCGGACGCCGCCGCCAAGGAAAGCGTTTCGCTGATCGAAAACGACACGACCAAGGTGATCGACGCCTCGACGGCGTTTCGCGTCGCCCAGGGCTGGGAATACGGCTTTGCCGAGATGGACAAGGACCAGGCGAGGAAGATTGCCTGCGCGAAGCGCATCGCCAATCCGGGCTGCTGGCCGCAGGGGCCGATCGCGACGCTGCGGCCGCTGGTTGCGGCCGGCCTGCTGCCCGCCGACTTCCCGGTCACCGTCAACGGCATCTCCGGTTATTCCGGCGGCGGCCGGCCGATGATCGAGGACTATGTCGGCAAGGGCGAGGACGCGCCCGAGTTCCTGCCCTACGGGCTGACGCTGCAGCACAAGCATGTTCCGGAGCTGCGCACCTATGCGAAGTTGTCGCACGACCCGATCATGCAGCCGGCTGTGGGCAATTTCGCGCAAGGCATGATCACAGTGGTGCCGCTGCAGCTCGGCGGTCTCGACCGCATACCGACGGGCGCCGAACTTCATGCGGCGATCGCCGACCATTATGCGTCGATCAAGGGCGGCGTGGTCGAGGTCGCGCCCTACACGCATATGGAGCGCATGCCGGAGATCGACCCGGAGGTCTATAACGGCACCAACCGGATGAAGGTCTACGTGTTCGCCAATGACGAGAGGGCGCAGGCACTGCTGATGGCCGTCTACGACAATCTCGGCAAGGGCGCGTCGGGGGCCGCGGTGCAGAACCTCGACCTGACGCTCGGCATCAAGCACTGAGCGGTCATGCAGGCATTCCCTGAGCGCTGGAAGGTCAGCGCTCCCGAGCTCATTGCCGAGACGTTTTCCAGCCGGATCTGGAAGGTAACGCGCGAAGATGGTTCGCCGGCAATCGTCAAGGATCTGAAACCCTTCGACGATGTCGCGGACGAGTTGCGCGGCGAGCACTACCTCGCCTGGCGGCGCGGCGAAGGCGCCGTTCGGCTGCTCGGTCGCGACGGCAATCGCATGCTGCTCGAATATGCCGGCGACAGGCTGCTTTCCGAACATCTCGCTGCGCATGGCGACGATGCGGCCACTACCATCGCGGCCGAGGTGATGGCGCGGCTGTTCTTGCCGTCCGAGTATACGCCTCCGGC
The DNA here is from genome assembly GCF_006440735.1 of Mesorhizobium sp. B2-7-1. Lineage (GTDB taxonomy): Bacteria > Pseudomonadota > Alphaproteobacteria > Rhizobiales > Rhizobiaceae > Mesorhizobium. Next base: position 9,084 of record NZ_VFUA01000153.1, on the reverse strand, counting down.
CGACCTGCAGCCGCTAAGGGAGCGATTCGTCAGCCTTTTTCGCGCTGCCAAAACGGACAGCGATGCCGGCCGCGGCACGCTCTACGTCGAGGCGGCGGCGATCGCCGAACGGCTGCTCGCCGACCTGCATGCTATGCGCCCGCTGCATGGCGACCTGCACCACGACAACATCCTGTTCGGGCCGCGCGGCTGGCTGGCGATCGACCCGAAGGGTGTCATCGGCGATCCCGGCTTCGACGCGGCGAACATGTTCTACAATCCGCTCGACCGCGACGATCTCTGCCTCGATCCGAACCGGATCTCCCATATGGCTGACGTGTTCGGCAAAACGCTCGGGCAGTCGCCGCGCGCCATCCTCGACCACGCGATCGCCTATGGCTGCCTGTCGGCCGCATGGCATCGCGAGGACAAGAATGCGGTCGACGAGAACCGTGAGCTGGCCGTCGCCGAGGCAATCCGCATGGTGCGGGCAAGGTTCTGATCGTTCAGGCGAAGGCTGCGGCGGTAACGGTGGATTCACCATAATCGGCTACTGATGGAATCCAGCCTTCCGCAAGGGATTTTCCATGGTCAGCGCAATCTCGAGCTCCGTCCAGTCGGTGCAATATTCCTCGTCCACATCGTCCGACGACGCGGCGCAGGAGGCCGCGCTCGAAAAGCAGATCCAGGCCCTGCAAGATCAGGCTAAGGCAGCTCAGGATGAAGCCGACGCGGCGAGGCTGCAGCAGCAGGCCGCGGCCCTCCAGGCCAAACTCGATGCGCTCAAGGCCGCCGACGCGAAAAAGGCCGACCAGAACCAGTCGACGACGTCCACGGCCGCGGCGCGCCAGGCGGAATTCGACAACGAACCGACGACCCAGTCGCATTTGTTCTCGATGTGACCGTCAGCTCTTTTCTTGACGCAGTTCCGGACGGAAAACCGCTTCACATTTTTCCTGGAATTGCCTTGACGTTTATCTCGGTCGGCAGCGGATAAGCGCCCTTGGTGCCGCGCCAATGCGCGGCGGCAAAGCCAAGCAACACAAGCGCGAGCGCCTGATGCGTCAACGCCATGTGCAGCGGCACCTGCATCAAGAGCGTGCCGATGCCGACCGAGGCCTGGACGACCACCAGCGCGAACAGAAGCGTGGCCCGGCGGGCATGGGTGGTGCCGGGCTGGCGCCGCCACGTCGCAATCATATGCCAGAGCGCCACGACAAAGACCGTATAGGCGCCTATGCGATGCACGAACTGCACCGTCTTCGGATTTTCGAAGAAGTTCAGCCAGGCAGGCTTCAGGAGAAGCAGGTCGGACGGGATCACCTTTCCGTCCATCAGCGGCCATGTGTTGTAGGAAAGGCCCGCGTGCAGCCCGGCGACCAGCCCGCCGAGATAGATCTGGATCAGCGCCAGCAGGACGATGAAGCCGGCGAGCCGCTGCGTCGACCGGTCGGCGGCGGGCTCGGAATGCGGCGCGAGACCTCGCGCGACCACCATGGTGGCGGTGAAGATCAGCGCGGCAAGCGTCAGATGCGTCGCCAGCCGGTACTGGCTGACCGAGACGCGCTCGACCAGGCCCGAAGCCACCATCCACCAGCCGATGGCGCCTTGCAGCCCGCCGAGCGCCAATATGCCGACGAGCTTCAGCCCAAGTCCGCGTTCGATGCGCCGCGTCGCCCAGAAGAACAGCAGTGGCAAGGCAAAGACGACGCCGACGCTGCGGGCGAGCAGCCGGTGCGCCCACTCCCACCAGAAGATCGACTTGAAGTCCTCAACGCTCATGCCCTTGTTGATCTCGGTATATTGCGGGATCTGCTGGTAGCGCTGGAACTCTTCCTGCCATTCGGCGTCGTTGAGCGGCGGGATGACGCCGTGAATCGGCTGCCACTCAGTGATTGACAGCCCCGAGCCGGTGAGACGGGTGGAACCACCGACCAGCACCAGCGCGAACAGCACCAGCAGCACAGCGTAAAGCCAGCCGCGCACCAAGGCGCGGTTCTGCAGGTTGCGGTGTCGAGCGGCATAGGGGGCCGTGGCGGTGATGGCAGCCATGGGCGTTTTTCCGGCGGTTGAATTCGCGGGATTGGTGGACCAAGGCCGCTCAACTGGCAAGGCTGGACAGCGCGGCACGCCGTCGCGCCAAGCCGCGACGGTTGCGCGCGCACCTCATTGAGCCTAAGCGAGACTGATCAACGAGACCGCGACATGCCTATTCGCCTGAAAAAGCTGATCGGAACCATATTGCTGGTGGCTCTGGTCATCATCTACGCGCTGATCGCGTCGGCCGTCGCGGTCACCAGGCTCGCCGAATACGGGCCCACGGCGCATCTCCTGTTCTTCCTGCTCAGCGGCTTTCTCTGGGTCCTGCCGGCCATGGGCATCATCAAATGGCTGCTCATCGAGCCGCGCCCGAAGGGCTGACCCTCGCTGGCGCCAAGCAATCGCAAACGCGAATGTGATTCAGACGTGATCGGGTGCGCGCCTACCTTGCCTCGCTCATAGGCTCGGCAGGGAGGCTTGGCATGCTGAGAACCATGTTGGCGGGGCTGATCGTTCTGATCTGCTCGCTCGCCGCTTCGATCGCGACCGCGGAAACCATCGATGTCTCGGACGCACATGGCGGCAGCGTCGCCGCCTACAGCCAGCGCTGGAAGGGGCTTGCGGCACGCGGCGTCGACGTACGCATCGTCGGCAAGTGCCAGTCGGCCTGCACCGTGCTGCTCGGCTATATTGCGCGCAGCCGCATCTGCGTGACGCCGGCCGCGAGCTTCGGCTTCCATCTGGCGCACCGGCCCGACATGACCGCCATTTTGTGGAACGCCTATGCATCCGACATCAGAAGCTGGATCAAGGCGCATGGCGGGCTTGAAACGCAGCTCAAATGGATGAGCGCGCCGGACACCTACCGTTATTTCCACAAGTGCTGATCAAGGCGCAGGCGAGGCAGGCCTAGATGGTAACGACCATCTTGCCCGCGTTGGCGAGCGGCGTGGTGATACCGGACAGCATCGTGCGGATATGCGCCACGCTCTGGTAGCGGCCATTGACGGAGATGCGCGGCAGCGCGTGCAGGAAGCCGGCATGCTCAGCGCGCAGCACGCCATGCCTTGTGGTCACTGCCGAGGCATAGCCTGCGTCGCGGGCAAAGCCCACCTCGCGGCAGCCGACGGCGCTGGCATAGCCATAAGGATAAGCCAAATGGCGCGGCTCCTCGCCGAGCCTTTCCGCGAGGATGCGGCGAACGTCGCCGATCTCATGGCGCGCATCGGCTTCGGACAGCCGCTTCAAGTTGCGATGGTTGACAGTGTGCGCGCCGATGGTCACCAGCGGATGCGCGGCCATGGCTCGGAGCTCATCCCAATTCATCAAGGTGCATGAGCGGCCCGAGCTCGGCTTGAACCCATTCGAACGCGCCAGTTCGCGCAGCGCGGCGCCCTGCTCTTCCTCGGAGACTTCCAAGGTCAGCCAGGCGTTCAGCCGCGCGACGGCCTGGATCTTTCTGCCTGGTGTCGAGCAATCGATCACCGTCGGCTTGCCCGCCATTGTCAGCGTCAGGCGCGAACTGGTGTCGACGATGTCCTCGATCACGTCCCACCAGAGTTCGACGACGCCGTCGATCAGGCTGGGGGCGACGTAGATAGTGATCGGCGCGCCGTGCTTTTCCAGGATCGGAAGCGCCTCGGTCATGTTATCGCGATAGGCGTCGTCAGCGGTGATTGTGGCGAACTGGCCGCCTTTCCCACCCGTCTTGATGCGCTCGATCGCTTCATCAAGGGAAACAAAGGCATAACCCCGCCCCTTCATGTCTGCGATCAACCTGTCGAGGAAGGCGGGGGCGATGTTCAGATGCCGATTGACCCCGTTCGGCTTCTCGGGTGTCGCGGTGACCCGGTGCAGCATCAGGATAGCGCCGATGCCGCCGACAAACGGCCGCGCCAAGGGCGCGAGACCGGTGTAGCGGGCAAGGTTCAACGCCAGTTTGCGGATTGCCTCGCCCCCGTCGATCATTCCTTCACCTTTTGCGCCTAGGCTCATCCAAGCACGAATTGCGCCTATGCGAACCCCCAAGTCGGAACCAATACGTCTTAAGGATTGAGGGATGGTTGACGCCACAGCGTCATTTGACGGCAACCAGATCGCGGCCAACGAGATTTCCGCGCGCCCCATGCGAGCCGATCAGGGCCGGTGGATTGCGACCGCCAGCGGCGCTGCCGGCCTTGCCGACTACGCACAACTTTGCGCTTCGGCGCTGTATGCGCCGGCACAAAGCGCATCCTGGGTGAGCAACTGGGCTGCCGCGACCGGCGCCGACATGGTCATCGCGACGCTTGACTGCGACGGCCATCCAGCGCTTTCGCTGGCGCTGGAAGTCATACGCCGTGGCCCGTTCAAGGTTGCCCTTTTCACCGGCGGGCGTCACGCCAATGGCAATTTCGCGGCGGTTGACCCGCGCTTCCAGCCTGCCATCGACGGCCCCGCGATCCGGTCGATGTTCCAGGCGATCGCCAAAGCGCGGCCGGACATCGATCTGATCTCGCTGGAACGGCTGTTGCCAGACCTCGACGGCATCGCCAACCCGCTCGCCGCACTACCCGGTTTCCCAAGTCCGAACCTTGCGCTCGCGGTCGATCTCGACGGCGGCTTCGACGCGCTGCTGTCGCGCGCGAGCGGCAAGCGCAAGCGCAAGAAGCATCGTTCGCAGACGCGCAAATTCGAGGTTGTCGGCACTTTCCAACGCATCGAGGCGCGCACCCCCGAAGAGGTCGACAGGCTGCTCGATGCGTTCCTCGAGATGAAGGAAGTGCGTTTCGCCAAGATGGGCATCGCCAATGTCTTTGGCGATGCGGGCGTACGCGCCTTCTTCCGGGCGCTGTTTACCGATGCGCTCACCGAAGAGAAGCCATCGTTTTTGCTGCATGGCCTGGACGTGGCTGGAAAACTGCGCGCGGTGACCGGCTCCAGCCGCTCGGGCAAGCGGCTGATCTGCGAGTTCGGCGCCATTGCCGAGGACGATCTCGCCTTCACCAGCCCCGGCGACTTCCTGTTCTTCGACAACATCCAGGAGGCCTGCGAACTCGGCTTCAGTGCCTACGACTTCTCGGTCGGCGACGAGCCTTACAAACGGCTCTGGTGCGATATCGAGATCCAGCATTTCGAGGTGCTCGCGCCGCTGACGCTGAAGGGCCGCGCATTGGCGACGGCGATGCGGCAGGGCGCGCGGACCAAGGCCTTCATCAAGAACAACCCGACGGTCTGGAAGCTGACCAAGATGCTGCGCCGCAAGGCGGCGGGTCAGGCTGCGCCCGCTCCCGCCGAGGACGACGGCTAAGCCTGGCCAGCCGCTAACTACGCCGCCTGAACGATCTCGACCAATTCAACGTCGAACACCAGGTCTTTTCCGGCCAACGGATGATTGCCGTCGAGCTTGACGCTGGCGTCGTCCACGCCGATGACCGTTACTTGCATGGGACGTCCCTCGCGGGTGCGAGCCTGCAATCGAGTGCCAACATCGACGTCGATGTTTGCCGGCACGGCAGCACGGTCGATGGTTACGACCGCTTCGGGGCGATGGGGGCCATAGGCGGCGTCGGAAGGAACGGTGACAGTGCATTTCGTGCCGACTTCCATGCCCTCGACATGGGTTTCGAGACCAGGAATTACCTGCCCTTCACCCAGTGTGAACTGCAGCGGTTCGTTGCCGGAAGAATCAAATTGGGTGCCGTCGACCAGACGCCCAGTGTAGTTGATGCGTACGGTGTCGCCATTCTTGGCCTGTGTCATAACAGCCATCCTTTGGGAGTTTGGGGGGACCGGCCTAGGGCTCAGGGTCCCGCTCTCGATCATCCACGCACGAAGGTGCGGAGCGCGAAACATCAGAACTAGGTGCCTTGCCGACGATGTAAAGTGCCAGAGCCGCCGAAAATGTCCTGGCCGGTCCTGTACGCCTGAGGATTGTCATGCCCGGCATCGACCAAACCGTGCTCGATACATCGCGGTCTGCTCCGAGTATCTCGGGGCGTTGGCAAGCGTTGCGATGGTGCAGAACAGCCCTGCAGAACAGCCCTATTGGCCTGCAGCTTTATGCCGCCGAGCGACGTCCAGGCAACGGATTTCCCGGCTCGTGACCAACCGGCGAGACCAGCGTCAGGTTCGGATAGCCGTTCTCGATCAGCTTGACCGCGGCCTGCGTCACCTGATCGTCGGCCTCCAGCATCGACAGGAAGACTTCGGTGCCGCCTCCGACCAGCCGGCCAATGCCTTGCGCGTCGGCCGGGCCGCATTCGACCACGACGAGATCATAGGCCGTGGTGAGCGACTGCATGATGATCGGCAGCCGGTCGGCGGCGCGCATGGCGCGGACAGCGTCGGCGGTGCCGACCGGGATGACATGCGCATCCGAATAGAGATCGGGATGGATGACGTCGCTGAACTGCGCTTCGGACGCAAGCAGATTGGTGATGCCGGGGAAGAGGCTCGTGTCCAGCATCGGCCGCGACGCCGCGCCCGACGCGGTGAGATCGAGCAGCAGCACGCGCAGACCGGCGTCCGATACTTCGCGCGCCACGAGCACGGCGGACGCCGCCGCCTCGTCGCCCTCCGGCGACACGAAGATCGCGCGCGCGGCACCTGAGGCGATCAGCTTCTCCGCAGCCTTGTCGACATCGATCTCGCCGAGCCTCGATTGCCTTGGTTCGGGCGCCGATTCGCTCGATCCAGAAGCTTCCACCGCGCTGGCACGAACCACCACCGGCTCGCGCTCGGCCGGTCTCGGGAGTTCGGCTTCCGCGATCGAATGTCCTGCCCCAGCTTCCTCGTAAGGCGCAAAAGCCCGACCTTCATCATGTTCCTCAGCGACCATCGGCTCCACCCTGGCCGCAGGCATCGCCACCTGCTCGATATCGGCAAAGCGAGCGCCGGCGGCCGGACGCATGGCGCGGCCCGAGAACAGTTCGCCAAGCAGCGTTCCGATCGCCATCAGCAGCAGCGAAGCGGCTGCGGCCGCTCCGGTGATCGGCCCGATCTTCGGGAAATAAGGCTGGGACGGAACCTGGGCGCTTGCAATCAGGCTCGCCGCGACGGGTGAGTATCTGCGATCCTTGCGCGAGGCCACCGCATTATAACTTGCCATATAGGATTCAAGCTGTTGGCGCTGAACATTCGCGTCGCGCTGCAATGCGTCCAGCTGCACCTGCTGCTCGCCGGCGCGTGCCGAGGCGGCTTTCAGCGTGTTGACGTCCGCGGCCAGCTGATCCTCGCGTGCCCTGGCCGTCTGAGCCTGGGACGACAGGCCTCGAATGATCTTTTGCGCCTCATTGCGAATCTGGCCGTCGAGGTCGGCAAGCTGCGATTTCAGCGCCCGGATGCGCGGATGGTTGTCCAGCAGGGTTGTCGAAAGATCGGCAATGTTGGCCCTGAGTTCCACCTGGCGCTCGCGCAGGCGCTGGATCAGCTCGGAGGACAGGACCTCCGGCACGCTGTCCAGCGAACCGCCATTCTGCAGCGCCCGGCGCACGCTTTCGGCGCTCGCTTCAGCGGCGGCGCGGCCGGCCCGCACGCGCGACAATTCGCTCGACAGTTCGGCGAGCTGCTGAGTCGGAAGCACCGCGTTGTTGCCGCCCATCAAAAGGTCGGACTGGGCGCGGAAGGCCGCGACCTTGGCCTCCGCGTCCTTCACCCGATTCTGCAGGTCGGCGATTTCCGGCGCCAGGAAATCGGTGGCGGCGGCGTTCGATTCGAGCTTGGCGTCACCCTTCGAGGCGATATAGGCCTCGGCAATACCGTTCGCGATATCAGCGGCAAGCTTGGGATCCTTCGAGGCGAACTCAATGGCGATCGCGCGCGTCTTTTCAACCGCATAGACGTTGAGCTTGTCGTGCATGGCATTCAGCACGCGCTCTTCCGGCGGGATATCGAAGGGATCGCTTTTCAAACCGACAAGAACGAGCATGCGCCCGAGCGCCGACATCTTCAGCGTTTCGTCGAACTCCGGCAGCTTGTCCAGCTTGAGCTTGGTCGCCACCTGCTTGAGGATATCGGGCGAGGAAATGATCTGGACCTGAGTCGCTACGCCCTGCTCATCGAAAATCGGCTTGTCGTCGTCGTTGGTGCCCGGCGGCCGGGTGTATTCCGATTCGCGCGAGCCGATCTCCAGCTTGGCCGTCGCCTTATAGTAAGGCGTTGCGAGCCAGGCCAAAGCAAAGGCCAGCGCGGCGACCATGAGCGTGACAAGAACAATGCGCAGCCAGTTCCTCGCCAAACTGGCGAAAAGCTGTCTCAGGTCGACATCGACATCTGCGGCCGCGGACTGAACGGACATGCATCCTGCTCCGAACTTTGAGTCGAGATGGACCGTAAACAACTATGGTAACTCACCCGTTAAGATCGAAATGCATGCTTATTAGACAACCCTCAAAGAACATCGAGCAAAAGCAATAGAACAATTGGGCTTTTTGCCGATCCGCGCCCTCCCGGACCGCACTCCTTTACCGCCCATTAACCCTAACAGGATGATAACGGTCGCACTTTCCTGGGGTTGGCCGCGGCTTGCGGCAAGAGCGATGAAGGTTCCTGGCCGGTCATGAAAAGCACTGCTTCCCTCTTTCGCGCTTTGCTTGCCCTGTCGCTGCTGACCGGCTGTTCGAGCTACCGCCCGACGCCCGCCGCCTTCCACGAGGTGCTCGACCAACCTTACCGGCTCGGCGCGGGCGACCGCGTCCGTGTCACGGTGTTCGAGCAGGACGGGTTGACCAACACCTACAGCGTCGACCAATCCGGCTATCTCTCCTTCCCCTTGGTCGGCGCGGTGCCGGCGCGCGGCCACACCGCGCAGCAGTTGGAAAAGGAGCTCGCCGACAAGCTGCGCCAAGGCTATCTGCGCGACCCCGACGTTTCGGTCGAAATCGACCGCTACCGGCCGATCTTCGTCATGGGCGAAGTGGGCGCTGCCGGCCAGTATTCCTACGTGCCGGGACTCACGGTGCAAAAGGCGGTCGCCATTGCTGGCGGCTTCACGCCGCGCGCCAATCAGGGCAGCGTCGACATCACCCGCGACATCAACGGCAAAGTGATGACCGGACGGGTGCTGACATCCGATCCGCTCCTGCC
>NZ_VFUA01000152.1 GCF_006440735.1 Mesorhizobium sp. B2-7-1 | reverse complement strand
GATCTACACCAGCGACAGGATCAGTGAAACACACGGCCGCTGGTTCAACCACAGCTCCGGGCGCGAATTCAAAGCGCTGTTTCGCAGGGCCAAGAAATACGAGGATGCCAAGGAACGCGCGCTGGCGGCGACGGGCATCAAGGCCGCAGTCGAGGAACGCGAGTTCGCTATCGATGACGTCCGGCGTGCGTTCTACGACATCTCCAAAGAGGATGCCTGCACCGTCACCGGACTGATCGCCAAGGCCAACGCAATGACGTGCTTCGCCTCGATCAGCAAGGAGACGGCCTTCTATTCCAAGCACATGGGCGACAAGCTGGCGGCCGATATCCTGCGGGTGATGGGGAAACTGACATGAGCGGCATCTTCGAGAAGTTCGCGGTTGATGCGGCGAAGGAGGCCAATGCGAAGGTCAGCGAAATCGATCTCGTCGCACGATTCTTGGCGCACCTAATGGAGACCCTTCACGGCGACCGCTACCGCGTCCAGATAGATCACCAAGTTGGGTTCGTGGCGATTGTGCAGATAGGGCGCCGGAGAAATGGAAACCGGGATATTTTCCACCCCAGTTTTCGGCCGGCCACCGTTGCTGAGAAGCCCGGCCTCCCGCTGCGCCGCCATCACATGAGCATCCTCGATAAGGGGTCCTGAAACTCTTCCATCGCGGAATAGCTTTGGCCCATGCGGCTCGCCAACTTGGCGACACGCAACGGGCGGATCGCTTCACCACCGACCTGCTACGTGGCCCGGCTGCTCAGGTGGCCGGGCCTTTTCTTTTTAGCTCGATTGCCGATTCGGATGAATCCGCCTCGCCACTTTTAGAGCTTCAAGCTGCATCCGACTCATTTCATTGAGGCAGCCGCTCACCGGCGTCCTGTAGCCTTCACGTGGGACGAAAAATTCCTTCGACCAGGGTAGCCAGATGGTTCGATCGAGATCGAACCTAGTTACAGACGGCAAACCACATTCATCCAGCGCCATGCTGTTTTCGATGATAAGATCAATGGACGCTGGTCATGCTTGGCATTGGTCGTTGCCAAACGTTACCTCAACGGCAGACATAGTGCCGTCAGGGCTGAGTTTGATGCTTCGCACGAGTGCTGGCCTGTGCTTGGGCCCTTGTATTTGTAGCCCGGAACGTAGCCCTGAACGACTTTTCCCGGCATGCTGGCAGGGCGGCATTCCAGCTAAGTCTTTGAAAAACTTGGCTCCCCGGGCCGGATTCGAACCAGCGACCAACCGGTTAACAGCCGGTTGCTCTACCACTGAGCTACCGGGGAACGGAGGCTCTGACGTGAGTGGCGCAGCCTATAGCAAACACCTTTCGGCTTTGCAAAGCAGCATTTCGCAATTTTTCTCCAGTTTTTGATGCGGCTATTTGTGCCATCGTTCGGCATGCCCACATATGAAGGGCTTCACACCGGCACGGAACAAAGCGGCCGGTATCCCCTTGGACATGAGTTCGGCAGCAGATGGGATCTGGTTTGAATGACCGCAGCGGACGATGACAGCGCCCCGGCGCGGAAGATTTCGATCTTCGGCCGCGAGTTCACGATGCCGCGCTCGCGCGGCTGGCGAATCGCGATCGGCATGCTGCTCACCCTTGGCGGACTTCTGGGCTTTCTGCCGATTCTCGGCTTCTGGATGATTCCGCTCGGCCTTCTGGTTCTGTCCTATGAATTCGCGATGATCCGGCGCCACCGGCGGCGATTCGTCGTCTGGTGGGAACGCCGGCGGCGTCCCGACCGATGAGCTTGCAGCGGAGGACCGGCTCCGCCACGGCGGATGCCCGGACCCGGGACAACCGACTGGTAATCACCACTTTCGCCGCCATATGCGAAAGCGTCGGGAATGACGCGCGAGCGCTTGACGACCTTTAAGCGCCAACATAATGAGTTCGCTCGGAACGCCGGGAGCATTGCGAGGCCTCGTGGCGGAGTGGTTACGCAGAGGACTGCAAATCCTTGCACCCCGGTTCGATTCCGGGCGAGGCCTCCAGATGCTTGCGGGTTCCAGCGCAATCGCGCCGGAGCAGGGGTTCCAGTCGAAGTTTTAGCCGCGCGTCCGGCGCGGGGAGCGGATTGTTGGGACATGAACGCTAATTTCTCCGAACGCCGCGTGAAGATGGTCGACGGCCAGGTCCGCACCACCGATGTAACCAGCGCGCCGCTCATCGAAGCGATGCTTTCTGTCCCGCGCGAGGCCTTTGTCGGCGCCGGACAGCAGGATCTGGCCTATATCGACGAAGACATCCGCATTTCCGATGGCGCCAATGGCGCCGGCGCGCGCTACCTGATGGAGCCGTCGCCGCTCGCCAAGCTTTTGCAACTGGCCGAAATCGATGCCGGCGATTCGGTGCTCGATGTCGGTTGCGGCACCGGCTATTCCGCCGCATTGCTGTCGCGGCTCGCGCGTTCCGTCGTGGCGCTGGAGAGCGATCCCGTGCTGGCGGAAGCGGCAAAATCCACGCTTTCCAGCCTTGGCTGCCAGAACGTCGCGGTGCTGAGCGGGCCGTTGCCGCAGGGGCAGGCCGCCAAGGGGCCTTACAACGTCATCTTCATAGGCGGCAGCGTCGAGGAAGTGCCGCCGGCGCTGCTCGACCAGCTTGCGGAAGAAGGACGCCTGGTTGCGGTCGAAGGACAGGGCAACTCTGGCGTGGCCCGGCTGTTTTTCAAAGCCGGGGGGGTTGTAACCGGAAGACGGGCCTTTAATGCGGCAATTAAGCCACTACCGGGCTTCGAACGTGCTCACGCGTTTGAATTCTGAGCGTTTTTGCCTTGCAGCGAGAGTGCTGTCATGATCGCTTGCGCCAGACAATCGTTGCTGATTGGTTAACCGGGTGTTTTCGGGAGACTGTCAGCGGGGGAACGATAAACAACGCGGCGCTGGCCGATCCGTAAGGGTAGGCCGACGTGGCGTGGTTCCCATGCAAAACGAATGAGGGAAATAACGTGCCGCCTCTACGCAAGAGTGTTTTAGTAGCTATCCTTGTTTCCGCCACGGCGCTTTCGCCGTTGGCCGCTTCCGCCGAAACCATTACGGGCGCTCTCGCCAAGGCCTATCAGTACAATTCGCAGCTCAACGCGGCACGCGCCGGCGTGCGCGTCACCGATGAGGGCGTGGCAATCGCCAAGTCGGGCTGGCGCCCGACCGTCACCGGTTCGAGCAGCATCGACTACACCAGCACCCACGCGCAGGGCTCGACCCAGAACATAACCACCGGCAACTTCGGCGTTCAGATCAACCAGACGCTGTTCGACGGCTTTCAGACCAGGAACAACGTCGCCGCGGCGGAAGCGCAGGTGAAGGCTTCGGTCGAAAGCTTGCGCAACACCGAAGAGAATATCCTGTTCAACGCGGCAAGCGCCTATATGGACGTGATTCGCGATCGCCAGGTCGCGGTGCTGACCGAGCAGAACCTGCAGTTCCTGACCGAGCAGGCGCGCGCCGCAAGGTCGCGCTTCGAGGTCGGCGAGGGCACCCGCACCGACGTCGCCCAGGCCGATGCCTCGCGCGCCACGGCCGTGGCGCAGCTCAGCGCCGCCCGCGCGACGGCGCTGGCGAGCGCCGCCACCTATCATCAGATCGTCGGCGACGAGCCGGGCAAGCTTAAGGCGGCATCGCCTGTGGCCAAGTTGTTGCCGTCGAGTGTGGATTCGGGCCTGGCCATCGCCTCGGCCGAGCATCCGGCCATTCTTGCCACGGAGCATCTTGTCGACGCCGCGGCATTTGTGGTGAAATCATCGGAAGGTGCGCTGCTGCCGCAAGTGACGGCTTCGGCCGGCATTTCGGACAATTACAGCCACTCCGCTCCTGACATCAGGAGCACCAACGGCACCTCGACCTCGGCCAATATCGGCGCCACGCTGACCATTCCGATCTATTCGGGAGGACGGACCTCGGCGCTGGTGCGGCAAAACAAGGAATCACTTTCGGAGGCGCGCATCCAGATCGACGTTACCCGTGATCAGGTGCGCCAGGCTCTGGTCACGGCATGGACGCAGTACACCTCGGCGCGAGAAAGCGTGGATGCCAACAGGCAGGTGATCGATGCCGCGCAACTGGCGCTCAACGGCGTCATCGAGGAGCGCAATGTCGGCCAGCGCACCACGCTGGATGTGCTCAACGCGCAGAACGCGGTTATCACCGCCAAGATCAATCAGGCGAGCTCCGAGCGCGACGTGGTGGTGGCGAGTTATGCCATTCTCCAGGCGATGGGCCGGTTGTCGGTCGATCGCCTTGGCCTGGCGGTCACCAAATACAGGCCGGAAGAGCATTACAACGCCGTCAAGGACAAGTGGTTCGGACTGCGCACGCCCGACGGGCGCTGATTCCCAACAGCATGCTTCCGGCAAAACGCCGCGTGTCCGATGGACGCGCGGCGTTTTTCTTGTCGACGGCTCGGGCTTATCGGGCCGCGAGCCGCCTAATCTGTTGAAATCCAACGTGTCCCCAGATTGGGGATTCTCGGATGACGATCGGTCGGTTACGCTGTCGTCATTGATTCGAATTCCAACCCGGGCAGGAACGGAATTCATAGACGGGTCAAGTTCTTGAACAGGTCTGGTTTTTGGACAGGTCTGGTTTTTGGACTGGTCACCAGGGCGGCGGATGTGACGATGGCGACGGCAAGCAGCGCGCAGCGCGAACCTTCCATGGAAGAGATACTCGCTTCCATCCGAAGGATCATCGAAGACAGCGACACCGGGCGCAAGCAGCCGGCCGAGGCCGGCGAGCTGCGCCAGGATCTGGAGCCTGCCGCGGTTAGCGCTCCCGCCGTGGAGGTCGACGCCTTTCGTTCCGAATTGCATGCCGACGCCCGCAAGCCGGCGACACTGGCGGAGGTCCAGGCCCAGCTTGCGGCGGCCGATCCGGCGATCGCACGCGTCGAGGCTCGGCCCGAGCCGGTCAAGGCGGCTTCGGTCGATGCCGGGACTGCTGAGCCGAGCGCGCAAGCGGCCACGAGCAGGCCGGCCGCGGCAAATGCGCCGCAGTCGGCCGAGACCATTGTCGCCGATTGGCGGCGCGAAATAGCGGCGGTCGGCGGCAGCACGGTTACCGCGAGACCGGCCGTCCGGGTCCCGGAAGCCGCGCCGAAGGTCGAGATCGAGAAGGAAGAGCCGGCATTTGAAGCTGCCGCGCATGCCGGCGCTGCCCGGGCATCCGAACCGGAGGCGCAGCCGGCCCGGCCCGCGATCCTTTCCGAGCGTACGGGCAGGCAGGTCGCCGCGGCCTTCGGCGAGCTTTCCGACGCCTTTGCCAGCCGCGGCAAGAAGAGTTTCGACGAGATGGCCGAGGAGATGCTGCGGCCGATGCTGCAGGATTGGCTCGACAACAATTTGCCGACGCTGGTCGAAAGGCTGGTGCGCGAGGAGATCGAGCGCGTGGCGCGCGGGGCGCAGTAAGCTGCCGGACTAGGCAGTCTGAGCGCCGCCTTGGGCGGCGCTTTTGTTTGAGGCCGCCGTCGCGTGGAAGCGGATACAGGCGACGCGCTCTTGCCGGCGACTTGCATCAGCCGGGCACGCCATTGTGGAACCGGCCGGGATTGCCGCCGGCCAAGGCCGGCCTATCTGTGAGAGCGATCGCAGCTCTCGCGGTTGACTCGGCCAAGACCTTCCGATTTACACCGGACGCTTGTTCCCGACAGTTCGGATTTCCTCCATGCTTGAAAAGACATACGACGCCAAAGCCGTCGAGCCGAAGATCGCCAAAATCTGGGAAGAGGCCGATGCCTTCCGGGCCGGCGCCGGCGCGGAGGAAGGGGCCGAAGCCTTCACCATCGTCATCCCGCCGCCGAACGTCACCGGCTCGCTGCATATGGGCCATGCGCTCAACAACACGCTGCAGGACATCCTCGTGCGCTTCGAGCGCATGCGCGGCAAGAACGTGCTTTGGCAACCCGGCATGGATCACGCCGGCATCGCCACGCAGATGGTGGTCGAGCGCCAGCTCATGGAAAAGCAGATCCATCGCCGCGATCTGACGCGTGAAGAGTTCATCGAGAAAGTCTGGGAGTGGAAGGCCGAATCCGGCGGCGCGATCTTCAACCAGCTGAAGCGGCTCGGCGCCTCGGCCGACTGGTCGCGCGAACGCTTCACCATGGACGAAGGCCTGTCCAGGGCCGTGCTGGAAGTCTTCGTCACGCTCTACAAGGAGGGCCTCATCTACAAGGACAAGCGCCTTGTGAATTGGGACCCGAAGCTGCTTACCGCCATTTCCGACCTCGAGGTCGAGCAGCATGAGGTGAACGGCAATCTCTGGCACTTCCGCTATCCGATCGAAGGCGAGGCGTTCGACCCTGAGAACCCGAAGACCTTCATCACGGTCGCGACGACGCGTCCCGAGACGATGCTCGGCGATACGGCGGTCGCCGTGCATCCGGGCGACGAGCGCTTCACCGATCTGGTCGGCCGCAACGTCGTGCTGCCGATCGTCGGCCGCAAGATCCCGATCGTCGCGGACGAGTATTCCGACCCGGAAAAAGGCTCCGGCGCGGTCAAGATCACGCCGGCGCATGACTTCAACGATTTCGAGGTCGGCAAGCGCCACAAGCTGCCGGCGATCAACATCCTGACGGTCGAAGCGGACATCAAGCTGAAGGACAATGAGGATTTTCTCGCCGGTCTAGAGGTCACACCGGAGCGGCAGGCGGTGTGGGACGAGCTCGACGGGCTCGACCGTTTCACTGCCCGCAAGAAGGTCGTCGAGCTGATGGAAGCCGGCGGGTTCCTCGACAAGATCGAGCCGCACCGGCATGCCGTGCCGCATGGCGACCGCGGCGGGGTGCCGATCGAGCCGTTCCTGACCGACCAGTGGTATGTCAACGCCGCCGAGCTCGCCAAGCCCGCGATCGCCTCGGTGCGCGAGGGCCGCACCAATTTCGTGCCGAAGAACTGGGAAAAGACCTATTTCGACTGGATGGAGAACATCCAGCCTTGGTGCATTTCGCGCCAGCTCTGGTGGGGACACCAGATCCCGGCTTGGTACGGGCCGGACGGGCGTGTCTTCGTCGAAAAGACCGAGGAAGAAGCACTCGCTGCCGCAATCGAATATTACCTGGCGCTGGAAGGGCCGTGGAAGGCCTGGGTCGAGGACAAGCTCGAGAATTTTCAGCCGGGCGAGATACTGACCCGCGACGAGGACGTGCTCGACACCTGGTTCTCGTCGGCGCTGTGGCCGTTCTCGACGCTCGGCTGGCCCGACAAGACGCCGGAGCTCAAGACCTATTACCAGACCGACGTGCTGGTGACCGGCTTCGACATCATCTTCTTCTGGGTTGCCCGCATGATGATGATGGGTCTGCACTTCATGGACGAGGAGCCGTTCCACACCGTCTATGTGCACGCGCTGGTGCGCGACAAGAACGGGCAGAAGATGTCGAAGTCGAAAGGCAACGTCATCGATCCGCTCGACCTGATCGACGAATATGGCGCCGATGCGCTGCGCTTTACGCTGACCGTCATGGCGGCTCAAGGGCGCGATGTGAAGCTCGATCCGGCGCGCATCGCCGGCTACCGCAATTTCGGCACCAAGCTGTGGAACGCGACGCGCTTCGCCGAGATGAACGAGGTCGCGCGCAACGACGATTTCTGGCTGAACGACGCCAAGCTGCCGGTCAACCGCTGGATCCTGACCGAGCTGACGCGGGCGGCGCGCGCGGTCACCGAAGGCATCACCAGCTATCGTTTCAACGAGGCGGCAGGCGCCGCCTATCGGTTCGTCTGGAACCTGTTCTGCGATTGGTACCTGGAACTGTTGAAGCCGGTGTTCATGGGTACGGACGAGGCCGCCAAGGCCGAGAGCCGGGCCTGTGTCGCCTTCGTGCTGGACGAGATCTACAAGCTCCTGCATCCGATGATGCCGTTCATGACCGAGGAACTGTGGGCGCAGACCGCGGGCGAGGGCAAGCAGCGCTCATCGCTGCTTTGCCATGCCGCCTGGCCGTCGCCCGATTTCAAGGACGAGGAGGCTGCCGCCGACATCAACTGGCTGGTCGATCTTGTCTCGGGCATCAGGTCAGTGCGTTCGGAAATGAATGTGCCGCCGGCGGCGATCGCGCCGCTGATGGTGATCGGCGCCAACACGCTGACGCAGGAGCGGCTGGAGCGCCACGCCCAGGCGATCAAGCGGCTGTCGCGCGTCGGCGACATCGCGCTCGCCGATGCGCCGCCGAAAGGCTCGGCCCAGATCGTGCTCAACGAGGCGACGGTGAGCCTGCCGCTCGGCAGCCTGATCGACCTCCAGGCCGAGGCCGCGCGGCTGCAGAAGGAACTGGCCAAGGTGACCGAGGAGATCGCGCGCCTGCACAAGAAGCTGTCGAACGAAAAGTTCGTCGCCAACGCGCCGGAAGAAGTGGTCGAGGCCGAGCGCGAGAAACTCGCCGAATATCGCGAGGCGCAGGAGAAGCTTTCGGTGGCTTTGGCGAGGGTCCGCGACGCTGGCTGAGCGGCAAGATTCGCCCTTACTCCGAGGCCCTTTCCTGTACGTTAGCTGCCTCGAAAATGAGCGTGCCGCTACGTTAATTTTGACGTAAACGGAAAGTTTGCGCCCCATTGTTGCCATAATGTAACAATGGGGCCGTCTGGCCCAGAAAATGCCCATTTTTGCCCTGTTTTAGGCAGGTTCTTCAGATTTTTTCGATCATTTGACGCTGGTTGGCGCGATTTGGGCGCCAATTGCGGCGCCCCCCGCCATGGCGAAAATACGTGCTGTCAAGATGTACATGTACAGCTCTTGAAAACGTTGTTGCGTCATTAACCCGAATTGGTTCTAGCTTGAGCCACTTGTATTTCGGGGAGGGATTTCCATGAACATCTTGCGGCTCAAAGCTCTGGCGGGGGCTGGCTGCTTTTCGATCGCTTTGATCGGTGCCGCGATGCACCCCGCGCATGCCGGCGGCCTGGAGCGCGGCGGCTACGACATTGACCTGCTTTTCGATCCGGCGCCGGTCGCGACGGAAGCTGAAGCGACCTATGTGATGCCGGATCGCAAGTACAAGAATGCGAAGGGGCCGGGCGGAACCGATTTTGGTCTAGGGACCTCCGCCGATGGAGCCGAGGACTACTGGGTTCCTCGCATTGGAGTGAAGGCTCAAGTTGTCCAAGGCGTCGACTGTATGGTCGACTATTCGCAGCCTTGGGGCGCACATACCGCACCGGGACTTTGGAATGGCGCGGAGTCCAACGTGGAAACCGATATCAAGAGCAACAACTACGCAGGTACCTGCTCTTATAAGTTTGATGTCGGCAAGGGCCAGCTCCGTTTTATTGGCGGCGTGTTCTACCAGGATATTTCTGGCTTCAAAGAGAGCCTGCTGGCGCCAGTTCCGGGCTTGATCGGCCGTGTCGATCTCGAAGCCAACGGCTGGGGCTGGCGCGCTGGTGTTGCGTACGAGATTCCCGACATCGCGTTGCGCGCAAGCTTGGTTTACAATTCGCGGGTCAAGCTCGACAACATCTCGGGCACGCTCGATCTCACCAGCGTTGCCAAGGGCATCACCCCTATCTACGGCGAAAACACCTACATGCCGGATTCAGTCGAACTGAAGTTGCAGTCGGGTATCGCGCCTGGCTGGCTTGCGTTCGGTTCAATCAAGTGGGTCAATTGGAGCCTGTTGCAGAGCGTCGCGATCTGCCCCCAGGGCACGCAAGCCATAGCAGCGTGTTACACGGGCTCGCCGGTCGAGGCGACGTCGCTCGACCTGATGTATCGTGACGGCTGGACCGTTTCGGGCGGTATCGGTCACAAGTTCAACGACCAGTGGAGCGCCGCCGGCCAGTTGACCTGGGACCGCGGCACCTCGCATGGCTACGGCGCGCAGACCGACACCTGGACGATCGGCGGCGGCGTGGCCTACACGCCCCAGCCGAATATCGAAGTTCGTTTGGCGGGCGCGATCGGCGTGATGACCAGCGGCCATTCCGGGACGGTGACGGCCGAAGGCTATACGGCTGGCACCGACGCCAGCTACGACTTCGGCAACGATCTCGTCACGGCGATCTCAGGTGGAATCAAGATCAAGTTCTAAGTTTCTGAAAATTCATCGAAAAGGCCGGGCATTGCCCGGCCTTTTTCGTTGTGTCGATGGCGCTTCAGCCTGGTTCCGCCACCCGCTGTTGCAGATTCGCCGCGCAACCGGCGGCCGATACGATTGTGACGTTTCGGCAACAGTTTATGAACAACCCCCGCGCTAAAAGACTTGCCGAGGGAACTGCCCATTTCCCGCCATAAACCCGGAGCACCCGAGATATGTCCCGGGATGCGTGCCAGGTTGGCGCGGCGAGGGGGCCGGCCGCGGGGTGTGCGGCAAGGACGATGATGGACGCCAAGGCAATCTCGAAGGCCAAGCTTCCCAGCCGCTACGTGACCGTTGGTCCGGCGCGCGCGCCGCATCGTTCGTATCTCTATGCCATGGGCCTCTCGGCGGCCGAGATCGCGCAGCCCTTGGTCGGCGTCGCCAGCTGCTGGAACGAGGCGGCGCCCTGCAACATCTCGCTGATGCGCCAGGCGCAAGTGGTCAAGAAGGGCGTCGCGGCCGCCAACGGCACGCCGCGCGAGTTCTGCACCATCACCGTCACCGACGGCATCGCCATGGGCCACCAGGGCATGAAGTCGTCGCTGGTGTCGCGCGAGGTCATCGCCGATTCGGTCGAGCTCACCATGCGCGGCCATTGCTACGATGCCCTCGTCGGGCTCGCCGGCTGCGACAAGTCGCTGCCCGGCATGATGATGGCGATGGTGCGCCTCAACGTGCCGTCGATCTTCATCTATGGCGGCTCGATCCTGCCCGGCAGCTATCGCGGCCGGCAGATCACCGTGCAGGATGTGTTCGAGGCGGTCGGCCAGCATTCGGTCGGCACGATCAGCGACGCCGATCTGCTCGAGATCGAGCAGGCGGCCTGTCCTTCGGCGGGTTCCTGCGGCGCCCAGTTCACCGCCAACACGATGGCGACCGTTGCCGAGGCGATCGGCCTGGCGCTGCCCTATTCCTGCGGCGCGCCGGCGCCCTACGAGATGCGCGACCGCTTCAATTTCGCCTCGGGCGAGAAGGTCATGGAGCTGATCGCCAAGAACATCCGGCCGCGCGACATCGTTACGCTGAAGGCGCTGGAGAACGCGGCGACCGTGGTGTCGGCCACCGGCGGTTCGACCAACGCGGCGCTGCATTTGCCGGCGATCGCGCATGAGGCAGGCATCAAGTTCGACCTGTTCGACGTGGCGGCGATCTTCGAGAAGACACCCTATATCGCCGACCTCAAGCCGGGCGGCAAATATGTCGCCAAGGACATGTTCGAGGCCGGCGGCATTCCGCTGCTGATGAAGACGCTGCTCGACAACGGCTATCTGCATGGCGATTGCATGACGGTCACTGGCCGCACTTTGGCCGAAAATATGGAGCACGTTTCCTGGAATGAGAGCCAGGATGTTGTGCGTCCCGCCGATCGGCCAATCACCAGGACAGGCGGCGTTGTGGGCTTGAAGGGCAACCTTGCCCCCGAAGGCGCGATCGTGAAGGTCGCGGGCATGTCGGAACTGAAATTCTCAGGCCCGGCGCGCTGCTTCGATTCGGAAGAGGAGTGCTTCGAAGCGGTCACGCAGCGCAATTACCGGGAGGGCGAGGTTCTCGTCATCCGCTATGAGGGGCCGCGCGGCGGTCCGGGCATGCGTGAGATGCTGTCGACGACGGCCGCGCTCTACGGCCAGGGCATGGGCGGCAAGGTGGCGCTGATCACCGATGGGCGCTTTTCCGGCGCCACGCGCGGTTTCTGCGTCGGACATGTCGGGCCGGAGGCGGCGGTCGGCGGGCCGATCGGACTGATCAAGGATGGTGACGTGATCTCGATCGACGCCGTGAAAGGCACGATCGACGTGGCCCTGTCGGACGCCGAACTGGCGGCCCGGGCGAAGGGTTGGAAGGCGCGCAAGACCGACTATCAGTCCGGCGCGATCTGGAAATATGCGCAGACCGTAGGGTCGGCCCGCGACGGCGCGGTGACCCATCCGGGTGCGGCAGAAGAAACGCACTGCTATGCGGACATCTGAGGTGTTGAGGTCATCTGTCTTTTCGGCACTGGTCGCGCTTGCGACCTTGGGCGCCGTCGGGCAGGCCATGGCTTTCGACGACAAGGTGTTCGACGACAAGACCGGCGTGAAGCCGCAGTCGAGCCCTTGGGCCGTGTTCCAGTTCGGCTTTTCCGCCTACAAGAACGGCCATAAGGACCAGGCGGTCGAGGCCTATAAATATGCCGCCGAGAACGGCCAGATCGGCGCCACCTGGAAGCTTGCGCGCATGTATGCCGAAGGCGACGGCGTGACGCGCGACGACTACGCCGCCTTCAAGTTCTTCTCGGAAATCGTCGATCAGGACGTCGAGCCCGGCTCGCCGGAAGAAAGCTATGTGTCGGACGCCCTGGTGGCGCTCGGCGACTATCTGCGCAAGGGCATTCCCGGCACCCCGGTCGAGGAGAACGACGTCGCGGCGCAGGAATATTACATGCGCGCCGCCGCCAACTACCGCAATCCGAACGCCCAGTTCGAGATCGGCCGGATGTTCCTCAAGGGCGAGGGCGGCGTGAAGGCCAGCGTCAAGCAGGCCGGGCGCTGGCTGCAACTGGCGGCCGAGAAGGGCCATGCCGGCGCGCAGGCGACGCTCGGCAACCTCCTGTTCCAGAGCGGCAAGGTCGTGCGCGGCCTGGCGATGATGACGGCCGCACTCGAGCGGGCTCCGGCGGCCGACCAGCCCTGGATCCGCAACATGCAGGAAGAGGCGTTCGCCGCGGCAGGCGAGGCCGATCGCCGGACCGCGATCTCGCTCGCCGACGATATCCTGACCAAGGGCAACAACGGCGACCAGTAAGCGCCGCTCTAAAGCACGTCGCCTTTTAAAAGATTCGGGATTCCCTGACTGACGGTTTGATGATTCATTGCGGTGGAAGGGAGAA
>NZ_VFUA01000151.1 GCF_006440735.1 Mesorhizobium sp. B2-7-1 | reverse complement strand
GAACACAATCGTGTTAGGACATTATTAATTGTTTAATTGGCCGGGCCGGCGTTTGCGCATTAGCCTGTCGCCAGTCTCCTCGTTGCGGTGGTGTTGGCAGTGAAGCGATCTCCTGGTGTCCCGACCTCTTCCCTCCTCCTTGGCCTTGTTTCGTTGGTTGGCGTCTCGTCGCTGCAAGTCAGTCCAGCGGCCGCGCAGTCGACATGGTTCAAGCGAATATCCACGCAGCCCGCCGCAAGCTCCGCCACCGTCGGCGGCAGCACCAGCGTGCCATATGGCTGGGTCGATTTCTGTCATCGCCGGCCGAAAGAGTGCAAGGTTCCCGCCTTGCCCGCCACGAGCGTCAAGCTGACCGCGCAGAACATGAGCATCCTCAAGCGGATAAACCAGAAGGCGAACCGCTCCATCAAGCCGGTCAGCAATTACGATCACTGGGGCACGATGATGGATCACTGGGACTATCCGGTGGACGGCAAGGGCGATTGCAAGATCTACGCGCTCTACAAGCGCAAGCTTCTCCAGGAAGCGGGATTTCCCCGACAGGCGCTGCTGATGACGGTGGTGCGCGACCTGAACAATGAGGGCCATACGATCCTGACGGTGAAGACCGACAAGGGCGACTTGATCCTCGACAATATGGTCGACGAGATCCGGCCCTGGAACGCCACCGGCTATTATTTCCTGAAGCGCCAGTCGCAGCAGAACCCGAACACCTGGGTTTCGATCAACCAGCGCGGCGGCACGGCGAAACGGCTGTCTCCAAGCTCGTAGGCTGAACTCACCTCAAAATCCGCGCGGCTCGGCTTGAGGGCCGGCTGGCGCGCCACAGACCGGTGATCCCCGATTTGCGAGATCGATGGGCCGGGAAAGCCCGGCCCATCAACGAGAGCTGACATCCTCGGCCGCGGCAGGCTATTGCTTGCAGGGCGGCTCGCCTGGGCGGCCGCAGCTCGGCCTCTTGTTGCCCTGCTGCTTGGGCTGCTGCACCAGGCGCCGTTCCTGCTGCTGGACTTGGAACTTCGGCTGCGCATGGAATTGCGGCTTTTCCTGCCTGGACAGCACCTGCACGTTCCGCTTGTTGACCTTTAAGTTGTGCTGGACATTGGCTTCGGTGCCGGCCTGGGCGCCACCGATACCGGTCGGCTTGTGGAACTTCTTGCCGCTGTCGCCACCAGCGCCCTGCCCGTTCGGGGCCAGGGCCGCGCCGGCGGCAAGGTCCTTGCGGGTAAACCGTTTCGGTTTGCCGCCATTCTGATCAGACAGGATCGCCGGGTTGTCCTTCCCGAGCTTGTCCTGGACGCTCGGTCCCTTCGCGACCAGCATGCCGTTGACGGTCGGCAGCCTGTGGAATTTACCCTTGCCGGTCTGCGCCCCGGTGCCCTGCCCGGTGACGATCCCACCCTGCTTGCCGAGCGTCTTCAGGCGGCTGTCCGCCACCGCCGGCTTGCCATTGACGAGCGGCAGCGTCTTGCCGTTGGCAAGCGGAACGGTCTTACCGTTGACGAGTGGCAGTGTCTTGCCGTTGGCGCCCGGCAAGGCATGTTCGGTCGCGAGCGTCTTCGACAATGGCGCCACAAGGCCCGGCTGCTTGCCTTGCTGGAGCGCCCGCTTCTGCAGCAGCGGCGGCAGCGCGACCTTGGTGGCCAAAGCGGCGGCCCCCAGCCCGACCGCGCCGGCCGTCAGCTTCTGGCCGGTGGTCAGGCCGCCTTGCGCATTGCCGTTCTCGTTGATCGTCGTGTTGTTGATGACGGTCGTGTTGTGGATGTTGTTGAAGATGATGTTGTCCGGCGGCGGCACGATATCACGCGGCGGGTTGAACCAGCGCGGCATCGGCACGAAGACCGGGCTCGGCAGGACGAAGACGCCGATCGGCGGCGGCGGTGGGGCCAGCACCACGAAATCTGGCGGCGGCGGCGGCAGGAAGAGCACCGCGACCGGCGGCGGCGGATCGAAATCGAAATCGGGATCGTCGAAATAGAGCACTGGACGATCGACATAGACGATCTCCTCCGGCGGCGGCGGCGACACGTCATAGACGATGACGGAGAAGCTCGGCGGCGGCTCGAATGCCGCATCGAAATGCTCGAGCCGGCGGCGCGCGTCCCAGGCGTGCGGGCCGTGCGGATAGCGCTCCAGATAAGACCAGTACGCCTCCGGCGTGTCGCGCATCCAGGTCTGGCGCCAGGTGATCGCCTCGCGCCGCGCTGCGATGATGGCGCGCACGCGCTTGGCCATCGGATCATGCGGATAGGCGACGAGGAAATCCTCGTAGCCGCCCATCGTGTCGCGATCGAGCGCCGCGACATAGGCGTCATGGGCGTCGAAGTCGCGGATCTCCCTTGTGCGATCGGCCTGGGACTCGGCTTGCGAAACCTTGGGCGCCGGTGCGTCCGGCGCGCGATCGAAGAAGACGAAGGGCGTGTCGATCTTCGAGACATCCCACGGCACCTGCGCGCCTTGCGTCACCTCGTTGACGCGCAGGCGCGTGCGGTCGAAGAGATCCTCGAGCGACAGGCCGCCATCGCGCATCATCTCGGCGAGCGCCTGGGCGTAAGCGCCATAAGGCCCCTTGCCTGCCGGCGCCGCCGTGCCAGGCGCGGCGTTGAAGGCGACCAGCATGTTCGGATCGGGATCGACCAGCGCGAGGCCACCCGCCAACGGCTGGTCCGACTGGGGGAAGTCATTCGGCCGCGCCGCGTCGAGCACAATGATATTGACCTTGGTCGGCAGGGCGGCGAGCGGCCTGGTGAGGTCGGAAACGCGCACAGCCTGGATCGGCACGTCGGCCGGATTGGCGATCTTGGCGTCGACCGGCAGGAAATAGTTCTCGCCCTCGAACTGGGCGCCGTGGCCTGCCAGGTAGACGAAGACGATCGCGTCGGGACCAGCGGCAGAAACTTTTGCCAGGAAATCGCGATAGGCGCCGCGCAGCGATTCCTGATCGACGTCGCGGGCGCCGACCACGTCGAAGCCGGCCGCCTGCAAGGTCTGCGCGATGAGGCCGGCGTCATTTGCCGGTGTTGCCAGCGCGCCCGACGGATAGGCGGCATTGCCGATGACGAAGGCGAGGCGCTTTTGCTGCTGCGCGAACGCGCCGGTCGCCGAGGCGGCGACAACAAGGAAGAGGGCGAAGAAACCGAGGAATTTCCGGAGCATCCGCATTTCAGGCCACCATTGTAAGAGCAACCGACGCTGTCGAGGCCCTTCCCCTCCTCCAGCGGATCCAGACTAGACGGTGCAAAGAGGCGGCTTTGCGGCGCGATTCCGGCGGCTTGCGCGCAAGCGCGCCCGGAAGCGGTGGCTTCAACGAAATGTGATCATGCCAGGGTCAGTTATCGCCGCCGCTTCGGCTTTTCCAAGAGCGCCACGGCCTCGACATGCGACGACCACAGGAACTGGTCGATCGGCGTCACGCTCTTCAGCGCGTAGCCGCCGTCGAGGAGAATTCGCAAATCCCGCGCGAGCGTCACCGGGTTGCAGGAGACGGCGGCGACCAGCGGCACTTCGGAGCGCGCGATCTGCTTGGACTGGTCCTCGGCGCCGGCGCGCGGCGGATCGAAGACCAGTCCGTCGAAGGCGTTCAACTCCTTGAAGGTCAGCGGCCGGCGGAACAGGTCGCGGCGTTCCGCGGTCACCCGCTTCAGGCCGGTGGCGAAGCGGTAGGCGCGGTCAAGCGCTGCAATTGCCGCGGCATCGCCTTCGACGGCATGAACCTCCGACTTCGCGCCAAGACGCAGCGCGAAGCTGCCGCAACCGGCGAACAGGTCCGCGACCTTCCTGGCGCGCGACAGATGCTGGCCGACAAGACCAGCCATCGCCTGCTCGGCGGCCTCAGTCGCCTGCAGGAAGGCGCCGGGCGGCACCGCGACCGCGAGCGATCCGAACTGCACCACCGGCTTCTTCGGCTCGACGACGATCTCGCCATCGACCGAAAGCCGCGCCAGGCCTTCGGCCATGACGAAGTTAGAGGCAATACGGCGCTGGTGGTCGCCAAGCTTGCCGGCATCATGGACAGCTATGTCGAGGCCCGAAGCGGTGACGGTCGCCGTCATGTGAAACGCCTTCGGCGTCGCGCAGACCAGGTCGGCCAGGGCCCGCAATTTATCGAGCGCCGCGACGATCGCCGGCAGCGAGATCGGGCATTCCTCGATCGGGATGATCTCAGAGGACAGCGCGCGCACGAAGCCGAGCAGCATGCCGGCCTCGGTGCGCCTGGCGCTGAAGGTGACGCGGCGGCGGCTGTGCGGCGCGCACGGCACCAGCGCGGCGATATCGCATGCGATGCCCTTGCCCTTCAGCGCCTGCACGACCTTCTCGCGCTTCCATTGCCGGTAGGCGTCGGCGTCGTAATGCTGCAGCGCGCAGCCGCCGCATTCGGTGAAATGGCGGCAGGCCGGATCGATCCTGAGCGGCGATGCTTCCAGGACCGACATCAGCGTGGCGCGGTCCTTCTGGCGCGCGGCGGTGACGGTTTCGCCCGGCAGCGTGAACGGGACGAAAACCTCCCCGCCCTCGGCATTGGCGATGCCGTCGCCCTGCGAACCGAGCCTTGCGATCGTCAAGCGTGTGCTCATCGCCCATCCTTCACGGCGGCGAGTAGGAACTCGCGATTGCCGTCGCCACCTTCGATCGGCGACGGGTGCAGCCCGAGGACCCGCCAGCCGTGAATATCGGCGAGCCAATCGCGCAGGTTCCCGGCAATGCGCACGGCATCGCCCGGATCCTTGAGCAGACCGCCCTTGCCGATCGCCTCGCGCCCGGCCTCGAATTGCGGCTTGACCAGGAGAATTGCCGCGGCGCCCTCGCCCGCCAGTTCCAGCCCAGGCGGCAGCGCCAGCTTCAGCGAGATGAAGGAGACGTCGCAGACAAGGAAGTCGGGAACGCGGCCGCCGAGATCGGCTGCCGTCAGATCGCGGGCGTTCAGCCCTTCGATCACTGTCACGCGCGGGTCGCCGGCAATGTCGGGATGCATCTGGCCGTGGCCGACATCGATCGCCGTGACGTGCGCCGCGCCGCGCTCGAGCAGCACCTGGGTGAAGCCGCCGGTCGAGGCGCCGATATCGAGCGCCTCGCAGCCTGAAGGATCCAGGCCGAAATGGTCGAGGCCGGCGATCAGCTTCAGCGCGGCGCGCGACACATAGGCCTGCGCCGGATCGTCGATGGCGACCAGGCAGTCCGGCGCGACAAGCTGGCCGGGCTTGCGGGCGACGGCACCGTCGACCGTCACCGTGCCGCGCTCGATCGCGTCGCGGGCGCGCGAGCGGCTGGCGAACAGACCGCGCCCGACGAGCAATTCGTCGAGCCGCTGGCGCTGGCTGGCTGGCAAAGGGGAGTTCATCGGCCTTCATTGGCGAAAGCCGGGCGCGAACGCAATGGGTTTGAATATCGGGCGACAGGCTGCAGAATGCCCGAGGCAACAGGCCGTCGTCAGTCGGTGGAGGTGGCAATGCTGAAGGGGACCTGTCATTGCGGCGCGGCCCATTGGACGCTGGAAGGCGATCCCGGCGGAATCACCGCCTGCAATTGCACGCTTTGCCGCCGCTACGGCGCGCTCTGGGCTTATGACTATGTCGACGAGCGCCTCCGTGTCGCCGGGCCGCTGAAGTCCTACACGCGCGCCGAGGTGGCCGAACCCGCGCTGGAAATCCTGTTCTGTCCAACCTGCGCCTGCGTGGTCGCCTGGCGCGGCCTGCGTTCAGGCAAGAGCGGCCGCACGCGCATCGCCGTCAATGTCAGGCTGGCACCGCCGCAGGACGTCGCCGACCTGCCGATCGACCATTTCGACGGTCTCGATAGTTTCGACGACCTGCCGCGCGACGGCCGCTGCGTGCGCGATATGTGGTTCTGAGCAATTCCCGGAAAAGTGTGAAACGGTTTTCCGTCCGGAATTGCGTCAAAGGAAAGGATAGAGCGGTTTGGCGTTTCCGTGAAACGGCGGACCGCTTTAGAACACGGTGCGGGAAACCCGGCGCTCGACGGCCGGTGCCAGGCCATCATTGCCGGAGGCTTCCTTGCGCGGCGTCTCGACGGGCGCCGGCGCGGGGGGCGCGGTCACGTCCGGCACCACGACGAGTTGAGGAACCTGCTTGTAGGAGAAGGGGCCGCGGATGTTGCCCATCTTGCCGGCGACGATATCCAGCACCGCCTTTTCAAGGTTGCGGTCGTAGCGCGTCTCGGCTGCCGCCGGCGCGGCCATGGCAACCAGCAAGGCCATGCTGCAAAGGAACGACTTCATTGTTCAAACCCCCAGCCTAGGACCAAGGTCTTAGCAGGGCGTCGTTGAAAATCGGCCAAGAGACAGGGTAAGTGAACCGCCAAACGAAAGCGTTAACAAATACTTACAATCTTAGATTGACGCAATTCCGGACGCAAAACCGCTGCACATTTTGCTGGAATTGCTTCTGGAAGCCGGCAAACCGATTCAGCGTCTTGAAGTTCTGATTCAGGCGCGCTGCGCCTGAACGCCACGGCCGAGAGCGGCGAAGACCGTGTGCACGATGCCGGCCGAGTCCAGGCCGGCATCGGCATACATCTTCTCCGGCTTGGCGTGATCGGTGAAGATGTCCGGCAGCACCAGCGGGCGGACCTTGAGGCCGCTTTCCAACAGGCCTTCATGGGCGAGGAAATGCAGCACCTGGCTGGCGAAGCCGCCGATAGCGCCCTCCTCCACGGTGACCAGCACTTCGTGCGAACGGGCGAGACGCCGGATGAGATCCTCGTCCAGCGGCTTGGCGAAGCGGGCGTCGGCGACGGTGGTGGAAAGGCCCGCGGCGCCAAGTTCCTCGGCGGCCAACAGGCAATCCTGCAGCCGCGTGCCGAAGGAAAGCAGCGCGACCTTCGTCCCTTCCTTGAGGATGCGGCCCTTGCCGATTTCGAGCACCGAGCCACGCTCCGGCATGTCGACGCCGACGCCGTTGCCGCGCGGATAGCGGAAGGCGATCGGGCCGTCATCATAGGACGCGGCGGTGCGCACCATGTGGCGAAGCTCCGCCTCATCGGCCGCGGCCATGACGACGAAGCCCGGCAGCGTGGTGAGGAAGGTCGTGTCGAAAGCGCCGCAATGGGTAGCGCCGTCGGCGCCGACGAAACCGGCGCGGTCGATCGGGAAGCGCACCGGCAGTTTCTGGATCGCCACGTCGTGCACGACCTGGTCGTAAGCGCGTTGCAGGAACGTCGAGTAGATGGCGGCGAAGGGCTTGTAGCCTTCGGTGGCCAGCCCCGCTGCGAAGGTCACCGCATGCTGCTCGGCAATGCCGACATCGAAGGTCCGCTGCGGAAACACCTCGCCGAACAGATCGAGGCCGGTGCCGCTCGGCATGGCGGCGGTGATGGCGACGATGCGGTCGTCCTCGCGCGCTTCCTGGATCAGACTCTCGGCGAAGACCTTGGTGTAGGCGGGCGCATTGGCCGGCGCCTTGGCCTGCGCGCCGGTGATGACGTCGAATTTGTTGACGCCATGATATTTGTCGGCCGCGGCCTCCGCTGGCGCATAGCCCTTGCCCTTCTGGGTGACGACATGGATCAGCACCGGGCCTTTGCCGTTGTCGCGCACGTTCCTCAACACCGGGATCAGATGTTCGAGATTGTGCCCGTCGATCGGGCCGATGTGATAGAAACCGAGTTCCTCGAACAGCGTGCCGCCGGTGACGTAGCCGCGCGCATGCTCGACGGCGCGGGCGATGGCGCGGTCGGCGCGCTTGCCGAGATAGGATGTCAGCTTCTTGCCGAAATCGCGCAGGCCCAGATAGGCCTTGCCGGAGGCGAGCCTGGCCAGATAGGCGCTCATCGCGCCGGTCGGCGGCGCGATCGACATGTCGTTGTCGTTGAGGATGACGATCAGCCGGGCATCGAGCGCGCCGGCATTGTTCAGCGCCTCGAAGGCCATGCCGGCCGACATCGATCCGTCGCCGATCACGGAAATCACATTGTTGCGGCCGCCCGACAGGTCGCGCCCCATGGCCATGCCGAGGCCGGCCGAGATCGAGGTCGAGGAGTGTGCCGCGCCAAACGGGTCGTATTCGCTCTCGGCGCGCCGGGTAAAACCGGAGAGGCCGCCTTCCTGGCGCAGCGTGCGGATGCGATCGCGGCGACCGGTCAGGATCTTGTGCGGATAGGCCTGGTGGCCGACGTCCCAGATCAGCCGGTCGTCCGGAGTGTTGAAGACATAGTGCAGGGCAACCGTGAGCTCGACGACGCCGAGGCCGGCGCCGAGGTGGCCGCCCGTCTGCGACACGGCGTCGATGAGCTCGGCACGCAGCTCGGCCGCGAGCTGCGGCAGCGCGCTCTCATCAAGCGTCCGCAGATCCGCCGGAATGCGGACCTTATCGAGCAGCGGCGTGTCTGGCTTCACTCGGGCGCGTCCTACCTCAATTGATCGAACACGGCGCTACCAGCAAATTGCGCCATAATCATGCGCCGGAATAGGCCGCCGGTGGGCGAATGTAAATGTGTGTCCGTGACGCGAGGTTGAGCGATCCCTAGCCCTCCGGCAGCGGGATAAACTCCTCCTCATCGCCAGGAACGATATCGAAGCGGCCTGTCTTCCATTCCTGCTTGGCCTGCTCGATGCGTTCCTTCGAGGACGAGACGAAATTCCACCAGATATAGCGCTTGGAACCCAGCGAAGCGCCGCCGAACAGCATGAAATGCGCGCCGCGCTCGGAGGAAACGACGATCTCCTCGCCTGGCTTGAACACCAGCAGCCGCTCGGCCGGAAAGACATCGCCGGCGATCGAGACTTCGCCTTCCAGCGTGTAGATGGCGCGCTCCTCGGCATCGGCCGGAATTTTCACGCTGGCGCCGGCGACCAGGCGCAGATCGGCATAAAGCGTGTCCGAAGCGGTCGCCACGGGCGAGCGCAGGCCTGAGAATTCGCCGATGACGACGCGGCCGCCGACGCCCTCGGCATCGATCTCGGGCAGACGGGCCATCGAGGTGTTGGCGAAAACCGGAGCAATCTCCTCCTTGCCGTCCGGCAGCGCCAGCCAGGTCTGGAGGCCGGAGACCGACATCGGCGCGCCGCGCAGTTCTTCCGGCGTGCGCTCGGAATGGACGATGCCGCGCCCGGCGGTCATCAGGTTCACGTCGCCGGGCGCGATCACCATTTCGGTGCCGAGCGAGTCGCGATGCCTGATCTTGCCGTCGAACAGGTAAGTGACGGTGGACAGGCCGATATGCGGATGCGGGCGCACGTCGAGCGCATGGCCGGCGCGCAGGATGGCCGGGCCCATGCGGTCGAAGAAGATGAACGGGCCGACCAGACGGCGTTTTGCCGTCGGCAAGGCGCGACGCACCTCGAAGCCGCCGATATCCTTGGCGTTCGGAATGACCATCAGTTCGATCTGATCGCAGGCGAAGGCATCGCCGGGTTCAGGATCGTTTCCCGGAAAGAAGCTCATGTCGGTTCCTCAGGCGAAGCGAAGCGCCGACCTGGCCTTCGCCTTGGCCGCCTCTTCCTCGCGATTGCGGGGTTCCTGGCTGGTCTCGAGCGAGTCGATCAACTCGCGCGCGATCGCTGCGATCGCCTCGACAGCATGGTGGAAAGCATGCTCGTTGCGCCTCGAAGGTTTCGTCGAGCCGCTCAGCTTGCGCACGAATTGAAGCGCTGCGTCATGCACTTCGTCATTGGTCGCCGGCGGCTCGAAATTGGCCAGGGTCTTGATGTTGCGGCACATGGCTTGAACTCCTTACCTGCTTGCTCTGCCCCTGCCCGGTCTGAGATCATGCACCGAGGTGTGTTGAGATTCAGGTCAGGCCGAGCCGAAAATGGTGGCTTCCGAGAACCGGAGCGGAGCGTACTTGAAGTACGTGAGCACCGGAAGCGCAGGAGGCCGCCATTTGCAGGCCGGCCTCACCTGAATATCAATACACCTCAGTCGGCGTCGAGCGGCTCCGTTCCTACCGGCTTGCCGTCGCGCGACAGCCTGATCTTCTCGACCTTGTCCTCGGCCGCCTTCAGCAGCCGGTCGCAATGCGCCTTCAACGCCTCGCCGCGCTCATAGATCCTGATCGACTGGTCGAGCGGGACGTCGCCGCGCTCCAGATCATCGACGATCTTCTCCAGCGCGTCGAGCGCCTGTTCGAAGCTCATCGCCTTGACGTCCTCATTGCCTTCCACTGCCATATCCTATCCCTTCATCAGCCGCCCGACATGGGCGGCGACTGAAAATGCCAGTCCCTGCAGATCGTAGCCGCCTTCCAGC
This sequence comes from Mesorhizobium sp. B2-7-1, assembly GCF_006440735.1. Classification (GTDB taxonomy): domain Bacteria; phylum Pseudomonadota; class Alphaproteobacteria; order Rhizobiales; family Rhizobiaceae; genus Mesorhizobium. The sequence continues at coordinate 3,135 of NZ_VFUA01000151.1, read as the reverse complement.
AGGCTGACGAGCCTGTTGGAGCTGTGGCGGCCGGCGCGTTCCATCAACTGGCCGGTCGCCCAGTCGAAATCGTCCTCGGTCAGGTTGATCTCGGCGAGCGGGTCGCGATGGTGCGCGTCGAAGCCGGCGGAAATGATGATCAGGTCCGGCGCGAATGCGTCGATGGACGGCAGCACGCGCGACAGGAAGGCGTCGCGGAACAGATCGCTGCCGGTCTGCGGCGCGAGCGGCGCGTTGACGATGTTACCGGCGCCGGTCTCGCTCTTCGCCCCGGTACCCGGGTAAAGCGGCATCTGGTGCGTCGAGCAGTAAAGCACTGACGGATCGTCCCAGAAGATGTCCTGCGTGCCGTTGCCGTGATGGACGTCCCAGTCGACGATGGCGACGCGCTCGGCCTGGTGCTTCTTCTGCGCGTAGCGAGCGGCGATCGCCGCCGTGTTGAACAGGCAAAAGCCCATCGCCGTGGTCTTTTCGGCATGGTGACCAGGCGGACGGGCGGCGACAAAGACGTTGGCGGCACGGCCCTCGAAGACGTCGTCCACCGCAGCGTTGGCGCCGCCGATCGCCGTCACCACCGCCTGCCAGCTTTTCGGGCTGGCGCTGGTGTCGGCGTCGATCGAGACGATGCCGTTTTCGGGGATCGCCGCGCGCACGCGCTCGACGAAATCCTCGGGATGCGCATAGAGGATGGTTTTCTCGTCGCCTTCGGGCGCCTTGACGCGGTCGAGCGCGGAAAAAGCCTCGTCGTCGAGCACGCGCTCTATGGCGCGCAGACGGTCGGGCCGCTCCGGGTGGCCGGGCGGCGTCAGGTGTTCCAGAAAGATCGGGTGCGTGTAGAGACGGGTGGCCATGGCGCCTAATCTAGGCACCGGCGGCGCGGATGACCATGTTTGAAAGCCGAATGGCTGGGGAAAATTGCGTCAGCCCGTGTCGCTGGCGCCATTGGCGCGGCCCAGACTTCGAGATAAGGTCATCCCGCTGCCTGGTGCCCGCGACGCGGGAGAATCGGGAACACGGTTGAACTCCGTGGCGTGCCCAACGCTGTAAGGGGGACCGCGCCGGCAAAGCCACTGTCGATGACGGGAAGGCGCCGGAGCGGGACGATCCCGAGCCAGAAGACCGGCCCGGCAGACATGGTCACCCGCTTGGTCAGGCGGGAGACTGCTTGTCGCATGGGGAAAAGCGATGAAGGCAGCAGCGATCGCCGCGAGCGGCGATGATTTTGACCAATTGGCGCGCGACGCGGTCTACCGGGCCATGTTCACCAGGCGTGACGTGCGCAGCCATTTTGTATCCGACGATCTCGATGACAGTGTGCTGGCGCGGCTCATCACCGCCGCCCATCACGCGCCGTCGGTCGGCTACATGCAGCCGTGGAATTTCATCGTCATCCGCGACGCCGCACGGCGGCAGCAGGTGCGCGACCTGTTCCTCGCCGCGCGCGAGCAGGAACTGCCGGCGATGGAGGCGGAACGGCAGGCGCTCTACCGCAAGCTGAAGCTCGAAGGCATCTGCGAAAGCGCGCTCAACCTCTGCATCACCTGCGACCGGCAGCGCTCGAAGGATTCGCCGCTCGGGCGCTGGCACAACCCCGAGATGGACCTCTACAGCACCGTCTGCGCGGTGCAGAATTTCTGGCTGGCGGCGCGGGCCGAAGGCGTCGGCGTCGGCTGGGTGAGCATCATCGAAACCGAGGCGCTGAAGCGGCTTCTGTCGATCCCCGAGCATGTCACGCCAATTGCCTATCTCTGCGTCGGCCGCGTCTCGGCCTTCGCGCCGAAGCCGGACCTGGAAGCGCATGGCTGGGGCAAGCGCCTGCCCCTGCCCGAGTTGGTGATGAGCGAGACCTTTCGCGGCGCCGGCGAGGCACCGCTCAAATCGGCGATTGCGAGGCTTGGCAGCACATCGAAGCCATGATCAAGCAGCTCGGGGCGTATCCCAGCGCGAGCCGCCGCCGAAGGAGCCCAGCGCCTTGTCGCGCAACTCCCTGAACTTCGACGAGGTCTCGGCGAGCCGCCGGTCCCATTCGGGATTAGGCGTCTGGCCTTCGATCGCTTCGAAATAGACCTGCATCAGCGAAGCGATGGCGAAGGGCTCGATGAAGGCGGCCTTGAAGGCCCAGGCAAAGACGATGGCGAGCACAAAGGCCCAGCCGGCAAGCTCGCCCGGCATGACCCAAAGGATGGCGGCCGCGGGCGCCAGCATCAACAGGAAGATGACGAAGGACACGCCCCACATGATCACCGCCAGCCAGACAGCGTTCTTGACCATATGCTTGCCGTTCTGGGCGTAGAGCACGACGCCTTGCCGCGCCGTCTCGAAGGGCGAGTTCGAATTGATGCGGATGTTGTAGCCGAGGATGATCTCGTCGACATAGGTCAGCGACAGGCGGATCACCGTGTTGATGAAGCTGACCAGGCCGCTCAGGCCCGGAATAGGCAGGAATGCGGCGATGCCGCCGATCAGGCCGGTGATGGCGCGGATGGCGCCCTTGACCAGCTGGTCGACGACGAAAAGGATGTTGGCCTCGGCGAAACGCTGGGTGACCACCTCCTTCGCATAGGCGATCTGGCCCTGGCCGTCGGGCACGTCGTGGCCGTCGATCAGATGCACCATGACGGCGATATGGCCCGCTTTCAGCACATAAAGGATGTATTCTCGGATCCAGTAGACGGCGATCGAGACGACGCCGAAGCCGACCACGCCGCCCCACAGCGCAAAGGACGTCGGGCCGTCCGGATCGGTCGAGATATGGCCGACGCCGTAGCCGACGCTGGCGCCCGTGCCGGTCGCCATGATGTAGGCGACGGTGATGCCGAAATAGACGATCATGCGAAAGACGATGAACGGCCATGTCCGCATCATGATGGACACTGACCGGCCAATGCTGAAGTCCCACATGGCCCCGACTCTCCACACCCCGTGCGCATGACCCCGAAAATCGGAATCGATTTTCGGAAAGGGATCATGCGCCAAATCAAGTTTTACAGCGTCCTTTGCGCGTTCAAAGAACGCGCGGCGCTGTATGAGTTGGCGGTGGAGGATGCGCTTGCCCCGGCTATTGTCAATCACGGGAGGGTTGCGTCGGTCCGAAACCGGTGCACAACCCGGTGGCTTGGTTACCCAAGCGTCCGG